>JBIOXB010000234.1:0-7709 GCA_044869275.1 bacterium
GCTGATGCAATTGCTAGTGTGCGCGACGATGTATGCACAACCCACTTCGAAAATATCCGTACTGCACGGCTCCAACGAGGAGCTGAGCGTGGCGGTCAATCCCCAGATCCATCGTGATTACGGCCTCATCTATCCCATGACTTATCAGATCGCCATTCCTGCCGGCAGTTCTGATTTGAGAGCTTGGCGAAAACACGTCGCGGCCGAATTATGGTCGCCGATAGCGGAAAAAAACTCGGAAGAATTCTTCAACGGCGTGGAAGCGGTACGCTTCGATTACGTCAACCATCTCGCCTATCTCTCCGTTGCTTTTGGTGCCGCCACCGACTCCATCTATCTCAAGATTGCAAACGCCGCGGGACAAAATGTCCCCCTCGACTATCAAGGCCTGAGCCGGTATTATGACAACCGCGAGGCCGCCGTCACCGTCACGGCGGATGATTGGCACCCCTCTTTCGATCAACAGTTCCTCTACGCGCTCAATATTTTTCGAAAACATAACCTCTGGGTTTCAACCGCGATCGTGACCGAATGGTGTGACGCTCTCACCTGGCAGCACATCCAGACGCAATTGGATTCCGGCAACGTGGAAGCTATCGCGCACGGCCGCAATCATTTGCACGTGCCGTATCCCGATCCTGCTTACGAGATCACGGGATCGAAGACCGATATCATCGACCATCTCGCATTGCCGGAATTGTTCCGAAGGGGGGAGCAGGAATACGTGTATGTCTGGGTGGCGCCCTACGGTGAATATAACGATGAGATTGACGCGCTGGTGAGCGAGAGTCAATACTTGGTGAGCCGCGTGGTTTATTTCGGCGAGCAGGGCTTTTCGGATTGGGATCTTGCGGGAAAAAAATACGCGCCTATCGGTGTCACGCGCGAGATGGGGCCGCTGTGGGGTGGCAGTGATAATCTCGCCGATCTCAACCGTGCGTTTGATACGGCCATCGCCGCGCGCGGGGTCTACCACGTGATGTGCCATCCTCACGTTTTATACGACGGGCAGTGGTCGAGGCCCTACACCCGGGAGCACGTGAAATACATCAGCAACAGGAAAAACCTGTGGTATGTGGGCATGGGGCATTTGTATCTGTACCATTTTCTGCAGGACGATACCGCATTTCCGGTGTCTGTGACCACAACTCTGGCGGCGTTGCCATCGGATATTCACCTCAGCCAAAACTACCCGAATCCCTTTAATCCCACGACCACAATCACCTATCAATTATCGCAAGCCGGCCATGTGCAATTGAACATCTATAATACACATGGCCAGCTCGTGGAAACCTTGGTTGAGGCCAGACAGCAGCCCGGGAGTTACGCAGTGCCATGGCATGCCTCGGGCCAGTCGTCGGGGACATATTTCTATCAACTGCAAGTTGAGGGAGTGGTGCAGCATGGCAAAATGATATTGCTGAAATAAGGCCACATGGCCTCGCGTGATAAATCGACCAAGCGCTGGAGCACGGAAGAGAATTTCACGTCGTTTTGCGCGAGCCGTGGACAAATGAGGCTGCCGGCAAAGAACTGGCTTTTAGGCCGGCTGAGAATCCGAGGTCTTTGTTCACTCAACATTCAACCAGAGTAAGGAGAGAATACTATGCCAAAAGTGCGAACGTATCTAGGCGCGGCTCTTTTCCTGGGATTCATGCTCACGACTGGATGCCGTGTGAAAGAAGAGCCGACTGCGCCGGATTCAAAGAACCAGGCTTCGCTTCAAAAAACTGGCCCGACCAACATCGAAGCGGTCACGCCGATTTCCATTTACGGCGTCTGGCATGCGGGCAACGATTATTGCACGTGGGGCACGGTGCGAACTGTGACCGAGTTCGACAGCAAGAATCACTGGTTGATCGATCGTGGCGACGGTATTCCCTCCGTGAATCTGGTGAACCTCAGTTTCGTCAACCCCCTGAAGCTGCTCAATCAAACCACCGATGCGCAGACTTTGAACGGTATCCCTCGCGGCATGACGCAGGATATCGTGAACTATTTCAAAAGCAGAAACATCCGCGTGATGCTTTCCATCGGCGGGATTACCTATACCGACGATTGGAACACGGCTCTGGCGAGCAATCCTACTCAGCTCGGATTGAACGCCGCGCAAGTGGCGCAGAACTTGGGCGTCGGCATCGAGATCGATTACGAGCAGAACGCCGACCCCAATGTCACTGGGCTGCAGGCATTCATCAATGCTTATCGTTCACAATTGCCTTACGACGCGACGGGAAACAACCATGCGGCGCGCTTGACCATCGATTTGGCCGCCGGCGATCGTTGGCTGATCGCACTCTGCCGCAAAGCCACGGCAGATTGGTTGAGCACCACCAATCCCGTGCTGGACTATGCCAATGCCATGGTGCCCAGTCGGCAGCCGAACAGTGCGGCTGATGCGCAAGCCAATTGGCAGGAACATCTCGATGGCAAGCCGCAATACAGTCCCCCGATCCTGCCGCTGGCTCCGTGCAAATTCACCGGAGGGTTGTATATTGTCACTGGCCGCAATCCAGCGCCGGAATGTGTCAACTTCAACAACTCACTCCAAAAGTCAACCGGGAACTATGTGCAGACGGTGGCGCCCAATGGCGCCGGCACAACCTCCGGCATGCTCGGCCATATGTTTTGGGCGGCAGAGTGCCCGTCGAACCGGCGTATCTGTACGACGCCGCCGGACGATTGTGATAGCGGGGTGGGAGCTGGCGCGGCGTTTTACAATATTCCGATTCCCATGCCGCCTTTGCGCCAGCAGTGAGGGTTCAGGGAGCTCGTTTTTTACTCTTGCTCATACTCATACTCGTTTAAACTGTTTTTATAGCGAGTAAGAGCATGAGTAAGAGGAAAAGTGTTCGGCGGGTAATGAGACCGGCTTGGAATAAACTAAAAAAATGTTTTATTCTGCCCAGAAAATTCTATCTCTCCTTCTCGCCGGGCATGCGTTGCTCTTTGGAATTCTATTCGAAAATGCCCTCAGCCAAGAGCAGATCTCGATCATCCCCAAACCCCTAAGGCTGGAAAGATACGCTGGCCAGTTCACGTTCCGAGAAAACACTAAAATTTTGAACGCCAGCGCATTACCAGAAGCAGGGAGGTATGCGCAACAAATGGCTGAAAAGCTGCGCAGCGCTACGGGTTTGTCCTTGCCGCTGGTCGAAACTGCCGACACCACCTCGGCGCCAGATGTCATCTTGTTCTGTTCCGCCAACGGCGGCGATACGCTCGGAAGAGAAGGTTATCGCCTATCCGTTGATCCCGCCACGATACAAATTGCCGCTGATAGCGCTGCCGGATTCTTTTATGCCATCCAATCACTCTACCAATTGCTGCCCGCGGAGATCGAAAACGACAGGCGCGAAGGCGGAATCTGGTGGACGGTGCCCTGTTGTCTGATTGAAGACCGACCGCGTTTTCGCTGGCGCGGTGCGCATTTGGACGTCGGCCGCCATCTCTTTCCCGCCGCCTTCATCAAAAAGTATATAGACCTCCTGGCCATGTACAAGATGAACACCTTGCACTGGCACCTCACCGAGGATCAAGGCTGGCGCATCGAGATCAAAAAATACCCGTTGCTGACCGCCATCGGCAGTTGGCGCAAACAAACTCTGAATGATGGCACGCCGTACGGCGGCTTTTATACACAAGAGGAAGTGCGCGAGATTGTTGCCTATGCCAGACAGCATGGGATCACGATCGTCCCGGAAATCGAAATGCCGGGACATGCTTTGGCAGCGCTGGCTTCATATCCCTGGTTGTCTTGCACCGGCGGACCCTTCGAGGTCGGAACGCGATGGGGTGTTTACGAAGATATTTATTGTGCCGGCAAGGAAACGACGTTTGAATTTCTTGAAAATGTGTTGAGCGAGGTGATCGAACTTTTCCCGAGCCAGTATATCCACATTGGTGGCGATGAAGTTCCCAAGGCGCGCTGGCGCAATCACGATCTGTGTCAAAATCGTATCCTGGCCGAAAACCTCACAAATGAAAACGAGTTGCAAAGTTATTTCATCAAGAGAATCGAAAGATTTCTCAGCGCCCAAGGCCGGCGCCTGATTGGTTGGGACGAGATTCTGGAAGGAGGGCTTCCGCCCGATGCCACGGTCATGTCCTGGCGCGGAACAGAAGGAGTCATTGCCGCCGCGCGTTCCGGGCATGACGTGGTGATGTCACCAACTACCCATTGTTATTTCGACTACTACCAAGGCAAGCTCGGCGAGCCGCCGGCCATCGGCGGTTATTTGCCCATTGAAAAAGTCTATTCTTTCGAGCCTGTGCCGGCGGAGCTGACCTCGCTGGAATCGCAACATGTGCTCGGCGCACAAGCCAATGTTTGGACGGAATACATGCGGAATGCGACCCAGGTGGAGTATATGCTGTTGCCCCGGCTCTGCGCGATGAGCGAAGTGGTTTGGTCGCAAAGAGAGCAGCGCGATTGGAACGATTTTAACCAGCGACTGGCACCGCATTACGAACGCCTCGCTGTCAAGAATACGAATTTTCGCAGGCCTCCCATGGCATTTTTTGATGGCACGAATTTGGGAACCGCGATCGCCACCCTGGGATTTTGGGGCGAAGCGCCGGGTTCTGGCATTGAAGCCGGCGCAGGCGCCAGGCTCGGGTCTGATGCGGTGAAGTGGGTACAAAAAAACACAGGTGAAGAGAGTGGCGTCTATTGGGCATTCCAGCAGCCGCAGAATTTGCGCTTGGCTATGCCCAATATGGTTTTGAATCTTGCCGCGAATATTCCCGCCAATAGCGACACGATTTTTATCAATTTTATTTCTGAAAACAGAAAGCGACTGGGAAGCTATTTGTCCCCGGCACCAAGTCTCTTCGACGGGCTCTGGCATAAGCTTTCGCTCTATGTGAAAATTTGGAATGCCGAGCCGGGTTTCGACAGCACGAAAGTCGTGGAATTGGCGATTTGGACCAAGCGCAGCACGCAAGGGCTGGAGGTTCAGCTTGCGGATCTTTGGATGGGTTACCCCGAAGCACTGCCGCGTTTGCATTCGCCCATCGTATTCTTCGATGGCTATAGCTTCAACAATAAATTCAGATTAACCGGGTTCCCAGGCGCTGATGCGAGCTCCGGCGTGGAAACCGGCGCCGGTGTCCGGCCCGGAACTAATGCTCTCAAATGGGTGCACCGCGCGAGCGGTCAGGCCAGCAGGGTGCGTTGGCAATTTGAGTCTCCCGCTGATATGACGGACATGGTCACGATTGATACCTTGAAGCTCAGCATCAAAGTGCCGGCGATCAACGACACGATCATTTTTCGCCTCAGCTCCAGCAATGGCAATCTCGACTATTATCTGAACAAAGCAGCGGCTCTATTCGATGGCAATTGGCATCAACTTGCGCTCCCGCTCGAGAATTGGGTCGCGTTGCCGGGCTTTGCAGCCAATAGCGTTTCTCAATTCAGTATCATGACGGCGCATGGCGTGCCGGGGTTGGTCATTTATCTGGCGGATATTTGGCTGGGAACTCCGCCTGCTTCTTTGATCACAAGTGTTAGCGACGGGACCAATGAGAATCTTTTTCCCACGGAATATCGTTTGGAGCAAAACTATCCCAATCCCTTCAACGCCATCACAGTGATACGTTACGCGCTGCCAAAGTCAGGGTTGGTGACACTGCAAATTTACAACATGCTCGGACAGAAAGTCGCCACGTTAGTGGACGAACAAAAAGCTCCTGGATTCCACACGGTCAAATTCAACACGGAGAGTTTGGCCAGCGGTGTTTATTTTTATCGACTGCAAGCCGGAAGCCATTCGCAGACGAAGCGGCTCTTGTTGATCAGATAAGTATGGCGTTACAGCCTTTCTTGTATGATGGAATTCGAATAGATTAACAGGATGCTGAAGAACTCTTTTTGATGTCATACCCGCGAAAGCGGGTATCCAGAAAACCCAATGAAATCATGGATTCCCGCTTTCGCGGGAATGACAAATCCGACCAATTTGAGACTTTTTCAGCATCCTGTTAAGACCAACGGACGTTTTTTGTCCGTCTTAATCAATCCGTTGGAGAAATACCAAGGAGAAATAAAATGAATAAGCTTAATTGTTGTCTCCTCGAAGCGATGCCAAAGGCCTGCCTCATTATTTTGATCGCACTGCTCGCGATTGTTGCTTCTCCTTCTGACGGCATTTGCCAAAATCGCGTCGTCGCTTATTATCCCGGGTGGATGAAGGGCAAGCTCCCTGCTGACCGCGTCAAATTCGAACATATCACGCATATCAATCATGCCTTTGCCTGGCCGCGCGCCGATGGCAGCATTGCCGCCTATAGTGAAATCAATCACCCCGAATTGATCACCGCCACGCACCAAGCCGGAAAGAAAGTTTTGATCTCTCTCGGCGGTTGGGGACAATCCGACGGCTTTGCTCCCATGGCCGCCGATTCGACCATTCGCAGAAAATTTATCCAGAACCTCATCGATTATTGTCAGGCGCGTGGCTATGATGGCGCGGACTTCGATTGGGAATTTCCACAAAACGCCGTGCAGCGCGCGAATCTTACCACATTGATTAGAGAAACGCGCCAAGCCTTCAGCCAAACGCATCCGGAATGGCTGCTAACGATGGTCGCGGTGCTTTCCAACTATTCCGGCCAGTGGCATGATTACAAAACGTTGTCGCAAGATGTCGATTGGTTCAACATGATGGCGTATGATTGCCACGGCGCTTGGACCACTCATTCCGGGCACAATGCCCCGCTTTATGCGCCGGCCACGGACTTTGACGGCTCGGGACATCAAGGCATTCTTTATTTGCGCAACCAAAGAGAAATCCCCCAGGAAAAGATCCATCTCGGCCTGCCTTTCTATGGCAAAGAATGCAATGCCACGCGCCTGTATGGCCCCAGCTCCGGCTGGACGGATTTGGAGTATGCCGCGGTTGCGCCGCGCCTGCAATCGGGTTGGGATTACTTTTGGGATGACGTTGCAAAAGTTCCCTATCTGCTCAACACCAACAGGACGAAATTCGTTACCTTCGATGATTCCTCGTCCATCGCCGGCAAATGTACATATGCCAAACAAAATGGCTTGGGTGGCGTGATGATTTGGGCGCTGGGGCAGGACGTTATCAACAACGCGCAACCGCTGCTCGAAGCCGCTGGACGCGCCATGGCTTCGGGCACGAGCGTTGATTCCGAAAAGAGCGAGCCGGCCCGAGGTTTTGTTTTATTCAACAATTATCCCAACCCGTTCAACCCGGCCACGACCATCTCTTTTAACCTCGAGCGCGACATGCCTGTGAAGCTGTCCGTTTATGACCTCTCTGGAGAACTGGTTGCCATCTTGAAGCATGGCATGGCAAATCAGGGAAGGAATACGATAACGTGGCAGGCAACCGGCTGTGCGAGTGGAGTTTATTTTTGCAGATTGGAGGCCGGCCGATTCAGTGAGGTCAAAAAGATGATATTGGCGAGATAGAATGGCGTCTGCAAGAGGAGCGTTGGCCTTAGCGCATACTGACCGGTCGCTTGGTCAAGCAATTTTTGTATGAACTTGCAACTTTCAGCGACCGGGCAGTATTTTTTGTGAATGAATGAATGGAGTCATTTTCAGTTTAAACTTAACTTGACTATGTCACATTAGTTTAAGACGAATTCGCGTTTTTCAAATGCGCTTGCCTGGCGTCGAAACGTTGTTGATGCTTTCGTCGGATGATTTCGATCAAATCCTTTTCGGTGATTTCACG
>JBIOXB010000235.1:0-21303 GCA_044869275.1 bacterium
CGTGAAATCACCGAAAAGGATTTGATCGAAATCATCCGACGAAAGCATCAACAACGTTTCGACGCCAGGCAAGCGCATTTGAAAAACGCGAATTCGTCTTAAACTAATGTGACATAGTCAAGTTAAGAAAACGGCGTTCTAATGCCTTGTGATATGCTTTTTCATCATATCCCACGCCAAGCGAATTATGCACATCAAAAAAACATCCAATCAACTCGTGTGTCAAGTCTTTGTAGATAAGTTCCATATCTCCCCCCTTATTCTCATATCATTCATCCGCTGGGTTGTTTCTATCGGTTGGAGTGATTGTTTTCGTCGCGCACTGGCACTGTTCATCCCTTCATTTGCACCTCCCGAAACCTTTTATACGCCTCCTCCCACAGCGCCTCCTCCTGCGGCTCATAGCGCACCGTCGGGAACGACTTTCTCACCACTTGCCGCGCGGACGCCAATGCCGGCAAATGTCCCAGCGCCAGGGCCTGAATAATCACGTTGCCAATCGCGGTACACTCGACCGGTCCCGCCACAACCGTGCGCCTGGTCGCATTCGCGCTGAACTGGCTCAACAACTGGTTCTTGCAGCCGCCGCCGACAATGTGCAACATGGTGAGCTTCATCCCCGTCACTTCTTCCAGCTGGTCCAGCGTTTGGCGGTACAGCAGCGCGAGGCTTTCCAGCACACAGCGTATGATCTCACCCGGCGCGCTTGGCACCGGCTGATTCGTCTCGCGGCAATAATCCGCAATCTTTTGCGGCATGTTGTCGGGCTTGGCAAAGCGCGCCGCGTTGGGATCTATGAATGCCCGCAGCGGCGCAGCCACCTCGGCCATTCGGGTCAACTGATCGTAGTCATAGTCCTGGCCTGCTCTGGCCCAGGCGCGACGGCATTCTTGCACGATCCACAAACCAATGATGTTTTTCAAGAATCGCGTGCTGCGGCCGTAGCCGGCTTCATTGGTAAAGTTATG
This sequence comes from bacterium, assembly GCA_044869275.1. GTDB lineage: Bacteria > Zhuqueibacterota > Zhuqueibacteria > Zhuqueibacterales > Zhuqueibacteraceae > JBIOXB01. Next base: position 969 of record JBIOXB010000235.1, read on the forward strand.
CTCCCGGCTCTTCGCCGTGATCATCGGAGCCGCGCTTTCGATGCCGAGCAATGACCAGGTTCCCGAGCTGAGATAGGCCCAACCCTCGCCTTCGGCCGGCACCGCAGCCACCGCCGCGCCCGTATCGTGCGAGCAGCCGGCTACGACTTGCACGCCCTGCAATCCCGTCTCAGCAGCGAGGCCAGGAAGCAACGGCCCGAGCACGGTGCCCGACGGCACGATGACAGGAAAGATGCGCTCGGGAAAACCGAATTTCTCAATCAGCTTTTTTGACCACGCGCGTTGCCGCGGATTGTAAAGCTGTGTGGTGCTCGCGAGCGATTCCTCGGCTTTGGGCACGCCGGAAAACAGAAAGTTGAAATAATCGCCGATATTGAGAAACCGCTCGGCGAAAGCCAGCAATGCCGGCCGTTGCAGCACATCGGCATGAAGCTGATACAGCGTATTGATGAAGATAAATTGAATGCCGGTCTCGGCAAAAATTTCTTCGGCAGGCACGGTGGCAAACGCGCGTTCCAAGCCGCCGTCCGTCCGGCTATCACGGTAATGAAACGGTGCTGCCAGCATTGGTTCGTTGCCGTGCAGTAAGACATAATCCACGCCCCATGAATCGCAGCTCACGCTCGCTACGGAAATGTTTCGCACCGCCACTTGGCGCAAGCCCTCTTTCAATTCCTCGAAGAGCCGCAACATGTCCCAGCGCAGCGAACCGCCAACGGCGATGGCGCGGTTGGGGAAGCGATGGATTTCCTCGATCTGGAGGCGTTCGTGGGCAAGCGTGCCGAGCATGACACGGCCGCTTTCTGCGCCGAGGTCGCAAGCAATGTAATGATGCGCGCTCAACCTATCCCTCTCATGATGGCGATCACGCGGACAAAATGCCGTCGATGGCTTTCAACTCGTCCTCGCTGAAGCCCGTTTTGTTCAACGTGGCGACGATCTCATCGATCTGACTCACGCGGCTGGCGCCCATCAAAGCGGAGGTCACGCCCGCGTGCCGCAAAACCCAGGCAATGGCCATCTGTGCCATGGACTGGCCGCGCAGCTGCGCTATTTTTTGCAGCTTTCTCACCTTCTCCAGTTTATCGTCGGTGACGTGTTCCCGGCGAAGGTAAGCTTCCGGTTTCGCCGCGCGCGAATCGGCGGGAATGCCATTCAAATACTTGTCCGTCAGCAGCCCCTGCGCGAGCGGAGAAAAAACGATGCAGCCGGCGCCCTGTTCTTGCAGCACCTCGAGCAGCCCGTCTTCAATCCAGCGATTGAACATGTTGTAAACCGGTTGGTGAATCAAACACGGCGTGCCGAGCTCCTGCAGCAATTGCGCCGCTTGCCGGGTCTGTTCGGCACTATAGGCGGAAATGCCGGCATACAGAGCCTTGCCGCTGCGCACAATGTGATCCAGCGCGCCCATGGTCTCTGCCAGCGGGGTTTCCGGATCGGGGCGATGATGATAAAAGAGGTCAACGTAATCAAGCCCCATGCGCTTGAGGCTTTGATCGAGACTGGCGATGAGGTATTTGCGCGAGCCCCAGTTGCCATAAGGGCCGGGCCACATATCCCAGCCTGCCTTGGTGGAAATGACCAATTCGTCGCGATACCCGGAAAGGTCTTGGCGAAAAATTTGGCCGAACGTTTCCTCGGCGGAGCCATAGGGCGGGCCGTAGTTGTTGGCCAAATCAAAATGCGTGATGCCGAGATCAAAAGCGTGATGAATCATGGCGCGTGCATTTTCCAAAACATCGACGCCGCCGAAGTTGTGCCACAGCCCGAGTGAAATCGCCGGCAGTTTTAAACCACTGCGGCCGCAGCGGTGGTAGCGCATACTATCATAACGTGAAGTGGAGGGCAGGTAACTCATTTCTTCCTCTTCTATTTTGTGCTTGCACAATCCGTTTACAGATTTAATGCCCGTTGGCGATAATGCTCATCCGCTCGCCCGGCGATGCGCTGGACATTTTCCCGCGAAAGAAACTTCGGGCCGCCGAGCATTGCCGCGCCGGACCATATCACCGCCGTCTTCTCGGCCATGAGCATGGCCGCCAATACCGCCGCGGGTGTGCGGCCCAGCGTAATGATGCCATGATTCTCCAACAAAATCAAGCGCGGAATTTCCCGGTGATTTTCGATAAACGCGTGGGTGCGGTCGCGAATGGCCTGCGCCAGAGGCAAGCCCGGATCGGTGTAAGGAACAAACACCGCAGCGCTGCCGCAACAGACGATCTCATCGGGAAAAATCCGTTGCGTGGCGAATTCCGCTGCGCGCGGCGAGCATAAAATCTGATTCACCGCCACCGCATGGGTGTGCCCGACAAATTCGACCTCCGCCAGACTCAGACAATAGGCATGGAATAGCGCCTCGACCGAAGGCTTCTTGCTCTGCGGATCCACGCGGCTCGCCAGCAGCGCCGTTTCGATCTCTTGATCGGTTAGGCTATTTTGATCGAGCAACGGCAGCAGCATGCCGGCATTGCACTCGACCACGTCCTGCTCGCGCAGGCTGCCGAGCGAGCAGCCGCTGGCCTTGATCAGAAAAGTGCCGGCGCCTAACCGGGTCGAAGTGTTGCCTTCGCCGAGAATCGCCATCTGCCGATCCTCGCGCCCCAGCTCATGGGACAACTCAAGAAGTGCGGTGAGTTTTTGTTGATAGTTTTCTTTCATAGGAACTTGGCAATTCAAAACCTTAAAAATAACCACGGATTCCACGGAATGGCACGGATTCGTTAGAGTATTCGTCGTCTGTGTTCCAATGCGAGGGTACCAAAATTAATCAGCAGCCCAACTCTAATCTTAGTGGCCTTGAGATAATTCAGAAGTTGGGCTTCGTCGATTTCGGTCAAGGCTTTGGTAGCTTTGTTATCCACAATGACTTTGTCTTCGACAAGCAGGTCCACTCGATATTTCTTGGGAATGAGATAATCCTTGTAATAAATATCTAGCTCTTTTTGTCGCGCAAACTGAATCTTTCGCAAATCAAGCTCATAACAAAAAGATTCTTCATATACATATTCAAGGAATCCCGGGCCTAAAATACGATGGACTTCCATCGCTGCACCTAGAATTGAATAGGTCAGTTCTTCATAAAGCAACTTTGATTCCATATAGATTTCTCCGTGTTAATCCGTGAAATCCGTGGTTCAATTGCTTTTATCTTGAAGTGCAAGAGATTAACGACGGCCATACAACGGCCCGAAATTTGCGCAGGCGCGATAATCCGCGCCCTGCAAATCGATCGCACCGAAAGCCGTCCACGCGCTCGGGCGAAAAATGCGCTCTTCGCGCACATTATGCATATAAACCGGAATGCGCAACATCGAGGCGAGTGTCATCAAACTGCCGCCAATGTGGCCGTAACTCACGGTACAATGATTCGCGCCCCAACTGTTCATCACCGAGTACACGTCGCGGAACGGTCCACTGTCCGTGAGCATCGGCGCAAACCAGGTCGTCGGCCAAGTATGATTCGTGCGTCGCGCGAGCCGCTCGTGAACCTCCGGCGCAATGTTCACCGCGTAGCCCTCGGCGAGTTGCAGCGCGGGGCCAAGCCCTTTGATCATATTTACACGAAACATGGTCACCGGGATCTCGCCGCGCGTGAGATATTGTGACGAATAACCGCCGCCACGAAAATATTCGAGAATGGCGGCACACCAATGCGTTGCCTCGAGGCATTTGTCCGCTTCCTCCGGCGTGATTTCCCAAAAGGGTTTCATGGCCGGCCGGCCCTCCCGCATTTGCCGGCCCGTGCCGTCGAGCGCGGCGGGCCCAGAATTGCTCAAATGCAGAATTCCGCCCTCGGCCTTGCCGGTCAGCTTCTCGCCGGTGACACGCTTAACGGCATCCGGACTCCAATAAGTGCGGACGTCGGCGAAAATCTGCGCCGTGTCGGTAAGCAAATGGCCGAAGAGCATGGTCGCACCGTTCAGGCAATCATTCTCCGTGGCGACGAGATAGGGCTGCCGGATGCCGTTCCAATCAAACGACGAGTTCAAGATCGCTTCCATAAAATCGCCGTTGGGAAAATGGTCAGTCCACTGCCGCTGCCCTTGAAAGCCGGAGGCAATCGCATTGTGGCCGAGCGCCTCTTCGCCGAAGCCCAGCGCCTCCAGCCGCGGATTCCCCACCATCAGATCACGCACGATCATGGCCATCTTGACGACAAACTCCCACTCCCAGTCTTTGCGCTGGCGCGAAAGCTGCTGCACGGAGGCGTTCACATCTTCGCCCTCGCGGCAGTTTTCTTTGACCCATTTCCCCGCGCGCGCGAATTCTTCTGGATCATAAATGCCTTCTTCGACGCGGCGCACGATCTCGGTCATGTCGACCACTTCGGTGCGCATGCCGAGATAGTCTTGAAAGAAATCGTGATCGACAATCGAGCCGGCGATGCCCATGGACACCGCGCCGATGGAAAGATAGGATTTGCCGCGCATCTCCGCCACCGCCAGGCCCGCTTTAGCAAACGCGAGGAGTTTCGCTTGCACGTCAGCAGGTATGGTCTCGTCACCGGCATCCTGGACCTCATGTCCATAAATCCCGAACGCCGGCAAACCCTTTTGCGCATATCCCGCCAACGCTGCGGCCAAATAAACCGCGCCTGGCCGCTCCGTTCCGTTGAATCCCCAAATCGCTTTTGGAATGAGCGGATCGGCATCCATGACCTCGGTGCCGTAACACCAACACGGCGTCACGGTCAAGGAAACGCCAACGGCGTCACGGCGGAACAAATCGGCGACCTCGGTTGCTTCAGCAACGCCGCCAATGCAGGCCGGCGGGATCACGCATTCGACGGGCAGGCCATTGGCATGGCGCAAATGTTCGCTCAAAAGCCTCGCGGCATTCCTTGCCATTTGCAGGGTTTGGTTTTCAAGCGACTCGCGCACGCCTTTGCGCCGGCCATCGATCACCGGCCGGATGCCGATTTTCGGCAACGCGCCGCGCAGGCGCTTATGCGGGCCAATCAGCTTCAGGTCTTGAACGCTTGCCATGTTCATCTTCCCCTAAAAAAGCAAAATCATTTAATGGCAAAAAGATTGAGATAGCCGATGATGTTCCCACTCAATCATTTGCCAATTGGTGAAAAACCTCTTGACTCCGGACTATGGTACTGGCATTATATTATGAATATCGATACGAACCAGCCGATGCAACGAACCGCGTCGCGGCTGTCCAATTTTAAAGTATTTGAATGAACAAGGCCGTTGCTAATGGCAGCCATCACCCAATCTACTTTGAAATGTCCAGAGTGTGGCTTTGCCGAAGAAGTTGACATGCCAACCGAGGCGTGTCTATACTTTTATCAATGCCGCAACTGCAAAGCCGTGCTCAAGCCGAAAACAGGCGATTGTTGCGTTTTTTGCTCATATGGCACGGCTAAATGTCCGCCAAAGCAATTCGGCGATTGTTGTGATTAAACTCAACGGCAAGGAGCTCAGAATGATTTCCAAGAACTTGGGGCGATTCCTGGTGATGGCGCCGCTGCTGGTGTTTCTGGTTCTCGCCGCTGGATTTCTTTATTGGTACAATCCCAACCTTATTGATTTTTCAACCGCACGCAGCGCGAAGCAGCAGCTTACAGATCTGCGTGAGTTTGCGCTTTTAAAAAGTACTTTTGAAAGCGACAGCGGATACGTCCGCCTGATCACGCAGCTTTCCCCGACCTGACCGGCTTGCCGTCGGGGGTTCTCCGACATGCAAATGGTTTTGAGAAACATTTCTGATGAACGACTGAAAGCTTACCTCATTTGGTTGCCGGTGTTGCCTACCGATAACCGCAATTGGGCGGTCAAACGGATGAACGAATTTTCGGACTATCGCGTCAGCCATTTCTGGGACGGCGATCAATTGCTGGGAAAAATCTGGCTGAACGTGCTTGGACTTGCAGGCCCTCTGTCTTGGGATACGTATTTCTTGTACGATCACAAAGTGCATTGGGCTGATCAGCCAACTGTCCCGAATTTTTGGATGCATCAACTTAGCTATGAAGAAAATCTCCAGGAGCTTTTTCTCAATGTGCCAACGTTTGAACGCAAAGCGCGCGAGCTGCTCGAACAGATAAAGTGACGCGTATGGTGTTTTGAATCGTCATCGTGCCCACTCTTGCGCTTGTCGCGTTTCCTTACTTCATTTCTTATTTTCCGGTCCACGCATTGGTCAATGCGAAATTTCCCGGGAGATTCTTACTTTAACTTCTCCAGCTCAAGCCTCGCCGCCCAGCCTCCGCCGGGCGCCAGATGAATTTTGATCGTGTCCTTGCTCGTGACCGAGCGCGTTTGCTTTGTGTAATCGCTGGCATTCCGATCCGCATTCACGCCGTCGGCCCAGTTGGTCAATTGGTAATTGCCTGTGGCGAGAAAACTCAGGTCGAATTCAAAATCTCTCGGTGTCCAGTTCGTCATCGCGCCGATATACCAAGTATCGCCATGCTGGCGCGCCACGATGACATATTCACCCACCTTCGCGCTGAGCGCCCGGGTTTCATCCCAAACCGTGGGCACGGCGGAGAGAAATTCCATGCACTCCGGTTCCTCGAGATAATGCGAGGGACTATCCGCCAGCATCTGCAACGGGCTTTCAAAAACCACATACATCGCCAATTGGTGGCAGCGCGTGCCCTGGCTCATCGGCCGGTTGAAAACGTCGCGAAAATCATTGGCCGTGGCATTGATCATGGCGCCCGGCGTGAAATCCATCGGCCCGGCGAACATACGGATGAAAGGCAGGGTCACATCGTGTTCAGGTGTGATGTCCTTTGACCATTTATTCCATTCGAGGCCGCGCACGCCTTCGCGCGTCAGAGCGTTGGGATAGGCGCGCTGCAAGCCAGTGGGTTTGTACGAGCCGTGAAAATCCACCAGCAGCTGGTGCTCAGCCGCGGCTTTGGCAGCTCGTTCATAAAAATTCACCATCTTCTGATCGTCGCGCTGCATGAAATCGACTTTAATTCCCTTCGCCCCCCATTTCTGGAACTGTGCGAGCGCGCGGTCGAGATCCTTCTCCAGCGCGTTCCACAACATCCACAGAATGATGCCGACATTTTTTTCTTTCGCATAGCTGAACAACTCCTCCATATTGATATCAGGATTGATCTGGAACAAGTCGGCGGGCAAGGTCCAGCCTTCATCGAGAATAATGTGATCGAGGCCGTAACGCGAGGCAAAATCGATGTAGTATTTGTAAGTGGCGGTATTGAGCCCGGCGCGAAAATCAACGCCATAGATGTTGTTGGCATTCCACCAGTCCCACGCCACTTTGCCCGGCTTGATCCAACCGGTTTCTTTCAGCGCGAGCGGGCTGCCGAGGCGGTAGATCAGGTCATTCGTAATGAGATCGCCATCATCTTCAGCAATCGCAATGACGCGCCAGGGGAAATCGCGTCGGCCGGCAGTCTGTGCGATGTAATCCGCCGCTTTCACCACGCGCAAGTCGCGATCCCGGTCCAGACTTTCCTCCAGAGGATAGGGTGGAAACTTGCTTCTTAAGACGGGTTTGCCCTCGCCACTGCCGCGCAGATAAAGTCCGGCATAGTCCAGCAAATCCGCTTCGGAGATGGCGAGCTTTGTGCCGTCCGGCTTCACCACCAGCGCCGGCAGGCTGCACATTTGGGTGTCGGCAATATCCTTGATCGCGAGATATTTATAAAGCCGTTCTGAGTGCGACATGAAGCTTTCTTCTTCCGGAAAATAGATAGTATCGTTCGCGGCAAAATTCAAGCTGAGTTCTTCATGCCGGACAGTAATTTTTCCTGGGAGATTTGTGAAAAAGCGATAGGCCACGCCATCGTCATAAGCGCGGAAGCGCAAGCCGTAATTGCCTGAGAAAGTAAGATCCAGCTCATGGTAGATATCCGAAATGACTTTTCTTTTTTCCGGCAGCACGGGCTTGATCTCTTCCTTGACAGAGCGATTTTTTGCATCCTTCACCGCCGGTGAAGCGCCGAGCACGCGATCGTTATCCAACATCATCGCGAGGCGAGAAGGTGCCAGCATCTCCTGGCCATTGTGCCTCAGGGAGAAAGTGATATCGTCCAATACGCGAATCGTCAACTCGGTTTTCTGGTCGGGTGAGGTCAGCCGGTAAGTTTTTTCCGCGGCAGGCGCAGAAAGGGACAAACTGGAAGCGAGGCTCATATACAAGATTTTTTGGGTAAAGAAGGTGCTGTTGTGCATGTGTTCTTCCGTTTAATCACAGCTTCACTGCGTTGCCTGGATCGGCGCACGAACGGCTCGACCAGGATATAGCCCACTTAGCAATTGTCCGTCTCTTACCACAGGCACACCATTCACCAAAACATACGGCATGCCCTCAGAATACTTGCCGGGTTCTTCGTAGGTCGAGCGATCAATCACGCGCTCGGGATCGAAGATGGCAAGATCGGCATCAGCTCCCACGCGGAGACGGCCCTTGTTCTTCATTTCCGGCACGCGCCGCTCGAGGCGGTGCGCGGGCATGAGCGTCATCTTGCGCAGGGCCTCCATCAAGACCAGTGCTTTGTCCTCACGCACGAACCGTCCGAGGACGCGGCTATAGGTGCCGGAAGCCCGAGGGTGGCCTTTGCCGTTTTGCAAAATCCCGTCGCTCGCGATTATGGTCAAAGGATGGGCCACGGCGGCGGATACGATATTTTCGGGAATCGAGTAAACCGCCACCATTCCGCCGGTTTTACGATAACGCGCAAAGCTTTCGGCCGTGAGCCGTTCGCCCGTGGCGACCCATTGCAGATTCTGATATGCGATGCCCATCTTCTCTTGCCATCCCTCGTCGAAGATCGCGGACTCGAGGCTCGTCATGCCGGCGGTGTAGGGATAACACTCGGTGGTCACGTCCATGCCGCGTGACCGCGACGCACTGATCATGGCGAGGAGATCAGGCGTGTCGCGCAGGCCCATGCTCGTCACGTGAACGACGTGCAGCGGCGCTCCGGTGATCGCCGCCGCGGCAATGACTTCTGCGAGAGCCGCGACGCTATTCATCGGCTCTTTGATGCCGGCATAGCGCATGTGCACGTGACAGGAAGCGCCCCAACGCGCCGCCACGCGAAACATGTCGAGAATCTCGAGATGCGAAGCGGCGGCAGTGTAATTAATGCCGAAGCCGACGGCCACCGCGCCGCGCCCCAGCCCATGCTCTAGGCGCCGCTTGAACTCTTCAATCTCCTGCGTTGAGGCGGCGCGGTGCGCAGCCTCGCCACTCGGCACAAACGTGCCGGGATCACGCATCACGGCCATCCGTACCGGCACGTGGCCGATGCTGGCGCCATAATTGATCAGCGTTTTCCCCTCCCGCTCGGCATACCAGCGATCGAGGTCCGCCGTCCCAATCTCGAGATCCAACGCTGTGGTCACGCCATCCCTCGCCTGCGCACGGTGGTGCTCCTCATTCATGTCGTGGACGTGCAAGTCGATAAAACCGGGGGCGACGACTAATCCCCTGGCGTTGATTGCCGTATGGCCGTGCAAATCTTCAGTGCTAAGGGTTTGGATCACGCCATGCGTAATGCCGATGTTGCGCACGGCATCCAATTGCGATTCCGGGTCCATGACCCTGCCATGCAAAATGACAACGTCATAGCCTTGCGCCGCGCTGCGCGAAGCGGCGCAGCAGAGCAGTAAACCGGCGCACGCCAGCGGAAGAAGTTCCGTGAGCTGCAGTAGCCGTGAGGTCACGGTTGTTGAGATTTGCATAATCAACATGATTTGTCAACTGCCGCCATCTCTTATGCGATTAGCTTTTCAAGGTTAGAATAAGAAAATCTGAAAGTTTTTTCGCCGGATGAGAAGCGGCCAACGGATTCAGAATAATCCGTTGGTCGTTGTTGATCCGTTGGATAGTTTTTTGTCCAAAGCTGCTCCGTAACGAGCTTCGGTTTTCAGCCTGTCTGAAAATAGGTTGTGGTCCATTACAAGTGAAATCTGTGCTTTTCCAGCAAAGAAATCCAAAGCTCAAAACTCAAAAGCACTCTTGGATTTTGTACTTTGAATTTTGGGGTTCCGGCTTGTCTGGGTTATGTCATTTTGGAACGACCGCAATACAATCGACCTCGATCAACATTTGCGGCGGCAAAACCACCTGCACCGTCGTGCGCGCTGGGTAAGGTTCGGTCAAGTATTGCCTGTAAATTTCATTCATTTCGCCAAAGTGGCGAAGATCGGCCAGGAAAACGCCGGTCTTGACGACATGTTGCCACGACGTTCCCGCTGCTGCCAAGAGTGTCGTGACGTTGTCGAACGTCAGCCTGGCCTGCTCGGCAAAGCTGCCAAACTTAAATTCGCCGGTGGCAGGATCAACCGGTCCTTGTCCTGAGATAAAGACAAAACCTCCTTCGGCCACAATGCCAGGAGAATAGACGCCCTTCGGCGGCGCTGCTTTTGCAGAGGTCACTTTTTGACGCATGGTCACTCCATACTTTGTCGCAGTGAATCACAGCGCGGCTGAGCCGCAACCAGAATGGCTACACACGGATCAAAAAACCACACGGAAATTTTTAACTATCTGCGTGGTTTTCTAATCCGCGTGGAATTAATCTTTGCGGTCTTGCAAAGATCTCACATCTAGCTGTCTACGCCAGAAACTTTGTTAAAAAAGCTAAGTTTTGCGAGTTTGTATTACAGATTCACGCAGATAAAGAATCTGCGCGAATCTGCGAAATCTGCGGACTGAAACTTTGCTGAAAAGGAAAATTTTGCAGAATTGTATTACGAATACCCTCCTTGCTATCAACCCATCCCGAACGATTGGGATGGGCTCATGGTTAAGATCAATCTCTTCACTATTCTCGCGCTGGCACGAGCCAAAGCAACGGTTGTCGAATCGGAAAATTCCGCATGATCTCATCTTCTTTGGGATCGGGATCGAGAGTTTTCCACAATTCAACATATTTCAGCACTGCAAGCGCAATCCCGCCAAAGAGCAGGCTGGGATGACGCACCGGCCACTGCTCGTGATACATGACATCCGGAGGGTATGGCCATCCTTGCTTGTCCAGTAGATGAGGATACATAAAGGCCAGCGCCTTGCTGATACCGCGTCCATCCGGCAGCTCGAACCGCCACAGATTGTCGTTCGGTTTCGCCAGGATCTGGCATACAGTTGCCATCGCGTCGAGATTGAAGAGGCTATACCCATACGGTTTGGTTCTTTCCAATTCGAGAGGGAAGCTCCCGTCTGCAGCAATTTGAGTTGGTACCAGAACCGTTTTGTAACGCTCACGGCAGAAGGCAAGAATTTCTTCATTCTCGGTGAGACGAGCGAACTCCGCGGCCTGCATGATCCAGCACGTCGCATGGTTGTTTTTGGTGTCTCTCTCTTCTATGCCGTACTCGTGCGTGGTCATCCACTTGAGATAATCAGCGAACCAGCGTTTTATGCGGTTCATGCCGGCATCATATTCGCCGCTCAGCGATTCCAGCACCGATATGGCACGTGCGACTTCGACGAGATGAATGGTGTCGATAATGCCGATGCCTCTTCCACTCACCCGGCCATGAATGGCCTGCGCATAGAGCAGGTGGGGATTCATGCGTGTCTCTTCCTGCACGAACCAGGCGCGCAGATGCTCCACGGCCTGCTCGGAATAGCGCCGGTCCTCGGTGATTACGAAAGCCGCGGTCAATGCCGGAACGATCAAGCTCAGGCGCCGCATGAATTCACGATGATCGGAGAATACATTGGGATTGGACAAACCATCTTTTCTAATAAATGGCCCGCCGGGGTTCTGCGCGTCCGGCCACCAATAATCGCCCTCTGAAAAATAGTCGTGCTTGCCGCCGGCGCTGCGTTCACAGCTTGAAGCCGTCACCGTAATCGGGGCTTCATGCAAATACAGATTCGCCTGCCGCAGAACGCGCTCGCGGTCGATTTCCTTCACCGCAAGAAAGAAATCCTGGCGCTGGTGGCAGGAGGCGTTCAAGCCCAGAAGTGCCATCACCAATGTGTTTGCACGAATTCTTATTCTTCGTTTCAAGGGATATCGTCAGTGCAGTGCATGGGTGATATTCATCGTTCCCTGCGCTCGAATTCTCAGCACGGAGACAGCCTGTTCTCCGAATATACCTCGCATGCGCTCGAGGTATTCCTCCAAACAATCATTGGGCAAAAAGACTTGAATGGTTCCGGCAAAGCCGCCGCCGTGCACGCGGCATGCTCCCGCGCCGATTCTCTTCAGATAATCCTCCGTGAACGCGAGCGCCAAATTGAGCCCCTGTTCCGATGGTGATTTGAGGGAATAACTGTTCTGCAGCCACTTGTTGGAAGAATGGCCGGAGGCATTGACCAATTGCAGGAATGCGCCGAAATCGCCCTGTTCCAAGGCCTGCACCTGCTGCCTCACCCGTTCATCATCTTCGAGAAAATGCCAAGCTCTCAAAATCGCGCGATCGCCGGCCGTGGCGCGCAGCGCACGGACGTTGTGCAACAAATCCTTGCGAGCGATTTCCCGGCACACATTCTTTCCCAAGGCTCGTGCCACCATTTTCATTTCGCTCGGGATGGCGGCATAATCATCGGTCAGGTCGGCGTGACTGCCGCCGGTATTGACCACCAATGCGCTGTAATTTTGCGCGGCGAAATCAAAATGCACTTTCTTGAAAACCGGTTTCAGCGCGTCCAGAAAATCAATCGTTACGATGCCGCCAACCGCGCACGTGAGCTGATCCATCAAGCCGCAGGGTTTGTCGAAGTAATTGTTCTCAGCATATTGGCCAATCAACGCGAGAGTCTCGGGCGCGATGCGGCCCTGGTTGTACAAATGATTGAGAATGGTTCCCATCAAAACTTCGAAAGAGGCCGACGAGCTCAAGCCCGAGCCGATCGCCACCTCGCTCATGACGCATGCATGGAAACCGCCGTGCTGCAAATCCAATTCATTGAATCGCGCGGCAATGCCGCGCAGCAGCGCATTTGTGGTTCCGGCTTCATTGGGATCAGGTGCAAGCTCTTTCAAGTCGACAATGAAAGGATTTGAAAATCCCTCGGAGTAAAGCGTGATCCGATCCTCCGCCGTCTTTGCAGCAGCGGCAATGGCATCCAGATTCACGCTGGCGGCCAGCACTCTGCCGTGATTATGATCGGTGTGGTTGCCGCCAATTTCAGTGCGGCCCGGTGTACTGAAGAGCTGAATGTCGTCGTCACCGAAGTGCTGTTGATATTGATCGAGGAGGCGCTGGTAGCGCGCAGCCTGATGCCGGATCGCCTTTTCCTCGTGACCATAAAGTTCGGTCCGCAACGCGCGAAACTTCGGCTGGTCTAAAAAACTTTTGGTCGCTTGCAGCGTTGGCATAGGCTTTTTTTCAAGGATAATTTCTGCAATTTAAACGGGCCAACTATGGATTGAGAATAAAACAACTTTCCCCATTCTCAAACCGCGAATGGACGCTAATAAACGCGAATGAAGCACTTATTGGTACTACAACGTTTTGTCAAGGCCACCACCAGGCATGTCATCCCGAGGTTTCGGGATCTTCCCAAGCGCTGGGCACAAGTCCGAAATGAACTGCGATACTGCATCATGGGAAGATTCTTACAACAGAATGACAGTGTTGTTCTTTTGTGCAAATACACAAGATTAACGTCTTAGCATTAGCGTGCACTATGGATGAAAGTTGGAAGTGCAAATAAAAGTCCTCACACCTTCTCCGGCACGACATAGGGTTTACGATACTCGCGTGCGAGCATGCGATTCGCCTCCGCATCGTTGACGAATTTCTCCTGTTTGCCATCGAATTTGAGCTCGCGTCCGAGACGATAAGCGATATTGGCGAGATGTGGCAGTGCGCTAGAAAGGTGGCCCGCTTCAATCTCGCACGTGAGGTCCTCTCGCTTGCCAGAGCGCAAGGCAGTAATGAAGTTGTTGAAATGCACGCTATCGCCGGAGCCGGCGAGATTCATGGGATCGTATGCTTCATCCGTGGAATCGGCGCTGGGACCGGGCTCATTCTTCCGGCCGAAGAACGTTTGCCAAACGCCGCCGGCATCGATTTGCATCCAGCCCTCGCTGCCGAAGAACAGATTGCCGATGGTCATGGCGCCGCTCATCGAGGCCTGCCATTTGCCGTTGGTTGCCAGCAACATTTCCGCTTTGGTAAACTCGCCTTCGGCATTGGTGAACAGGCCGCGCGTGGCAAACTCGAAAATAGTGCCATCCGCATATTCAAAAATCGTCGTCTGGGTGTTGGGCGTCTCTTGCGAGGAATCATGCACGAATTGTCCGCCGTAAGATCCCACTTTCACCGGATACTCTTCTTTGTTCAATCCCCAGCGCGCAAAATCGAACTGATGCGGTCCCTGATTGCCGGTATCGCCGTTGCCGTAGTCCCAGTGCCAATGCCAATTGTAGTGAAAGCGGTTGCGGTTGAACGGGCGCATCGGCGCCGGGCCGAGCCACATATCGTAATGCACGTTTTTCAAATACGCGGTGGTATACGCCGGCTCTTGGCGATTGCTATCAAGGGTCATGGCGAAGCTTTCACCTGCTGCCAGTGGGCCATCGGGATAACGGCCAATATCCCCGCGTGGCTTGAAACAAAGCCCTCGCGCCATGTAGATTTTGCCGAGCTTGCCCTCACGCAGGAATTTCATCGCTGCGATCGCGCTTTGGCGTGATCGATTTTGACAACCGACTTGTACCAGGCAATTATATTTTCGCGCGGCTTCGACCATCTTGCGGCCTTCCCACACGTTGTGGCTGCAAGGCTTCTCGACGTAAACGTGCTTGCCTGCCTGGCAAGCCCAAATCGTCGCCAGCGCATGCCAGTGATTGGGAGTGGCAACCGTCACCGCGTCGATTTCTTTGTCTTCAAAAACACGCCGCATGTCGTGCGCGGTTGCGGGTTTGTAACCCTGCTGCTTTTCGATGCTGGCCACCCGCTCGGCAAAGAGATTCTCGTCGACATCAACCAGGGTCTTGATATGGACGTTGTCGAGTTTGGCAAAACTCTCTGCCTGGTACATGCCGCGGCCACGAATGCCGATGATGGCCAGATTGAGGCGATCATTCGCGCCGATGATTTTGCGACTGATGGCCGGCGCGGGAAAAGACGCTGGCATAGCCCCGCTGGCGACCACGCCGGCAGCTGCTTGCGCGCTGCGCGTGAGAAACTCTCGCCGCGTGATTTCATTTGGTGAGGACATTTGAAGCATCCTTTCTTTTCAGGTCAGAGTTAAGTTTTTCCGGCAAGGCCTTTTCCCAACGGATAGAAACAACACAACGGATAAAAAGTTTTTGAATAGTATTTCTAAGCACAGACCCCTCGAATTTCGAAATCATTCTTGCCGAAATTAATGATGACACCAACTTTCAAATTTAATGCTCGTAAATATGATTGCGTCTTGGCGATGTCGTAAAAGTCAATTTTTTCGTGGAGAGCTTTGATGTCGCAAATGATGCGATTCTCAATGAGCAGCGGCTTCATTTTGAATACACTGATGATTTCACCATCATAATTCACCTCAATGGGGGTTCGCTTTTGGTGCTTGATTTCTCGAAAATCAAGTTCTCTCTCGAGGATTTGTCGGTAAGTGACATCGCTATAGCCTAAGCCATGTATTTCAAACACATGGAGAATCGCGTCGCGCAATCTAGCGAGAATTTCCCTATCTTGTGCGGTTAAGCAATCTATGATGTAATCATAGTTTTCGCGAATTATTCTCTCCTTTTCTGTAAAAGGAATGCGTTCGATCGCGACTTTTTGCAAGCCGAAATTCACCAGCAAGCCCAGGTGCATCTGCCAAAGCTTCAATTCTGAAATGATTTGCACGTAATTGGGTTTGATAAAACCAGAAGCTAATGCCTTAAGTTCCAAAATGATCTTATCAAACGTGATCAGATCGACTTTAAACTCTCGCACTGAACGGCCGCGATGTATCAACGCTTTTCGTTCTTCTGATCGATGCTCGATGCCTCGTTTGCGAAAGCGTCGGTTGAGAGCCTCGTGATAAGTAAATTCGTCATACCCAACACCGAGTGCATTGTGAACCTCAAAGAAGCATCCGATCAATTCACTGGTCAAGTTTTCATAAATAAGCCCCATTTTTCCTCCCGCACTTTGTTTTATTTTTTTTCATCCGTTGCGTTATTTCTTTCCGTTGGGAAATCTTATCTACGTGTTTGTGTCTCGACCCGGGGGAAATAATGAAACAAATCCCCTCTTCCTCTCACTTCGAATTTCTTCGTCAGCTCAACCAGCTCCGCGCCGGCCAACAGAACCGGCCCATAACCATGATACGCGTGCAGAAGCTGCGGGCGGTTGGCATAATAGGCCACGTTATAACCCACAGAAGTCCCGCGGCAGACACCGGCGATTTGACCGTCTTCCAGCACTTGCCCTTCCACGGCCCGCCATGCCGCTTGCGCCACCGGAGCATAGATGCCTTCAATCCAGCCGCGATTCACCCCGCGCGCGATCGCAAATGCAAACATCGCGCTGCAGGAAGTTTCCAAATAGGTTTCATTCTTGTCCAGGATTTGATGCCACAAACCATTCGGGCTTTGCAGCTCCGTGAGTGCGCATACGTTTCTGCGGTAAATATCCAGCACTTGCTCGCGGCCCGGATGGTTTTCTGGAAGAACGCTCAACAGCTCTGCCATCGCCATAATCGCCCAGCCGTTTTGCCGGCCCCAAAAAAACTTAGGATCGTACTTGGCGTGACTGAACCAGGCGTGATCAAAAAGGCGCTGGTGCTCGGCAAAAAGATATTTGGAGAAATTCAAAATCTGCTGGACGGCATCATCATAGTATTTGAGGTTGCCGGTGAGCTTGCCCATGTGCGCGAGAAACGGCACACTCATGTACAGATCATCGGTCCAAAGTGTAAATTCCCACGGGCCATCGCCGGGTCGCGCCAAGGTTCCATCCTTCAAGCGCACTTGTTTGTTCGAGATGTGATCGGCTATGAGGTCAATGATTTGGCGATAGCGTTTGTCCGGGCGAAGCGCATTTAGTTTGATCAGGGCCGCGCCCATCGCGCCGCAATGATCCAAGTGGCTGGGCCGGATCACCCGCGCAAAACGATCACCTTGATCCCCGAACTTCTCATTGGCCGCGCGGATGTAATCGAGATGATCGACGATGAATTTGAAAGTCTTTTCGGCGTAGTCCAGGTAACTCGAATCGCCCGTCACCTGCGTGTACAGAATCATGCCAGCGTAGGTCACGCCCATTTCGTAGCTCCAAATGCCGTGCTTCCCCGGCAGGCGCGCGGCATACACGTCTTGCGGCGTGCTGAAATCCGTAATCAACGCGTTCGTCGCGCGGTGGTAAAAACGATAAGGTGTAACCAGTTCTAAATGATCTTTCACTCTGCTTAAGACAGTTTTGACTTCCTCCGGCGTGGGCAAGGTGTAATTGATATCGGATTGCGCCAGGCCTGCGCCAGGGAACCTCCAACTTATCATGAAAATTGGGACTGCAATCAGTAGAATCATTTTGCGCTTGCTTTGCATCGCGATCTCCTTACCGCAGCATCTTTCCAACGATCGTTGAATTTTGCTAAAACAAAAAGAATCTGTCATTCAGGAGGAATCCTTTTCAGCATAACCACTGCGCCCAAATCTAACAAGATTCAGACTGTGTGAAAACAGGCAGCATCAATTCTCACTTTCTGACTCATTCACTTTGGTCAGAATGATGCGCCGGAACTTCATCTTTGCCGACTTATCGTTGTCCGTCAATCCAAAAATCAAGCGATTCTCTTCATTCGCCGTCACTTTCACTTTCATCACAGGAAACGGCTTGAACTCGCCGTTCGTGGCCTGAATCGTTCCGGTGAATTTGTTTTGCTCGTCTTTCATGTTATAAAAATAAAACTCGCTGCCGGCAAGGTCATTGTCGCAGGCATATTCCAAATTAACTTGATAGACGCCGTTCTCAAAGGCGTGATGATACCACCACAATTCGTTCTTGGGATTGTCCGCCTTGAAAAAACCGGTGACACTGTGCGAATTCCAGTCGTAGCGTTGCTCTTCACCACGCATCCGGGCATCCAGGGCATACAAGTTGATCGTGGTTTGGGCCTCGCGATAGCCATACCCCGTTGTGATTTTCGCCTTTTCGTCTGCGATCTCAACCGCGATGATGGTATTGTAGGGGTCGAGCGGCCGTGCGGGCAGCTTGAAAACGAGCTTGTTGCCTTGCTGCTCGAACCTCACTTTTTGTTTGTTGGCAAGAAAGTACGCGCTCTTCACCTTGCTCTCGAGTCCCGCGATTTCGAGCCGTGTGCCCGGCCAGTTTACTATGTGAAAATACAGCTTCCCGGGCTTGGCCGTGCATTTCCAAGTGAGGTCGGGGTAGAACAACGGCGTGTGCTGGGTAGCGTAAATCGCTTCGCCATTCACTTTCATCCATTTGCCGAGGGTGCGCAGAATCTTCTGGCTTTCCTCCGGAATAACGCCGGCGGCGGTCGGGCCGACATTCAGCAAATAATTGCCGCCCTTGCTCACGATGTCAGTGAGTTTGTAGATCAGATCGTGCGGATCTTTCCAGTTCTCATCATTCTTTTTGTAACCCCAAGTATCGTTCAGCGTGGCGGGAATTTCCCAGGGCTTCCAATCGTACACCATCGTTGGAATCGCGTTGTCGCCGGTTTGATAGTAATCGCCCAAATTATAGCCAATGCGATTGTTCACCAGACAGCGCGGCTGCAACTCCTTCACTTTTTGTTTAAGCGCAAGCGCCTGTTCTTGGGTGAGTAATCTGGGCGTGTCGAACCAGATCAGCGCGAGATCGCCGTACTGGCGGAGAAGTTCTTCCACCTGCGGCAGGGCTTTCCCCTCCACATACGGATTGGGGTCTCTTGCTTCCGGAAAATCCCAGGTGTTTCCGGCGGCATACGGCTCGTGCCAATCCTGCGCTTGCGAATAATAGAACCCAAATTTGAGGCCGCGTTTGGCGTTGGCCGCGGCCAGCTCTTTCATGGGATCGCGCTGGAAGGGCGTGCGGTCGATGATGTCGTAATCCGAAACCTTGGAATCGTACATGGCAAAGCCGTCGTGATGCTTCGCGGTGATGACCATGTACTTCATACCGGCGTCTCGCGCGAGCTGAACCCATTCCTCGGCATTGAATTTTACCGGATTGAATTGCTGCGCGAGTTTTTCGTACTCCGGCACCGGAATGCGCTTGCGATGCATGATCCACTCGCCGATGCCGCGCACATATTCTCCTTGCCATTCGCCTGCTGCAACGGCGTAGATGCCCCAATGGATGAACAGTCCGAACTTCATGTCCTGAAAATTTTCGAGCGGAGTTTTGCCGTTCTCTTGCGGGGACTCATCTTTCGGCGTATGAATGGCGTAACCCGGCAGCAGCATACCAATGCATGTCAAAAGGAAGACGGCCTTTTGCAACAATTTCTGCTTTTCCATCGCACGTTGCCCTTCCGCCGTTAGAGATAAAAAGCAAAAAAGATCACGGGAAACAATCTATTCCGTAGGCGATTAGCTTTTCAAACTCGGAATAAAATTCCAACTTTTTATCGCCAACGGATAGATTAACACCAACTGATGAAAAGACTAAGCGTTTTATCCGTTGGACTTAATCTATCAGTTGGAGCCGTCCGCAGGGCAACGGTTTTCATCCCGACCCTTCGGGATGAAAATCCGTTGTAGTCAGTTACAAGTCAAATCTCTCTAAGAAAAAACAACTTTCTCCCACGGAAATGGAACTGCCACGAAGAAACTGCTTTTGGAAAATCGCTAACCATTCGGCATGCTTTTCCGCAAAGATTTCACTCATAATATTCATTGTCCCTCTGAAATAAACTCGCGATACTTCTCCGCCATTCGCTCAGGCGTATGAGCGCTCGACAGGATTAGTACGCGATAGCGAAAAGTAGTCGAGACTCTCGGCTCGAGAGCGAAATTGAGCTCTTCTTTTCCTTCGCTAAACACTTTCTGACCGAGGGGGTTTGCCGCAAATAAACCGTAGCCGCGCGCATGCCAGTAACTCGGATAACCGGGGTTGCGGGGGTGATCGAAGATCGCGAGCGTCACGGTGTCGCCCTCGACCAGGCCGGCGAGCATCACCCACGCCGCGCGCTTGCCCCAA
Organism: bacterium; assembly: GCA_044869275.1. GTDB lineage: Bacteria > Zhuqueibacterota > Zhuqueibacteria > Zhuqueibacterales > Zhuqueibacteraceae > JBIOXB01. The sequence continues at coordinate 21,005 of JBIOXB010000235.1, forward strand.
ACCTCTGTGCCGGTGAGGCCTTCACTGCTCGTGTACAATCCCGTCACGCCGGCGTTATCCATTACCGGCACTTCCGTGACATGGCCGGCGGCATCAGTGAGTTTGATCGGTTCGTTGGCAGGGTGCTCCAAAGCGCGAGCCACGCGTATCGCCATCATCCCTTCCTTATTATCTCAACTTTCTGACTTGGCGTTTTAACCGCGATTTTATTGAACTTTCTTGCGGTTTTTGCTGATAGTAATTGAAAAGGCCCTTGTGGTTTGCGTAAATTTGTTCATGCCATTAAACACCTTTTGAAC
>JBIOXB010000236.1:0-25264 GCA_044869275.1 bacterium
CGAATTTAATAATATTGGCTGTTCGCAGATGGAGATGGAGCATGAAACCGGTTGTCATTCTCGGCTTGCTGGCAATCTTGCCGATGGCGGCGGCCAACGCGCAAGAAACCACGATGTTGCGTTTTTCCGCGCTGGCAAAGAAAAATGCTGCTCTTGCGATAATGCGGTGGAGAAATACAAAAAAATCGAACCGGCATGTTTGTTTTTGATGCAGCATTTGCCGAAAAGCCCGCTCTTCTAAATAAAAAAGTGTTTGCCTTTTCCCGGGAATTTGTACATATTTCGCCGTGTTTGAGGAAGGAAAAAACGGGCAAATGCTGATGCATTGCGCATTCATTCTTTTTAAAAGCACTTCCGCCACAATTCTCTTCGGCGTCCAGGACGTTCTGCGGGACGCTTTTTTTTCCCTTCCCGAGTCAAAATTACATTGCCATGTTCATGAAATGCTCAAGCGCTGGTAATGTTGCTTTAACATGCCGTTCATAAGATTGCTGTGCTGATCACTCTGCCAGGAGAAGTGAAATCTTTGCCTAAACGAACACCGATTGTTTCGAAGGTTTTCCGGCTCCCCCTCGGCTTTGTCCATTGACAATCCCAGTTATTCCCTTAACCAAACTCACGGAGGGTTTAGGATGCAACACAACCTACGATCAGTCTTCAGACCGAACTGCCTCGCGGTTTTGGGCGGCGCGTTGCTTGCCGTGCTGATGGCCTTTGGCCTAACCAGCTCGGCGTGGGCGCAAGGTGTGACTACGGCGGCATTGAACGGCGTCGTGGTTGATCAAAGCGGCAAACCTTTGCCCGGCGCCAATGTGACCGTTGTTCATCAACCCTCGGGCACCAACTATGGCGCCGCCGCACGCACAGATGGCCGGTTCAATATTCCCGGTCTGCGCGTGGGTGGCCCTTACACCGTGACCGTGACATTTATCGGCTACCAGAGACAACAGTTGAGCGATGTTTCTCTCGGCCTGGGCGAAGATCGCCGCCTGGTTTTCCGATTGGCAGAGGAAGCTCTGCAGGCCGCGGAAGTTACCGTCACCGCGGAGCAGGATGCGATCTTGAGCGCGTCACGTACCGGCGCCGCAACTTCCGTTAGCAGCCTGGCCCTGCAATCGCTTCCGACCATTTCCCGGAACATCAATGACTTTACCCGCTTGACTCCGCAGGCCAGCGGCAGCTCTTTTGCTGGGCAAGATAATCGCTTGAACAACATCACTGTAGATGGGTCCTATTTCAACAACTCCTTTGGTTTGGCCGGCAGCCCCGGCGAAAGAACCGGTGTGGCGCCGATATCTCTCGACGCGATCGAGCAGATACAGGTCAACGTCGCTCCCTATGACGTGCGCCAGGGCAATTTCGTTGGTGCAGGCATCAACACCGTCACCAAAAGCGGCACCAATGAGATTTCCGGCTCCGCCTACTATCAATTCCGCAATGAAAGCCTGGTTGGCGAAGAGGCCAAAGATCTGAAATATGTTCCGGGCAAGTTCGACTACAGCCAAATCGGGCTGCGCCTGGGTGGGCCAGTTATCAAGAACAAATTGTTTTTCTTTGGCAGTTTTGAAAACGACGAAGTCACCCTGCCGGGAACCGATTACACCGCCAATTCCGGTACCGAGCCCGTGACCGGCACCAAGACCAGGGTGCTGGCCTCCGAGCTGAACGAGCTCGGCACTTTTTTGAGCTCAAATTTCGGCTACCAAAGCGGTGGCTATCAGGGCTATGACTTCAAAACTCCTGCGACGAGAATCATCGCGAAGCTGGATTATAACCTAAACAGCAAGAACAAACTGAGCTTGCGTTACAACCATCTCGATTCGAATACGGACCAATTGGTGTCGAACTCTTCCTCCCTGGGCTTTGGCAACCGCAGAACCAACAACAATGCCCTGAATTTCCAGAATTCGAATTACATTATTCTGGAGAATATTCGCTCCATCGTCGGTGAGTGGAACTCGATCGTTGGCTCCAATATGGCGAATAATCTGCTCATTGGTTATAGCCACAGCGACGAGAGCCGCGACTTCGTGGGCTCTTTTTTCCCCATGGCCGATATTCTCAAAGACGGCTCCACCTATACGACGTTTGGTTTTGAGCCGTTCACGCCGAACAATGAATTGCGCTACAAGAGCTTCCAGTTGCAGAATAACTTCACCATGTACCGCGCCGATCATAACCTCACTTTCGGCGTGAGCGCGGAACGATATGAATCCGAGAACGTGTTCTTCCCCGGCGCGCAAAGCGCATACGTGTATAATTCTTTGGCTGACTTCTACACCGATGCCAACGATTATATCGCCAATCCCAACAGAACAGTCTCACCGGTGACCTTGCGCCGCTTTCAGGTGCGCTGGTCAAATATACCCGGCCAGGAGAAACCGATACAGCCGCTCGAAGTATTCTATACTGGTATCTATGGCCAGGATGAGTGGCAAGCCAACAGTAAATTGCGGTTGAGCTTGGGTCTGAGACTCGACGTCCCATTCTTTGGCGATACCGGCTTCAAGAACGCGGAGGTCGATAATCTCAACTTCATGGATGAGAACGGCGCGACCGTTAAATATTCCACGGATAAACTCCCGGATCCGAATATTCTCTGGTCGCCAAGAGTTGGTTTCAATTGGGATGTCACCGGCGACCGCACCACTCAGATTCGGGGCGGAACAGGCATTTTTACCGGCCGCCCGGCGTATGTGTGGATTTCAAATCAGATCGGTGAAAATGGGATTCTGACCGGTTTTGAACAAGTGGAAAACACGACCGCAAGACCGTTCAATCCCGACCCCGATCATTACAAGCCAGCCAATGTCACCGGCGCCCCGGCTTCCAGTTATGGACTGGCCTTTACCGATCCCAATTACAAGTTTCCCCAGTTGTGGCGAAGCAACCTTGCCGTCGACAAGCAGTTGCCCTGGTGGGGACTGGTCGGAACCGCCGAGTTTATTTACGGCAAGGACGTTAACGGCGTCTATTACATCAATGCCAACCAGGCTCCAGCCAATTCGAACTTCGTTGGCGTCGATAACCGTCCAAGATGGACCACAATTGCCGGCGACCCGAATCCGAACCGGATCAACAACAATATTACCAGTGCGATCGTTTTGAAGAACCAGAGTGAGGGCTATTCCTGGAATATCGCTGCCGCGCTGGAAAGGCCTTTCACTAACGGCTTCTATGTGAAAGCAGCCTACAGCTATGGCATAAGCAAGAACACAGTCGACCCCGGCTCCATTGCTTTTGGCTCCTGGAACAATAATCAACATGCCGGCGATGGCAACAACCCGGGCGTGGGATTCTCCAGCAATTCTCCGGGGCACAGAGTATTTGCAGCGGCCTCCTACCGCAAGGAATACTTCAAGTTTGGTGCTACCACGGTTTCGTTGTTCTGGGAAGGCGCCCGCAACTTTCCCGCCGACCCCTTTGTATTTAATTCCCGCACCGCCAGCTACACCTTTAGCGGCGACCTGAACGGCGACGGCGGCACCAGCAATGATTTGATTTATATTCCTCGCGACGCTTCGGAAATGAATTTTGAGCAATTTACTGCGTCCGGCAGAACATTCACCGTCGCAGAACAAGAAGCCGCCTGGGAGGCTTTCATCCAGCAAGATCCCTATTTGAAGAACAACCGCGGCAAGTACGCCGAGCGCGGTGGCCTTTCCCTGCCCATGGTTTACCGCGCTGACTTCAGCATTTCGCAGGATTTGTTTGGCAACGTTCTGCAAAAGCGCAATTCTTTGCAGTTCAGAGTAGATTTTCTGAATTTTGGCAATCTGCTCAACAAGAATTGGGGCGTAAGCCAGCGCCTGACCACGACACAGCCCCTGACTGCTCGCGGCGCCGATGCGCAGGGCCGGGCGCTTTACAGATTGAGAAACATCAACGATCAGCTGATTTCCACCACCTACCAATATAATGCCGATCGCTTTGATGTTTTCCGGCTGCAGTTCAGCTTGAGATATACCTTCAACTGAGATCACTTTCTCCCGCAAAAGCCGCCTCCTAAACGGAGGCGGCTTTTTTATTTTTGTAGCGAGATGTTCAAATTCAACTTGCTTTGTAATAATTTTTTAATAAATTGTCTCAATATTAATTAGATAATAAAGTGAAATCATGTGGACTCCTAAAATTTTATTGTAGCGCCGGACAAACGGCGGTTACGCGCGCACAGGCCAGTAGCCCTTTGCAATTGCTCGTCCCGCGCCCGCGCGGCATGGGCGCGTGGGTATGCACGAGCCACTTCGGCGGTGGTCTGGTCGCGGGCGACGAGGTCAGCTTGGAGATTCACGCCGGCGCAGGAACGCGCGCCTACATTGGCACGCAAAGCTCGACGAAGGTTTACCGAAGCCCTGACGGGCGCGTGAGCCGGTTCGATCTGCATGCTTCCCTTGACCGCGACGCGGTGCTCATCGTCGCGCCGAATCACGTGCAGTGTTTTGCCGGAGCCGCATACGAGCAACGCCAAGAGTTTAGGCTGCAATCGGGCGCCGGGCTCTTACTTGTGGACTGGCTCAGCAGTGGACGCTTCGCGCGCGGCGAGCGCTGGGCCTTCACGCGCTACCGCAGTCGCATCGACATTTTTTGTGGCAACGACCACGTGCTGGCCGAGGCCTTGTTGCTGGATCCGGCCGATGGCTTGTTGGCGAGCGCGCATCGCATGGGACGATTCGACTGCCTCGCGCTGGTGGTATTTATCGGTGAGCCGTTTCGCGCCACTGCTGAACGCCTGCTGCAAGAGATCGCCGCAGAGCCGGTGAGGCGGAACGGTTCGTTTCTGTGCGCCGCCAGCCCGATTCGAAATGGCGCCTTGCTGCGTGCAGCCGGAGTGGGTACTGAAGAAGTAGGCCGGTTCATTCATCGGCACATCTCATTCATGAGCGCGTTCTTGGATGGGGACCCATGGGAAAGGAAATGGTGAGGCGATGCATCTCTCCCCGCGTGAGATTGAAAAACTGATGTTGCACAACGCCGGCTTTCTCGCGCAGAAAAGGCTGGCGCGCGGACAGCGACTCAACCATCCGGAAGCGGTAGCCTTGATCGCAACGCAGATTCTGGAGCTCGTCCGTGACGGCAAGAGCGTGGCTGAGTTGATGGATCTCGGCCGGCAATTCCTCGGCCGCAACCAAGTGTTGCCCGGCGTGCCCGAGATGATCACGGAAGTGCAAGTGGAGGGTACCTTCCCCGACGGCACCAAGCTCGTTACCGTCCACCATCCCATCGCCGCCGAGAGCGGCAACCTCAGTTTAGCCCTGTACGGCAGTTTCCTGCCGGTGCCGGATCTCTCCGTATTTCAACCCGCCGATACCCGCCAACGCCTTGCGGTTGAAACGGAGCCGGGAGCCGTCATTGTTGCAGAAGGTGAGCTGGTGCTCAATGCCGGCCGCGACACGGTCACGTTGGCAGTCACGAATCTGGGCGACCGGCCCATTCAAGTCGGCAGCCATTATCACTTTATTGAGACCAATGCTTCGTTGCAGTTCGACCGCATCAAGGCTTATGGCAAGCGTCTCGACATCCCTGCCGGCACGGCCGTCCGCTTTGAACCGGGAGAGACCAAAACGGTCACGCTCGTGGACATTGCCGGCCTCCGTGTCATTCGCGGCGGCAATAATCTGGCCGGCGGTCCGGTCAGCCGCGAAGGTTTGAGCCAGGCCATGGCACAGATCGCGGCGCAAAACTTTGCGCATCAGGAACAGGAGGGTTGACCATGCCGCACCGGATGAAACGATCCACTTATGCAGAGATGTTTGGCCCGACCACGGGTGATAGACTCAGATTAGGCGACACTGATCTCATTCTCGAAGTCGAGCGCGACTTTGCGGTGTACGGCGAGGAATGCAAATTCGGCGGCGGCAAAGTATTGCGCGATGGCATGGGCCAGGCCGCCGGCATCGGCGACGCCGAGGCGCTGGACTGCGTCATCACCAATGCGCTGATCGTGGACTATACCGGGATCTACAAGGCCGACCTCGGCATCAAGCATGGTTTCATCGCCGGCATCGGCAAAGCCGGCAACCCCGAGGTGATGCACGGCGTCACGCCGGGCATGATCATCGGCGTCACCACAGAAGTCATCGCCGGCGAAGGGCTGATCCTCACCGCCGGCGGAGTGGACACGCATATTCACTTCATCTCACCGCAGCAAGTTTTCGAAGCGCTGGCCAGCGGCATGACCACGTTCGTCGGCGGCGGCACCGGCCCGGCCACCGGCACGGCCGCGACCACTTGCACGCCCGGTGCGAACAACATCCGCCTGATGCTGCAGGCCACCGAGGCGTTTCCGATGAATTTCGGGTTCACCGGCAAGGGCAATAGCGCCGCGCCTGAAGGCCTGCCGGAACAGATCATTGCCGGCGCCGTCGGTTTGAAGCTCCATGAAGATTGGGGCACAACGCCGGCGGCCATCGACTGCTGCCTGCAAGTGGCCGAAGAACACGATGTGCAAGTCACCATTCACACCGACACGCTCAACGAATCCGGTTTTGTCGAGGCCAGCATTGCGGCGTTCAAAGGCCGCACGATTCATACCTATCACTCGGAAGGCGCCGGCGGCGGACACGCGCCCGACATCATTCGCATCTGCGGCGAGCCAAACGTATTACCCAGTTCGACGAACCCGACCCGGCCCTACACCGCCAACACCCTCGACGAGCATCTCGATATGCTCATGGTCTGCCATCACCTCGATCCGGGCCTGCCGGAAGACGTCGCGTTTGCCGAAAGCCGCATTCGGGGCGAGACCATTGCCGCGGAAGATATCCTGCACGATCTCGGCGCGATCAGCATGATGAGCAGCGATTCGCAAGCGATGGGCCGCGTCGGCGAAGTGATCACGCGCACGTGGCAGACCGCACACAAAATGCGCGAGCAACGCGGCCGCCTGCCACAGGAGAACGGCGCCAACGACAATGTGCGCATCAAGCGGTACCTCAGCAAGTACACCATCAACCCGGCTCTCGCCCATGGCATGGCGCATCTCATCGGTTCGGTGGAGGCCGGCAAGCTGGCGGATTTGGTACTGTGGAAGCCGGCTTTCTTCGGCGCCAAGCCGGAACTGGTGATCAAAGGCGGCTTCATTGCCTGGGCGCAAATGGGAGACCCCAATGCCTCGATTCCCACGCCGCAGCCGGTGTTCATGCGGCCCATGTTCGGCGCGTATGGACACGCCGTTGGCCCAACCTCGGTGGCGTTTGTCAGTCAAGCCTGTGTTGAGAATGGCGTCGCTCAGAAATATGGTTTGGAAAAGCGCATTGTGCCGGTGCGCGGCTGCCGGAGACTCGGCAAGCGCGACATGAAATGGAATGACGCCACTCCTGAGATCACAGTTGATCCCGAAACGTACAAGGTGACCGCTGACGGCGAAGTGCTGGCCTGCGAGCCGGCCAAGCAGCTGCCGCTGGCGCAACGGTATTTCTTGTTTTGAGGTAACTTTGAATACTTCCGACTGGCTGCTCTGGCAATTGCTCGACTCGGCCTTCCCCCTCGGCGCATTCGCGCATTCGGGTGGATTGGAAGCCGTGTGGCAAGCCGGCGAGGTAACCGGAAACATTGGTTTGGCGAGTTTCATCGAAGCCAGCCTGACGCAAGCCGGCCACGGTGGGCTGCCCTTCCTCCGCGCAGCCCACGAGCAACCTCAGCGGCTGAGCGAGCTCGATCGGCTCTGCGATGCGTTCCTCAACAACCATGTCGCCAACCGCGCGAGTCGCGCGCAGGGAAAGGCATTTTGGGCCGTGTCCGAAAGGATCCTTTCTGGTGCGGCGCGAAGTTTCGCAGCGCTCTCCTCACCGGCGCCGGAGCGGGGTCATTTTGCGCCGATATTCGGGGCGCTCACCAGCAGAGCGGGCATCTCGCGCGAGATGGCAACGCGCGCGTTCCTATTCCTCCAGTTGCGCGGGCTGCTGTCGAGCGCCGTGCGGTTGGGAATCATCGGAACGTTAGAGAGCCAGGCCTTGCAAGGCCGGCTGATGGCACACGCGGAAGCGGTTGTGCAGCGCTTAGGCAGCGCCCAGCTCCAGGACATTGCCCAGACCGCGCCGCTTTGGGATTTGCTGCAGGCGACACACGACCGGCTTTATTCACGATTGTTTCAAACGTAAGGCGCCTGCGGTAAACAGTTTTTCCAATAGATAGATTAAGCGCAGCTATCTTGACTATGTTAAGTTAAACGCGCGCTATCTCAGTCTGTCATCCCGAAACTTCGGGATCTTCCCTAGGTTTGTGTGCAAGCCTCATGGGAAGATGCTTACAGCATGACAAAGACTAGAGGCTTTTTGTGCAAATACGCGAACTTAACACGGACGAGAATTTTTATGGGCCACGGACCTCATTCTCACCAGCACGAAGAACTGGCGCACCCCGGCCATTTTCACGAGCGGGACCTGCTGCACGCGCACCGGAATTTCGGCAAGCGCGCGTTTACGGTCGGCGTGGGCGGGCCGGTGGGCAGCGGCAAAACCGCGCTGCTGCTCGCATTGTGCCAGCACCTGCGCGGGCGCTACCGGCTGGCGGCAGTGACGAACGATATCTTCACCCAGGAAGACGCCGAGTTTCTCATCCGCCACGGCGCGTTGGAAGCGGAGAAGATCTGCGCCATCGAAACCGGCGGTTGTCCGCACGCCGCCATCCGCGAAGACATTACGGCCAATCTTCTCGCGTTGGAGGAGCTGCACGCCAAGTTCGATCCCGACATTCTGCTGATCGAATCCGGGGGAGACAACCTGGCGGCGCATTTCAGCCGGGAGCTGGCGGACTACACGATTTACGTCATCGACGTGGCCGGCGGCGACAAAATTCCAAGGAAGGGCGGTCCTGGTATCACACAATCAGATTTGCTGGTCATCAACAAAACCGACTTGGCGGGGGCGGTGGAGGCTGATTTGTCGGTGATGGAACGCGACTCCAAGAAGATGCGTGGCCAGGGCCCATTCGTTTTCGCGCAGATCAAAAATTCCCGGGGCACGGACGAAATCATCCACCACGTTCTTCACGCCTGGCAACATGCTACGGGCCACGCTCATTCACACTGAGCGTGGATGGGTACGATTGTCCGTCATAATCGTGCAGATCTGCACCAGAACGTTTACTCTCACGGCCTAAGACCGGCGAGGGTGGAAACGGAGCAAGCGCTAGGAGAATGACTGAAGGACAATGAGTTGTGGTTTGATCCAGTAGAATTGTTAGCGCCCGCACGCAATCGGTGGTGATTGCAGGTAATAAGCTATGTCAGCAAATTGTCTTTTCGAACAAACGAATTTTCTGAGACAAGCTTATGAAAAAACTCGCCTGCATTCTGCTGCTGATGCTTCTTGCCGGCTGCGGCGGCACGCGCCAGCAAGCCGACTTGCAAACGCTCGAAAAATGGGTGGGAAAATGGAGCGGCCAGGGTATGCGCGAAAACCGCCTCGATCCTCTGCAAACCTGGACGCTGCAGTTGGTGCTGAAAAATGGCCGCCTGGCCGGCGTGATGGACGACGCCCTGGGTGAGATGCACAAACAAAAACTTCGCGACGTGCGCCTCGCCGAGGAGGTGCTTTATTTCAATCTCGGCTTCGAAACCAGCCGCGGCCTGCAAGTGGAGTATCAGCACGAAGTGCGCATCACCGGGGACAAAATGCTCAGCCTGTTTCAAGGGCAGGAGGGAGGGAAGTCCTTTACTGGGAAGTGGGAAGCCAAGCGGGTTTATGAAAGCGACGCCGTGGCGCAATAACGTGCAAAGATTCTCAGCCTCAGAAACCGCGAATAAGCGCAAATATGCGCCCATCTCCAAATTCGCGTGTATTAGCGATCATTCGCGGTTTGAGGTATTTGAAACTTATTCAAACTCCGTTCCTCGCGCTGGCAAATTTAGCGGGCTCATTTCTGTTGGCCGTTGGCGATAACGGCAACCGCCAATCCCGTAATGATGAGCGCGGGAAACACGTCCACGTGCGCCTCTTCGTCCACGATTCTCTCGACCAGCGCTTCCTGCACTTGGATGACGGGAATCGCGATCAGCTTTCCGGCCTCGCTCCTTCCGGCAATGACCTTCGTATCACCCCGGTGTTCATCATAATAATGCCCGCCACTACTGTTGAACCGCACAACCTCGCCGGTGGTAAGCGTCAGCTGGACAATTTTCTCGCCTTCCAGGTTCGAAACACTTTTCGTGCGAATGAGGCTTCTTGATTGTCCGGCGCAACCGGCGGCAAAATACACCAACACTAACAGAACGGCGGCGGTCGACAATCTGCGCAACATAGCTGCACACTCCTTTTTAATAGAGGTATATGAGAAATTCTCACTGGCTCCTAAACATAGCATTGCAATAAATGTGCCATGCGAAACTCACAAAATTGCATCTCCCAACTCATTGTTTTCATGTGCTGAAAATCTGATGCGGCAACCACGGACATTTACAAATGTGTAGAAGAACAGCAATTAATGAACACGGATTGATGGGAATTTCACGGATTCTAGCTATATCCGTGAAAATCCACATCATTCGTGTAATCCGTGGTTAAAAAATGACTCAGAGACCTTCAGAAAAGAGTGCGGTTTCAATCACCATAAGAGTAGACAGCGCTTTTTGCAAATGTATCGCTGTTTTTGAGGATTGGGGGAGAGGGTGAGGATTCGCAATGCTGCAGCATTGCACTCCAGCCTATTTGATCAAGAGCAGTTTCCTGCTGCTTGTAAAACTGCCGGCCCGCAAAAGATACACGTACAAGCCGCTCGGCAAGTTGTCGGCAGGATGCCACTCCACTTCATAGGCACCTGCCGCTTTGCTGGCGTGCACCAGCGTGGCCACTTCCTGGCCGGTGAGATTATAAATTTTCAATTCAACCTGTGCCGGCTTGGCGAGCGTGTAGCGAATTGTGGTGGAGGGATTGCAGGGGTTGGGATGGTTCTGCGCCAATGAGAACGATCCCGGCATGCCGGCGCCGCGTTCAGTCACGGCACTTATTACCGGTACGCTAAGAAAGACTCCGCCACTGGTTCCGGCGATAATATGGCCATCCGGCGCATGAACCAGCGTGTTCACGAATCTTTTGTTCAAACCGCTACTGACATCGGTCCAACTCTCCCCATTGTCCGTGGAAAGAAAAATCCTCTGATCAAAGCCGCCAGTGCCCGCCAAAATGTGCGTGCGTGAAATGGCCAGAAGCGCAGAAATGACGGGATACAAGCTCGAACCCAGCGGCCACCAAGTTTCTCCGCTGTCTCCAGAGCGAAAGATGCCGCCGCCTGCCGTGCCGGCGAGCAGATACCCGCTGGGATTGATCTCCAAACAGGAGATTTGTGGATAGGTCAGGCCGGTGTTGCTCGGCGACCAACTCTCGCCATTGTCGCGAGAGAGGAAGACTCCACTGCCAAACGTGCCGGCGACAATTAATCCGTCGGCACGAATGGCGAGCGACCATGCCGCAAGATTCGTCAAGCCAGAATTCACGGGTACCCAATTCTCTCCGTCTCTGGATCGAAAGACACCATTCGAGCGCGTACCCGCAAACAGATCGTGCGTGAGCGGATGAAGAGCGAGTGCTATCACCACATCTTGCAAACCGGCACTGGCAAGTTCCCACGAGCCGCCGTTCCGGGAGCGAAAGATTGCACCTCCGCCGCTGAATCCCCCGGTGCCTGCAAAAAGATCGCCTTGTGCATTCAGAAGAAGCGTTCTGACATAAGCATTGGTCAGGCCATTGGAGAAGGGCAGCCAGGATGCGCCACTATTCGAGGTGAGAAACACTCCCGCGCCGTAGGCGCCCGAAAAAATCTGCCCATCCGGGTCAATGGCAAATGCGGAACTCGGGCTCGGTACCATGCCATAGTTGGCGCTTCTCCAGCTCGCAGCGTTATCTTGGGAGCGAAAGACACCGCTATCTTCGGTTCCGGCGAATATCTGTTGGCTGGAGTTGAGCACCAGGGCGCGCACGCGCGGGTTCAGCAGACCGTTACTGGCCGGCGTCCAACTGTTGGCGCTATCTGTTGACCGGAAAACGCCGCCAGGTGTTCCCGCAAAAATCTCCCCACTGGCATTGAGAGCGAGGGTATTCACCACTTGATTGAGCAAACCAGTACTGGCCGGCACCCAATTATCGCCGTCGTCTATGGACCGAAAGACGCCACCTCCAAAAGTACCTGCGAACAGCACGCCACTGGGCTCGGCTGCTATCGCAGACACGCTCAGGTGCGCCAGCCCGGCATTGATTTGGGTCCAACTGTTGCCGTTGTCCCTCGACCGGAACATGCCCTCGGCAGCAGTGCCGGCAAAAATGTGGTCGCCGGCGTCAATCAACTGCACCCGCACAGAGCTGGAGGTCAAGCCGTTGTTGACGGCAGTCCAGCTTCCGCCGCTTTCGGTCAAGCGAAAGATACCTTGCGTGTTCACGCTCGCAAACATATGCCCGCTCGAATTGAGAGCAAGCGCGAGCACCGAGTTCGGCGGCAGTCCCGTACCCAAAGCGCTCCAAGTATCGCCGTTGTCTGTGGAGATGAAAACACCGCCGGCCCCAAGGAACACACGCCCGCGCTGGTCGGTGGTGATTGCGGTGACGAGGCTATTCGTTGTGCTGAAATCCAGCGCTGTCCAGCTCTCGCCTTTATCCGTGGAGCGGAAAAGCCCCTCGAAGCGGATGCTGGCGAAGAGGTAGTCGTTACTTGGACTGACGGCTAGGGCCTCGACGATTCCTCCGCCATATGGTCCGTCTGTGGCTTGCCAAAAGTTTTGCGCAGCGATCTTGGAGGGGACGAGACACCAAATGACAAACAAAACGGCGAGAATTCCGTGGAGACTGCGCGGGTGGCACGAATGCATTCGTTCTGGGCGCATGGGTTGCTCCTTGTACTCACAACTCGGCGGGGGAGAAGCAACTGCACAGATAACTTCTGCCCTGTCACCGTGCAAAACGCTGGCAGCATGCTGCCCCGGCCGTCATATCGCATGGCTCAGACTGACCACGCTTGGTTTCAACGCCGGCTGAGCTTGTCGAAGCCGGATTCCTGAACTTAGCACCCTTCGACAAGGTCAGGGTACGGCATTCTCACGTTTTCACACAGTCTGGCTGCTGCCTGACCACGCTTGCATGATACGCAATTCCAGCGAAAATATCCATCATCGAACATGCTATTTTCACCGGCGTGGATGAGCCGCAATCGAAGCTTCGAGATTACTATTCAGGTCTAGAATGAAAGGCAAAACTATTTAGGGCAAAACAATTAAATGATAAAACTGTTTTGACAATGTTAAGTTGGCTAAAAAAACCTCTAGTCTTTGTCATGCTGTAAGCATCTTCCCTAGGTTTGTGTGCAAGCCCCATGGGAAGATGCTTACAGCATGACAAATTGAGAGGGCGCGATTTTAACTTAACATTGTCAAGCTATTTCACAGCGTTAAGTTGGCTTGAACAAGAGCATCCTCAGCCGGGTAATGGCGGTTGGCAGCTTTCAAGGCGCGTTACACGGCCGTGTAATGACGGGTAAACCTTCCCAATCGCGGATACGACGGCGAGTAATGGTGGATAAGAGCTTTCACGGCGCTTTACCACACGGGGGAATGGCGCATAATTGCCCGCAAAACAGATTTCCCCGCCGGGGAATGGCGGGAGAAGGCATCCAAACGCGACTGCATCGCCGTATCATGGCGTGAGAAAGCCATTACCCGGCTTTACCCGGCGGGTGAGTGGCATCGGAAAGCTTTTGACCGCCTCTTCCCCGCCGTGTAATCAACTTTAGAAGCCTCAACAGCCATTACACGGCCGAATACTGTAATTTCACAAACAGGGTCGTTGTATTTTATGCTTTATCTAACCTGGTCGACGACGGCTGCTGGCGGGATATAGCGCGAAAGCGCGTCTGCTACGGGCATTGCCTTAGAGCCGCCGCACGCAGAGGCGGAAAAATCCAGTATCCAGCACCCAGCCTCACTTCATCAACACCGCCTTGCGTACCTGCACAAGCCCTCCGGTCTGCAGCTTGATGAAATAAACTCCCGAGCTCTGTTCCTGTGCCTGCCACACCGCGCTGTGCTGGCCAGCCGGCTGGCGCTCGTCCACCAGCAATGCGACCCGCTGCCCGCGCAGGTCATAAATCGCCAACTGCACATGCCCGTCTTGCGGTAGCGCGTAAAAAATCTGCGTTATGGGATTGAAGGGATTGGGAAAGTTCTGCAGCAGTGAGTAATCCGTGGGACGAATGCCCGCCTCGGCCTGCTGCGCCTGCACAAAATCTGCAGGACCCACCAGCAGCGTGAACCGCCGCGATCCCGAATTTTTCGCTACAAATTCGAGTTTGGCATGTCGCCGCAGATCGAAGGCCGTCGGTGCGGCGACGTCGAGCAAGAATACTTCATGCGTCAATGGCAACGTGGCAATGCCGGCAAACGATAAAGTGAAGACTTCCTCGCCCGGGTGCGCCTGTACGCTGAACTGCCAAACGTGCCCTGTTGGCGAAGGCGGCCGCACATCGGCCTGCAGAGGTTCGCGCGAATCTGTACTCTCAAAGGATAGGGTCACTTGTTCCGCCAGCGCGAAGGGCCGATGCAAATCCAGTGCATCAACGCCCGCGGTTGCGGCCTCGTGCTGGCCGACAAAATTGCAGCGGCTCGCGCTGCGGCCATTGTCCGCGGTGATTTGGATCAGCCAGTTTTCGGGCGTGTTGTGCGCCACATTGTAAAACGAAGCCGAGCCGTTCAACCCGGCAAGCCCGGGCCGAATCGTCAATGTCGCCGGCTGGCTCAGCCACAGGGCATAGCCGCCCCACGGCTCCAAGCCCTGCGTGTTGATTTGCCAATCGCCCTCGAAACTCCACAGCTCAAACGTGCCGGCGGAGGTGCGTACGCTGTCCAACGGAATGTTATAGTTGAATGGATTGCCGATCAGATTCCAGCCTTGCGGTAGGCTCACGGCGTAAGGCGCGGTCGTGGGCACGGTCATGCCGCTGCCGCTTCTCAATTTCACGTTCCTGAGGTTGGCCAACAGCGCGAAGCCCATGTCCGGCAAGAGCGTGATCGTGCTGAAATTTGGAAATTCGCGCAACATTGCACTGGCACGGTCAAAACCGTACCAACGATACTTGGACGGATCTGCTGCACTCAACGCCGGAATGTTGTCCAAAAAAGCTTGCGGCGATTTGTTGTCGAGATCGAGCGGCACCGAGAACAGGCCATATTCACTCGCGCTGCTGCCCTGGGGTTGCACCGTGGATTTGCTGATACCGTTGGGACAAAACACGCGCACGGGATAGCGGCTGGAGTTGGCAACGTTGCCGTAATTGTCCGTGGCTTGCACGTAAAATTCCACGCCGCGTGTATTGACTGCCGCCCCGGGAATATCGGCGCTGTGCAGCGCTCCGCTTTGCAGCAGCATCGGACGATTGGCAAAAGCGGCATCCCCGCCGGAACGGTAAAACAGCTTCACGCTTTGCAGGCCATAGGCATCGCTGGCATTGATCGCAATGCTGACCGCGGCATTGAGCGTGGCCGTGGGCAGGGAGGAGGCCAGGGCGATTTGTGGCGGAGTGACGTCGGCAAAGGGCGTAGCCGAGGCTTCTGAGGAAGGCTGGCTTTCATGCCGGGCCGCATCCACCGCCGTGACATGAAAATAGTACGTCGTTCCGTTTGACAATCCTGCCAGCGTTTTGGTGGTGCCGCCCGCGGCCAGGGAATCTCTCTTGCTGAACGCAACGCCGTCGATGGAAGAATAAATACGATAGCGCAGCAAATCGCTTTCGGCATTGGCGTTCCACGTGAGCGTGACAGTGCCGACGCTGGCAACGGCTTGCAAGTTTTGAGGAGCTGCCGGCGGCGGATCTGGGCTTTGCGGCGTGGCGCTCACTTCGACGGAAGGCGCACTCGCATTGAGCGCCAAATCCACCGCGCGCAAACGAAAATAATACGTGACGCCATTTTGCAATCCCGTGATGATTTTGCTGGTATTGTTTATGCCATTGACCGAATCTCGCAGGGTGGTTGCGCCGCTAAAAGTTCCGCCAGAGATGCGATAGCGCACAAAATCGGCTTCCGTGTTCGGATTCCAATTGAGCGTCACCTGCCCGTTGCCGGCAGTGGCGCGCACGTTTTGCGGCGGCGCGGGGGCAGGGTCGTTGACGCCTGCGACGACATGGATTTCATTCGAAAACGCGCTTTCCATCAAGCCCGTGTTCACGGCGGTGAGGCGGAAGTAATAATTTTGTCCCGGAAGCAAATTGCGCGCGGTATAAGAAGTATTGGCCGCGCCGTCAACGGAATCGATTTTCGTGGTGGGATTGGCCGTGGTACCGCCATAAATGCGATAGCGCTGGAAATCGGATTCGGTGTTGGCGTCCCAGAACAGATCAGCTTCGTTGGCGCTGACGAGGTAGCTGAGGTTGCGAGGGGCGGCGGGTTGATTGGCGAATGCTTCGGTTACGGTCAACAGTTGATTTGCGGAGACGTCATTTAAGTTTTGAACGATACCGGATGGCCATTCGATTCTTATCGAATTGACCAAACTTGCATTCCCTAACCCGAAATGTTGTACGAAGTCATTTTGTGTATTGTATCCCTTGCCAGCATCTATTTGGCGATACTGTTTCTTGCCTTGAATCGTAATTTCAATCCAAGATCCAACAGCGAACCTATTGGATTGAGTACCGATTAGCTTTAGCTTCAACCAATTACCACTTGACGTTGTGTTGCGATATAAACGATCTTGCACTTCATTTGCATCCGTTCCAATGTAGAGATCTATTTTTCCATCGCCATCGAAGTCGGAAACTGCCAAAGTTAGCGATGAAAGAAGTGTATCTATTCCTGCCGAAGCACTAACATCCACAAAGCTGCCATTCCCAATACTTCGATAAATCGAAACATTCCTATTGGTCCGATTGGGAAGAAAAACCAAATCCAGCGCGCCATCGTTGTCGAAATCCGCAAAAGCGCTTCCTCGAAAATGCGATGTAGTTGGATTCAATCCTGAAAGCGCGGTAGCCTCAACAAATGAATTGCTCTCATTCTTGAGCAGACGCAATGGCCCAACGTCATCATTATTCCCGATTAGTAGGTCAAGATCACCATCATTGTCGTAATCAGCAAACTCTGCACTATGCGAATAATCAGAATCGAGCGCCACTCCAATGGCCATGGCAATTTCTGTGAACATCGGCCCATCATTCCGAAAAAAATAGTTTCTTGTCGGACCAGTGTTTGGCACTATTATATCAAGATCGCCATCGCGATCATAATCACCGGCAGCAATCCCCCTGGTATCGCTGAACAATCCATTTACACCAACATTTGCCGTTAAATTGTTGAATGTTCCATTACCTTGATTCTTTAAAAAGTAATTGGAAGGCTCTTGCACAGTGCCAAGAAACAGATCCAGATAGCTATCGTTGTCGAAATCAAACCAAGTGGTTGAAAGAACACGCGCGCTTATATTAGCCACTTTTGAGGCTGTTGAGATATCTTCAAACTGGCCTCCTCCGCTGTTTCTAAACAAGAAGCACGGTCTTGGGCTCTGCTCCGCCTCTCCGCCAACAAACAAATCTAAATCTCCATCATTATCATAATCTCCAAGTACACCAGCATACATAACTTCGTTAGTGGGAAGAGATGCGAGGCGTGGCATTAAACTAAATGTGCCGTCTCCATTGTTGAAATATAGCTGATTCCCGCTGTTTTCGATGATCAAAATATCCGGCTTTCCATCTCCGTTTATGTCGGTGAAAGCGGCTGAGTTGGTATTGCCAGAATTGGCAAGGCCAGCGGTAGCAGTGACGTCCTCAAATGAAAAGCCGCTTTGTTGAGCTCTCAAGCTCCCACCCAAGAGAAGGAATATTGCTGTGAAAAGTGTTTTTTTCATTTTGACACGAACTGGAGTTGTGTGTGACTCGCGGTAACGCTTCAACTAGTAAATGCTGCGCCTTCTTAGCCTAATACAGCCTTTGCCCGGTGTTCTCAAGACGGGAATTGCACGTCTGTTGAATTTGAGTTATAAATGAACGCATGAGCTATCTTCTGCTTTTAAAACAGATTTGCTTGTGTCGTCTCTGAAGCATCAACACTCTCATCATTGGGGAAATACTCCTTAGGCGCAAATAAAAATTCATTTTCGGGGTCATGCCTTTGAAAACGACTTTGAGCTAGGGGTCGATTCAGCACAGCATAGCAATAAACACAACCATGTGGGCAGGTATCATATTCGCCGATATCTTTAGACATGAAACAGCCACAAGCAGGGCGATTACCCTTTAATTTACTTTTTATTGAATGACCAGAAATTTCTGCGAGACGGTTTGCGTCTACACAACGAGCCTCGGATACACCAGGAGCTAAGAACTCTTTCTGTGCACACATGGACAATTGAATGTTATGCGATTTTGCCATCTGGGCTAATTCTGCCGCCAAATTGTATTTGAGTTCTACTTGCGGGTCTTCCCAATCGAAGCCAAATTCTTTTGATGCCCAGTCCATGTTTCTTTTTGTCTTCTTATAAATTTGGGCAAACGAAATAACTACTTCATCAGTAGCCCCTTCAAGCCTTCTTGCCAAGTCGGAAAAATTGCGACGGTGGAAATCAATCGGGGTAAGAGATGAAAAAACTATGGTATCGTATCGCCAAACTCCAATTTTTGGCCCATAGGTTTCGGATATTTGTTTCATATGTTCTATTGAGCGTTTAGCGTCAACCACTGAAAATTCCAAGGAACGTGGATATCCATTTATTGTATATTGCACCATGAAAGGATATCCTTTCTGATGCACTTCAGCCAAATGTTTCAGGAACGGACCTATATTTTTCGTCCAGAATACAAATCCATCTACTGTATCACGAGTTAAGTTAACGCGATACGATTTTCTGTTGTATGGGTTAATCATCCGGCAAAAACCAGCGCGCAATCGCTTTATGAACCACTCGCCGTAGAAGGCCGGTATGTCTGTCTTGTAACTAGCTGAAATGATCATCTTAGATTTTTCTACCTATGCTGTAAACAACATTCCAACTGATGCGAGGATGTTTGCGTGTACTTATAGCTGCATATATCGCCCTAAGATCTCGGGGGTCCTCGTCTTCAAGTGATTCACATTTGGATTCAATGAATGGGGACAAAATTAGTCCAGCATCTCTTGCTATAGCTGCCATACGATCTTCCCACATGCCACCACGCCTTTCAATAAAAACAAAATGTGCATCCCTGGGGGCAGATCCGGAGATTTTGCTAAGAAATGCACGTAATCCAGGATCATCATAGAAAATCTCTGAAAGAAGAAAATTGACAACATAAATGTCGTGAGTCCAAACATCTCCAAATTGAGTCAATCCTTCTAATTGAGTAACATCACGGGTTAAAAAATCCCCTGCTGGAATCATTGGCCACTTTTCACGCATATTACCGTAAAGTTGAAGAAAAGTATTATGGACTTCGTCTCTTATCCTATACCAGGAATTACGCCATTCTTCTACTTTATCTAAGAGTTGAAAGTCAACACTAACGGCGAATCCAAGGCGTTTTTCGTCAAAGAATTTGGCCATAGCTAACAACTCTGTACCGGGCCCAGCTCCAAGAGCGCATATTTTTATTTGACAACGTTCGTTTGCGACTCTCAAAATGTAGTTTCTTAAGTCCTCATTAGTTTCAATGACATGCTTAAACGTCGATGCATTAGCTCCAGCAACAATATATAGATACGCAAGCCGGCAATCTGGATTTTGGTAATTTAAATTGGGAACCCGGTTGGAGTACCACTCCTGGTGGTTGCGTTCAGCTTCTGCTACAATTCGATTGTGAATATCATTTATAGAAATCCTTTCTTGCCCGGCAGCAAACTCTACCATCTTGTCAATGACGGGGGCGAGTAATCTAAAGAATTTGATCGACATTTGAACACCGTCCTAGCTAAAATGAGTTTTGTACTTTGGCACTCTGATGACCGAATGAATCCTTGATCGAGTTTTGGGATTGAACACAGAATAACCGATCACACTTACACCATGAGCAATCCACAGCCACTTTTCCAAAAACGCTTTCACCAGATTTTGTGTAACAACCTTAAGCGTGAAAGACTTGCCCGCAATTGTCGTGCGCTGCCAGAATCTATCAGAAAACATAAAATCGTCCTGCAGGGACGAAACGATCATAACCCTCCCGACTTATTCGGAACAGGGCACGATGAATAAAATCCTCATGAGTCCCGCAAGAATAATTGAAAATTTCAGCTGTCTCTGTGGAACTGGCAGTACTTTTCCTTGTGCCCCGCCATGAATGGCGTGGCAATTTTCAAATCGTCCTTGCGAGACGCGATGGCTCTGATCGCCGTGATCGCTTTGGGATACTGGTCCAGGTTGGAGTTCAGTTGGGACAAAACGTCCCTACAAAATTTTCATCCTGGGTTGGAAATCCAGGGCAATCGAGGCGATCGTGCGATGGTGCGAAACAGCGACCCACAAGGGGTCGGGACTACATTCAGAGAACTATTGTCTCGCGGCGACCACGCAAACGCCGACAACTTGTCACTATCGCTTCCGCCCGCCGTTTCAGGATTGAACACAAAATAGGCCGCCGTGCCCAACGCCGCCACGCCTACGCTGCCAGCGATCCACAAATTCCCGTAGTCCCCGCCCCTTGTGGGCGGCTTTCACGAAACAGCGACCCACAAGGGGTCGGGACTACTTTCAGAGAACTATCACCTCGGCGGCCACGCAAACGCCGGCAACTTATCACTATTACTCCCACCCGCCGTCTCCGGGTTGAACACCAAGTATGCGGCGGTACCCAGTGCCGCCACACCAACGCCGCCAGCGATCCATATCCACTTCTTCGAAGAAGTCTTCACCGTCTTTTCATTGAGCGGTTCCAAAGGAATTTCCAAAGTGAGGTCTTGGTCCACGACCATGGCCTGCTGCCAAAACGCGTGGCCGGGAAGCCGCAAGACGAGATCGAGATTTTTGCCATGCGGCACGTTTCCGGTGATGGGCGTGCGGCCGGTGAATTTTTCGTTGATAAAAAACTCCGCGCCGGCTGGTGTCGAGCGAATGATGACTTTACACAGTTTCTTCCCGTTTACGACGCGCACCGGTTTGCCGCTAATCGCTTCCGCCATTTCATGCGCCAATCTCTGCAAGACCTGCAGTAAGCCATCGATTTTGCCTTGGTGATCTTTGCTGAACGATTGCTCGATTTGGCTCGATTCCACGTCGATGATCTCGATGTTGACGGCGAAAGTCTTGCCCACTTTGCCAACACTGCCGGTGACGATCTTTCGTGCGTTGAGCATTTTGCCGATTTGCACGGCGCATTGCGTGGTGGTGCAGCCGGTTTGTTGAAATCCGACTTCTTCCATAACGGCTTCGGTGTTGGCCCGATCCAGCACCACGAATGCGCCGGTATTGACCAACTGCCCGCGAAAATAATCGGTGAGCGTGGCGGTTTGATCCGCGGCAAGGCCTCCTCGGTCCTCCAGCGTGAGCACCGCAATTTGCGGCTTGGTCAGGGGTTTGGTTTGCGCCCAGGCGAGAGTGGCGCATAGCGCAGCAAGAATGCCGTGCGCCAAAAGTGTGGTTGATGGGTTTTTCATAGGCTTAACAAATTCGCAATTCATCGTTCACAATTCACCATTGACAATTGATCGTTGACAGTTCATCGTTGACAATTCATCGTTCGCAATTGACCGTTGGCAATTGTCAATTGTGAACGGTGAATTATCAATTGTCAATGGCCAACGGTGAATTGTCAATGGCGAACGATCAATTGTGAATTGTGAACGGTGAATTGTCAATTGTCAATGTTGGGCTGCGCCCAATACCGATAAGAAAAACCCAATCCGCCCGGTCTCGGCACGTTGCTACAAAATTGTGCGGTGGAGCAAACACTTCCCCCTCGGGGCTCAGACAGTGATGGGATAACCCGCAGCAGAGTGTACCGCCCATGCCTCAAAAACGCGGCAGAGAAAGCGCGCCCGCGCCGGCGCGAGCGCCCAAATACAGGGCTTTTCTCGCGCCAAGCCGCAGCTTCCTTTTTATCGGAAGGAATTGTATCTTGTGGGTAACGGTCGCTTCAGCGATCAGCGAAATTCATTCAGAAAGTTATTTATCTATCTGCGCCTTTTTTTCAACACAGAGACACGGAGAACACGGAGTTTCACGGAGAATTGTCAAAAACTTCGCAGAAACAAACTCACTCTGTGATACAAACTTGCAAAACTCTGCTTTTTTAGCAAAGTTTCTGGTGTAGTCAGCCATAAGTGATAACCCTGCAAAAAATAAAAACTAATTCCACACGGATCAAAACACCACGCGGATAGTTTATAAATTTCCGTGTGGTGTTTTGATCCGTGTGGAACCATTTTGGTTGCGGCTCAGCCGCGCTGTGACTCTCTGTGGCTCTGTATAGAAAAGCTTTAGTCGCCAACCACAACTCAATCTCACGGAGGAAGCGAAGATGAAATACGTAATGCGGTTAAGATTGGCCAGCTTACTGGTCCTCGCCGTGATTCTCGGTACAGCGCAGGCACAGACGCAAATGCCGGCGGTTTTTTCTGATCACATGGTGTTGCAGCAGAAGATGAAAATCCCAGTCTGGGGCGTGGCAAAGGCGGGCAGCAAGATTGTGGTGCAGTTGCAGCAGCAACGCCAAAGCACCACCGCGGATGCCGCCGGCAAGTGGCGCGTGGATTTGAATCCCATGCCGGCCGGCGGGCCTTATGAATTAGCGGTGATAGGCGCAGATACTTTGCGCTTTCGCAATGTGATGATCGGCGAAGTGTGGTTATGCTCCGGCCAATCCAACATGGAAATGCCGATGGTGAGCAATTGGGCAACGGTGAACAATTTCAAAGCGGAAGTCGCGGCGGCGAACTATCCCCAGCTCAGGCTCATCATCATCCAACGCGCGAAGAGCACCAAGCCGCGCACCGAAGTTAACAGCGAAGGCTGGAAAATATGCGATACCACCAGCGTCAAAGATTTTTCTGCGACGGCGTATTTCTTCGGCCGCCACTTGCAGAAAAAACTCGGCGTGCCCGTGGGCTTGATCCAAAGCGCCTGGGGTGGAACCGTGGTGGAGGCGTGGACCAGCGGCACTTCTTTAAAAACGATTCCCGATCTCCAAGTCTTTGTGGAAATGCTCGAACGCACGCGAGCGGATAGCATTTTCGACGATACTATATACAAAAGCAATTTGGTGGAATGGCAGCGCAGTTTTACGGACAAAGATCTGGCTTCACATGGCAACGGCGTGCCGTGGTTTGATCCAAATTTGGATGATCATGAGTGGTCAAAGATGCAGCTTCCAACTGCGTGGGAGCGCGCCGGGCTGCCGGCTGCAGACGGCATCGTGTGGTTTCGCAAAAAGATCTCGCTTCCAGCAGCGCTGGCGGGGCAGCCCTTGCAGCTTCGCCTGGGACCGGTGGATGACTTCGACTGGACTTTTTTCAACGGCAAAGAAATCGGCAACACCAATCAATATAACACGCCGCGGCGCTACGCCGTGCCGGGCGCTGCGGTGCAAGCGGGAGAGAACGTCATTGCCGTGCGCGTGCTCGATACCGGCGGCGATGGCGGTATGTGGGGCAAGCCGGAGGATCTCTATTTGACCAACAGCGATTCCACGCAGATCATGTCGCTGGCGGGTGAGTGGAGCTATAAGGTCGGGCTGGAGCTGAAGGACGTGCCTTCGCCTCCAAATGCGCCCGCGAGCCCCAATCGCCCCACGGTGTTGTATAACGCGATGATTGCGCCGCTGGTGCCGTTCGCCATGCGCGGCGCGATTTGGTATCAAGGCGAGGCTAATGCGGGCCGGGCTTATCAATATCGCACGTTGTTTCCGCTCCTGATCAAGGACTGGCGCGCGCGCTGGCAGCAAGGCGACTTTCCGTTTCTCTTTGTGCAGCTCGCCAATTTCCGGGCAAGGAACGTTGAGCCGGTGGACGATGATTGGGCCGAGCTGCGTGAAGCGCAATCGCTGGCGCTGGCCGAGCCCAATACCGGCATGGCCGTGGCCATCGACATCGGCGACGCCGATGACATTCATCCGGGCAACAAGCAAGAAGTCGGCCAGCGGCTGGCGTTGCAGGCGCGGCATGTGGCTTATGGCGAAGATCTTGCTTACTCCGGACCGATTTACAAATCCATGAAGAGGGAAGGCAACCGCCTCCGGCTTTTCTTTGATCATGCGGAAGGCGGTTTTCAGATCAAAAACGGTGCGCTGAAAGGTTTTGCCCTCGCCGGTCCCGATGGCAAGTTTGTGTGGGCCGAAGCCGCCGTTTTCGGAGAAACCATCGTGGTGAGCCATCGCGCGATTGCGCAGCCGGTGGCGGTGCGTTATGGCTGGTCTGTCAATCCTGAGTGCAACTTGTACAACAAAGCCGGTTTACCCGCGTCTCCATTTCGCACGGATGACTGGCCCGAGGTGACGCGCATGGCGCATGTGAACCGCGCCTATTAGTTTGAGAAGGTCAAGCTGGCTAAAAAAGCCCCTACTATTTGTCATTCCTTAGGAATCTTCCCATGAGGCTTGCACACAAACCTAGGGAAGATCCCGAAGTTTCGGGATGACAGACTGGGGGGGTGATTTGAACTTAGCACCCTTCGACGGAGCTCAGGGTGCGGCCTTCCCAAGTTTTCACACAGTCTAATCCCTGCGGAATGACAAACAAGAGGGTTTTTCCACACAATCTACAAACCATGCGGCCCGAAGAAAATCATTTCAATGCTCTTCAACCTTTGGCATTGATTCAAAAATACTACTCACCCACAAGCGAGGCGTTTCGCATCCTCGTTACGCACAGCGTTCTGGTCACCGCCAAGGCACTGGAGATTGCCAGCGCGTTTATAAGAAAAAACCCGGAGGCTGCGCTCGATCTGCGCTTCATAGAAGAGGCGGCAATGCTGCACGACATTGGCATTATTCGCTGCCACGCGCCCCCGATTGGCTGCTTCGGCAGTGAACCGTACGTTCTGCACAGTCTCCTTGGCCGCGAGATTTTAGAGCAGGAGGGGCTGCCGCGCCATGCGCTGGTGTGCGAACGGCACACCGGCGTGGGCCTCACACGAGCAGAGGTCTTGCAGCAGAAATTACCTTTGCCCGAGCGCGATTTCTTGCCGGTCTCTCTCGAAGAAAAAATCATTTGTCTGGCGGATCGCTTTTACGTCAAGGATCCGAACAATTTGTATCACGAGCTTTCTTTATCGGAGATTGGCGAAAAGATCGAGGAGTTTGGCGAACCGGCTATGGCGCGGTGGGAAGAGTTGCGCCGGTTCTTGACGTGAAGTCTGACTTGCGCAACTGAGATTGAATTGGTCTTTAAACC
>JBIOXB010000237.1:0-14537 GCA_044869275.1 bacterium
CGCGCCTCGGGCCATCCCCCCGCCCCACCACCCGCAGGGTGGTGGGAGCGAGGAGAGTACCAAGCAGCGTCACAGCGAGAATCCAATAAACATCTAAGAAAGTGTCAACTAATTTCAGGACGAGACAGTGTAAGGTGCAATTCAAATACGCATCCATCATCCTCAGTTACTTTTGATGTAAAACTACT
Organism: bacterium; assembly: GCA_044869275.1. GTDB lineage: Bacteria > Zhuqueibacterota > Zhuqueibacteria > Zhuqueibacterales > Zhuqueibacteraceae > JBIOXB01. The sequence continues at coordinate 189 of JBIOXB010000237.1, forward strand.
GGAGCAAAGGACCGTGGGAACCGTTAACGTGGATTCGCGCCGAGAGGGAGCCATGGCTGAGAGCAGGAAGCGCTCTTTTTCGCGGAAGTTCTTTTCTGCCGCCGCTGCTTGCGCCGCTGCTTGCGCCATGCTGCTCGGATTTGCTGCGCCGCATGCGCTGCTCGCACAGCAAAAGATCATGCCTTTGGGCAATTCCATTACCGAAGGCGTCGGCTCGACCACCGAAGCAGGCTATCGCCAGCCCCTGTATGATTTGCTAACGAACGCCGGCGTTTCGTTCGACTTTGTCGGCAGTTTGCAGCACGGTAATGCCAGTCTTCCCGACCAGGATCACGAAGGCCACGCCGGTATTCGCGCCGATGAATTGCAGGTGGCAAATTATCTCAGCGCCAATCCCGCCGACGCGGTTTTGCTCGAAATCGGAACGAATGACATTTCCTCCAGCGAAAGCGCCGCGCAGGTGCGCGACGACATCTCCACTATTCTCGATGCCATCCAAGCATCACGGCCCTCCGCGCGCACATATCTTTCCACGGTCATTCCCCGCACGGACAACAGTGCATTGCGAACCACAACGCAGAATTTAAATAATCTGTTGCCGGCATTAGTGCAAAACAAGGTTACGGGCGGGCAGGACGTGGTGCTGGTTGACATTGCCGGACAATTTCTCGCCAATCCCAATTGGGACACCCAGTTGATGAGTGACACCAAGCATCCCAACGACGACGGTTATGCGTTGATGGCGCAAGGATTTTTCGAGGCATTGCAGGGCGGCGGTAGCGGCAGCGAATTTGTCGATGATTTCAACCGCAGCTCGCTCGGCCCGGACTGGGCCGCGCACCCCGGTTTCGAAATCCAGAGTGGACAATTGGTGAACACTTCTACCACCGATGCTTGGAACAACCACCTTGCCATTCCCACGGTGATCGTCAATCCCAATGTTTTGGAATTCACCTACGGCTCGCTCGCGAATGCTGAAGGCCGCGAATTCACCTCTGCGGCCGTGATGCTCGACAATTCCACCACTACCGCCAACGGCTACATGGTCTTCCGCAACACCGGTTTTGCGCGTTTGTGGACTCTGGTAAACGGTGCGCCCGGAATAGAAGTGATGCGCGTGAGCGGCGCACGGCCCGCACCTCAGGCCGGCGATGTGTTCAAAGTGGAATGGAACACGGACGCCGCGGCCCATCGTTTTGTGGTTTATTTGAATGGCCAGGTCGACGCCACATTGAGTGATCCCGGAAAATTGCGGGGCAATACGCCGACGCAGTACGCCGGCATGCTGGTGCACGGCAACACCACGGACGGCGTGGATGATTTCCGCCTGGGCAGCAGCTCGGATTCCGAGCCGCCGGCGACAATCACCGACTTGGACGTCGCTTCCATCACCGCTTCTTCCGTGCAATTGAGCTGGACCGCGCCCGGTGACGACGGCGCCATCGGCGCCGCACGCGCGTACGATTTGCGCTACTCCACTTCGCCCATCAGCAGCGGCAATTTCAGCAACGCAACGGAAGTGCAAGGGCTCGGCAATCCCAGCGTGGCAGGCGTAATTGAAAACTTTATCGCGGGCGGCCTGCAAAGCGGCATACGCTATTACTTTGCGCTGCGCGCCAGCGACGAAGCCGGCAATTTCTCGGAAATCTCCAACGTCGTTGAGGCCACCACCGCCGCTTTGGTCACGAGCGCGGATGAATTCAACCGCACCGGACCGTCACTGGGCGCAAACTGGGCCGCGGACGCGCGCCTGCAAATCGTCAACAACGAAGTGCAGCACACCGCCACGCTGGATACGTGGAGCCCGGCGGTTTTCCAAAAGGGCCGCAACGCCCAGGAGGTTTCGATCCGGTTCGGCAACAACGCCACCACCTTCGGCGCGAATTTCGCCGGTATTTTGGTGATGGTCAACGATTTCTCCGCCGCGCCCAGCGGCTACATGATTCAGCATTATAGTCAAAACGGCAGAACGCGCCTGTATCACATTCAAAATGGCAACGTGGATAATGCGCCGTTGATTAATGAGGGCCAGGCTTTCGGTCCGGCGCCGCAAGCCGGCAGTGTGATGACGGTGAGCATTCGCCGGGAAGCCGACGGGCATTATTTTGACGTCTACATCAATGGCCAATTCGACCGCACGCTAGTGGATGCGCAAAAGCGCGAGAACGGCACCTATTCCGGCTTTGTTTTGGAAAGTACGTTGGGCGCGGAAAATGCGATCACACGTTTCGTCGTGGGCGCACCGCCGGCCGATCCGGCGACTTTGCAATTGGCCGGCGGCAACAATCAATCCGCGCGCGCGGGCGAAAAGCTGGCGCAGCCTCTGCGGGTGAGACTGTTGGATGAATTCGCCAATCCCGTTGCCGGCGCGCAAGTGCAGTTCAAAGCGACGGTGGGACAGGCCTTCTTTTCGAAATCCGACGACAATATTCGCCTCGAAGCCGAAGCCGCGCAAATCAATGCGCCGTTGGTGACGGTCAATGACACCTCCGCTGCGGGCGGCAAATATCTGGTTTATCCCTCGCCGCAAGCTACGGCAGGCTCGGCAATTTTTACCTTCGACCTCCAAACCGCCGGCACTTATTACATTTGGACGCGCAGTTTGACGCCGGACGCCTCCGGCCACGATTCGTGGATGGTCAGCGTCGATGGCGCGAATGCTTTCATCTATGACGTGTTTCAAGGTTCGCGCTCCCAGAATTGGGCCTGGGATCAGTTGAGCCAGCGTGGCAACGGTCAGCCGGACAATCCGCAATTCGATCCCAAAACCTACAATTGGGAGGCGGGCGCGCACACCATCACGTTCGCAGGCCGCGCGCACGATACGCGCCTCGATAAGATTCTGATCACCAGCGATCCGGATTACGTCCCCGAAGGCAGGGAAGAAGGCGGCAATTTGACCGACAATAACGGCATTGCTTCCACCGAAGTCACGATGGGCAATCAGGTCGGACCGGTGGTGGTGGAAGCCAGTTTTGGCGCACTGGCGCCCGTGCTCTTCAATCTCACCGCGAAACCGGCTTTGCCCGGACAAATGGCGCTGGTTTCGGGCAACAATCAATCCGGGCCTGCGGGCCAGCCTTTGGCCCAGCCGTTCGTAGTCACGGTCTCCGACGGCTTCAGCAATCCCGTGCCGAACGGCGAAGTGGGCTGGGTGGTCACGCAAGGTAATGGCCAGCTTTCCTCTTATTTGACCAGGAGCGACAGCACCGGCAAAGCCGCGGTGCTCTTCAGCCCCGGCAACACCGCCGCTGCGAACAAAGTTGAAGCGCGCGCGGCGTTCACGAATCAGGCCATCACATTTTCCGCTACCACAACCACCGGCATTGGTGCGCAAATCGCCTCAGTGAGCGGCAATGAGCAAACGGGCGGCGTGGCTTCATCTCTGGCGCAGCCCTTGGTCGTGCAGGTGAGCGACGCCAACGGCGTGGCGATCGCGCGTTTTCCGGTGGAATTCGTAACGCTGCGCGGCGGCGGCAGAACCACGGGCAACAATTCGATTGTCAATCCCAGCTTTCAAAGCGTGAGCAACGCTGTGCCCTCGGATTGGACGTTGGAAGGCACGCCCACGGCGCAGGAAGTAAAAATCTTCGAAGAGGGCGGGCATCGCGCGCTGTTGGTCGAGGCCACTCGCACCGGCGTCGGTGTGTCGCAGGGCGTGGGCTACGCCGCCAACAGCAACTACACGCTTTATTTTTGGGCCAAGGTGGACAGCGGCACTCTACGCGTCACTTGGCGCATGAATGACGCGAGCGGAAATACCCAGGACAAAACCGTCGACATTACGCGGGCGGCGGCGGGCGCGGACTTTCAACTCTATGCGCTTTCCGCCAGCAATGGCCTTGCCGGATCGCGCAATTTATTTTTCCGCACGCAAGGCTTGGGAAAATTTTACGTCGATGACGTGAAGGTTGTGCCGAACACCGGCAGCGACGGCCGTGTGGCCGCAACTTGGACGCTCGGCGACACCACAGGCGTGCAGCAAGTGCAAGCCGTGGCACGCGGCAACAATGCCGATCTCAGCGGTTCGCCGGTGCTTTTTTCCGCCACTGCCACCGCCGGCGCGGCGGCAAAATTGGTTGAAATCAGCGGCAACAATCAGCTCGCTTCTGCCGGCCAGCAGGCAGCGCCGTTGATCGTGCAAGTGGCGGACAATTTTGGCAACGGCGTGGCGGGGGTGAGCGTGCAGTTTCAGGTCACGGCCGGTGGCGGTGCTCTGAACAACAGCGGCACCACGGCTACCGTGGCCAGCGATGCCAACGGCCTGGCGAGCGCAGTGCTGACTTTGGGAGCGGCTGCAGGCGTCGACAACACCGTGCGGGCGAGCGCAAGCGGTTTGACCGGCAGCCCGATCAACTTCACCGTCAAGGCCGCGATCCCCGCCAATCTCGTGAAAGTATCTGGCGAGGGCCAGATCGTGACCGCCGGCGCATTGGCGCCGCAGCCCTTGGGCGTGCGCGTGACCGATGCGGGCAACAACGGCATTGCCGGCGTGGCGGTGGCTTTTTCCGTGTTGAGCGGCGGCGGCACGATCAATGGCAGCAGCAGCGCGGAAATTCGCACGAACACGCAAGGCGAAGCACCGGCGATGTTCGTGGCCGGCCCGGTCCCCGGAGGCTCGAGCACGGTGCGCGCAACCGCCACGTATAATAACCAGCCGCTCCAGGGTTCACCGCGCCAATTTACCGTGCGCACCGCGACGCTCAAAGCCATGGTCCTGGTCTCCGGCAACAATCAAACCGGCAGCGCCGGTGATCCGCTGGTGAATGCTTTCAAAGTTTCATTGCTAGACACCCTCGACCACGGCGTGCCGCAGCAGGACATTACGTTCAGTGTCTTCGAAGGCAATGGCAAGCTCAACGGCACAGCCAGCGCTATTGCTTTGAAAACCGATTCCACCGGCGCGGCGAGCGTGAAACTCACGCTGGGCAATTTGCCCGGCACGAACAACAACAAAGTGCGCGCGCAAGCCGCCACCATTGTGAACGGCTCGCCGGTCATTTTTCAGGCCAGCGCCAAAGCCGGCGCACCATTCGTGCTGCAGAAAATTTCCGGTGACAGCCTTTCGGCCGTCGTGAACAATGCCGTGCCGGCACCGTTCGTGGTGAAAGTCACGGACAAGGTCGATAATCCTCTGGCCGGCGTGGAGGTAACATTCGAAGTGACCGCCGGCGGCGGCAGCATGAATGGCGCAATCAAAGACACGCTCAAAACCAATGCGAGCGGCATCGCGCAAACGACGTTGACCGTCGGCAATACCTCCGGCCTGTTCAACAACCAAGTGCGCGTGCGCGCGTTCAACGGCACGCTGGAATTGAACAATTCGCCGCTGCTCTTCCGGGCCTCGGCCACGCCGAGCCGCGCGCGGGCGATGTTGCTGAGTGCCGGCAATCGCCAGAGCGGATTGGCGGGCGAAGCGCTGGCGCAAAGGCTGCGCGTGCGCGTGGTGGACGTACAAAACAATCCGGTGAAAGATCACGCCGTGCGCTTCCGTTCCACCGGCGTGGCGAATGGCTCGTTCGCAAACGCCACCAGCCGCGACACGACGGTGATTTCCGATGCCAATGGGTATGCGCAAATCACCTGGCTGCTCGGCAGCGCCGTGCGACCCGATAGCCAAACTGTGAGCGCGAGCGCCAACGATGGCGTGCAAGCGTTGCAAGGCTCGCCTGCCACCTTTGTGGGCTATGCCGTGCCGGGCCTGCCCAATGCCATCGCCTCGAGCATTGCGGCGAATAGTCCGGTGCTGGCAAACGGCCAGGCGAAGGCAAACGTCACCGTCACCGTGCGCGACAAATTTGGCAACGCGATTGCCGACCGCAAGGTCACGCTGGTGGTTTCCGGCAGCTTGAATGACATCGTGCAACCGAACAGCAACACCGATGCACAAGGCCGCGCCACCGGCACGGTCGCCTCCACCAAAGCGGAAACCAAGGTAATCACCGCGAAAGTGGATGATATCTACACTCTGGGCGTGGGCGCGCCAGTTCGCTTTGAAGCTTTGGCGGCCTCACAAATCATTGCGCACAGCGGCAACAACCAAACCGGCAACATCAACACCGCATTGCTGCAGCCTCTGGCCGTGCGCGTGGAGGATGATTTCCGCAACGGCGTGAAAGGCATCACGGTGAATTTCTCGGTGGATGCCGGCGGCGGGCGCATCTCCGGTCCGGCTACCGTGGTCACGGATTCGAATGGCGTCGCCGGCGTCATGTACGTGCTCGGCCAGAATCGCGTGGAAAACCGCGTGCGCGCGACTTCCACGGGACTGCGCAATTCGCCGGTCATTTTCGTGGCCAATGCGGTGAATCAAATCGCGCGCAAGCTGGTGGCGACGGCGGGCAACAATCAAACCGGCGTGATTTTGGAAAATCTACCCAGGCCTTTGACCGTGCGCGTCACCGATCAAAATGACCGCCCGGTGTTCGGCACGGCGGTGAATTTTGAAGTGACTTTCGGCGGCGGCCAGGTCAACGGCGGCCAGCAAGCAGTGGTGAATACGAATGAATTTGGCGAGGCGAGCGTGACTTGGCGTTTGGGCAACACCGCCGGCACCAACGTGGTGCGCGCCAGTTCAGGCAGTTTGATCGGCTCGCCGCTGGATTTTCAGGCGCAAGCACAAACCGGCGCGCCGGCCAATCTGGTGATGCAAAGCGGCAACGGTGCCGCCGGCGTTGTGAATCAGGAATTGGTCACGCCGCTGATGGTGCGGGTGACGGATGCCACCAACAACGGCGTCGATGGCGTGCCCGTGTTCTTTGAACTGATTCAAGGCAGCGGCCAGCTTTCGCCCACCGTGGTGTACTCGGCGAACGGCGGTTTTGCCTCGACCAAGATCACTTTTGGCAATGAAAGCGGCGACCGCCGCGTGCGGGCAAGCGCGCAGAGACTGAACGGCTCGCCGTTGTTCTTCACCGTGACTGCGCGCGCTGCAAACGCGACGGCAATGCAGGCCGTCACGCGCACCAACAATCAACGCGGCACCACCGGCCTGCCGTTGAATTTCCCGCTGCAAGTGAAGATTACCGACGCGTTCGGCAATCCCATCAGCGGCGTGAATGTCGATTTTCTCGTGAAACGTGGCGGCGGCAACCTGGGCGGCAGTCCGACACAGACGGTCGCGAGCGATGCCCAGGGCCTCGCGCAGGTGCCATGGACGGTCGGCCCCGGCCGCAATGAAGCCGAAGCACTCAGCGCAGGGTTGGCGGGCTCGCCCGTGCAGTTCGTGGCCACCGGCGTCTCCGGCAATTACTTCCCAATCTTTGCGGAGGTGCAAGACCAAAACGTGCTGGAAGGTGATCGCCTCGAATTGGTTCTGAATGCGATCGACGCGGACAACGATCCCGTTCGTTACGGCGCGTCGAATCTGCCGCCGGGGGCGGTGTTCGATTCGCTCGGCACGCGCATTTTTACCTGGAAGACGGATGAGAACAGCGGCGGCCGGTATGAAGTCAGCTTTTTTGCGTATGACAATCGCGGCGGGGTTGATGAAGAATTGGTCATCATCACGGTGGCAAACGTCAACCGCCCGCCGGTGATCGTGAGCCGCTCGCCGCGCGGCGGCACAGTTCCGGACACCGCCATCGCCGGCGGCACGATCACAATGAGTGTCATCGCGCAAGATCCCGATAACGACGTGCTGAGTTACCGCTGGCTGGCCAACGGCCAAATGACCAACACCATCACTAGCACCTTCGTGTTCGGCAGCGAAATCAAATGGAGTTACGTCGAAGCATGGGTGTTCGATCAAACCGATACGGTGAAAACCGCGTGGTACATCAAAACCCCGGTGCAGATGCAGGCCTTTACCGCGACCGCCCTGGCCAGCAACCAGATTCAATTGGAATGGCAAACCGCGGCTCAAATCAACAGCGCCGGCTTCAACGTATTGCGCAGCCGCAGCTCCTCCGGCAATTATCAGCGCCTCAATGCGGAATTGATTCCGGCGAATAGCGAAGGCCGCTACACCTACGCCGACGCCGAGGTGCAAGCCAACGAGCGCTATTTCTACAAGCTCGAAGAAATAGACATGCAAGGCAATGCCACGCTGCACGGCCCAATTTCGGCAACGGTGGCCGCACCCATGACCTTCGAGCTGATGCAGAATTATCCGAACCCGTTCAACCCGACGACGAAGATCAGTTACTCCGTGCCGCGCGACGTGCAGGTGAAGCTGACGATCTACAACCTGCTCGGCCAGTCTGTGCGCGAGCTGGTTAATGAAACGCAAAGAGCCGGATTCCACACGCAAGTGTGGGACGGGCGCGATGCCAACGGCGGCTTGCTGCCTTCCGGCTTGTACATCTATCGCCTCGAGGCAGGTGACTTTAGAGCGGTGAAGCGGATGATGTTGATGAAATAATTCTGGCACTGACTGGTCGCCGTTAGCGGCCGGTCAGTAAGCCCGCAACGATAGCAAGGGCGATTGGCAAAATGCCAATCGCCCTTTTGTTTTATGGTAACCTCGGCATTTGGTAATGGCAAGGGTTGATTCAGCCGCTCCTCTGTTGTTGTGATTGGCCAGATTTCGTGCTTGCGTTCTTGCCAATTATTTATTATCCAAAGCTATCCGGTGAAACGGGGGTGCTCGCGACGCTTCAGAGATTTTTCAAAAACAGGTTTTTGCACTCTTTTGACCGCGGATGCCGCGGATCAGGCGGATTTTCACGGATTTAGTGCTATCGTGGCTTTGAATTTGTCAGATTCATTTTGGCGGTCAAAACGTGCTTCTCTAGTAGAACGTTTGCGAAAACAACTTGCCAAATGCTGTGGGAATGCTCCTCTGCAAATTGCTCAAAAATCGGTGAGTTTTTGACTGTTCGTGCGTCTATATCATAGAGGCGACAGTTTTGCAGCAATGCCACGTAAGGCCGTGGCTTGTCCTACCGTTTTGAGATAATCAGGTGATAACCGTTCACTTTGGCTGGCAGGGAGGCTTTATGGCACGGCAAGTTCGGCTCGTCCCGTTTTTAATTATTCTGATTTTAGGGCTGTTTTCCAATGCCGTGTGGCCACAAGCGAGGGAAAAATATGCTCCACAACAGGTCATCGTCAAACTCAAACCCCATGCGAAGAAGAGTGCCTCCATAGCGAGCTTGACGCAAAGCCTGCACGCGACCGTCCTCCGCAGCTTTCCGAGCATCGGCGCCGAGCTTTGGGAAATCTCTGGTGTGTCGGTGGCAGAGGCCGTGGCCCAATATCGCAACGATCCCCGTATTGAATACATCGAGCCGAACTACAAAGTACATGCAATTCGCGCCACACCTTCTGCTGTTCCAAATGACCCACGGCTAGCCGAGATGTGGGGGTTGCACAATACCGGCCAAACCGGCGGTACGCCGGATGCCGATATCGATGCCTTGGAAGCGTGGGACATTGAGACCGGCGATAGTGTCGTGGTCGGCATCATCGACACGGGCATCGATTGGCAGCATCAAGATTTGGCGCAAAATATCTGGACCAATCCCGGTGAGATCGCCAACAACGGAATTGATGATGACGGCAACGGGTACGTGGATGACCTCCACGGGTGGGATTTCTACAACAATGACAATAATCCCTTTGACGGGGACGGCCACGGCACGCACGTCGCCGGCACCGTCGCGGCGGCGGGAAATAATGGCATCGGCGTAACCGGCGTGAGCTGGTCTGCCCGGCTCATGGCGCTGAAGTTTCTCAGTGACGGCGGTTCGGGAACCGATGCCGATGCGATTCTCGCGATCGAATATGCCTCGCGCAACGGCGCTCGAGTGACCAATAATAGTTGGGGCGGCCCAGAGTTTTCGCAGGCGCTTTACGATGCCATCGCCGCCGCAGATCGCGCCGGCGTTTTATTCGTGGCCGCGGCGGGCAACGACGGCTGGGACAATGACTTCATTCCGAATTATCCCTCCAATTATGATCTGAACAACATCATCGCGGTGGCGGCCACCAACCACTACGATCTGTTAGCGGGGTTTTCCAACTTCGGCAGAGAGTCGGTCGATCTGGGTGCGCCTGGCGAATTCATTCTCAGCACGATTCCGGGCAACCGCTACGCTACCTACAGCGGAACTTCGATGGCCACACCGCACGTGGCCGGCGGGGTGAGCTTGATATGGTCGCGCGCGCCGGGGTTGACTTACGCGCAAGTGAAAGATCTGATTCTGCGCACGGTCGATCCTTTGCCGAGCTTGCAAGGCCAAACCGTGAGCGGCGGCCGGTTGAATATTCACCGCGCCTTGATCTTAGCCGAGCCGGACAGCATTGCGCCGGCGGGCGTGACCGATCTGGCCGTCAGCACCATCAAATCCAATTCCATCACACTAACTTGGAAGGCCAGCGGCGATGACGGCACCGCTGGCCGCGCCGCGCAATATGATTTGCGCTATGCCGCAACCCCCATTGACACCAGCAGTTTTCCTCAGGCGCGCCGCGTCGCGAATGTTCCGCCCCCGCAAGCCGCCGGCACGCAGGAGACCTTCACGGTCGAAGGATTGGATTTCAACACGAGGTATTATTTTGCCTTGAAAGTCATGGACGAGCAGGGCAATACTTCTGTTCTTTCGAATTCGCCTGCGGGCACAACGCTGGGCATTCCGGATATTACATTTGCGCCTTCGGCGATGGCGGAAACCCTGCTCACCGGCGCACCCTCAACCCGTGTATTGCGTGTTTTCAATCAAGGCGAGGGCACGCTCGATTTCGCGCTGGCGATTTCGGTAGCTTGGCTCTCTGCCACGCCAAGTGCCGGCACGGTGCCGGCCCATGACAGCGCCACAGTCACGCTCAACTTCGATGCCCTCGGCTTGAACGGCGGCACCTATCAAACAGATCTCGTGATCAACAGCAACGACCCGGACGAGGGCGTCGTGCAAATGCCGGTTCATTTGCACGTCATCGGCGCGCCCGACATCGAAATCGCATTGCGGGCCATCGATTTCGGCGGTGTGTTGATTGGCGATACCGGCACTGTCAAATTGAATGTTTCAAATCCCGGCACGGACCTTTTGACCGTAAACAGCATTTTTACGAATTTGAGCGCGGTGACGATCTTTCCCCAAAGTTTCAATTTGGCCCCGAAAGCGTCGACGGAAGCAATTGTCCGCTTCCTGCCCACCAGTGCCGGTGTGGTGGAGGGGGCGCTGCAAATCGAAAGCAATGATCCGGACGAGCGGGTGTTGAGCGTGCCGCTGCGAGGCGAAGGGCTCGAGCCGCCGAAAATTGTGCTTTCTCCGGAGGCGCTGTCGGCGAGCTTGTTTACCGGACAAATCTCGCAGCAAATCTTCAGCATCGCCAACACTGGCCGCAGCGATTTGCGCTTCGATCTCGCCGTTGACAATGTCAAAGTACCCGCCTTTTCATTGAAAGCACGCCGCATTTCTGATGCGCAGCGCACCACGAGGGATTGGCCGGCGCAATTGCAACAAGCAGCGCAGCAGGTGATTGCTGGAGTACGATGGCAGTCCATGGCTTTGGAAAATGCAGAAGCTGCGCTGGCAGCCAATCGTGAGGCGCTTGCGCAATTCCGTAGCCAGCTTTCCGTCTACGCCGATCTGGTGAGCCGCGCCCGCACGATAGCGGCCCTGCCCGCTATCGGTGTCGCCGGCGCTTTTTCCGCGAGAATGATGTTCGATTTGCTTGAGGATCCTGACTTGGTCAGCAAATACACCTTCACCGATCTTGGCGACAATTTTGTCCTGGCCACGATTCAAAGCTTCGAGGCCCTGATCATCAATGAAGGGGACGCCGCCCTTTCCATCACAGAAGCGCAAGCCTTGCGCAGCTACACCGCGGCGGGCAAAAATGTTTTTTTGGGGATGGACGACATGGATGAGATTGGCACGGCGGCGCAAAGCGAAATCTTTCCATTGTTTGGAATTTCAGCAGTCGCCGACCGCAATTTTTTGTTTGGATCATTGAATCCGCAGAATCCGATCACAAAAGACGTGGCGGCGATGGACAATTTCATCAACACTGACAATGATTTCTATACGCTGAATGGCGCGGATTGGGTTTTTGCCGGCGTGGAGGGAGGTTATTATGGCGTGTCACATCGGCTTCGGGGCCGCACCGTGCTTTTCGGCGAGATTTTGTCTGAAATTTGGGAAAGCGGCGTGAACAACCAAAAGCTCATAGCGAATGGCATCGATTGGTTGATTGCCGGCGGTGCAGGTTGGGTGGCGCTCGATACGACTGCCGGCGTGGTGCCGGCCGGTGAACGGCTCGAGGTGGAAGTCACTTTTAATGCCGTCGGGCTGCGTGGAGGCGATCACACCGCCGAACTCATCGTCACCAGCAACGATCCGGGCGAGAAGCGGAGCGTGGTACCGATCCGCTTGCGTGTCACCGGTGCACCGGATATTGCCGTCGCACCGGATACACTGAATTTTGGGGGACTATTCGTGGGCGTTTCCGCCTCATTGAAGGTGGAAGTGCAGAACCTGGGCACCGAGGATTTGCTGATCACAAATGCGGCCACGAATCGGCCGGATTACACGATCTCGCCGCGTTTTGCCGGCGTCAATCCCGGGGAAAAACAGATTTTCAACGTGCGCTTTCTGCCTTCTGCGCCCGGCGATCTTTCCGGCACGCTTGCTTTTACCAGCAATGATTCCGACGAGGCGACATTCGTAGTTACATTGCTCGGCGAAGGATTGATCCCACCGGACATTGCGGTGCAGCCCGACTCTTTCTCATTCACTTTGAACGGCGGCGATAGCACCTCAGCCGTAATGGCCATCACCAACACCGGCGGCAGCCCGCTCAATTTTGCCATCCGGGATGAAGAAGCCGCCAGCGCGACGATTTCCGCCAGCCAAAGAATCTATTGGAGCAAATTCTGGTCTACGGCGCCGGATACCATGCGGCGGAGCGATCTCGACGGCGCAGAGCGCGAAAATCTCTTAAGCGTGTCGAGTGATATTGCTGGCATGGTGATCGACGAACAGCACCTCCGGATTTATTTTGCTGATGCAGAGGAGGGCGTCATTCGCTCGAGCAATTTGGACGGCAGCGAGGTGAAGGTTTTGGTGAGTGGTCTGGCCATCCCGGCTGACGTGGCTCTGGATGTCGCGGGCGGTAAAATGTATTGGACTGATTTTGGCACTAACACCATCGGCAGAGCCAATCTGGATGGCAGTGGCGTAAGCATCATTGTGCAGGGCACGGGCAAGACCCATGTCGCTTCAGACTATTGGATGGTGTATGCACCCGCCACGCGTCAGCCCAACTTGTCACCAGAGCAAAAGGCCGCATTGCTTTCGAGCCCATGGGGTATTGCTTTGGATTTGTTGCATGGCAAAGTTTACTGGACGGAACAAAACGGCGATCGACTTAGCCGCGCCAACCTGGATGGCAGCCAGCCGGAGACCATTATTTCATCCGGGCTGAGCGGCCCGCGCGGCATGAAACTGGATCCGGTAGCCGGCAAAATTTATTTTGTGGACAGTTTCAATAACGCGATCAAGCGCGCCAATTTGGATGGCAGCGCAGCCGAAACCCTGCTCCAACTCAGTGACGTCAATCCTTTGGATCTCGAGCTGGATCCGGCAACACAAGAGTTTTACTGGACGGATAACCTCTCCGATTTGATTGAAAAAGCCAATGTGGACGGAAGCAACCGGCGCGCCATTATTACCGACCCGGCTTTTGACATCGACGGCCCGATTGGCCTCGCGTTGCTCTCCGGCAACAATTGGTTGACGGCAGCGCCCGTACAGGGTGTGATTGCGCCGGGCGCCATCGCAGAGATCGGCCTGAACGTGAAATCCCAGAGCTTGTTGGGTGGCCATCACCGCGCCGCGGTGTTCATTCAATGCAACGATCCTGACGAGGCTAGAGTGCGCGTGCCGGTACACTTGCAAGTCATCGGTGCGCCACTCATCACTTTTTCGCATGATAGTTTGGATTTTGGCGAAGTTTTTCTCGGCGTCTCGGCGCGGGATACGCTCATCATTTCCAACAGCGGCAGTGATTCATTGCAGGTCTTCAGCCTCTCCTCCAGCCATAGAGATTTTGAGGTCGCGGCGGCCGGATTCCCGCTTGCGCCGGGCAAGAAACAAATCGTGCCGATTGTGTTTTCGCCCAGCGCAGTCAGCCGCATCGATGGCGCCCTGACCATTGCCAGTAACGATCCGAAACGCCCCCTCGCCACGGTCTTGTTGTTCGGGCAGGGTATCGTCCCGCCGGAGATTGCGGTGCAGCCGGAAACCTTGCGCGCGGATCTGAAAACCGGAGAAACTCGCACACAAGCTTTGACGCTCTCCAACAATGGCGGCAGCCCATTGCAGTGGAAGCTGACCATCAATTTTGCCGAGAACTTGAGCGTATTGCATCACAGTCCGCTTTTCTCTTCCAACCAAAGGACAG
>JBIOXB010000238.1:0-11901 GCA_044869275.1 bacterium
TCCACCAATCCATCAATCCACCAATCCATCAATCCACCACTCCACCAATCCAATCTTCCTTCACCCCATGGCTTTGAGCTTGTTGATGATTCCGGCCGCCTCGCTGCCTCGCACTTTCATAATGTCATCCTGATATTTGAGCAGCGTTCCCAGCGTCTGATCGACCAGGTCGGGGCTCAGCTCCGATTCTGCGAGTGCCATCAATGCTGAAGACCAATCCAATGTCTCGGCGACGCCGGGAAGTTTGTAAAGATCGATCGTGCGCAGCTCTTGCACGAAGGCCACGATCTCGCGCACCAATTTTTGCGGAATGTCAGGAACTTTGGCGGTGACGATTTGATGCTCTTTCTCAGCGGAGGGATAATCAATCCAAAAGTACAAACAGCGGCGTTTTAGCGCATCATGGATTTCGCGCGTGCGGTTGGAAGTAATAATCACCACGGGAGGCACTTTGGCCGCAATCGTGCCGATTTCGGGAATGGTGATTTGAAAATCGGAGAGCAATTCCAGAAGAAAGGCTTCGAACTCTTCATCGGCGCGGTCCAGCTCGTCGATGAGCAGCACCGGCGCGCCGCTGCCCTGGCTGTCGAGGGCCTGCAGCAGCGGGCGGCGAATCAAAAACTCCGGGCCGAAAATTTCGTGCAGAATATGCTTCTCGTCGCGATGGCCGGCGGCTTCAAGCAAGCGAATGTGCAGCATCTGCCGGGCATAATTCCATTCATACACGGCGTTGTGCACGTCCAGGCCCTCATAGCATTGCAGCCGAATCAGCGGAGTGGCCAGCATGCTGGCCAGCACCTTCGCCACCTCGGTTTTGCCGACGCCGGCTTCCCCTTCCAGAAAGATCGGCCGGTTCATCTTCAAACATAAAAAGATGGTCGTTGCCAGGCTGCGCTCGGCGATATAGTTTTGCCGTTGAAGCGCTTGGTGGATGTCGTCGATGGAATTAAAGTCCGGCATGCCGTCGAAGTGACTTTCTTTTGTATGTCGTAAGATTCATCTCAGCTTTGCCGCCATCATCATTCGGCTTCCATTTTTTCTTTCACACAGTCGAAAAACTTTCCCGCCAGTTTTTGCGTCACTCCGCCAATCAGGCGGTTGCCCACGGAAGCAAGCATCCCGCCAATGTTCACGTCGGCCGTCCAATCTAAATTGGTCGTGCTGGCATCGACGGCGCTCAGTTTCATCTCGCTTTCGCCGTCGACCACGCTGCCCGAAGCGCTGCCGTGCATTTTCATACGGGCGCGGTTGGGGGCCTCCAGCTCCAGCCACTCGACATTCATGGTGAAAGTGGCGGTAAAGGAGCCAACAGCAAACCCGACTTCGGCATTGAAATGAGAGGGATCGATCACTTCCAGCGACTTTAGCCCGGGCACACATTTGCTCACTTGGACGGGATCAATGAGCAATTGCCAAGCTTGGCCTTGCGGGAGATTGAGGGTTTGTTTGCCTGCGAAGTGCATCAGGACTCCTTGGGTCAGACGTGAAACGTGAGACGTAAAATGTAAGCAATGAACTATTACGACTTACCACTTACGTTTCACATCTCACGTCTGACGTCTCACGACTTCCGGCTCCCGATCAAACTTCTGTTTGCATCCGGCGCAACAGAAGTAATAAGTCTCGTCGTGATATAAAGAAGTGTAGCGCGCGGTGGCGATTTCGACCATCATGCCGCAAATCGGATCTCGAGCCTGGCCTTTCATCTCGAGGATGGGAATGGGCTGCGGCGAATTCACGGTCAGAACCGGCAACGGGGCGGGTCGAGGCCGGCGCCGTGTTTGCACCATCTCGGCGAGGATGCTGACAGCGATCTCCTCCGGCGTTTGCGCTCCAATATCCAGGCCGGCGGGAAATTTGATGCGACGCAATTTCTCGGCGGGGACGCCGAGCTCGCGCAAATAATCCATCGCCGCCTGGCCGCGCTTTTTACTGGCGACCAATGCAAGGTACGGCGCATCCGCCGTGAGCATCTGCTCCAATGCGCGCTCATCATATTTGCCGTGCGTGGCAATGACGATGTGTGTTTGCGGCGTGAGGTTGAGCTGGTTCAGATCAAGCTCGGTCAGAATCGCATCGGCGTCCGGAAATCGCTCGCGGGTTGCGGCGGCGTCAATGACCGTCACCGAAAAATTCAGCGCCCGCCCCAGCCGCACCAGAGCCTCCACCACCGGCGATTCACCAATCACTATCAGTTGCGGCTGCGGCAGAACTGGTTCGATGTAGATTTCCAAAGTTCCTCCGCTGTGACAGGTCATCAAAAACTCCAAAATCCCCTCTGTGGTTCTCATCTCGTCCGACACCGAAGGGCCAATGCGCAAGAAACGCGGCTTGCCCTCGTTCAGCGCCTTCAAAGCTTCTTGCCGGACAATCGGCTCGGCGCAAGCGCCGCCAATCCAACCGCGCAGCGTGCCATTCGCCGTGATGATCGCTTTGGCGCCCGGCTTGGCCGAAGTGGGCTTTTCGCAGCGCACCACCGTCGCCAGAGCGAAAGGCTCGGCGGCGTGATGCAGTGAATGAATTTGATCCCAGAGGTTTTCAGACATAAGACAATCTCGGGTTTTACAATTTACGAATTACGACTTACAATTCACTCCGCCGCGCCTTTCTCCTGCAAAATCTCCCACAGCTTCCACGGCGTGATTGGAATGTCGATATGCCGCACGCCAAGGTGCCACAAAGCATCGACAACGGCGTTGACGATGGCGGCCGGCGCGCCCACGGTGGCGGACTCGCCCACGCCTTTGGCGCCGAGCGGATGATGCGGTGAGGGCGTGCAGGTTTCTCCCAATTCCCACTTGGGTGTTTCCACGGCGGTGGGCAGCAAATAGTCCATGAAGCTGCCGCCCTGTATATTGCCCTGCTCATCATAGTTGATAACTTCGTACATCGCCGGTGCCAGTCCCATGGTCAAACCGCCGTGAATTTGGCCGTCAACAATCATGGGATTGATGCGATTGCCGCAGTCATCGACGGCGACGAAGCGCCGGATTTTGACTTCACCCGTGCCGCGGTCAATGTCGACGGCGCAAATATAGGAGCCAAAGGGGAAAGTGAGATTAGGCGGATCGTAATAGGAAACCGCCTCGAGGCCGGCCTCCATGCCCTGCGGATGATTGGTGTAAGCGGCAAACGCAATGTCCTGAATCGTCTTGGCTTTGGCCGGCGAGCCTTTCACGTAGAACTTGCCGCGCTCCCAAACCAAATCTTCTTCAGCAGCCTCCAACAAATGTGCCGCGATCTTCTTGGCTTTGTCGCGAATCTTGCGCGCCGCCATCGCGCCAGCGGCTCCAGCCACAGGCGTGCTGCGACTCGCGTAAGTGCCCAAGCCATACGGCGCGGTGTCAGTGTCGCCCTCCTCGATTTGAATGTCCTCGGCAGGTATGCCCAATTCCTCCGCAACAAGCTGCGCATACGTGGTTTCGTGTCCCTGTCCTTGCGATTTCGTGCCAAAGCGGGCAATGGCTTTGCCGGTTGGATGCACGCGAATCTCTGCGCTATCGAACATTTTAAGACCGAGAATATCAAAGTCCTTTGATGGCCCGGCGCCGACGATTTCGGTGAAGCTCGAAATGCCGATGCCCATCAACTCACCGCGACTGCGCTTTTCTGCTTGCTCTTTGCGCAGGGCCTCGTAGCCGATCATATCCATGGCTTTGCGCAACGCCGCGCCGTAATTGCCGCTATCGTACTCCCAACCGAGCGCCGACTTATATGGAAACTGCTCAGGCTTGACGAAGTTCTTCATGCGCCACTCGGCGGGATCAACACCAACAGTGTGCGCCAAGATGTCGGCCATGCGCTCAATGGCATGCACCGCCTCGGTTACGCGGAAAGAACAACGATACGCAATGCCGCCCGGCGGCTTATTGGTGTAAACGCCGTCCACTTCGACAAAAGCATTCTTGAAATCATACGAGCCGGTGCAAACATGAAACAGGCCGGCGGGGAATTTGGAAGGATTGGCTGCTGCATCGGTGTAGCCGTGATCGGCGATCGTTTTGATGCGCAGAGCCTGCACGGTGCCATCTTTTTTGGCCGCGACCTCGGCGCTAATGTGATAATCGCGCGCAAAGGAATCGGCCTGAATGTTTTCCATGCGATCCTCGATCCATTTCACGGGCTTGCCGGTTAGAAAGGAAGCCGCAACGGCGAGAACGTAGCCGGGGTAGACCGGCACCTTGCCGCCGAAGCCACCACCGATATCGGGTGAGACCACGCGGATTTTGTGCTCGGCCAAGCCCAGGTGCCCAGCGACCAGGGCCACGACCGTGCGAATGGCATGAGGCGCTTGTGTGGTCATGTACAGCGTCAGTTTTTGATTGATGGGGTCCCAGCTCGCCACGCAGCCGCAGGTCTCGATGGAGCAAACGTGGATGCGGGGAATGTACATGTCCTGCTGCACCTTGACCTCGGCCTGCTGGAAAGCCTGATCCGTCGCCGCCTTATTGCCCACTTCCCAGTGCCAGATATGATTGCTGTCTTTATCATCGCGGACTTTGGTGGCTCCCGGTTCCAGTGCCTTGAACGGATTCACCACTACCGGCAGCGGCTCGTAATCAACCGCGACAGCCGCCATGCCATCGGCCGCAAGGTAACGTTCCGTCGCCAGAACCGCGGCGACTTCCTGCGCCTGGTATTTCACCGTGTCAATCGGCAGCACCATTTGCTTGTCGCTCATCAGCGTGGGCATCCAGGCCAGATTGTACTTTTCCAGATCTTTGCCGGTGATGACCGCGAGCACGCCGGGGATTTTCAAAGCCTTTTCGGGATTGATGCTCTTGATGCGCGCATGTGCGTACGGGCTGCGGACGATGTCGAGATAAAGCATGTCGGGCAGTTTGATGTCGTCGATGTAATTGCCTTTGCCCTGCAGAAAGCGCGGGTCTTCTTTGCGCTTGAGGGAATGACCCATTCCGTGTATTTCGGCCATGATCATGGTCTCCATATTAAACTTGAGAAAAATTATCAATTCACAATTGACAATTCTCAATTGACAATTGTGAATTGCGAATGGCCAATTGTCAATTTACAATGAATGAGATTCAGCACCACCCCTCTGTCATTCCGCAGGAATCTTTTTTAATCGCAAGCACACTACTCGTGAATAAAAAGATCCCGCTCAGCGGGATGAGATGTAATGGAAGTAAGCTCACTGAACCCGCATTTTTTCCGCCGCATATTGCACGGCCTTCACGATATTGACATAGCCCGTGCAACGGCAAAGATTGCCGGAAATCGCCCAGCGGATGTCATCTTCGCTGGGACTGGGGTTTTTCTCGAGCAGAGCACGGGCCGTCAACATCATCCCGGGCGTGCAAAAGCCGCATTGCAAGCCATGCTTTTCCCAAAAGCCTTCTTGCACCGGATGCAACTTGCCGTTTTGTGCCAGGCCCTCAACGGTCATGATCTCAGCGCCATCGGCCTGCACCGCCAGAACGGTGCACGATTTCACCGGCTTGCCGTTGAGCAACACCGTGCAGGCGCCGCAGTTGGTGGTATCGCAGCCAATGTGCGTGCCGGTAAGTCCCAACGTTTCACGGACGAAATGCACGAGTAACAGACGCGGCTCAACGGCCGCCTCGCGCATGGTGCCGTTGACTCTGACTTTTATAGGTAAACTCATGGGGGTCTCCGTGAAGGATGCGTGAAAATAAAACGTAAGAGTAACGCGTAATAAAACAAACGAACCACCGGAGTTGTGGATCTTTGCAGCAACGGCTTGAGAGTTTTCCCATCACCGTCACCCCGTCCCCTTGTCTCCCCGTCCCCCCATCACCCACTCACCCCCGCGCCCTCTCCACCGCCTTCTTGAGCGCCCGATAAGTCAGCACGCGCACCATCGCGCGTTTGTACTCTTCCGAGCCGCGTAAATCTGAAGCTGGCTCTGCGGCCGCAGCCGCAAGCTCGCCGGCTTGTTGCAGCGCCGCGTCATCCGCTTTTTTGCCCAGCAGGAAGGTCTCGGCCTGTTTGGCTTTGATCGCCGTCAGCCCAACGTTGGTGAGGCCAATGCCGGCTCCCGTGATGTTGCCTTTATTGTCCAGCGTTACTTGCGCCGCCGCACCGGCAATGGCGAAGTCGCCCACTTTGCGTTCGAGTTTCATGTAAGCGCCGCCGCTGCGGGGTTTGAGAATGGGCACGCGAATTTCGGTGAGGATTTCGTCAGGTTGCAACGCCGTTTGAAACGCATCGATGAAAAAGGAAGCAATTGGAATCATGCGCGTGCCGTTTGGGCCGGTGGCGACCACTTCCGCGCCCAAGGCGAGCATGGTGGCGGGATGATCGTTGGCAGGATCGCCGTGCGCAAGGTTGCCGCCGACCGTTGCCATATTCCGCACCAAGGGATCTGCGATGACCCTCGCGGTGTCGGCGAGCAGCGGATATTTTGTTTTGATCAAATCGGATTCCTCCAGCGCCGATTCGCGCGTGAGCGCGCCGAGGCATAAATAGCCGCCGGCTTCTTTGATATAATCGATACCGGAAATACGGTTGATGTCGATGAGTATCTCCGGCGAGGCCAGCCGCAGTTTCATCGCCGGCAGCAGGCTATGCCCGCCCGCCAGCAATTTCGCGTGGCCACTATGACGTTGCAGTAATGTGATCGCTTCGGGAATAGTTTTGGGTGCAACGTAATTGAAGCTTGCAGGGATCATGCGCTCCTCCTTGAGTCTTTTACCAGTTCGATGCTACAGAAAGTGCAAAGGTTTTTGAACCACGAAGACACCAAGTCACTAAGAAAGTACATTCGCAGGGTATTTCTCGCGTCGTTCCGGCCAATTTTTGAAGCGCTTACAATACTTACAAAAAGTTCAACAATTGAGATCGATGATCGAGAAGGGAGAAGCGCGCGGAGCATGGGCTGGAGAGGGAGCCGGCTTTGGCTTTGATCGGGCTGTCGTGCTGGTCCTTGCTGACCGGTTTGATTCCCTCATAGCCGCGTGAGATTTCGGTGTTGGGATTGAGCAACAGATTCCAGATTTGCGGCGGTCTACCAGGTGGGGAAACGATGCCCTCAAGCTTCATGGCAGTTTTCCTTTGACAAGGACTGCGTCAAGAACGGTTCGCGCGAATCAGGCAGAGATAAATCTTGCTCGATGAAAGCATAATCGAATTACAGAAAAAGTCAAGGCGAATTTTTTAAACAGAGGGTATCGCGGTCAAAAAAATTGGGATCTTGCGCGACGTCGATGAAGTTCGAGGATCGAAGATGGAGGATCGAAGTTCGAGGGTCGAAGATTGAGGATCGATCAAAATGTTCGATCTTCTATCTTCGATCTTCGATCATCAATCTGCAACCCTCGCTCCTCAATCGCCCTCATGCACTTCCCGCGCCACGCGATGCCCCGACTCCACGGCGCCATTCATGTAGCCTTGCCAGCTCGCGGTGTGCTCGCCCGCAAAATGAATACGTCCTTCGGGCTTCGCAATCGTCGGGCGCACGGCCGTAATTTCGCCGGGGCGATAATAGGCATAGGTGCCGCCGGCCCAGGGGTCTTCCTGCCACCATTTTACATAACCGCCTTCAAAATACTTCGGCGCATCCGCATGAATTTCGCTCACTTTCATCAAGATTTTTTCCAACCGCAACTCGGCCGGAGTGCTGGCCATTTCCATTCCGCTTTTGTCGGGAATATATGCCAGCAACAATCCACGTGATCCGGCTTGCCCGCCGCTGGCTTCATAAACCGAGCCCAGAGAGTTTTGCAAACTTTTGCGCGGCTCGCCGGCAGATTTGAGCCAGAAGCGTTCACGAAATTGCAGAGGCGCTTTCAGGATCTGTCCGTACGCCAGCGTGTTGATGGCCTTCATCTTTTCCGCGGAAAGCGCGGGCGCCATCTCGATTTTGCGCACGCAAGTAAAAGGCGCAGCGATCACCAAGCGCTCACCGTGAATCATTTCTTGTTTCCCGTTCTCCAGGAAAGTCACTTGCACGCCGCTGGCCTCGTGCGCGATTTTCACCACTGGACGGGAATAATAAATGCGCTCGCGCAACTGCCCGGCCAATGCTTTCGGCACTTGATCGTTGCCGCCGGCAACACGGAAACTGCCCCGGCTTTCCGGGAGAGCGTACTCGTTCAGTATATGCAAAGCCGAGATGCTTTCAATGTTAATCGCCATCAGCGCGGAAACCGAGCGCTGCATCTGCTCCACCATCTCCGGCGGCGCGTTCATTTGTTTGAGAAATTCATAAAAAGAAAGCTGGTCCAATTCCGGCAGGGAGGGATTTTGCAGCGCGAAGGAATCGACTTTCTTCACCGTCTCTTGCAGCTTGTCATGTGTTTGGCGGGCGCGTGGAGAAAATTGCAGGCCTTCGTCCTCCGTATCTACAAAGCTGCCGCGGTAGAGCGGCAGGCCGAACTCATCAATGTAGCGCAACAAATAGTCGTGCACGCTTTCCACCCATTCCCCGCCGCATTCGGCGTAAAGATTATCGGCAAACGGCTCGCGCACCGTGAGCACCCGCCCGCCGGCGCGATGGCGCGCTTCGAGGATTGTGACCTCGTGCCCGGCTTTGGTCAATTCATATCCCGCGGTGAGACCCGCGAGGCCCGCGCCGATGATGATCACTTTTTTCGGGCGAGCGGTTTTCTGGCGGGAGAAGAATGTGGCGGTGCCGGTTTGGGCGAAACTCAAAGTGGGGCGCAGGGGAAGGGCCGCAAGGGCAAGAGCAAGAGTTTTGAGAAAATCGCGGCGGGAGCAGAAAACAACCTCAGGCATTTTGGACGGCATGGCACAGTCCTTAATTTTACCTCGCCAGATCGAGACGAAGCGCGACCAAGCAGAACAGTAGCGCTCTTCTTACCAAGCGCTTGCAAATTGTTTTTTTTGAGTAGTTTTCCAACTGATACCAAGAAAACATCTGACTATGAATCCGGCTGAACATATTACCTACTGGCTTAAGAGTGCCGAGCATGATCTCCATTCAAAGGACTCTATCGATGGCTATTGCAGCAAATGTAAACGAAAAAGTTCAACGCTTCATTCAATTGGCAGGCCGGGATCTGGACTTGCACGCTGTCTACCTTTTCGGCTCCAGCGCAAAAGGCACAACTCACGCCTGGAGTGATATTGATCTGGCGATTGTTTCCCCCGATTTCTGCGGTGACAGCTTCGAAGACGCCAAAAGGCTCATCCCTCACATTCTACAAGTCGACTCTGGCATCGAAATTCATACTTTTCGTCCAGAAGACTTCTCCTGAGACAATCCTTTCGTTGAAGAGATCTTGGGCACGGGAATTCGAGTTTATTAACAGCGCGGTGTTGGTGTTTTTTTATCGATCAAAAAACACAGCGGCATTTCCTCAGCACGCACAGCAAGTTTTCTTACGTCAAAAGATTCTGGTCTCCACCGCGCTCCAGAAACGGGTGCACATCGTTCGCGACACCCGGCCATTCGACATTCTCGAGTCGTTTGCGTATTTCCATGCGCCAGTTATTTTGGGTCAAAGATTTGTCCTTCCAGCCGATCTGCTGCAAAGCATTGTTGAGCAGGTCCAGGTTGGGCGCAGGCCAACCGGAATCGCTGAGATACCACAGCAAATCGTAAAGTCCGCGTCAAAACCTGTACGGGAACAAATCATTGCAGCCCAATCGCCATGGTCAGCGCAAAGCTGCGCATGGCTTCCATGTTGCGCTCGATTTGCGTGTAGCTGAAGCGCAAGAGATTGTAGGCGTTCAGAGTCAGTTCTGCCGGTCCATACGTCGCGCCCACACGGATATTCGTCACTTTTTGCGAAACGCGCGAATCGTCGGGATAAACTTGCACGCGTTCGATGCGGCTGACATAGCGCGAGTCAAATCCCATGGAATAATGGCCCAGGACCAAAGAAACGTTGCCGGTGAGCAGGTGTTCGGCACGATACGCCAGAGGCTGGTCCACTGCCGTCACGCTGCCATCGGCATTATACTGCTCCAGCTCGCGCGGGTCGAGATAGGTGTAACCCAGGCCGAAATGCAGTCGTTTTTTCCAAAAGCCGCCGTTGAGCTCGATCTCGGCGCCGCGAATGCGCGCGCGGCTGAGATTTTGGAATTGAATCACCGACTTGCTTTGTTTGATCACAAACGTGCCTTCGATGAAATCATCATAATCGCTCCAGAAGAGCGCGGTATTCAGCAAGAAGGGATTCAGGATAAACTGGCCGCCGACTTCGTATGACCACGCCACCTCCGAACTCAAATCTTGATTGGGAATGACGGTAAAGCCGCCGGCGCGCGTGCACGTGAACATTTCCGCCATCGAGGGCGCGCGGAAGCCGCGGCCGGCGGAAGCGCGAAGCGAAGCCTGTGTGGACAGTTGATAAACCAATCCCAGGCGCGGGTTGAGATGGTATTCCTTCACACCGGTATCCACCCAGCGATGATCGAAGCGCAAGCTGCCGGTGGCCGTGAACACCGGGATCGGGCGCCATTCGTGTTGCACGTAGCCGCCAAAATCACGGCCCTCGTGATCGCCGTACAAAGTTGCATCGATAAAATCAAAAGTGCCGGCCAGGCCGAACGTAGAAGCGTGCTGCGTATTCCATTCGAAATCGACCTGCGCTTCGAAATCATCTTTGTTCGCCTGCACCGAGATGGTATCGTTGTTGGTGCCGCAAAACGGATTTTCTTCCGGATCGGCCAACTCGTTGTCGAAGCCGTTGCCAAAATAAGAATTGCGCAGCTTGAGCGTGGCGCGCTTGCCCAACACCGCGCGCAGCGTGGCGCCGGCTTGCACTCTGTAGGAGAAGGTCACGTCGCTGGTGTTTTCGGGAGCGACCTCATATGGATCCTTGGCGCTTTTCCATTGAATCACTTCACCGTGGCGGTCACGCGCGTAATTGGCGTATACCGTGGCGTAAGTCGCGGGGGAAAAATTGTATTTCGCCTTGGTGAAAGCGCTGAAGCGGTGATAATGCCGGTTCTCGCCGAAGCCGGTGGATTCGCGCCGGCCGACGGAGGCGCGAATTTTGAGATTGCCGATCGCGCGGGAGTGAGTCAAATCCTGATTGTTGTAACTCAGCGTGCGCCCGGTCCACTCGTATTCGGGAAAATAAGGGTCGCCGTACAGGCCGAAGGTACCGCGAATGGCCGTCAGCGGCTTGTCGCTCGGATCCTTGGTAATGACGTTGACCACGCCGCCCAGCGCATTGCTGCCGTAGAGTGAGGAGGAGGCACCTTTGACGATTTCTACACGCTCGATTTCATTTGGCGGCAAGGCATCCCATTTGATGTCGCCGCTGTCGCCGGGCAGCATGGGTACGCCATCCACCAAAAACTGCACACGCGAGCCCGCGCCGCGGCTGTAGCCCGAGGAGCCACGGATGTTGATCTGCCCGCCCATGATATTCACGCCCGGCGTGAATTCCAGCATGTCATCCAGCTCCACAAAATTCTGCTGTTCGATCTGCCGCGCGTTCACCACGCTCACGCTCGCCGGCGTTTCCATGAACGATTGCGGCCGCTTGCTGGCGGTGACGATCACCTCCGGCACTTCCACGCTGGTTTGTCCCAATGCAAAATTCAATTCCGTGTTTTGATTGGCGTTGACCGCCACGCCGGTTTTGACTCCCGCCAGATAGCCAATGATCGAGGCACGCACGCGGTAGGTTCCCGGCGGCACGTTGCTGACGGTGAAGCGGCCTTCGAGATTCGTGGCCGCACCCAACGTGGTGCCGTCAATGATAACGTTCACGCCCGGCAAGCTTTCGCCCGAATCTTTGTCGCGCACGACACCGGAAATCGTGCCGCGGCTGGTGGGCGCGGTTTGGCTCAAGGCGGGCGGTGCTGTGACAACGAGTGCGGACAGTACGAAAGCAAGCAGGCTGCGCGTCAAGGATTTATGCTTCATGAAATCTCGCCTCCGCAGGAAATAATGAGATTTTTTTAAGGTCGTTTGTTTTGTCATGCCCATCGCAGCAGGAA
>JBIOXB010000239.1:0-82842 GCA_044869275.1 bacterium
TACTGTACGAGGCGGTTTTGGTCAGGATCTGCAAATAAAGACAGATGAAGCGCTTATTGTGAGCGGTGAACTCGAATTTGTTGGTACCGTTGGAGGAGAAAGTTCATATAATCCGCTTCGTTTTGCGTTGACTTATCACCAGAATGATACTCTGCGGTATGCGTTAACTGACACGGCTCGATGGATCAGAGGACCTGGTTACGGCTATAATTGGTGCCCAAGAACGGGTGCAGGTACCGTAGCCAATGGTGCTTGGGGCAGTGGTACGGTCGGGATAGTTAATAATGGCAATTGGAACAGTACCAATAGCAATGGCGGACCGGCTCTGGCGACCATACTCCAAGCTCCGCGCAATGCCCAAATGGTACCGGGAACCTACAGCTGGGCCATTTCGGTTCAGGCCGTCAATGATACGACCAATGAAATCAGATGGTATCTGATTGAAAAAGATACCAAATACTGGTTTGGCGGCATTGTCACTGGTCGTGCAGTAACGCATAAACTCAACGCTATTAATTTCGGCCTGAATACTGGTGACTGGACTGCATTTAATATTCTCGCAGCTCAGGTAGATTATGGCGATCCGATTGTTGTTCCTCCTGCCCCGTTTGAAGCATACTATGCGGAAAACTTTGGTGTTATTGGCAACAGATTTGGCGGCTGGAAATTTACGCCGGGAGCTGTATCGGGCAACGCGACCATCTCGGGTAACGCCCCCAACACCAGTTTGGCGGCCCTTCGTGTCGGTTTTTTTGAGCCTATTACGCCGCCGAAGGACAAGGCTTTGGTGATAACCGGCCAAGTAGAATTTGTCGGCGGTGGTTTCCAAGCCGCGAATAGCTTGCGCTTCGGGGTCTTCCACAGTGATAGCGCGGGAACAATCATCAGCACACCGCAAGATTCCACGCGCTGGTCAGGAACTGAAAGAGCGCATTCCGGATATCTGTTCTTGCCGCAAAGCGGCAGCAATGGCTTGACGAACTGGCAGGGAGTCGGCCAGCAAGGAAGCTACGGCGCCGTGGCAAACGGAACTTGGTGGAGCACTGACGGTGCGAACAACTATGTGCTCGGCACTGACCTTCATCGTCCTGCAAATGCCGTAGGCGGGGCGGGGACTTACAATTTCGCCATATCAGTCCAATCCTTGGGTAACGGCAGCAGCGAGGTCAGATTCTCGCTGAGCAAGAATGACAACAGTTATTCTTTCTCGGGGAAAGCAGTTGATAACCACAGCCCGCTGGTGACCAGTAAATTCAACTGTGTTGCTTTCGCGCTGAACACTGGAAATTCGACGACAGCGATGAATCTGGTTGACGTGCACATTGACTTGGGAGATCCCATTCCGGTGAGTGTTGAAGAATCTCCCAAGACCGGCATACCAACGGAGTATGCCCTGGTACAGAATCATCCCAACCCGTTCAATCCGTCCACGACGATCAAATATCAACTGCCGAAGAATTCCCAGGTGCGGTTGACGATCTTCAACTCGCTTGGCCAGGAAGTGCGCACGCTGGTCAATAACAAATTGGAAGCGGGCTACCATTACATCTTGTGGGATGCCCGGGACAATGCCGGCCGCCAGGTGGTTTCCGGCGTTTATGTGTATCTCTTGGAAGCCGATGACTTTGTGCAGAGCCAGAAGATGGTGCTGCTGAAATAAGGTCAATAAAAAAAACGTAATGCGTCATGCGTGAGCCGCTGGTTTATACTTTACGCATTGCGCATTACGTTTTATACACAAAGACGGAGCCTGCTCTTGCAAACAGAAGCCGTCATAAAAAGCAGCCTGTTCGTGGTTCATGGACAGGCTGTTTTTTCATGATCTGTCAAGGAAATGGCGCTGCAAACGAGGATCATGATGAGCAAGAATCGGACTAATTACGGAAGAAATAACAGGAGCTGGATTGTTGCCATTGCGCTGTTCATAATGTCTCCGGCCTGTGTCAATGCCCAAACAGATACCGTGCAGACAAATGTTCCGGCCCTGAAAAAGGTCTATGCCAATGATTTTTACATCGGGTGTCTTCTTTCCTATGCGCATGTGGGTTTTCCAGAGGATCCGCGTGTGCCAGGCCAATCGACAGTAGTCGCTCCCAATGGCGGGCACTTGATAAAATTCCACATGAACAGCATGTCGCCCGGCAACAATATGAAGCCGCAATATACCGTTGATATTACCGCCAGCGCTGCGGCCTACAATGCCGCTGCGCCCGTTGCAGAAAGGGATTCCGTTGACACGCACCCGGTGGTGAGATTTAACGGCAATCTGATCGCGCAACTCAACTGGGCCAGGCGGCAAGGATTCAATTTTCGCGGACATACGTTGGTGTGGCACAGCCAAACTCCCGGCACTTCTTTCTTCCGCTCGGGTTATACCAATGGCGGCGCGCGCTTGAGCAAGGATAAAATGACCGCGCGCATGGATAACTACATTAAAGAAGTTATGAGATTGCTCCATGAAGGCTGGCCGGGACTATTGACCGCCATGGACGTGGTCAATGAAGCCGTAAACGACAACGGCGCCGATCGCACGACTGAGAGCGAATGGTACGTCACGTTTGGCGACAATAGCTATCTCATGAAGGCCTTCGAGTTCACGCGCAAGTGGACGGTGGCCTACGGCGAAACCCAAATAAAACTTTATTACAACGATTACGGTACTCACAATCCCAATAAAGCCGATGGGATTGTCAGAATTTGCACTCCCATTTTTCAAGCAGGATATCTGGACGGCATTGGCATGCAGGAACACGATGCCAACTCCTCTCCCACTGCTGAACAATGGATAGCTTCATATGATAAGTTTAATCCGATCTGCATCGAGATGGCGGTGACCGAATTGGACGTCACCACCGGCAGCGCCAGCCCCTCCCCTGCCGTTTTGGCGACGCAGGCCAATCAATACGGCCAATTGTTCAAATGCTTCGTGGAGCGGAGTTATTTTTCCGGACGCGGAAAAATCATCAGTGTCTCCAAGGACGGCTTGAATGATCAATATACATTCAGGGTCAATCAATCTTCTTCGCTCTGGGATGTCCGGTACCAGTGCAAGCCCGCGTTTTACGCCGTTGTGGAGGTTGGGCTCAATTACAACGCGTTGGATTCGCTCGTTTCCTATGCAGAAACTTTAGATGAAAACGAATATACAGCCGATTCATGGTCAAATTTTGTTGCTGCATTCACTTCGGCAAGAAACGCAATGGCCCGGAACTATTCCGCTTCAGTTTCGGCTGCTGATGCTCTGGGCGCAGCGAAGGACAACCTGAATGCCGCCTTAGCGGGTTTGGTGAGGAATACCACTGCCGTGAATGGCGCCGACAATCACCGGCCTGCGGTTTTTGAACTTGCCCAGAATTACCCGAACCCGTGCAATCCCACGACACAAATCAACTACAGTATTCCGCAAAGTGGCTACATATCATTCAAAGTGTATGACCTTCTTGGGGAAGAGGTGGCGACACTCTTCGCCGGCGTTCAGCGCGCCGGCAATCACGTTGCCATATTTGACGGCAGAGGTCTTGCAAGCGGCGTTTACTTGTACCAGTTGAAGGCTGCCGACTTTACGGAGACGAAAAGGCTTTTGGTGTCGAAATAGCAGGACAAATAATTCAAGGAAAGTGCACCTGAAAAACCAGAAAAACATGCTGGTGAGGAAACCGAATTATTGTCGCCTCTTCAACTTTAACCGAATGCTGAAAAACTCTTGTTTCTGTCATGCCCGCGAAAGCGGGCATCCAGAAAACCCAACAAATTCATGGATTCCTCCCGCAGCGGCGGGACGGAAATGACAACTCCCATCAATTTGCGGCTCTTTCAGCATCCTGTTAAGGCGCTGAACCCAATTGCCTTCATTGGGTGTCTGGTTCTGCTTGCCTGGATACCGGCACTTGCACAAACCGCGGCGACCGGCACCACCAATGTCCATCGGCAGCGCATTTCCATCAACGAAGACTGGCGCTTTTATAAGTATGATTCGAGGTCAAAAGCAGACGACCTGATTTACGATGTGCGTCCGGAGGTCAAAGACAAGCAGGACGACAGACCTGCCGATGCCAAGCCAACAGAGGCGGAGAATGTCGGAGCAGCCCCAATGGGGCTCAAGCCCTGGATCATGCCGACCGGCAATGATTTCATTAAAGATCCTGCCAGGCGCTATGTCCGTCCCAAAGGCAATCACGGCGGTGATTTCCCTTTTGTGCAGAGAGATTTCGATGACAGCTCCTGGGAGCGAGTGAATCTGCCGCACGACTGGGCGATCCAAGGGCCTTTTTTAATGGGCCCGGAGGCTGAAGTAGGCGGCGGCATGGGGCGTTTGCCTAGTCCCGGCGTGGCCTGGTACCGTAAGAAGCTCGACATTCCGGCTTCGGACGCCGGCAAGTCCATCTTCCTGGAGGTGGACGGCGCGATGTCATATGCCATAGTTTGGTTAAACGGCAACCTGGTCGGCGGCTGGCCATATGGTTATGCCTCATGGCGCGTGAATTTAACGCCTTATATCGCGCCGAGTGGCGAAAACCAACTGGCGATCCGTTTGGACAATCCAAACCATTCGGCGCGCTGGTATCCCGGCGGCGGAATCTACCGCAATGTGTGGTTGAGCAAGACCAGTACGGTTCATGTCGGTCAGTGGGGCACCTTTGTGACGACGCGCGATGTTTCCGACGCCTCGGCCACGATAAACCTGGAAGTCACTATCGACAATGACTCCAGAGATGACGCTACCGTTACAACGGTTACCCAAATCTTCGCTTTGAATACGGGTGGTAACACGTTCGTAGTTGCGCCTTCAGGCGCCGGTCTTGCGGAACAAACAAGAGCCTCAAGTGATCCGCGCAGTTTGTTCCATCCACAGGGTTCGATGCCTGAAGGCATCACTACAAACAAGGCAGGCAATGCGGTTGCAACTTTCGCCCCCTTGAAAATGTCGGTTGCGGCAGGCGGGAGCGCTAAGGTCGAAAGCTATGTTACGCTCAAGAGCCCCAGACTGTGGGGACCACCACCCACGCAGGCGCCTCACCGTTACGTGGCGGTGACTACCTTATTACGGAATGACAAACCGATCGATCAATACGAGACACGCTTCGGCATCCGCTCACTGCGTTTCGACCCGGACTCAGGTGTCTTCGTCAATGGCGAGCACCTCAAGATCAAAGGCGTCAACCAGCACCACGACCTCGGCGCCCTAGGCGCGGCATTTAACAGCCGCGCAGCCGAGCGCCAGCTTGAGATACTCCGTGAGATGGGCTGCAATGCGATCCGCACGGCCCATAACCCGCCGGCTCCTGAGTTACTCGAGCTGACGGACCGAATGGGGTTCCTTGTGATGGACGAGGGCTTCGATGTGTGGGAACGAAATAAGACGCCCCTCGACTTCCACCTTATCTTTCCGGACTGGCATGAACAAGACTTACGTGCATTCGTTCGACGAGACCGGAATAACCCATCTGTGATTATGTGGAGCATTGGTAATGAAGTTGGTGAGCAGTACACCGGTGAGGAAGGCGCAGCACTGGCGAAGCGGCTGTATGATATTGTAAAGGAAGAGGATTCAACTCGTCCTCTCACCAGTGCAATGAATTGGGCCAAGCCAGATATGCCTTTGCCGGCGGTCCTGGACGTCATCAGCCTGAACTATCAGGGCGAGGGGATCCGCCAATCGCCGGAATTTGCAGGGACGAACCGCATCCGTACTCCGCCGCAATACGATGCAAACCATGCAAAATTCCCTGAAAAGGTGATTCTCAGCAGTGAAACCGCTTCAGCTTTCAGCAGCCGCGGCATCTATCTTTTCCCCGTCGTGCAAAAGCACAGCGATATTGTGCGGGATGGCAGAGGCGGCGACTCGAAGATTCGCCATGTAACGTCCTATGAACTCCACGCCGTCGATTTTGGCTCATCTGCCGAAATGGTATTCGGTTCCATTGCGCGGCATCCTTTTGTCGCCGGTGAATTTGTCTGGACCGGTTGGGATTACATCGGCGAACCGACGCCATATTATGAGTCCCGCAGCTCGTATTGCGGCATCATCGATCTGGCGGGATTCAAGAAGGATCGCTTCTATCTTTACCAATCATATTGGCGCCCGGAACTGCCCATGGCGCACATCCTGCCGCACTGGAACTGGACGGAACGCGTCGGCGAGGTTACCCCGGTGCATGTTTTCACCTCGGGCGACGAGGCGGAGTTGTTCCTCAACGGTAAGTCGCTCGGTCGAAAGAAAAAAATGCAGTATGAATACCGCCTGCGTTGGGACGAGGTAAAATACGAACCAGGCGAATTGAAAGTGGTGGCATACAAGAACGGAGAAAAGTGGGCCGAGAACGTTGTCAGAACTACGGGCGAGCCGGCCAGGTTGGAGGCATCAGCAGACCGCGATAAGATTCGCGCCGACGGAAAGGACTTGGCCTTCATTACAGTAAGGGTGACCGATAACAATGGTCTCACGGTGCCAATTGCAAAGAACCCAATCACGTTCTGGATCGAGGGTAGCGGCGAGATCGTCGCAACAGATAACGGCGATCCGACGAACCTCGTGCCGTTCTCGTCACGCGAACGCGAGGCATTCAATGGTTTGGCTTTGGTTATCATTCGCTCGAAGCCGGGGGAGTCAGGTGCGATGACGGTTACAGCGAAATCACCCGGGTTAAAAGAAGCTCAAGTGGTTGTCAGGCATACAAAATGAAACCCAGCATAAATGGCGCGTTTGACGGAAAAATATGAAAAAACCTCTACTCCTCAAAAAGCCTGATGACTTTTGATCGCCTATGACTGGATTACTCTTTTCTCTTCTTTTATGCGCTTCATACAATTCAGAACCGGCAGGCTTCTCCCACCCTACCGGAGAGTGGGTCGGAACCTGGACAACGGCACCACAGCTTGTCGAACCGCGCAATATGCCGCCGGAACCCGGGTTGAGTCACAACACACTGCGTCAAGTGGTTCGCGTCTCGCTTGGCGGAGACAGCTTGCGGGTGCGTTTCTCTAACCAATTTAGCACGAGTCCTGTAACACTGCATGCAGTGCATATTGCGGTCTCGGCTGAGAGCAGTACAATTGTCCCGGACACTGACCAGGCACTGAGATTCGATGGAGAGCCGGAAGTTACCATTGCGCCAGGTGCTGCGATTATGTCAGACCCGTTCAAGTTTGCCTTGGCGCCACGAACCAATTTAGCAATCACGATTCACTTTGGCGATACCTCACTAGATGTAACCGGCCATCCGGGATCGCGAACTACCTCATACCTGCTTCCCGGAAATGAGGTTTCCGCAGTGTACTTCCCTGATGCTGTGCAGACGGATCACTGGTACATGATCAACGGCATCGATGTCGTGGCGGACAAGTCTGCGGCTGCTGTTGTTGTGCTGGGCAACTCCATCACGGATGGGCGCGGTTCGGGCACAAACAAACAAAATCGCTGGCCGGATGAATTGGCGCGCCGCCTTCATGAGAATGCCGACACCCGACTCGTGGCCGTTCTGAACCAGGGAATTGGAGGAAATTGTGTCCTTCGTGATTGTCTAGGCCCGGCTGCTCTGAGCCGCTTTGAGCGCGACGTGCTTGGGGCAACGAGAGTGCGCTGGCTTATTATTTTTGAGGGGATAAACGACATTGGCCAGACACAAAGCGCTGAGGCCGCGGCCAAAGTAACGGACGATCTCATCGCTGCGTACGAACAGATGATCGATGGTGCCCACGCCCGGGGCCTCAGGGTCTATGGAGCAACGCTGCTTCCCTTCGGCGGCTCTTTTTACGATACGGCGTATCGTGCAACGGCGCGGAATACGGTCAACGCATGGATTCGGAGTAGCGGACGCTTTGACGCCGTCATCGATCTTGATGCGGCTCTGCGTGATCCGGCAGATCCGCTGCGCTTATTGCCTGCGGCAGACACGGGCGATCATCTCCATCCCAATGAAACGGGTCACAGGATGATGGCAGAGGCGGTTGATCTGGCGCTCTTTAAAGGAGTATCAAAATGACAACAAGAATATTCCTATTAATGCTTCTATTGAGCCCATGTATGTGCTTTGATTCATTAGCTCAGGAAATGCCTCTCGTTTATGAAGTTGAGAACACGGGCGCGGACTGCGCGGAGCCGCCTCTACCCTCGTTCAACGCACTCCCGGCCATCAAGTCCCTGCCCGACCCGTTTGAGTGGTCTGATGGTAGAGGCCGCATCACGAGCCGCGCCGACTGGCGGTGCCGGCGCGCCGAGATTGGCGCTGAGATCCAACGTTACGAGCTTGGGAGGAAGCCAGCTCCTCCGAGCAACCTAGAAGCCAGCTTTTCTAATGACACACTCAAGGTGACCTTAGTAGAGGGAGGAAAATCGCTCACGTTGACTGCTCCGATCACCATGCCTGAAGGCGACGGCCCCTTCCCTGCCGTGATCGGTGTGGGATTTTTCCCGACAGGTAGTCTCCCGCCCGACATCTTTACCAGTCGCGGGATCGCGACCATCCATTACATGGAATCGCAAATAACGAACGCTTGGTCAAACGTTCGCGGCGATGGGCCATTCTTTAATCTTTATCCGGATAAAACCAGGAGCAAATTTATCGCCTGGGCCTGGGGCGTCAGCCGCATCATCGATGGGTTGGAGAAGTGCCCTGAGGCCAACATCGATCTCTCGCATCTGGCCGTGACCGGTTGCTCCTATGCCGGCAAGATCGCGCTTTTTTCCGGGGCCTTCGACGAGCGCATCGCGCTCACTATTTCGCAAGAGTCTGGTGGCGGTGGGTACACAGCCTGGCGCGTCACGGAGACTCTGAGCGGGAGCAGGGAAACCCTGAGGAACGCCCAGGGTCAGGCCTGGTACCTCCAGAGCCTCTCTCAATTCAACAACGCCGTAACGAAACTACCTTACGATCATCACGAATTGATGGCCATGGTGGCGCCCCGCGCGTTGTTCGTGACCGGCAACCCCGATTATGAATGGCTGGCAGATGAGTCCGGGCACCTCGGCAGTAAGGCTGCACACGAAGTCTGGAAAGCTCTTGGCGTGCCCGACAGGTTCGGCGTTTCTATTGTCGCTGGACATCAGCACTGCCTGCTTCCGAACAGCCAAAGACCGGAAGTGGAGGCATTTGTGGAAAAATTCCTCCTTGGGGACACGACCGCGAACACAGACATCTCGACCAGTCCGTACAATACCAACCTTTCCCCCTGGATGACGTGGGAAACACCGGAGCTTGCAGAAACACCAACTTCTGTGGGTAATTCTGGAAAAATGATTGACCGATTCAATCTTATGCAAAATTATCCCAACCCTTTTAATCCGATGACTAAAATAAGTTATTCAGTTCCGGCCAGTAGTTATGTGATACTGAAAGTATATAACCTTCTCGGGGAAGAAGTCAGAACGTTGTTTGAAGGTTTTCGTATGCCCGGAAATTATGAAGTGGAGTTTGATGGCACCGGATTGACCTCAGGTATTTATTTGTACCGGCTAAAATCGAATAATCTTGAACAAAGAAGGAAACTACTGTTGACCAAATAAGGCTGCGGAAGGGAGAAAAGAATGCACACTGGTTTCAGCAACAGGTTATCCCGGCCGTCCGGGATGATCGGCAGTGGAGTGGTTATTCTCATTTCGATGGCGCTGCCGTCCAGCACTATTGCGCTGTCTGCCGCCGACGGCCCCAACAAACTGATTATCAATGCGGATCAGGGCAAGGCGACCATCAACCGCCATATCTATGGACATTTTTCGGAGCACTTGGGGCGTTGCATTTATGGCGGCTACTGGGTCGGTGAAGATTCGCCCATACCCAATACGCGAGGGATAAGGAACGACGTCGTTGCCGCATTGAAAAAAACCAACATTCCCAATCTGCGCTGGCCCGGCGGCTGCTTCGCAGATGAGTACCACTGGCGAGACGGCATTGGACCGCGCAGTGAACGTCCGAAGATGATCAACACCCATTGGGGCGGAGTCACTGAGGACAACAGCTTCGGCACGCACGAGTTTATGGACTTGTGCGAGCAGCTGGGGACCGAGGCATACATTTGCGGGAACCTCGGCAGCGGCACGGTCGAAGAAATGTCGAAATGGGTTGAATACCTGAATTTCGACGGCGTGAGCCCCATGGCCGAAGCACGAAGGAAAAACGGCCGCGAAAAAGCCTGGAGCGTCAAATTCTGGGGAGTCGGAAATGAAAACTGGGGTTGTGGTGGAAATATGACTGCGGAGTTCTATGCCGATCAATATCTCAGATATGCCACTTACTGCAGAAACTATGGTGACAACCGGCTCTTGAAAGTGGCCGGCGGATCCTATGGTGACAATTATGAATGGACCGAGGTTTTGATGAAAAAAGTGGGCCCCCGGCACATGTGGGGTCTCTCCCTGCACCATTACACGACGGATTGGTCGAATAAGGGATCGGCAACGGCATTTGATGAAAAGAAGTATTTTGAGGTGTTGGAGCGGTGCGTGAAAATATCGCCTATCCTCGACAAACACCTCATCATCATGGACAAGTACGATCCGGAAAAAAAGGTTGCCCTGGTCCTCGACGAATGGGGTACCTGGTACGACGTGGAGCCGGGCACCAATCCCGGCTTTCTGTTCCAGCAGAATACCATTCGCGACGCCCTGGTCGCCGGCATTCACTTGAACGAATTCAACAAGAGATGCGATCGCATTCGCATGGCCAACCTTGCCCAGACCATCAACGTGCTCCAGGCGTTGATCTTGACGCAGAATGAGAAGATATTGTTGACGCCAACGTATCACGTGTTTGAGATGTATAAGGTTCATCACGAGGCCACGCTGCTGCCCATCAACCTGGTGACCGTGGACTATGTCTTTGGTGAAAACAAGCTTCCGGCCTTGAATGCCTCGGCTTCGAAGGATAAGTCAGGGAAGATCCACGTTTCAATCTGCAATTTGGATCCCAACAAGTCCAACAAAATTGAATGTGAATTGCGTGGTGTCGAGGTGAAAAAGGCCTCCGGCCGGGTGTTGACCGCGCCGGCGATGAATTCGCACAATACTTTTGACAGTCCGAACGTCGTCAAGCCTGAAATTTTCAAGGACGTTTCCTTGAGCGGTGGGAAGCTGATCGCGACGCTCCCGGCAAAGTCGGTTGTGGTTTTGGAAATTGAGTGAGACGCTACACCGACAAGCCGCATCCAAGAAAGCCACACACGGATCAAAAAACCACACTGAACCCATTGGAACTATCAGCGTGGTCTTTTGATCCGCGTGGAAATTCTTGTAGCTGAGATAAAATAACCGTGACCAACACGCAAAGCCAAAAATACAAAATGAAGAGAGTGAAGTACATCGTTCTGTTGCTCGTGGCGATTACGCTTTCTTGTGAATCTGAAAAAGCCGCAGGCGATTATCCCATTACGCCTGTGCCTTTTACCGGCGTTGCCTTAACGGATAATTTCTGGTCCAAAAGAATCGAAACCAATCGAACCGTTACCATCCCGTTTGGCTTTAACAAATGTGAGGAGGAAGGCCGGATCCGAAATTTTGCCAAAGCCGGCGGCCTCATGGAGGGTGGATACGAAGGTAAAATGCCTTTCGATGATACCGATGTGTATAAAATCATCGAAGGCGCCTCGTATTCCCTGAAGGTTCACCCCGATGAAAAGCTGGAGCAATACCTCGATGATATTGTCACCCAAATTGCAGCCGCCCAGGAGGATGACGGTTATTTGTGTACCTGGAAGACTCTTGACCCGGATACCACACCCGCTCCCTGGGTAAAACCCGGTCCGCGCTGGCACCACCTGGCCGCCAGCCATGAGCTGTACAATGCGGGACATATGTACGAAGCTGCCTTTGCGCATTACCAGGCAACCGGCAAAAGGAATTTCCTCGACATTGCACTAAAAAACGCGGACCTGATTGCCGAGACCTTCGGTCCCGGCAAACGGCTTTCACCGCCCGGTCACCAGATTATTGAAACCGGCCTGGTAAAACTGTACCGCGCCACGCATAACAAGAAATATCTCGATCTGGCAAAGTTCTTTCTGAATCAGCGCGGCAACGCGGAAGGCCATGAGCTTTACGGCGCTTACAGCCAGGATCACATTCCGGTGGTGCAGCAGGATGAAGCCGTCGGGCATGCGGTGCGCGCCGTCTATATGTATGCCAGCATGGCGGATATCGCCAGCATTGAAAAGGATTCTGCCTATTTGAATGCTATCGACAAAATCTGGGACAATGTGGTTTCCAAAAAAATATACATTACCGGCGGAATCGGCGCCCGGCACAAAGGCGAATCATTTGGTGACAATTACGAGCTTCCCAATCTGACTTCCTACAATGAAACTTGCGCGGCCATCGGCAATATCTACTGGAACCATCGCATGTTCTTGCTGCATGGCCATGCCAAGTATATCGATGTGCTCGAATGCACGCTTTATAACGGCATGATTTCCGGAGTGTCATTGGCGGGCGACTCTTTCTTCTATCCCAATGCGCTGGAGTCTGATGGCAAATATGAGTTCAATATCGGCAAGCTGGGCAGGCAACCCTGGTTCGACTGCTCCTGCTGCCCGT
The DNA here is from genome assembly GCA_044869275.1 of bacterium. GTDB lineage: Bacteria > Zhuqueibacterota > Zhuqueibacteria > Zhuqueibacterales > Zhuqueibacteraceae > JBIOXB01. Next base: position 12,524 of record JBIOXB010000239.1, read on the forward strand.
CAAACGTCATCCGTTTTGTTCCTTCGGTTACCAATTATGTTTACGCCCACGGTGATGAAAACTTGTACGTTAATCTTTTCATTGCCGGCAAAGCCGATGTTGTGTTGAATAAAACGCCCGTGCAAATCAGCCAGAAAACAAGCTATCCGTGGGACGGCAAAGTCGTGATAGCAGTAAACCCGCAAGCCAGCAAGACATTTGCGTTGAACCTGCGCATCCCGGGTTGGGCGACCGGTCAACCGCTGCCGAGCGACTTGTACCATTATTTGGATGAAAGCCGGGAAAGCGTTACGCTTAAATTAAACGGTGAACCGCTTGACTTGAATCTGAAGAATGGATTCGCCGTGATCGAGCGGCGATGGTCACAAGGTGATGTGGTTGAACTCAACTTGCCCATGCAGGTTCGGCGTGTGGTTGCCAATGAGAATGTGAAAGATGACCGGAACAAGGTCGCGTTGACACGCGGCCCCCTCGTTTACTGCGCCGAAGGTGTTGACAACGGCGGCAAAGTGTTGGATCTCATTGTTCCTGATAAATCCGAATTTCAGGCGGAGTACAAAAGTGATTTGTTGAACGGCGTCACCGTGATAAAAGGCAAAGCCGTGAATAAATCTGGTGAACAGCGGGAATTGACGTCGATTCCGTACTATGCCTGGGCGCATCGCGGTAATGGCGAAATGGCGGTTTGGCTGCCTCGCAAAAAGCTGTGAGACAAGCCCGCAAGGGCCTTTAGTGGCCGGAAACCCAAAATTCAAAGCACAAAATCCAAAAGTGAGTTTGAATTTTGTGCTTTGGATTTTGAGTTTCTTTTAAAGGGAGTCCATGATGCTAGGACAACACAACCAGTATGGAAGCAAAAAGCCCCAATTTATTTTTGTTGCCCTTTGTTCGATCCAGATGGTGTTCTTTTCACCATCAAATGCTCAGACATTATCCGTACAAGGAAGAGTTACTGCCTCCAGGTTTGCGGTGCAAGATGCCGCTGTGACCTTTATCGACAACGCCGACACCACAAGAAAATTTTCGGCTTTGACAGATGCTGCTGGGTTTTATCGGGTCGGCCTGATATCTTCGGTGGAATCCAATACAAATTACCTCCCGGATAAATTTGAGTTAGGGCAGAGCTATCCAAATCCGTTTTCTTCCTCGGCTGCTATACCATATCAGCTCAAAAAGGGCTCCGAGGTTCGAGTGACAATATATGACATGCTCGGAAAGGAGGCCAGAAAATTTGTTGTTGGTAGTCAAACTGCCGGTTCACATAACGTACTCTGGGATGGCCGAAATAACCTTGGCAAAAGAGTAGCCAGCGGAATTTACTTTTACAAGCTTCAGGCCGGAGATGAATCTCAGGTAAGAAAAATGGTTTTTGATTCCGGCGGTAGAGGTTCGTTATCACTTCCGCCAACGTTTTCTTCACCAATAGCGAAAGCGAATAAGGTTGAAGCGCAACATATTCAAGGTGGGAATTATTCGGTTCGGATCGAAAATACAGGCAATACTTTCCCAATAATCATTTCTGAACAAGTTGATAACGTTCCGGTACAGAATGACACAACCATTAATTTCAGGGTAAATTACCTCGCGTCAACTATTGTCAATTTAGACAGTGTCCATCAGATCATTAGAGGCTTCGGTGCAGCCAACATTCTGCAATGGCGGCCTGATATGACAGATTCTGAAATTGCGACCGCTTTCGGTACCGGGGAGGGACAGCTTGGGTTTACGATTCTGCGCCTGCGTGTTCCACCTGAGAGTAATCAATGGAGCGTTAACGTACGGACAGCAAAGAAAGCCCATGACATGGGTGTAATTATTATTGCTTCACCCTGGTCTCCTCCTGCATCTATGAAGACCAATAATAATTCAGTGGGTGGCGAACTTAGAGAAGATGCTTATGATGACTTTGCAGCCCATTTGAAATCTTTTGCAGATTTTATGTCAGCCAACGGGGTACCCATATATGCCGTATCTGTTCAAAATGAACCCGATGTTACTGTTACGTATGAATCATGTGACTGGAGTCCGGAGCAGATGGCAAAGTTTATGAGGGAAAATGCACATACTATTGGAACCCGGGTGATGGCTCCCGAATCTTTTCAGTTCAGGCGTGGAATGTCTGACCCGATACTAAATGATTCCGATGCTTGCGCGAATTTAGATATTGTTGCAGGGCATATCTACGGCGGTGGTTTAGCGCGCTATCCATTGGCGGAAGAAAAAGAAAAAGAAGTTTGGATGACGGAGCATTTAACCGAAAGCTTGCATTCTGCAAATATTTGGTCTTTAGCCTTGGATGTCGGCGTGGAAATGCAAGAAGTTATGCAGGCCAATATGAGCGCCTACGTATGGTGGTATATTGTGAGGTATTATGGACCAATAGGTGACGGGGAAAGTAGCGTTTCTTTTCCAAATGAAGAATTTGCGAAAAAAGGTGAAGTTACAAAAAAAGGGTACGCTATGTCTCAATACTCGCGATTTATTCGTCCGGGATATTACCGCGTCGACTCGAAGAGTTGGCCGCTTGCTGGAAATCATTATATCACTGCATATAAGGATAGTCTATCCTCTCAGGTTGTTCTTGTTGCCATAAATGCAGGATCATCACCCCTGGAGGTGGCCTTCAGAATACAGAATGGTACCGTAAATAGTTTTTCTACTTACACTACTTCCCAAACCAAGAATGTTGTGCGAGGCGATGAGGTCGAGGTCATCGAGAATAGATTTACTTTTAATTTAGAGGCATCAAGCATAACGACATTTGTATCAAACTAAATTTGGATTTCATAATCCGAAAGAACCCCGTTGATAGGGATGTGCTTTCTTAATAACGATTACGCCTGTTTCTTTTTGGAGAAGATGACGGCTGCGAGCCGAGACAACAAAAGAAAGAGAGTGCCTATGCGTTTTTATGTTGGCTGTTTATTTCTTGGTTTATGCTCGATCGTAGCGGCGCAACCCTTCGGCGGTCCTTATGGCCCGATCCGGCAAACGTATAAGTTGTCCACGTTCTTGCGAAACTGAGCCGTGCCGTAAGCTATATTCTGTATCACTGTGAGCGCTCCTGTCATGCTGTTTCGACTAGTTCGCGCTTCATCTTTGTTACTTCAACTCCATTACTTGGATCAAAACTTGTGAAAAGCTGTTTTGTATTTCTTGTCATGGGGCTGAACTTTGTGTTCACGCCGATTACCGATGCCCAAGATTTTTGGGAGCCGGCTAATGGACCATTTAATGGGAGCGTTTTTTCCCTCGCTATTAACTCCAGCGGACATGTTTTTGCAGGTGCAGGCGGTTCCGTCTATCGATCAACAAACAACGGGGAGAGTTGGTCTCCAGCCTATACTGGATTGGCGAATCTAAATGTCCTTTCCCTCGCCCTCAATTCCAGCGGGCATATTTTTGCGGGTACATTTGGTGGTGGAGTCTATAGGTCAACGGACAACGGGAATAGTTGGGCTCAAGTCAACACTGGGCTGGCGAATCTAAGTGTCCGTTCCCTCGCCATTAACTCCAGCGGACATATTTTTGCAGGGACTTATGATGGTGGGGTCTATCGGTCAATGAACAATGGGGAGAGTTGGACTCAAGTCAACACTGGCCTGACAACTCTGCAAATCCTTTCCCTGGCGATCAACTCCAGCGGACATATTTTTGCAGGAACCTATGGTGGGATATATCGGTCAACAAATAACGGTGATAATTGGACTCAAATCAACAATGGATTTCAGTATCCCGAATTTGACTTCGTCATTTCTATTGCGATCAACTCGAACGGGCACATTTTCGCAGGGATATATGGCGGTGCGGATGGTGGGATCTATCGGTCAATGAATAACGGGGATAGTTGGACGCAAGTCAACACAGGTCTGACGGATCCAGATATCCGTTCCTTCGCCATCAACTCCAGTGGGCATATTTTTGCCGGAACGGATGGTGGCGGGGTCTTTCGGTCGATGGATAACGGGGATAGTTGGACTCAAGTCAATACTGGGATGACGGGCCCTTTTATTCATATCAATACTCTTGCCATCACCTTAAGTGGTCATGTTTTTACAGGGACATATTATGGTGAGGTCTATCGGTCAACGAACAACGGAGATAGTTGGACTCAAATCAGTACGGGTCTGACGGCTCGTCCAGTCTTTTCTCTCGCCATCAACTCCAGCGGTCAAATTTTTGTTGGGACAACAGGTAGTAAGGTCTATCGGTCAACGGATAACGGGGATAATTGGACACTGGTCAACAATGATATGGTACACCCTTTCAGCCAAGTTCTTTCCTTTGCTATCAACTCGGACGGACATATTTTTGCAGGGATAATGGGTAGCGGGGTATATTGGTCAACCGATAACGGGGATAGTTGGACTCAACTCAACACGGCTATGGCGGACACTGAATATGTCCGTGCCCTTGCTATCAACTCGAGCGGCCATGTTTTCGCAGGGATAGGTACAATTTATAATAATGGCATCGTTTATCGGTCAACAAATAATGGGAGTCATTGGACTCAGGTCATGGCTGGTCTGACCGGTGGCGCTGTTTATGCACTTGCCATTAGCTCCAACGGACATGTTTTTGCAGGGACAGATAATGGTGGCGTCTATCGGTCAACGAATAACGGGGACAGTTGGTCGCCTGTCATGACTGGTCAAAGCGGACTTCATATCCGATCTCTCGCCATCAACGCAAGCGGGCATGTTTTTGTAGGGACAAGTCGCGGGATCTTGCGCTCAACGAATAACGGAGATAGTTGGACAGATCATAATACGAATACTGGTGTCCAATCTCTCGCCATCAACTCCAGAGGACATATTTTTGCAGGGACAAATGGTAGCGGGGTCTTTCTCTCAACGAATAACGGAGATAGTTGGACGTCTATCAACACTGGTGTAAGAAATCTTTTCCCCAGTGTCTTTTCCCTTGCCATCAACTCCAGCGGCCATGTTTTTGCAGGGACGCAAGACGGTCTCTATCGAAGTGTGCAAACGACTACAGAAGTTCGGGATGCGAACATGAATAAACCGCCGCTGTCGCTTGTACTAGAACAAAACTACCCAAACCCGTTTAATCCAGAAACCCATATTCGGTATCAGTTGCCCCATCAGTCGATGGTTAAACTGGAGATTTTCAATCTTCAAGGAGAGTTGGTGACAACCTTGGTGAATAAAATGCAAACCGCAGGTGAGCACGCAGTTGTTTGGAACGGCACGAACAGCAATAGCAATGTAGTTTCAAGCGGCGTGTACATATACCGTATTACCACGGGAGATGTTATGGAAACTAAAAAAATGCTCTTTGTAAATTAGAAATATCCTACTTGTTCCAAGCATGTATAAGAACTGTTGCAAATTCATAATGAGAAGAAAAAGAGGCCTTATGCGCTTTTACATCGGCTGTTTTCTTTTCTGTTTAATCTCAACGGCAGCGGCGCAACCCTCCGGCGGGCCGTATGGTCCGATGCGGCAAACGTATAAGCTGCCAACAGGCGCGGGCAAAATCTACTACGTCGCGCCCGACGGGAAGGCCGAACAAACCGGCGAGTCATTGAGCACGCCGACGACACTCGAAGCAGCCCTCGAACGCGTTCGCACCGGCGATGCCATTATACTGCGCGGCGGAACGTATCGCACCGGCAATCTGATTTTGAATCAAGGCATCACCATTCAACCGTATGCCGATGAACAAGCCGTTCTAAAAGGAACCTTCGTCGCCTCCGAGCGGAAGAAGCAGGACAACGGGTTATGGGTCACCAAATGGCCGCGCTTATTTCCTTCCAAACCACAAGATTGGTGGCGGCGGCATCGAGAAGGCAAAAAAACCCCGCAGCATCGCTTCAACAACGACATGGTGTTCGTGGACGGCAGGTTCTTGCAATCCGCCGGCTGGGAAGGTGAAGTGGAGGAGAACACTTTTTTCATCGACTACGAAACGGGGTTGGTTTATCTCGCCGTTGATCCGACGGACAAGTTGGTGGAGATCACCGCGTTTGAGCTCGCCCTCTTGAGAACGACGAAGGAAGTTCACGGCAAAACTTCTGATCGCAAAGGATACACCATTCGCGGAATCACGTTCACGCAATATGCCTATCGTGCGCTTGAAATAGAAGGCACAGAGCCGGAAGGTTTATCCGACGAATCGAAGCATGGCAAGGAAGTGGTGGGCACAACACTGGAGCATTGTACGATTTCCTATTGCTCGCGCGTCGCAGGTTATCTTCGCGGCGATCGCATGACGATCCGGCATTGCAAGGTGAGCGATACCAGCACGGAAGGCATCTACATCATTGCCTCGAACGACGTGCTGATGGAAAAGAATATTTTCATGCGCAATAATATCGAAAACATTACCGGGTACTATCCGGCGGCAGTGAAGATCTTCAATCAATCTTACCGGGTAACGTGCAATGATAATTTGGTGATCGATCAGCCGAATTCCAACGGCATCTGGTATGACGTCGGCAACGTGGACGGGGTCTTTATTAATAATTGGATCGAAGGCGTAGGCCGTGTTGGCAAAACCATCAACACCGATCAACTCTGGCCGAGCGATAACGGCTTTTTCTTTGAAATCTCCAAAGGCGCCATCTGTGCCGGCAACGTATTCGTCAATTGTGATCATGGCCTCATGGTACTCAATGCCTCCAACGTTCAAATCTGCCAGAACACGTTCATCAACAGCATGGCCTGCATCGGCCGCAACTCGCGCAGCGCCCAGGGTGACCATTTCGGCTGGCATCCCAGCACCGGACCGGATATTGACGCGCGCGAGGGCCACGTCTTTGCCAACAATTTGCTGGTTGGCGATGAGGGCTTTAACCGGCCCCTGTTGTTCGTTTGGCAGCAGGCAACATTGTGTCAGCAGCTTACGCAATCACAACTGAAACAACTCGATCATAATGTGTACGTGCGCGGCGCAGACAATACTTCTTATCCGTTGATCCTCTGGAGTCCTGCATCAAACGAGAAATGTCAAGTGGGAATTGGGTCATTGGAGGATTTGCGAAAACTGTATCCGGGATTCTCGGCCAGCAGCCGCAGTTATTTCAACTATGATGGCCCCTTGTTCAAGGGCGTGGAATTGGGCAATTACCAATTAATGTCAGGCTTTCCAGGATCAAAAACAGGAATGCAGCTCCCAGCGGCGATCAGCAAGTTTCTTGGCCAATCCGGGAAGGAGGGGCGATACGTTGGAGCGTACCCGCCAATGCCTTGAGGGAGCTGCAATTAGCCCAACGGATAAAAGAGCGGCCAACGAATGAAGCGCACTGCCAAATCATAAAACTTCGAAAGAGAGTTTTTGAATCCGTTGGTCGTGGTTTGATCCGTTGGCCCTGCTGTATTCGAAAGCGGAACAAAATTCCGGAAATTCCTCTTGGAAGGGATTAGCAATTGAAACATAAATTCTGTCATTCACCTTATATGACCGCGAGCTTCACCCTTAAGCGTCGCCATGGAGCGGTGCTTGTTTTGCTCGTCGGTATGATAGTACTGCTGCCCATCCATTCGTTCGCCCAACTTGCCGCCAACAAAAGCAAGTTTGTGGGCAACATTATTGGCAACGGAAATAACCTCCGTGCCGCGAATTTTAAGAAATATTGGAATCAGGTCACCGCCGAAAATGCCGGCAAGTGGGGCAGCGTCGAATTCAGCCCGGGCATATACAACTGGACGCAGCTCGACAACATCTACAATTTTGCGAAGACCAACGGTCTTCCTTACAAGCATCATACTCTCATTTGGGGAAATCAACAGCCTGGTTTCATCGCCGGTCTTGATTCGGCGAGTCAGTATCAAGAAATTGAAAACTGGATCATGGCGGTCGGCCAGCGATATCCTGAGATGGATTTCTGCGACGTTGTCAACGAGCCTCTTCACGCTCCTCCATCCTACAAAAACGCGTTGGGAGGTGATGGCGCCACGGGCTGGGATTGGGTCATCAAGGCGTTCGAATTGGCGAGGCAATATCTGTCCGCGAACACAGAACTGCATTTAAATGAGTACAGTGTCATTAATGACGGTTCGGCAAATGCCCGCTTCCTTGAGATCATTAACTTGCTAAAAGATCGGGGATTGATCGACGGTATCGGCGTGCAGGGTCATTATTTCGAAGTGGATGGCGGCGCTTCCATGATCACCTTGCATAACAATTTGAACAATCTCGCCGCCACTGGACTACCCATCTACATTACCGAATTTGACATCAACCAACAAAACGACGACACGCAATTGCAGAGATACCAGACCATATTCCCCGTACTTTATGAACACCCGGGAGTTTATGGGATAACGTTGTGGGGATATGTACAGTACGAAACATGGCGACCCTACACGTATTTGGTTACGGATCGCCTCGCCGAACGCCCCGCGCTCCAATGGCTGCGCACGTATCTCGCCAGTCCGCTGCGGCCTGTGCTTCTTTCTCCCGTTGGAACAACGGGAGAGCCGCGTAATCCCGTTTTGAGTTGGCATGCTTCGGCGTCCGCAACCTCATACCAGCTCCAGGTTGCAGGCAATAGCACGTTCTCAACTGTTGTCGTTGACACCACCGTCGCTGACACGCTCCTGCAATTGCGCCCTCTTGAGGCGAACACGAGATACTACTGGCGTGTGCGCGCGGCGAACGAACACGGGACGAGTGCATACTCGGTTGCGGCAAGTTTCATGACCGGAGATCAAATCACAGCTGTCGACGAATTCGCAGAATTACCAACAGAGTTCGGGTTGTCTGAAAATTACCCAAACCCATTTAACCCCACAACCAGTCTGCAGTATTTTGTGGGGAGCCCTCGACATGTTAGCTTAAAAGTTTATGACGCATTGGGACACGTAATCGCAACGCTGGTGGATGAAAGAAAGCCCGCGGGCCACTACCGCGCCACTTTTGAGGCAAGAGGATTTGCAAGTGGTGTCTATTTCATGAGATTATCTGCAGGTGAATTTGTCGCCATGAGAAAGGCGATTCTGATGCGATAAGGACAAGCTGGTGCACTGTTACCTTAAAAAATATAACCTCAGGTATGATATTCTGAAAGAATCAAGGAGGATGCAAACATGCCCATCAGAGATTTGACCGCACAAGCAAGGCGCCGCACGCCGGAGGAACTCATCGCGCATCTGAAGAGTTTTCAGCTGGACCTGAAATTCTCCGCAGGTGTTTGGTTCTTCTCCCCTCCTGCCAGCCGCTTTCACGACAAGTACAAAGCTGATCTCAATCTGGAGCAAAGGCTCGAGATCGCCGCAAGTTTGAAGGATTACGGACTCGCGGGCTTGGAAGCGCATTATCCCAACGAAGTCAATGAAGACAACCTTCCGCTTTGGAAGAAGTTCGTCAAAGACACGGGTATCAAACTCATTACCGCCATTCCGCTGTTGTTTTATGATAAACAATTTGAGTTCGGCTCGCTTTCGAACCCGATAGCTGAAAAGCGCCAGTTGGCGGTGGAGCGCACGAAGAAATGTTTTCAGCTTGCCAAAGAAATCGACGTGGATTTCTCCATTATTTGGGCCGGCATCGACGGCTACGAAAATCCTTTCGGCATCGATTTTATCGCCATGCGCCAGCGTTTTGCCGAAGGCATTGCCGAAGCGCTGGAGGCTGTGCCGGGGGTTCGAGTGGCCTTTGAACCCAAACCTTATGAGCCGCGAGGCCGCATCCTTTATGGGTTGACTCCAGAGGGTGTCCTGCTGGGCCAGCAAGTCGAGGCCCTGTTGAAGCATGAAAAAAACCGCGCGCTCTTGCAGCAAGGGCACAAGCTGGTTTGTATGAATCCGGAAATCGGCCATTTGCTCATGGGCTTCGAAGATTTGCCCTACGCTTTGAGCTGGCCATTGTCCGAAGGCCGTTTGGCGCACACGCACTGGAACAGCCAGCCCTTGGGCAATTACGACCAGGACTTGAACGTGGGCGTTATCTCTCCGGAACAACTGGAAGCAGGTTTATACGTCCTGAAAATGCACAGCTACAACGGCTATTTCGGCATCGATGTAAACCCGGAGCGCATGCCGGTGGACGTGGCCTTGAAAAACTCGATGGATGCTCTGCGCGCTGCCAATGATCGCATCAACGGTTTGGATCATGAGCGCATGATTGAGGCGGCTATGAAACCCGATCAAAAACGCGGCTGGATCGAAGCCTACTTGACGCGCGCGCGCGCCTCCCATCCGGAAAAGTTGCCGCCGCTGGAGCAAGCGGTGCATTCAAATTTTGCTTCCTAGTAGTATGTCATGTTTTGGAACCGCTAATTAACGCGAATGTACGCTAATATGTGCTCAATTCGCGTTTATTAGCGTCTATTCGCGGTTTGAGAAATGGGAAAGTTGCTTGATTCCCAATCTTTAGCGTTTCAGCCTCAAATCAGAAGGCATCCCATGTTTACTGCCTTGCTGCTTCTTATGCTGGCGCTCTCAGACCAACCAGCTTTCGTCAAAACACCGAAGGCGCGGTCTCTTCCTGAGCCTGGAGCGCCACAATTTTCTCGCGCCTTCAAAGCGCTGGTATTCAGCAAAACCGCGGGCTTTCGCCATGCCTCCATACCACACGGGATTGCAGCCATTCAGAAATTGGGAATGGAGAATGGCTTCGAGGTGAGTGCCACGGAAGATGCTGGACTATTTACCGACGCCATTTTGGCACAATACCAAGTCGTCATTCTTTTGAGCACCACAGGTGACGTGCTGAACAGTACTCAGCAGGCTGCTTTTGAGAGATACGTGCAGGCCGGCGGCGGATATGCTGGCATTCACGCGGCGGCAGACACGGAATACGGTTGGGCATGGTATGGCAATCTCGTCGGCGCATACTTTCAAAGCCATCCCAATATTCAGCCGGCGACCATCGTCGTAGCCGACCGGAGTCATCCCTCCACAAAACCTCTGCCTGAACGCTGGCCGCGCACGGATGAATGGTATAATTTTCAAATCAACCCGCGTGGGAAAGTGCACGTGTTGGCAACACTGGATGAACGCACTTATTCCGGCGGCGCCGATGGCTACGACCATCCCCTCGCCTGGTGCCAGGAGTATGACGGCGGCCGCGCTTGGTACACGGCGCTGGGCCACACCGAAGCCAGCTTCACCGAGCCGCTGTTTCTGCAACATCTCCTGGGCGGCATTCTGTTTGCCGCAGGAGTTGTCGCTGCAGATGCCGGCGCCACAATCGACGCGAGCTTTGAAAAAATCGTTTTGGACGACAATACTCTCGATCCTATGTCTTTGGCCGTCGCGCCCGATGGCAGAGTGTTTTATGTCCAGCGCGCCGGGGCCGTGAAGATCTACAATCCCGCGGATTCGACCATTAAAATAGCAGGCAACCTCGCCGTGACGACGATGCATGAAGACGGACTGCTGGGCCTGGCGCTCGATCCTGATTTCGCGGTGAATAATTGGATTTACTTGTTCTATTCCCCCACGGGAATCGTAGCGAAACAGAATGTCTCGCGTTTTACGCTGGCCGGTGATCGGCTCGACATGGGGTCAGAAAAAGTATTGCTCGAGATTCCCACGCAGCGTGAGCAGTGTTGCCATTCCGCCGGTTCGTTGGCGTTCGGACCCGAGGGCAACCTATATATCTCCACCGGCGACAACACCAATCCGTTCGAATCGAGCGGCTATGCCCCCATCGATGAGCGCACGGGGCGCGCGGCATGGGATGCACAAAAGTCATCATCCAACACGCAGGACTTGCGCGGCAAAATTTTGCGCATCACGCCGCAAGCGAATGGCGGCTACACCATTCCCGCCGGCAACCTCTTTCCGCCCGATGGCTCGGCGGGCCGGCCGGAAATTTACGTGATGGGTTGCCGCAATCCGTTTCGGATTTCCGTGGATCGGAAAACCGGGTGGCTGTATTGGGGTGAAGTCGGTCCGGATGCCCAAAACCCGACTCCGGCGCGCGGGCCACGAGGCTATGACGAGTGGAATCAAGCGCGCGCCGCCGGCAATTTTGGCTGGCCCTACTGCATCGGCGATAATCAGGCGTATGTCGAATATAACTTTGCCAGCGGCCTTTCCGGTGCAGCTTTCGATTGCGATAATCCCGTAAACAATTCGCCCAACAATACCGGCGTGAGTGCGCTGCCGCCGGCAAAGCCGGCCTGGATTTGGTATCCCTACGCCCTGTCGCCAGAATTTCCCGAGCTCGAAACCGGCGGCAGAACCGCCATGGCCGGCCCAATTTATCATTATGATGCGAATCTCGATTCAATCGTCAAGCTGCCTGAATATTATGACCAAACGCTTTTCATTTACGAATGGTCGCGCAGCTGGATCAAAGAGGTCAAGCTGGATGCGGATGGAAACGTTCTAAAGATCAATCCCTTTCTCGACAGCTTCGAATTCAGGCGTCCAATGGATATGGAGCTCGGGCCCGACGGCGCCCTTTACATGCTGGAGTGGGGAAGCGGTTTTGCCGGCGGCAATAGTGATTCAAAGCTGATCCGCGTGCAGTATAAGGGAAGCCAGTTGCCGCCCGTCGGAGTTGAAGCTCGGCCCGAAATCAACTCCCCTCCTGCTTTCGCTCTGGCGCAGAACTATCCGAACCCCTTCAATCCCACGACCACGATTTACTACGAGCTGCCGGTTTCCAGCAAAGTGGATTTGAGTATTTACAATTTGCTCGGGCAAAAGGTGGCAGCACTTGTCTCCACCCGCCAGGTTGCCGGCAGCCATACAGTTGAATGGGATGCCGCCGCTTTTCCGGGCGGCGTGTATATCTACAGATTGGAAACGAACACGGGTTTCGTTCAAACCAAGAAACTGATTCTGCTGAAATGAAAAGTAAAGCGTAATACGTGATGCGTGGTCGGCTTTTACACTGTACATTTTACGTTTCACGTCTTACGACTCACGTCTTACGAGCAACCTCACTCCTGAAACGAAGAAAGGTGATCCTCCATGCCGCTGGAATCACAAAAGCTCTCGCTTAAAGAAAAGATCGGTTACAGTTTGGGCGACACGGCCTCGAATTTGTTTTTTCAATCCTTCATTTTATTTCTACCTATTTTTTACACGGATGTGTTCGGGTTGCCTGCTGCTGCGATGGGGACGCTGTTTCTGTTTACCAGAATTTTCGACGCGGCGAACGATCCGATCATGGGCACGATTGCCGACCGAACGAACACGCGCTGGGGAAAATTTCGACCGTATATACTTTGCTTTGCCATCCCCTTTGGCATCGCGGGCGTGTTGACGTTTACCACTCCCGGGTTCGACGCGACGGGCAAACTCATCTATGCGTATCTCACTTACAATTTGCTGATGGTAATGTACACCATCGTGAACGTTCCCTATTCTGCGCTCATGGGGGTGATTACGCCAAATTCCATGGAACGCACGGAAGTGTCATCCTATCGCTTTGTCGCAGCCTTTGTCGGTGCTTTAATCGTGCAGGCCTCCACCATCAACCTGGTAAAATATTTTGGCCAGGGCAATGACGCCGTGGGCTGGCAATGGGCGATGGGATGCCTCGCCGCCTTGGCGGCCGTGTTATTCTTCGTTACTTTTATGACGACCAAAGAAAGGGTTCATCCTCCTAAAGAACAGAAGAGCGAATTCAAAAAAGACATAAAGGATTTATTCACCAACAAACCCTGGCTGCTCATTGCCGGCGCGACGGTTTTTCAGCTCACCTACATCGTCATGCGCGGCTCTTCCATTGCATATTATTTCAAATACTATGTCGGCGATCAACGGCTCAATCTCTTCGGCAAGGTCATCGCGCTTTCGCAAGAAACGTTTACTTCTTCGTTCTTCTTGTCGGGCAGCATCGCGACCATCATCGGCGTCGTTCTCACCAAATGGTTCTCGAAGATTCTTGACAAGAAAAACACGTACGCGGGATTTTTGATCGCCAGTGCCGCGATCAATGCCGCGTTTTATTTTGCGCGTCCTCAGGATGTTGTTCTCATCTATGTTCTCAACCTTTTGGTCTCGTTCCTTTTCGGGCCCGTGTCGGTGCTGCAATGGGCCATGTACACCGATACCGCTGATTATTCCGAATGGAAAAACCGGCGGCGCGCCACCGCTCTGCTCATGGCAGCATCTCTATTTGCGCTCAAATTGGGACTGGCTTTGGGCGGCACCCTCGTTGGCTGGATACTCGCTTTTTATGGATTTGTCGCCAATCAAACCCAAACGCCGGAAGCGATGACCGGCATTGTATTGCTCTTGAGTCTTTTCCCCTCGATTTTCGGAATTGCCGGCGGCTTGTTGATGCTGCGATATCCGCTGACGAATAAAATGATGGTGACGATAGAGGAAGACTTAACCGCCAGAAGAAGGGCAGCATAAACTTCCGGCGTTGGCGAGGGTGAAAGCAAGGTTGCGCTATCGGGAGATGCTTCTGTACTTTGCGGGGCTGGCCTTGGGCCGGATCACTCTTGCTTTCGCGCATGCCGTGGGGAAGACACGTGAACGATCAAGTCATAACGTTGTTCTCGTAAAGGTTTGCCAAAAGCAGAGGATTCTTTTTCTTCTGTTAGTTTGAAGCCGTGCCGGCGGTAGAGAGCAGCAGCGGCGGACAGCTCGTGTGTGGTCCAGAGATAGGCCGATCGAAAATCACCAAGATGCAGGAACTCCATGAATTGCTGCATCAACTTTTTGCCCAGACCAAGGCCTCTATATTCCGGGCGAATGATGAAATACCGCAGTTGTGCCGCGCGGTTTTCCTTGTGCATTAACAACAGGAATCCGATCATGGTTTCGTGGTGTTCACAAATCCAGACGCGATCTTTCTTGGGATCGTAGTTTTTGTAGAATTCATGCAGGCCCAGCGCCACATAGGCCTCGAATTCGATGCCATAGCCATACTCGCTTCCGTACAGCAGGCCATGGAGATGGATGACATAACCCAAATCACCCGGGATCAAAGTGTTTCTGATGCGAATGTCTTCAAGTTTGATCTCCATGGTTCTCCTCCTTTTTTCTCAGGAGCTCTTGGAGCCGGCGCATGAGTGACATGATTTCATTCTTTTCCTCCGGTGTAAGGTGCTCGAGGATTGCGGCCACCGATGCTTCCGACTGTTCATTAAGCTTGAGGAACGTTGCTTCCCCCTTTTTGCTGAGCGACAAGACGAACACCCTGCCGTCGCTGGGCGATTGTTTTCTGGTGATCAAGCCTCGCTTGATCAGCTTATCAATGGTGCGGCTGAGATAGCCTTCATCGACTTGCAGGATTTTCTTGATTTTTCTGGCGGTGCAGATCGGATCATGGAAGATCTCATACAGGATGCGAACTTCGGTCAAGGAATACGGGCTGTGCAAAATATGTCGATCAACTACGCCGATGATGTTGGTGTAGAAACGGTTGAATGCGCGCATGGCTTTGATGGCTTTCGAGTTTCGCATATGACCGCAGGATAAGAAAAATACTTGCCAAAAGCAAGTATTAAATATGGAGCCGTGAATGAGAACGCGACCGCTAAATCCAATAACCGTGACCATGGCGATAACCTCGACGCTGGCCCTCCTGGCCCTTGCTTTCATGGACCGGCCCGCGCTCAAGCAGGTCTTTGAAAAGCACTTTTACATTGGTGCAGCCTTAAGTTACGATCAAATCATGGGCAAGGACGCCGCGGCCATGGCGCTCGTCAAAGAACAATTCAACAGTATCACCTCCGAAAATATTTTGAAATGGGAACGCGTTCATCCCGAGCCGGAGCGCTATGACTTCGAACCGGCAGATCGGTTCGTCGAATTTGGTGAAAAGCACAAAATGTTCATCGTCGGCCATACCCTGCTTTGGCATCAGCAGACGCCGGGCTGGGTATTTGAAAACGGCGCAGGAAAACCGTCGGACCGTGAAATGTTGCTGCAACGATTGCGCGACCATATCTTTGCCGTGGCCGGCCGCTATAAAGGCCGCATTCATGGCTGGGACGTAGTGAACGAAGCCGTTGAAGATGATGGCAGGCTGCGCAAATCCAAATGGCTGGAGATCATCGGACCGGATTACGTTCAAAAAGCCTTCGAGTTTGCGCGCGAGGCCGATCCGAAGGCCGAGCTGTACTACAATGATTTTAATCTATGGAAAAAAGAAAAAGCTGACGCCGTGGTTCGGCTGGTTCGCGATCTACAAGCCAAAGGCATTCGCGTTGACGGCATCGGCGAGCAAGGACATTGGGGCCTCGATTATCCCGCCCTCAACGAAGCTGAAGCCGCCCTTCAGGCTCTCGCCGCGCTGGGCGTGAAGGTGATGATCACGGAGTTGGATATTACCGCCTTGCCCAATCCCGAGGACTGGAGCGGCGCGGCGGATATTTCGCGGAACGATGAATTGCGAAAGCATCTCAATCCATACCCGCAAGCGCTACCTGATTCCATGCAGCAGGTTTTGGCCAAACGTTACGCCGAGTGTTTTGTGCTTTTCCACAAACACCGCGACAACATCAGCCGCGTGACTTTTTGGGGCGTGAACGACGGCCAGTCGTGGCTCAACAACTGGCCCGTGAGAGGACGAACCAATTACCCTCTGTTGTTCGATCGTGACTATCAGCCCAAGCCGGCTTTTGAAGCGGTAATGCAAACCATGCAAGCGCAGTGACGCGACATTCATGTCGCCATGCGCTGATGTAATATTTGAATGAACCTGGCTTGAACGAAAGCCATCTCATGTCCTCTGAATATTTCTATGGAATGAAAGACTCTATGCAAAACAAAGCGCCTTACACAGCCCCTAACCTACCGCTAGAAGAGCGCGCCGCCGATTTGCTTTCGCGCATGACGCTCGAAGAAAAAGCTGCCCAGATGGTTGGCGTTTGGCAGGGCAAGAGCACGACCTTGGTGGATGAGACGGGCGACTTCGATTTCGAAAAAGCCAGAGCGCATTACAAAGACGGGCATGGCCTGGGCCAGGTCGGCCGGCCCAGCGACGCGGGCGGCGGAAGAAATGCGAGACAGCAAGCCGAGCTGACCAACGCCATACAGAAGTTTTTTATTGAAAACAGCCGGCTCGGAATCCCCGTCATCTTTCATGAAGAGTGTTTGCATGGGCAAGCGGCGCCGGAAGGCACGAGTTTTCCGCAGCCCATCGGTCTCGGCGCCACGTTCGATCCCGACCTGGTGCGCCGGCTGTTTGAAATGACGGCGGAAGAAGCCCGGGCACGCGGAACGCATCAAGCCTTGACGCCGGTGGTGGACGTTGCCCGCGAGCCGCGCTGGGGACGCGTGGAAGAAACTTATGGCGAAGACCCTTATTTGGTTTCGCGCCTGGGCATTGCCGCGGTGCAAGGCTTTCAAGGCGACGGCACTTTCAAGAATAAGAAAAGCGTCATCGCCTGCCTTAAACATTTCGCGGCGCACGGGCAACCGGAATCGGGCACTAATTGCGCGCCGGCAAATGTTTCCGAACGCCTGCTGCGTGAGGTCTTTCTCTATCCCTTCGAGCAGGCTATACAAAAAGGCGGGGCCTTGAGCGTGATGGCTTCATACAATGAGATCGACGGCGTTCCCTCCCACGCCAATCGCTGGCTGTTGCGCAAGATGCTGCGCGAAGAGTGGGGGTTCAAAGGATTCGTGGTTTCTGATTACTATGCCATTCGCGAGCTGAACGAGCGGCCGGATTTTTTCGGCCACCACCTCGCTCAAAATGGAAAAGAGGCCGCACTCCTGGCCGTGCGCGCGGGCGTGAACATCGAATTGCCGGAGCCGGATTGCTACACGCATCTCGTCGAATTGGTGCGTGAAGGCCGTTTGGATGAAGCGATACTCGATGAGCTTGTCGAAAGCATGCTCATCTGTAAACTCAGGCTCGGCCTGTTCGACGATCCCTACGTTGATCCTGAAGCCGCGGAAAGAATTGTCGGAAGCGAGATCAATCGCAAGTTGGCGCTACAAGCGGCGCGCAAGACTATCACTCTCCTTAAAAACGAGCAAAATATAGCGCCGCTCGACCTCAGAAAAATCAAGACGCTCGCCGTCATCGGCCCGAACGCCGATCGCGAGCTTTTGGGTGGATACAGCGGCAAGCCGAAACATGTTTCGACTGTGCTCAGCGGTATTCGCGAGCACGCCGGCAATGCAGTAAAAGTTCTATATCACGAAGGATGCAAAATCACTATCGGCGGATCGTGGCAACAAGATGAGGTGGTACCGAGCGACCCCGAATCCGATCGCCAGAGCATCGCGGAAGCAGTAAAAGTCGCACAGCAAGCGGATGCCATCGTGCTGGCGCTCGGTGGCAACGAGCAAACCTCACGCGAGGCCTGGGCTCTGAATCACCTGGGCGATCGCGCGGATCTGGAGATGGTGGGCCGGCAAGATGAGCTCGTCAATGCCCTCGCGGCGCTGGGCAGACCAATGATCGCTTTTCTCTTCAACGGCAGGCCGCTCGCGGTGCGCAATCTCTGCGAAAAAGTGCCGGTGCTTTTTGAATGCTGGTATTTAGGTCAGGAAACCGGCAAGGCCGTGGCCGAGGTGCTGTTCGGGGATGCCAACCCCGGCGGCAAGCTGCCCATCACGATTCCACGCTCGGTCGGGCATATTCCAGCCTATTACAACTACAAACCCTCGGCGCGCCGTGGTTATCTCTTCGAATCGGTTGAGCCTCTCTTTGCATTCGGTTACGGCCTGAGTTATACGCAGTTTCGGTTCGGCGCACCTCGTTTGGAGAAGTCAGTGATGCGGTCGGATGAATCCACCCGCGTGCTCGTGGAGGTCACGAACATGGGTCATGTTTCCGGCGATGAAGTCGTGCAAATGTATATTCGTGACCGCGTGAGCTCAGTGACGCGTCCGGTCAAAGAGTTGAAGGGATTTCAGCGCATCACCCTGGCACCGGGCGAAACGAAAACCGTAGCGCTGGAAATTGCGCCGGAGCATTTGGCGTTTTATGATATCGACATGAATTATGTCGTGGAGCCGGGCGAGTTCGACATCATGGTGGGAAATTCATCCAGAGACAGAGATTTGCGGAGAATCGTGCTGAGCATCGAGGCGTAATGCGACTTTCAAGTCGCATGCGAAAAAGGCAAAACAATTGATGGCACAAATGATGAGTATGCGCCTTTTCCTTTCAAAAATGTCATTCTGGAAGAATCATGTTGTGTGAAAACTTGGGAATGCCGTACCCTGAGCTTGTCGAAGGGTGCTAAGTTCAAAAATCCGGCTTCGACAAGCTCAGCCGGCGTTGGAACCAAGCGTTTTCACACAGTCTGAATCTTTTTCAGTACCTGGCGCACAGCCCGAATCGGCCGAAACCTATTTGCCGAAAAAAATCGTAGGTAACGACATGCTTGAGTTTTTCGCTGTGGCATTCTTCTTTTCAGCCTCACAAACTGCGGTAGCCGTTAACCGCGACTCCTATATCTCCACCACAAACGGCAAGGGCCGCTTTACCCTCTCCGCTTCAGGCAATTCTGCGCCGTTGTGTGCCAGTGCCCAAGACTATCCGGGCGTCATACGGGTATTGCAGCACCTGCAGACCGACATTGGCAGAGTGACGAATTTCAAACCTGAGATTTATATTGACAAGATCCCCGCAGCAAAAGAGATCATATTGGCGGGCACGCTGGGCAAAAGTCCGGTGATCGACAAGCTGGTGCAATCGAAGAAACTCGACGTGGCGAGCATTGCAGGGCGTTGGGAAACGTTTTTGCTGCAGGTGGTGGAAAAGCCGCAGCCTGGAATCGATCGCGCATTGGTCATCGCCGGCAGCGACAAACGCGGCACAATCTTCGGCATTTATGATCTCGCGGCACAGATCGGCGTTTCGCCCTGGTATTGGTGGGCAGATGTGCCGGTTAAGAAAAAGTCCAGTATATATGTATTGCCCGGCCGGTACACGACCGGCGAACCTGCCGTGAAGTATCGCGGGATATTTATCAATGACGAGAATCCGGCGCTGCTGGGATGGGTCAACAAGACCTTCGGCGGCTTCAATCATCATTTTTATGAGCGCGTGTTCGAGCTCATTTTGCGCATGAAGGGCAATTTTCTCTGGCCCGCGATGTGGGGCAAAGCGTTTTATGATGACGACTCGCTCAACGCGCCGCTGGCAGATGAATACGGCGTGGTGATGAGCACCTCCCATCACGAGCCAATGATGCGTGCGCACGTCGAATGGCAGCGTTACGGCTCCGGGCCGTGGAATTATGAGAAAAACGCAGCGAAACTGCGCGAGTATTGGACGGCAGGCATCAAGCGCATGAAAAATTACGAGAGCATCGTCACGCTTGCCATGCGCGGCGATGGCGACGAGCCGATGACGGAAGCAGCGAATATCGCGTTGTTGCAGAGCATCGTTAAGGACCAGCGTGAAATCCTTGCGGAAGTCACTCGTAAAGAAGTGACGAGTATTCCGCAAGTTTGGGCGCTCTACAAAGAAGTGCAGGAGTATTATGATAAAGGCATGCGCGTGCCCGATGAGGTCACGCTGTTATTGTGCGACGACAATTGGGGGAACATTCGCAAGCTTCCCCAACGCGAGGAAAAGCTACGCCCCGGCGGTTACGGCATTTACTACCACTATGACTACGTCGGCGGACCCAGAAACTATAAATGGCTGAACACGAATCAAATTTCCCGCGTGTGGGAGCAGATGCACCTCGCCTACCGCTATGGCGCGAACCGCATCTGGATCGTCAACGTCGGCGATATCAAGCCCATGGAGTTTCCAATCGAATTCTTTTTGGATTATGCGTGGAATCCCGAACAATGGCCGGCCGAGCGATTGCCCGAGTACACTCAGCTTTGGGCGGAACGGCAATTCGGCTCTGAACACGCGAAAGATATTGCCGATATTTTAACCCAATACACAAGATATAATTCGCGTCGCAAGCCCGAGCTGCTCGCGCCGGACACCTACAGCTTGGTTGATTACCGTGAAGCTGAAACCGTGGTTGCTGAATACAACGAGTTGGCCGGGCGCGCACAGCGCATCAGTGATGGACTGCCTGCCGAATCCAAAGATGCTTTTTATCAGCTCGTTCTGCATCCTGTGCAGGCCTGTGCGAATTTGAATGAGCTTTATGTCACAGTTGGCAAGAATCGCTTATACGCGCAACAAGGAAGAGCCGCCACAAACACGCTTGCCGAGAGAGCGAAGACTTTATTTAAAGAAGATGAAGACCTCACGCATTACTACAATAACGTGATGGCCAGCGGCAAGTGGGCTCACATGATGGATCAGACGCACATCGGTTACACCTATTGGCAGCAACCGGAAAAGAATGCAATGCCCGAAATCAAGGAGATTGCTGTTCCCGCAGCGGGAGAATTGGGCGTTGCGATCGAAGGCTCCGCGCAATGGTGGCCAAATGAAAAAAGCGAAGCCGTGCTGCCTGAATTCGATCCGTATCAACAACAGATCTATTACCTCGAGATATTCAATCGCGGACAAACGCCTTTTGAGTATTCGGTGCAGACCGGCGAGCCGTGGGTCAAGATTGATCTTGCAAAGGGAAGAATCGAAACAGAGAAACGTTTGTGGATAAGTATTGATTGGAAGCAGGCGCCAAGCGGCAAGCATCGCGTTCCAATTGCGATTGCCGGCCCCGAGAATAGCCGCGTCGTGGTGCAGGCGATGATCAATAATCCTTCATCTCCTAAAAAGGACGAGATCACCGGCTTTGTTGAGAGCAATGGCTACGTTTCAATTGAAGCGGAACATTTTACTCGTGCGGTGGCACCTTCGCCCATCAAGTGGCAACGCATTCCGGATCTGGGGCGCACGCTCTCGGCGATGTCGCCTGTCCCCGTAACTTCTACGCCTCAAACGCCGAAAGAAAACGGCGCGCGATTGGAATATCAGTTATATTTCTTTGAGGACGGCGAAGTATCGATCAAAGCATACCTCTCCCCTACCCTGAATTTTCATAATACCCAAGGGCTACGTTACGCCGTTTCATTCGACGAGGAATCGCCGCAAATCGTGAATATGCACGCGAACAAGACTTTTCAGGACTGGGAAGAGTCCGTGCGCAACAATGTCACCGTTGCGGTTTCGAAGCATAAGCTCAATGAACGAGCGAAACATGTTTTGAAATTCTGGATGGTCGATCCCGGCGTGGTGTTGCAAAAGCTGGTGATCGAAACCGGGGAGGTCAAGCCGAGTTATTTGGGACCGCCGGAGAGTTATTATGGCGCTGGGAAAACCCAGGCAGAGAAATAGAATCTTCTGATGACGCCGGTGAAGAATACAAAAATGAGCGAGACGCAAGGAAACTGGGCAGGCAATTACACCTACAACGCCGCGAGATGGCATCGTCCCAAAACCATCGAGCAGGTGCAGGAGCTGGCCATGCGCTGCCGCAAACTGAAGGTGATCGGCACACGGCACGCCTTCAATAGCATTGCAGACACGCCCGAGGACGTCATCTCGCTGGAGCATTTCGACCGCGTGGTGGGTTTAGACCGCAAGCGCCGCACGGTGACGGTGGAAGCGGGCATTCGGTATGGGCAACTTTGCCGCTATCTTCAGGAACAAGGCTATGCGCTTCACAACCTGGCGTCGTTGCCGCATATTTCCGTCGCCGGCGCCTGTGCGACGGCAACGCACGGCTCCGGAGATCACAATGGCAATCTCGCGACGATCGTAGCGGCGATGGAAATGGTTACGGCCAACGGCGAGGTGGCGCTGTTATCACGCGAACGCGACGGCGAGCGATTTCAGGGCGCGGTCGTCGGGCTTGGCGGACTCGGCGTGGTCACGAAACTTACGCTTGATATTCTTCCAACGTTTGATATGCGCCAGTGCGTGTACGAGAATTTGCCGCTCGCGCGTCTGGAAAATGATTTCGATGCGATTCTCTCCAGCGCATACAGCGTTAGTCTTTTCACGGATTGGCAGAGCGGCCGGATCAACCAAGTCTGGTTGAAGCGCCGTATTGCAGAGAACGCGCCGTTTGTGCCGGAGTCGGAATTTTTCGGAGCCCAGCTCGCCCCACGCCGGCTTCATCCCATCGCAGGTCATCCCGCAGAGAATTGCACCGAGCAGATGAGCGTCCCTGGTCCCTGGCATGAACGGCTGCCACACTTTCGCATGGATTTTACGCCAAGCAGCGGTGAAGAATTGCAAACGGAGTACTTTGTGCCGCGCCAACATGCACTCGCAGCGCTGGGTGCGATCTCTCGTTTGCGAGACCAAGTGGCGCCGCTCCTGCAAATTTCTGAAGTGCGCACCATTGCCGCGGACAGTTTGTGGATGAGCCCCTGTTACCAGCAAGCCTGTATCGGCATCCACTTTACTTGGAAGAAAAATTGGGAGGCGGTCAGAAATCTGCTCCCGCTGATCGAAGAACAACTCGCGCCGTTCCATGCCCGCCCGCATTGGGGCAAGTTGTTCACGATGTCACCGGCACACCTGCAATCGCTCTACGAGAAATTGCCGGGCTTTCAAGACTTGCTCCGGTTCTACGATCCAGAAGGCAAATTCCGGAATGCGTTTCTTGACACGTACATTTTAGAGACGATGCGGACTACGTAATATTGTATAGAGTACTACGGTGCCGGTTCCATCGCGGCGCATGTGCAAAAGCATGGTCATTAAGAAGGATTGATGAAACCTCATGCGAAGTAAGAGATGCACTGATTCCTTGACTGCCAGGGCAGGAAGACAACGAGTTTTTTCCTTATGCCTTGGTGTCTTCATGGTAAAATTTGGCCGCGGCTCGGCTGGATTGAGCTTATTTATCTTTTTATTGGCATTTGGATCTACAGTAAACGCACAAGAGAAAGGCCTGTGGCATGGGAAAAAGTGCGCAGTTTCCCTCACATATGATGACGCTCTCAATGTGCATTTGGATCATGTCGTCCCGATTTTGGATTCCCTGGGTTTGAAGGGCACATTTTATTTGTCCGGATATTTCCCGGCCTTTCGAGAACGCATGACGGAATGGAAAGCGGTGGCAAGCCACGGACATGAGCTGGGCAATCATACCTTATTTCATCCGTGCACGGGAAAGTTGCCGGGCAGAGAATGGGTGAAGCCCGATTATGATCTGGAAAATTACACGATGTCACGATTGCTCGATGAAATCAAAATGGCCAACACCTTGCTCGAAGCCATCGACGGCAAAACGAAAAGGTCATTTGCCTACCCTTGCGGCGATACCAAGGTTGGGGATTCCTCGTATGTGGAAAAAATCAAAGAGGAGTTCGTCGCTGCGCGAGGCGTGAAAGGAGAGATGCCCCAAATACACGAAATTGATTTGTACAATGTCGGGGCCTATGTCGTAAGCGGGCAATCGGGCGAAGAACTCATGGGTTCGGTAAAGCAAGCAATGGAAAGAAATGCTCTGATCGTTTTTCTTTTTCATGGCGTCGGCGGAGAGCATGCTCTCGATGTCTCGTTAAGTGATCATCGGAAACTTTTGCATTTTCTAAAGCAATATGAAAAGGATATTTGGATTGCTCCTTTTATAGACATAGCTGAACATGTTAAGGAACAAAATGACATGAAAAAGTGAAGGCTCTTCACTCAAACAAAAACCGCTATCAGGAGAATATGCTTTGAATAGAATTTCACCGATCATCTTGCCCTTTATAGGGTTGTTGGTCACTTGTGTGCTCGATCATACTTCGGGGCAAAATAACCATAGCTTCACCAACCCCATCCTGGCCGGCTTCTATCCCGATCCCAGCATTTGCCGGGTGGGCAGTGACTACTATTTGGTGACCTCTTCGTTTTCCTATTTCCCCGGCATCCCGATTTTTCACAGCAAGGATTTGGCAAATTGGAAGCAGATTGGGCACATCATGGATCGGCCGGAGCAATTGGATTTGGACGGACTCGGGGTTTCACGCGGCATCTTTGCACCGGCAATCCGATACAATAATGGCGTGTATTATGTGACCTGCACCTTGGTCGATAAGGGCGGCAACTTCGTGGTCACTTCCAAAAGAGCCGAAGGGCCGTGGTCAAATCCGGTTTGGATACCTCAGATCAACGGCATTGATCCTTCGATGTTCTTTGATGACAATGGCAAAGCTTACATCATTTACAATAGCGTTGCTCCAGATGACAAGCCGCGGTATGAGGGCCATCGCACGCTGAGAATGTATCAATTCGATGTCGCCAATCTTAAAGTGATGGGCGACGAAATCCTGCTCGTCAATGGCGGCGTCGATCTTGCCAAAAAACCTATTTGGATCGAAGCCCCCCATATTTTTCAAAAGGACGGGTTCTATTATTTGATCGCTGCGGAAGGTGGCACCGCTGATCGACACTCCGAAGTCGTATTCAGAAGCAAGAATGCCGCCGGGCCCTATGCTCCCTACGAGCGCAATCCTATTCTCACGCAAAGACATTTGGATCCGAAAAGAAAGTATGCCATTACCTCCACCGGGCATGCGGATTTTGTTGAGACCGAGAGCGGCGATTGGTGGGCGGTGTTTTTAGGATGCCGGCCATATCCGCCGTATGAAGAGAATTATTACAATACCGGGAGAGAAACCTTTTTGGCACCGGTGAAATGGCAAAACGGCTGGCCGGTGATCAATTCAGATCATGAAGTAGTGCAATATCATTATCCGCTGCCGCTCAAACCGGCGCAAGCATCCGGGGCAGTTCCGCATAGTGAAAATTTTCAATTCAGAGATGAATTTGATGCGGAAGCGTTGAATTACAACTGGGTATTCTTGCGAACGCCGCGCGCGAAATGGTACGACCTGCAAACTCGAAAAGGCATTTTAACCATGCAGTTGCGGCCGGAAGTGTGCTCGGGAAATCTGAATCCAAGTTTTCTGGGACATCGCCAGCAACATTCGCAGGGCTCTGCCAGCGTTGCAATTGACTTTTCCCCGAAAGCAGAAAATGAGAAAGCCGGTTTGTTGATCTTTCAAAACGAGAAGCATTTCTATTTCTTGTGCAAATCGTTGGACCGCAATGTCGCAACCATTCAGCTTTACAAGTCGGGCGATCAGCACATGGAGCAGTTGGCTGCGCAAGCACTCACGAATGAGCAAAGGGAAAGAACATTGCATTTAAGAATTGCGGCTCGCGGCGATACTTACTCGTTTTCGTTTGCCGTCGATCCCACCCAATGGCTGCTGCTGCGAGAAAATGTGGATGGACGCTTCTTAAGCACCAGAGTCGCGGGCGGATTTGTGGGGTGCGTGTACGCTTTGTATGCGACTTCGCTCGGCGAGCCGAGCGAAAACAATGCGCACTTCGATTGGTTTGAGTATTCCGGCAATGCCTTGATCGCCCAGAGCGATTCTTTGGAATCCAATGTTTACCGGTGGCGTGGCTTGCAGGTCGAAAAATCGGAAGCGCGCGACCGGCGGCAGATTCTCAAAGGAAGCACGACCGATCTTGAATATTTGGAGATCCATGCCACAACCGTTGCTCCGAAGAAATCGCCGCACGCCAGCCATATTCATAATGATACCGAAGAGCTTATCATTGTCAAAGAAGGTCAGCTGAAGGTCATGGTCACAGGGGAAAGCCAGGTACTCGGGCCGGGAAGCATCGCCCTGGCCATGCCGGGAGAACAACACGGCCTGGAAGATGCCGGTGACACCCCCGTTACCTATTACGTGTTTCGATACCGGTCCAAGCTTCCCGTTAATATCGAACGGGGAAAGAATGCCGGCGGCTCTTTCATGGTCAATTGGAATGAGGTCGCGATGCGGGAAACTCCTACGGGCGGTAGAAGACAACACTTCGATCGCGCCACCTCAATGTTTGACCGGTTCGAGATGCACGTCTCAACCCTCAACGCGGGATTGACGAATCACAAAACGCACACGCATCGCGCGGAAGAATTTGTTTTGATTATCAAAGGCGAAGTCGAGATGCAGATCGGCGATTCTTTTCAGCAAGCCTCCGCCGGCGATGTGATTTTTCTCGCTTCCGGAATCCCGCATGCGCTGCGCAATATTGGCAGCGAGCAGACTGAATATTTCGCTTTTCAATGGCAATAAAAATTATGGCAGAAATATGAACGAAAAAAAACTCAGAAGCCAAGAATGGTTCGGCGGGAATGATAAGATGGGTTTCGTCCATCGTTCCTGGCTGCGGAACCAGGGCTATCCCGACGATCATTTTCGCGGCCGGCCGGTCATTGGAATTTGCAATACCTGGTCGGAGCTGACGCCGTGCAACGGCCACTTGCGGGATTTTGCCGAGATCGTGAAAAAGGGCGTGCTGGAAGCGGGCGGATTTCCATTGGAATTTCCGGTGACCTCCTTGGGCGAAACCATCATGCGCCCCACGACCATGTTGTTCCGCAATCTTGTCAGCATGGACGTGGAAGAGTCGATACGCGCCAACCCGCTGGATGGCGTCGTGCTTTTAACGGGTTGTGACAAGACCACGCCGTCGACCTTGATGGGTGCATGCAGCGTCGATTTGCCCACGCTCGTCGTGCCAGGCGGCCCGATGCTCAATGGCCGCTTCAGGGGAGATTGTATCGGCTCCGGTTCGTTTAGCTGGATGATCAAGACGAAGCAAAAGACGGAAGGATTCTCCGCGGAAGATTTGTTGGAAGCCGAAATCTGCGCGGCGCGCAGCAACGGGCATTGCAACACCATGGGAACCGCTTCAACCATGGCCACAATGGTGGAAGCCTTGGGATTGACTCTTCCCGGCGCCTCGGCCATTCCAGCGGTGGACGCGAGGAAGAAGGTCATCGCGCAACTTTCGGGCCGTCGCATCGTGGAGATGGTTCGTGACGATTTAAGATTGTCCCACATTCTGACCAGAAACGCGTTTGAGAATGCGATTGTCGTCAATGCGGCAGTGGGCGGCTCCACCAACTTGATCATTCACTTGTTGGCAATTGCAGGCAGGATTGGGGTAAAACTAAACCTCGAAGATTTCGACAAAATCGGCAGCAAAATTCCGTTATTGGTCAACTTGATGCCCTCGGGAAAATTCCTGATGGAGGATTTCTTTTATGCCGGTGGTTTGCCGGTGGTGATCAAAGAGCTGGGAGAGCGTCTGCATCAGGAGGCGATAACCGTTAACGGAAAAACGCTGGGGGAGAACAATGCCGGTGCCAAATGTTTCAACCGCGAGGTCATCGCCAGCATCGACAAACCGCTGCAGCCGGAAGCGGGCATTGCCGTGCTCAAGGGAAATCTGTGCGAAAATGGCGCCGTGATTAAGCCCTCGGCAGCAACGCCGGCATTGATGAAACACCGTGGCCGCGCCGTGGTGTTTGAAAGCATGGAGGATTATCACGCACGCATCGATGACGCTGATTTGGACATCGACGAATCGTGCGTCATCGTGCTCAAAGGAGTCGGCCCGAAAGGTTATCCCGGCATGCCGGAAGTGGGCAATGTCGATCTTCCCGAGAAATTGCTGGTAAAAGGTGTGAAGGATATGGTCCGCATCTCGGACGGGAGAATGAGCGGCACGGCCTATGGAACTGTGGTATTACACATTTCGCCGGAATCCTCCATAGGTGGCGTGCTTGCCTTGGTAAGAAATGGCGACTTCATCGAATTGGACGTCGCCAATCGCAAGCTGCATCTCGAGGTCTCGGATGAAGAGCTGCATAGACGCAAAGCTTCATGGTTGCCTCCCGCGCCGCATGCGAACCGAGGTTATGTGCGCATCTACCTGGAACACGTGCAGCAAGCCGACCAAGGAGCTGACCTGGAGGTATTGATAGGAAAATCAGGCGCTGTGGTGAAAGGGGATTTGCACTGATTCGTCAGCCCGATCGAAAAAACCGTCGTGGTGCCTTTAGGCACAAACCGTCTTGAGCATCGTGACCCTAAAGGGTCCACTACAAACGCGATTTTGAGATTGAAGCTCTACAAGATAAAAAACGGCGTCGTCATTGAAAAAGATCACGGTTTTCACCTGTTGCAAGGCGAAAATTGGGATGACTTCGTCAATGATGACCATCTCCTTGGCAAACTCGCCGAAATCACGCGAGCGGTTGACCCGATACGCAATGGCCGGCAACTCTTGAGCTCACTTTTGGAAGCGCCCATCCAGTCGCAAGAACTATGGGCAAGCGGCGTAACCTATTTCCGCAGCAAGCAAGGCCGACAAAAGGAGTCCAAGGAAGCCGGAGGCGGTGAGTTCTATGCGCGCGTCTATGAAGCCGAACGCCCGGAGTTGTTTTTCAAAGCAACGCCTCATCGCGTCGTGGGTTCCGGCGGCAAAGTAAGAATCCGCCAGGACTCCACCTGGAATGTTCCGGAACCCGAGCTCACTTTCATGATCACCTCGAGCGGCAAAATTGTCGGTTATACCATCGGCAATGACATGAGCTCGAGAAGTATCGAGGGTGAGAATCCGCTTTATTTGCCGCAAGCGAAAACGTATGACGGCTGTGCCGCCCTAGGCCCTTGCATTTACGTCAGCGAGGAACCCGTATCCGCAAACACCGTGGTGCACATGGAAATCCGAAGAAACGGTGCACAAGTTTTTGTGGGCAGCGTGGAGATAAAGCAAATGAAAAGGAAGCCGGAGGAATTAATCTCCTATCTGTACCGCGAGTGTTCTTTTCCCCACGGCAGCTTGTTAATGACCGGAACCGGCATCGTGCCGCAGAATGACTTCACTCTGGAAAGCGGTGACGAAATTTGCATTACCATCTCGCCGATCGGCACACTGGTGAATATTGTAGGGTGAAGCGCAGGAGCAGTCATGAAAAGGCGTGGGTTCATCAAGTACACTGCTGTCACCGCAGGCGCTATGAACTTCACTTGGAATGTGTCCAGATTGATTCTTCTCATTCTACTGAGTGTTTCATTGACTGGCTTCAGCCAACCACTGGAGGCTAAGGCCGATCTCAGGCTGAATGACCTCGATTACTTTGAAACGCGCGGGCTCAATATGCTGGTTTTCAGCAATTGGTACAATGGCCTGTTCAGCGATTCCAAAATGAGCGGCATCGAAATTATTCATCACGAAGTGCGAACGGCAACCAACGGCGACGTGCGTCTAAACTCAACGCCCGAGCAATGGGATCCCATTCCTGAGTTCGTAGAACGCAAAGTGGATAAGGAGAACAACAGTATTGCAGCTTTTTTGAAATACCCTGCTTATGATTTCAATTACATGATAAAAGCCGAAGCGGACGACGGCGGGCTGCTTCTGAGTGTCAATCTCGAAAAGCCGCTCCCTCGGGAACTCGAGGGCCGTGCCGGATTTAATCTGGAATTCTTGCCCTCGGCCTATTTCAAGAAAGCATACCTGATGGACGGTAGTAGCGGCATCTTTCCGCTCTACCCCGGCGGGCCAATGGCAGTGGATAAATCGGGTATGGTTGAGCCAAAGCCGATGGCGACCGGCAAGACGCTCGTGCTCGCGCCTGAAGATCCGGCGCGACTTGTTACGATCAAAGCCAGCGATGGCGAGCTATTGTTATTTGATGGACGCAACAAGGCGCAGAATGGCTGGTATGTCGTGCGCAGCCTTATTCCCTCCGGTAGATCCGGAAAAGTTGTTGAATGGTTTCTCGCCGCCAACACGATTTCCAATTGGACGCGGCCGCCGATGATCGCGCATTCGCAACTCGGGTATCATCCCCTTCAAAAGAAAATCGCGGTCATCGAGCTCGACAAGAATGATCATCCGCCCAAAACGGCTCGCCTCCTGCAAGTGGCCGAGAATGGCGCGTTTGTTGAAAAATATCATGGGGAGATAAAGCATTGGGGCAAGTACCTTCGGTACAATTATTCGACTTTTGATTTCACCTCGGTAAACGAAGCTGGGATGTACCTTATTGAATATGGCGAGCAGCGCACCAAACCGTTCAGAATTGCAGTAGACGTTTATGCAAATGCCTGGCACCCGACACTCGATGTGTTTTTCCCGGTGCAAATGGATCACGTCTTCGTCAATGAAGCTTATCGGGTCTGGCATGGCGCGTCGCATCTGGATGATGCTTTGCAGGCACCGGTGAATCATGAGCATTTCGACTTGTATGCTCAAGGTCCCACCACCGACTCGCCTTACCAGCCGGGAGAGCACATTCCGGGTCTGGAGGTCGGCGGCTGGTTCGATGCCGGCGATTTTGATATTCGTACTCAAACGCACTATGCCGCCGTCCTGAGCATGGTCCAAACTTGGGAGAGCTTTCGCCCGGACAGAGACGAGACGAGCATTGCTCAGAAAACACGTTATGTGGATATTCATCACCCGGATGGCAAGCCCGACTTGCTTCAGCAAATTGAGCACGGCACGCTCGCGCTCATCGCTCAGCACCGGGCTGTGGGGCACGCCATTCCCGGCATCGTTGAGGCTCATCTCTCACAGTACACCCATCTTGGTGATGCATTAACCAAGACTGATAATCTGGTTTACAATTCCAAGCTCGACAGCCTAGAATCCAATGGCTCCTATAGCGGCACATTCGACGATAGATGGGCATTCACCAGCAAATCAACTCCATTGAATTATGGTTCTATTGCTGCACTAGCTGCGGCCAGCCGGGCTTTGCGCGGGTACAATGATGTGCTGGCTGATGAATGTCTGGTCACTGCGAAAAAAACATGGGAGGAAGAACACAGCCATGCACCGGATTTATTTCATCACGGCAATACCACCGGAGGGCAACTGGAAGATGAGGAGCTAAAGGCGGCGGTGGAATTGTTGATTTGCACCAAAGAGGTCAAATATGCAAAAAGGATAAATGCGTTGTGGCCGCACATTGAAAAACAATTCAGCCGTTTGGCTGCTCTTGCCGTGCGCGCCATGCCTTATATGGAGGCAGCATACTCAAGAAAAATGGAGACTCTGGTGAAGGCATACAAAAATGAACTCGACCAGTATCCTAAACA
Organism: bacterium; assembly: GCA_044869275.1. Taxonomy (GTDB): domain Bacteria; phylum Zhuqueibacterota; class Zhuqueibacteria; order Zhuqueibacterales; family Zhuqueibacteraceae; genus JBIOXB01. Next base: position 44,206 of record JBIOXB010000239.1, read on the forward strand.
GAATCCTTTTGGCGTCCCCATCTCAACCGGCGGCTGGGCTGGAAGCGGCTGGGTGGTTGGGTTTGCCAATACCAATTACCTTTTGCACAAAGCTTTTCCCAATATCATTGATCCTGACTACACTCTGCGCGGGTTGAATTATATTTATGGCTGCCATCCGGGTTCGAATGTTTCTTTCGTGTCGGCGGTTGGCACCGATTCAAAAATGGTAGCCTACGGGAACAACCGGGCGGATTATTCATTTATCGCCGGTGGTGTCGTTCCCGGGGTTCTTATTTTAGCACCGAATTTTCCCGAAAACAAAGAGGACTGGCCCTTTTTGTGGGGAGAGAATGAATACGTTATCGGGCTGGCGGCGAATTACATTTTTCTGGCAAATGCGGTGAACGATTTGCTGAATGAAACATCGAGATGAATCGGCGCTTTTTATTCACACTTATTTTATACGGTAAGCTGAGAGTCACGATAGCGGCAGAAGACAACACTTCGATCGCGCCACTTCGATGTTTGAGCGGTTTGAGAAACGTTGGCAGCAGGCAAACTGAATATTTTGCTTTTCAATGATAATAATTTCTGGCAATAGCAGCCAGTGATTCGTTGCATAAGAACAGTTTGCCTTTCAAAGCATGACGTAATACGTAAGCAACGTTGATGAAACAGTCATCTGGATTGAATATGGAATATCGTGAACTCGGACGCACCGGATGGCAGGTATCCACAATCAGCTTCGGCGCGTGGGCAATTGGCGGCACCTGGGGCACTGTGGATGATGGCGAGTCAATGGCGGCGCTGCATCGTGCCCTTGATGGAGGCGTGAACTTCTTCGACACCGCTGATGTGTATGGCGACGGGCGGAGCGAGCGCTTGCTGGCGAGGCTTCGCCGGGAACGGCCAGAAAAGTTCTACCTCGCCACAAAAGCTGGGCGCCGGCTCGCCCCCCATATTGCCGGAGGATACACCCGTCAGAATCTTGTCGCATTTGTCGAACGCAGCCTGAAGAACTTGGAGGCGGAGGCCATTGATCTATTGCAGCTGCACTGTCCTCCCACTGAGGTTTATTACATGCCTGAAGTGTTTGGTGTGCTGGATGATCTGGCAACCGCCGGCAAGCTGCGTCACTACGGGGTGAGCGTGGAGAAAGTCGAAGAAGCCCTGAAAGCCCTCGAGTATCCGGGCGTACAGTCGGTGCAAATCATCTTCAATATCTTTCGGCAACGGCCGGCGGATCTCTTCTTCCAAGAGGCGCAACGCCGCCGCGTCGGGATTCTGGCGAGATTGCCGCTCTCCTCGGGTCTATTGAGCGGCAAATTCACACATACCAGCACTTTTGCTCCGGATGATCATCGCGCCTTCAACCGGCATGGGGAATCGTTTGATCGCGGCGAGACATTTTCCGGGCTGGGTTATGAAGTGGGCCTGCGGGCGGTCGAAGCATTGCGCGCGCTGGTGCCGCCCGAGGGGACAATGGCGCAGATGGCACTTCGCTGGATCTTAATGTTTTCTGCGGTAACGTGCGCCATTCCGGGAGCCAAACGTCCGGCGCAGGTGGAAGAGAACCTCAAGGCTGCCAACTTGCCGCCGCTTTCAGAGGCAACGATGGCAGGAATAGGTGAGGTCTACAATCAATATGCACGCCCGCATGTACATCAATATTGGTAATGATGCGTGCAAAGCGTCACAAAACGTTTCCCGATCAAATAGAAACAAAAGTATCCAACACACTTTCAATGTATCTCATCATGAAATCAACTTCTCGAATGGTTTACTGTCATGCTGGTGGGCTTGGCAAAACGACCGTCCTACTTCTGCTCTTCGTTCTTTGTTCAGATACGACTTATGCGCAGGGAAATAGCAGCAGGAACGTTGCCACACCTCCGCAACGAGTGGAAATTCCGAACACGCAATTGCTGAAGATTACTTCCGCCATGGTCGCGCAGGAGTATGATCTTTATATCCCTCTGCCGCGAGGCTACGGCAGTAGCAAGGATTCATACCCCGTGGTTTATCTTCTGGATGCGCAATGGGATTTTCCCTTAGTCACCGCCATTTTCGGCCAGCAATTCTACGATGGAGTTTCCGGTTTTCAGAAATTCGCGGATCATTTGAAAGCACGGAATTACCAGGGACTATCGCTGCAAACCAGGGTATTGGAAAACACCGGACATTCCGGAACAAAAGCCGAAGGCTATACCAGAGGGCTGCAGGCCGTATTCGCACGGCCTTCTTTAAACCTTGCTCCCGCAATCCTGGCGCAATACGTTGGCGCCTACCAACTCAACCCTGAGGTCAAAATCAACGTTGCGATGGAAAACGATCATCTTGTCGCACAGGGCCCAGACAACATGAGATTTGTGCTGCACACCGAGACTGAAACGGGACGATTCACACGAGAGAGGAGTTAAGCCACATATGGCAGATTTGTATAAAGACCTAAATGATAAGAATGTCCTGGTGACGGGGGGTGCCAGCGGGCTCGGTTACGCCATCGCGAGCGCATTCGCAATGCAGCAAGCCAACGTTGTCATCGTCGGCAGAAACAGGCAAAAACTCACGCTCGTCAAGAACGAATTGGGCGAGAAAGTGAGCGCCATTGTCTTTGATCTCAACGAGATCGCCAAGCTGCCCGAGTTGATGGGCCAGATTGCGGAAGCCGTGGGCACGATTGACATTCTGGTCAATAATGCTGGCATCAATTCAAAGAAGGACGCTTTGCATGTTTCGAATCAAGAGTATCAGGATATCATACAAACGAACCAGACGGCCGTGTTTGCGCTCACGCGCGAAGTCGCAAAATCCATGATGGCGCGGGGCGCCGGCAGCATCATCATGATCAGCTCCATGGCCTCGCAATATGGCATCCCCAAAGTCATCAGTTACACCGCCTCCAAATCCGCGGTCGAAGGCATGACGCGGGCGCTGGCGGTGGAATGGGCAGCTAACGGGATTCGGGTCAATTGCATCGCGCCTGGTTTTATTAAGACAGCGATGTCCTCGAAGGCTCTGAATGACGATCCGGAGAGAAAAAAAAGAGTGCTGGCTCGCACGCCCATGGGGAAATTGGGTGAGCCCGACGACGTGGCCAATGCCGCGTTGTTTTTAGCTTCGGCACAGGCAAAATATGTCACGGGCATCGTGCTGCCCGTCGATGGCGGCAATTCGATCGGATTCTAACATAACCCGAACAAGCCAGAAACCCATCCCGGCTTATTCGCGACAAAGCCCAAAATCCAAAGCACAAAATCCAAAGGTAGTTTTGTGCTTTGTGCTTTGGACTTTGAATTTCTTTGTCAAGAAAGCCCAGATTTAACTTTTAACGCAATAACGGATCAAACTATGAGCTTACTTTTTGCCGGACTCGATGTTTCCACGCAAAGCTGCAAATTAGTCGTGATCGACACCACCTCGAACAAGGTTGTTTTTGTCGCGTCGATAAATTACGACGACGATCTGCCGCACTACGGCACTTTGAACGGCGTTAAGCAGGGATTGCCGAAAGGCGTCTCGGAATCAGATCCGAGAATGTGGATCGAGGCCGTGGAAGGGGTTTTTGCGAAATTGCAGACCTCCGGCGTTCCGACGGCAGACCTGAAGTGCATTTCCATTTCAGGCCAACAGCACGGCTTGGTTAGCCTGGATAAGCAAGGCCTGCTCACGCGCCCCAGCAGCAAACTCTGGAATGATTATTCAACTTTGGAAGAATGCGAGGTTTTGACAGAGAAGATCGGCGGCCTCAGTGCCATGATCCAAGAAGTGGGAAACAGCCAGCGCACCGGCTACACCGCGGCCAAGATTTTTCATATGGTGCGGCATGAGCCGGAGATCTACGCCAAATCCTCCACCTTTTTTCTGGTGCACAATTACATCAACTTCTATCTTACCGGGGGCGTGCGTGTGATGGAGCCCGGCGATTTGTCCGGCATGGCGCTATGGAATCCCAAAACGGCGCAGTGGTCGCAGCGGGTACTGCAGGCTATTGCACCGGAACTGCATCAAAAACTTCCGGAAGTGAAACCTGCTGACGCCACGATCGGCAACATCTCTGCGGATTTGGCAGCGCGCTTCGGATTCTCACCAGACTGTAAAATAGACGCCGGCAGCGGCGACAATATGTACGGGGCGATTGGCACCGGCAATGTGCGCGAAGGCCTCGTCACCATCAGTCTCGGCACCAGCGGCACGGCTTACTGTTTTATGCCGAAACCCTTTATCGATCCGACTGGCGAAATTGCGGCTTTCTGCGACAGCACCGGCCATTACTTGCCCCTGCTTTGCGTCTCCAATCTGGCCAATGGCTACGATGCGCTGCTCGCGCAATACGGGATGAGCCACAGTACATTCAACGCCATTATCAAACAGACTAAGCCCGGCAATGATGGCCGCTTGCTCGTGCCCTGGTACGTCGGAGAAAGGACGCCGGATGTCCCTCTCGCCGCTCCGGTTTATTTCGGTTTCGCGCTGGAAGATTTCACCAAAGAGCATCTTAGCCGGGCAGTGTTGGAAGGTCACATTCTGAATCTTTATGATGGATTTCGCCGCATGCCGGTTGCGGCGAAAGAAATCCGCCTCACGGGCGGACTCGCAAAATCCGAGGCGTGGTGTCAAACCATTGCCGATATCTTTGAAGCCGAAACAATTCCGGTCGAGGGCGAAGGCGCGGCCCTGGGCGCGGCGGTGCACGCCGCATGGGTCTGGAAAAGGGAAAACGAAGAAACAGAAGTTTCTCTGGCAGAGCTAGCCAAAGCTTTTGTCGTTTTACAAGAAGACCGGCGCCGGAGACCTATTCCTGCACATGTCGAAGTTCATCGTCTGCAAAAACGCCTATTCACTTCCCTTAGCGCGCGTGTGCGAGGCGCCGACACAGCGGATGATCCATTCGCTTTGAGAATGAAGTTGCTGGCTTAATGTTACAACAATTTAATCAAATTTCAGGCTAAATCCCGGCGATCTTGCTTGACTTTTCGATTAATTGTTCGGACTTAATGGCGATTTATCATTGCTATAAGAACACCTTAAACTAAGATGGGTATCTTTTATGGGGCAATACTGGGTTAAACTGTGGGAGCGACTCGGCAGCAGGCGACCACCAGGGTCGCTGTTGTCAGAAGTGGAAACACCAATCCGGTTTGCCACGCATGCGACGCACACGACGATCATTACCCATTCGCCTGAGGCCCAGAACGGTGCAGCCGGCGTGGCCATTGATGCCGGCATCACCATTAATTTCAGTGAGGCGGTGAACGTTGCCGGCAGCTGGTTCTCGATTGTCGGATCCTCCAGCGGTTCACATACGGCAACAGTCAGTGGCGGCCCGCAAAACTTTCTTCTGAACCCGGACGTGGATTTTTCCGACAATGAAACCATAACCATCACCATTTTTGCCGCCAATGTGACGGATCAAGACGCCAATGATCTTCCGGACAATATGACGGAGGACTATACATTTAGTTTTAGCACGATCACGGTGGCAAGCAACGTGGTAATCAACGAGCTTGATTCTGATACACCTGGCGCCGATGTCCTGGAGTTTGTTGAACTATATGACGGTGGTGCGGGCAATACCGCCCTTGATGGCCTGGTGGTTGTCTTCTACAACGGCCTCGGTGACGTCTCCTACAGCGCGTTTAATCTTGACGGCTTCAACACGGACGCCAACGGCTATTTCCTTTTGGGCAATAGCGGCGTCGCCCCGACTCCTAGTATTATTTTTGGCAACGGTGTTTTGCAAAATGGAGCGGATGCCGTAGCCCTCTATGTCGCGAACGCCTCGAGTTTTCCCAGCGGCGCTGCTGTAACCACCACGAATTTGGTCGATGCTGTTGTGTACGACACCGATGATGCGGACGATCCGGGCTTGCTGGTGCTGTTGAATGCCGGCCAGCCGCAAGTCAACGAGAACGGTGCTGGTGACGTTGTCAACCATTCAAGCCAGCGCATTCCCAATGGATCCGGCGGAGCACGCAACACCGATACGTATGCGCAATTCCCGCCAACGCCTGGAGCAGAAAACGTCGGCCCGCCGCCGCCAGTCATGGCCGAAATCTTTGAGATCCAGGGTTCAGGGTTCATCTCACCCCTCGCCAACCAAACCGTCATCACCGCAAACAACGTGGTCACTGCCGTCGCTTCGAACGGTTTCGCCATGCAGACGCCCGAGGCGAGAGCTGACGCTGATGTCGAAACCTCCAATGGCATTTTTGTTTTCACCGGCAGCGCGCCAACGGTCTCTGTCGGCGACTTCAATGCTTATCAGTTCACTGATGGTTACGTGGATGCAGTGGGCCAGATCGCCGGCAGTTTCACACCGAGCGACAACTTGTTGTCCGGTCCGGATCTCGTGTCTCCAGATTTGACGAAACAGGTGCTGAGCCTGCCGGCAGAAGAGCAGTATTCCTTTATATTCGACGGCAGTGCGCAAGTGCTGGATCACATGCTCACTTCGCAGGCGGTCAAACCAACCGGACTGCAGTATGGAAGGGGCAACTCAGATGCCGCCGAAACTCTAATCGAAGATGACGCCACACCGCTGCGTTCGTCCGACCATGACGGGCTGGTGTTGTATCTAGATGTCGTGCCACCCGCAATTACCATCACCGGAAGTCCGAGCAAGCTATGGCCACCGCATCACGCGTATCAGACATACGACATCACTGATTTCGTTACCGCCGTAACGGATGGCGGCACCTCCGGCCTCTCGCCCGCTGACGTCTTCATCGTCGCGGCGACCAGCGATGAGGCGGAAAATGCGCCGGGCAACGTCGATGGCAATACCACGGGCGATATTGTGATTGTCGATTGCCAAACGATCAAATTGAGAGCGGAACGCGCCGACAATGGCAACGGGCGGGTTTATACCGTAAACGTCGCGGCTGAAGATGCTTCCGGCAACCTTGGAAGCGCATCATTCCAAGTTCATGTTCCCCTAAGTCAATCGGGAACAGTTGCAGCTGACGACGGATCAGCGTATGCAGTCCCAAGCGCTTGCAGTGCGCCAGCGTTGAGTGTTGCGCCACCGGCTGCAACTGCGCGGTCCGACGCTCATGCCTCCGAGGAGTTTTCAGAAATTCCGGTTGATTTCGGGTTAGAGCAGAATTTTCCCAATCCCTTCAATCCAGAAACCGCTATTCGTTTCCAGCTCCCAGAGGCCAGCCACGTGGTCATTCAGATCTACAACACGCTGGGTCGCGAGATCGTCACGCTGGTCGACGGCCAGTACAGTGCTGGCTCTCATCGCGTGCGCTGGAATGGCAGAAACAGTTCCGGCGAAGTGCTGGCAAGTGGCGTGTATTTTTATCAGCTTCGGGCAGGCAGTTTTAATCAAGTACGGCGGATGAATTTGTTGCGGTGATTTAGTGCTGCGGTGGGAGGGCGGAGGCTTCTACATGGCATAAAATACCTGTGCCGCTTTCATCGTCTTAGTGATGGAAGCGGCACAAGCGTTGCGCGCCGCACGGGAAACTGCATCAAGCAAAGAGTTTTCTACGGGGTATTGGGATGAGTTCGGGCAACTCAATTTCTCAATCTCGTGTGTCAGTTCGTGGTCGCGGACGGATTTATGCTATTTCCCCTGTAGCAACCATTCTTTTACAGCAAAAAAATCCTCAAACACTCCCCTAGCGTACAGAATCCGCTCCAGCAACTGGGTTCAAAAACTACCTATAGTGACAAAGCACCGGGGACCATCACCTTGCGCCTGGAAGGCTCTGTCTTCTTATCTTGCCAAAGTGCTGGCTAGCCAAGACCTCTTTTAAATCAATGGGAGCGACTTATGAGCTTGCGCAAAATCCTGGAGACAAACTCCGCTTGTAGTCTGGCCGCTCAGCAAATTACTGAGCATGTGACGCAACTTTGTTCCAGACTTACCCCTCTGCCTTTCTTCACCCTGCACAATGAGGTCCATCTAAAAAACGTTGAGCTCAACTTGGACAAAATGCTTTTTCCTCATGGGCTCGCCTGTGTCATCCCGCAAATGAACGAAACAGAAGCATTGTTGCTGTTGGCAGGAACTTGGCTGCATGATATCGGAATGCTGCGGGGACTGTTTGAAGATGATGGGCAATGCAGTGATGACCAGATTCGAGACCAGCATGAAAAACGGGCAGCAAAATACATCAGTGAATACTGGCCACCTGCAATCTATTTGGGGCCGGATTTGCAATGGTTCAAGCTCGGGATCAGCAATATCGTCTTGTACCACCGCAAGCGCCACAATATTGGCGAATGCCCGTCTGAAATACATGTGGACGGCCAGCGCGTTCGTCTCCAGCTTCTCGCTGCACTGCTGCGCCTGGCCGATGCTGCCGAGCTAAATGGCGAGCGTACGCCTGATTTTCTCCGGCGGCTCTATTTCGCCATGGGCATGTCCGCTCACCACCTCGAGCATTGGGCAAAATATCAATTGGTCAACACCGTCGCGTTTGAGCCTCAAAACCGCGAAATCCTGATTCATGCTCTGATTCCCAAAACCGCGAGCTTAAACGACTTCGACTTCAAGGTCATCGTTGAAATTCTTGCATGGGAAGTACAGGAAGAGTTGGACACGGTTCATAGCGTTCTTGCTTCCTATGAAGAGCTGGCCTATCGCACCGTAACCCCGAAGTGTCGCGAAGTGAAATACTTCCCTAATCGCGAGGAGCTTGTCCTCGCCTTCTCGCCCTATATCGTCATGGAACAGCCCAGCGCCGGCACCATGGCGGCCAGATTCGCCGAGGTCTTGCTGGAAGCATGCGCCATCCATGGCCACTCTCCTGAGCGGCTGCGGGAATTCGCCGAGGAATTGTACAAAAGGATCGACGAACGGCGACCGGACAACGTCGCGCTTACCAATGTTTGGCGGGAACTGCAAAACGCATGGAGCCAGAATGCTGCTATCAACGTCCGAAACAGTGTGGAGCAGGTCGCTCAACTTTGGGTGCGCCAGCGCCAGGAGGCGGTCGAATCAATCAACACAACGGCGAAGCTGGACATCCAACCTGGCGATCTGCTGATTGTGCTAGGGTACAGCGCGTGCGTGCGCGCTTTGCTCGCCGGCATCACCAATCATTCGGATATCCACATCTATGTTGCCGAGCTTCGCGGACGCACCTTGCTGCCGTGGCGCAACGAGCCCGAAGCCAGCGAGGGCATCCGAATGGCGCTCGAGGCCAAACACCTCGGTTACGACACCTCGTTCGTGGAAGCAACGTGGGTTCCAACCTTTTTCGAGCTCAATAGGGAACTCCCATTATGTAACAGTGGCAGGATCTTGGTGTTGTGCGGCGCGCGCGGCATCCGCCAGGATGGCAGCATGCTGAATACTCCCGGCCATCTCAGCATCGCCAGCGCTGCCAAGACCTACGGTATCCCATTCTATCCGGTGACTGAGTTGAGCAAATTCTCACGCGAGGCCATTGCGCCGCCGCGAGAGGTTACTCCCTCCCGGGAATTCGCAGATATCCCGCACTCCCAGAAACTGAGGGAAGCGAACATCAGAATTCGACGCCCATACCTCGACTTGGTTCCGGCTGAACTGATTACAGGATTCGTCACCGAACGGGGTATATTGAAACCGGAAAAAATCTCGCAGAATTAGCTGGCGCCGATTTCCGCATGGCATAAAATACCTGTGCCGCTTTCATCCTTTTGAGAGATGGAAGCGGCACAAATGTTTGGCTCAGATCCCGGGATTGCAAAAAAGACAAACAACTTCCAGCGGATGGAAACAACCCAACGGATAAATCAGCTTTATATCAGTTGGGTTGTTTCTATCCGCTGAGGAATGTTTTTGGGTTGCGGTTCTTCCGCGCCGGTGATCAAACTCTTATTCATAACTCAACGCCTTGACCGGTTCGAGCTTGGAGGCGACGATAGCAGGCCACATGCCAAAGGTCAGGCCGACCATCGTGCAGAAGATTAATCCACCAACGGCCCATTCCATCGGCACAGAAACAGCAAAATCGGTAAACAGCGTGACGATATTGCCCAACCCGAAACCGACGAATACCCCCAGAATCCCGCCGACATTGCACAGCACAATCGCTTCGATCAAAAACTGCGTGAGAATACTCTTTCTTTTGGCGCCGAGCGCCTTTCTGAGCCCGATTTCCTTGGTCCGCTCCGTCACCGACACCAGCATGATGTTCATGATGCCGATGCCGGCGACGACTAACGCCACGATGCCCACGACGAACGCACCGAGCTTTACACCTGCCGTGGCTTGGTTGAACGACTTGATCATGCTGTCATTGCTGAAGATGGTGAAATCATCCTCCTCGCGCGGCGGAACTTTGCGTGCGGCGCGCAGCACCAGCCGCGTTTCTTCGATGGCATCTTGCACCAGCTCCGGCCGCCTCGCCCGCACCGTGACGTTGACCGAGCGCGCCTCGCCACGTTGGTCCCTCATGCCGTAAACTTGTTGGAAAGTCGTGATGGGGATGATGTTGTAATTGTCGTAATTGCCGCCCATCGCAGAGTTTTTCTCTTCCATCACACCGATCACGCGATATTTTCTGTCATCCAGCCTGATGGTCTTGCCGATGGGATCGGTGAAAGGAAACAGGGTCTCCGCAATACCATGTCCGATCAAGACGACAAAGCTGCTGGTCATGATATCTTGATTGGACAAATTGCGTCCCAGCCGCACGAAGTGGGTGTTGTTGGGACCATACTCCGGAGTGCCGCCGCAGATCGTCAAATTCTTGTTGGTGATCTCATTGCGATATCGCGCGATGTGGCCGAAGCTCCACAATTCGGAACCCACCAAATCGACAGTCGCGACATTTTCCCGGATGGCGTCGGCATTGGCCACGGTCACAGGTTTGCGCCGCTGAATCTTGCGCCAGTCAACGTCATGGTTAAAGCCGCCAGCGGGCATTTTTTGCACCTGGAAAGTGGTCGTACCCAGCACGCTCATTTCTTTTTCCATGGTGTTTTGAATGACGGAAATGCCCGTCATCACCGCGATGATGGAAGCGACACCGGCGATAATGCCGATCAACGTCAGCATCGAACGCAACTTCTGCGCGCGGATCGCCGCCAGCGCCATTTTTACTGCTTCGGTTAAGTTCATTTATTGGCTCATCTGAATTTAGTGATTGAACTTGATCACTCACGCACAAAATCGTCACCGTCATTCCCGCGCAAGCGGGAATCCATTTTACTCATGTCAGTTGAGTTAAAGCTTGTCATAAAGATCTTCCCACTCGGGATTCAACTTTTCTATCAGTTCCATTTTCCATGCTCGATTCCATTTCTTAAGTCGCTTTTCTCATAGGATTGCCCGATAGGGATCATCAATTCTTTCAAAATACACCAGTCGATGAACTTGATATTCCTTTACAGGCAATTCTGATGAACTTATCTATTCATACCTCAATGCCTCTATAGGATCCAAACGCGCCGCTTTGAAGGCCGGGACAATGCCCGACAACACACCGACGATTATGGATACAATCAAAGCGACGATCACGATGGCAACGGAGATACTGGCGGGCATCAAAAACGCATTGATCACCTGGGCGACGCCGACGGCCAGCAGCAATCCCACCAGCCCGCCCAGCAGGCAGATCACCGAGGATTCAAACAGAAACTGCGTCAGAATCGTGCGCCGCTTGGCGCCGATGGCTTTGCGAATGCCGATCTCCCGCGTCCGCTCGGTGACCGAAACGAACATGATGTTCATCACTCCGATTCCGCCGACGAAGAGTGACACGCCGGTAATGAGCAAGCCGATCAAGACGATCACGCCCATGACGTTGTTATAGGCCGCCATAATCGTATCCAACTTGTTGATGGAGAAATCGTCCTTTTCAATGGGCTTGAGACCTCTGATCTTGCGCATCTCTCCGATCAAGGTATATTCGAAATCAGACATCGCCTCAGTGCTGGGCGCCTTCACGGCAATGTCGAAATTGCGATCCGCGCTGGTGCCGAACGATCGCACAAAAGAGGTGATGGGGATATAAATCTGACTGTCAAAATTCGGCCCGCCGAAAAACCCGGCACTGCCCTGCTTTTCCATGACGCCGACGACGCGGTAAGTATCCCGGCCGATGCGCAGTCTCTTGTTGATCGGATCGACATTATCAAAAGCGCGCTGTTTGATGTCACTGCCGATTACGCAGACTTTTTTCTTGTATTGCACGTCGAGTCCGGTCATGAATCTGCCAAATTCCGGCAGCGAGCTCGACACCACGATGTGCTTGTCCGTGGTGCCGATGATCCTGACGTCTTGCAGCGTGTTGGATTCGTACTTGACGTTCTTATTGGTGCTGGTGGTCGGGTTGACGGCAACCGCGTCTTGCAGGCGACGTTCCAGCTCCTTCGCGTATTGCAGTTGCAGGTTGTTCCGGTTCCGGAATTCGAACCAATTGCCGCGCATCACCCAGGGCATGCGCGAAACGTAGAGTACGTCCGAGCCGATGGCCGAAATACTCTCTTTGAAAGAATTGCCCAGGCCGTTGGCGGCGGTCATGGTGGTCACGACCGCGACGATGCCGATGATGATGCCCAGCGTGGTGAGCAAGCCGCGCGACTTATTGGCGCGAATCGCGGTCAACGCGATGCTGAGCGTCTCACTCAATTCTGTGAACGTTCTCATGTCCGGGGGTCTTTTTTGGCGTCGTTATTGACCTTAACCTCTAATCCGTTCTGCAAATCCTTGCTGATAGCGCGGAAGCTGCCGACCACCACTTCATCATCCTGCGTCAGGCCGTCGAGGATTTCGATATGCGTATCACTCTGAATTCCGCTCTTCACTTGCCGGGCTTGAACCTCTCCATTTTTTACTACGAAGACCACTTCCACGAAACCATCCTTGTCCGGCACATATGTCGTTGCAGACGGCTCGTCAGCAATCGCCTCGCCCTTTTTCTGGGGTTTTGTCTTTTGCTGTAGCTGATCCATCGTGCGGACCGTCACGCTCTGAATCGGAACCGCGATCACGCTGTCGTGCGTGGCAGTGACGATGTCGCAACTGGCGGTCATTCCCGGCCGCAGATCCGCTGTCGATCGTCTCGCATCTTGCCGCACTTCGATGGTCTTGGCCACGCCATTCGTCCCTGCCCCGGCCATAGTGCCAATAATCGCGACTTTGACTTCGAATTCGGTTTTCTGGTCGGCAGTGCCGGTGCCGCTGACCTTGGCGGTGTTGGCGATTTCTGAGACAAAACCTCGAAAGATCGTGCCCGGCACGGCATCCACCTCGATATGCGCGGTGTCATCCAGTGCAATGCCCACGACGTCGTTTTCGTCCACATCTACGAGCGCCTCCATGCCCACCAGATCGGCGACCACTAAAATGACGTCCTCCTGAAATTGCGAGCCGAGCGCAATTTCACCGACTTCTTTGTTGAGTTGGCTGATCGTGCCGGCCATGGGCGCGTAGATTCTGGTCTTGGACAAGTCGTCCTTGGCCTGTTTCAAAAGGGCTTTGGCCTGTTCCACGTTGTTGAGCGCCGACTCGTATCGCGCTTTCTCAACCTGATAAGTTGCCGTGATCGCGTCGAAAGTGGCCGAGGACTCGAGCTGCTTTTCAAAAAGCTCTTTCGTGCGTTTGTAATCTTTTTCCGCTTTCAGCATGCTTTCTTTGGCGAGCACCGCGTCGGACGCGCTCGACCTCTGGCTCGCTTCGGCGCGCTCGGCGGCTGCCACATAACGCTCGCGATCCAGCTCGACCAGAAAATCGCCCTTCTCCACCCAGTCCCCCTCATTGACCGCCAGCTTGGTGATCTTGGCGCTGACGTCGGCGCTGATGTTGACCTGAATGTGCGGCTGGACTTTGCCGGTGGCAGTCACGGTTTCAATCACTTGCTGTCTTTTGACCGGTGCAGTTTGCACTTCAAGCGCTTCGCTGCGGTTCTTTTTCATAATGCCCGCTACCACCGCAGCAATGACGACTGCAGCCACGCCCGCAATGATCAGTAACTTTTTTTTCTTTGACATTTTCTCCGCATCTCCGGTTATGTTGAAAACAAGATGATGTAGTAGTGCCTTTAAGCACGGACTGAACAAACGGCTCCCCAAGGAGCTACTACGAACAGCAATTTCGTGCTAATCCTGTAACGCAAAAACAACGTGTCAATTCTACCAAAATGCCCGCAAGCGTGTCGGGTTTTCAGATTGATATGGGCTGGGAAGGTTAAGGCAATACAACAACATAGACGATAAGTGAGGAGAAATGTTTCAGGCAATTATGCCAATGGCAATCCAGCCGGTGGCACATTCATCTTGATTTTCTTTCGCGGTCATTAGTAAGGCGAAGACCGCTTGCGAGGTATCGGGCCACGCCACTCCAGACCATTTTGTTGAAGTCAACAAAATGGTTGACCTCGGCTCTGGTAGTCAGCGTGAAGTGGATGATCTCATGCTCACACGGAGATTACCATCTTCAATGCCAAACAATGGCAAATGAATGCCGAAAGTGTAATTTCTAATGAGCATATCACCAACAACAAAGCCGTTCGCAAAACGCTGCTCGAACGTGGTATCCGCCCGGAAAGCCTGCCGGCGGCAGAAGACGTAAAAAAGGTCGAGCGCCGCCTTGCCTCAGAAGAGAAGAAATCCTTGAAGAATCCCGACGCTCTGGACTCCTAAGATTGCTTCAGCGCTATCGTTCCTCGTCAGGAGGTGTACCTTAGCCGAACATGAATGCCAGTATTTTTTAGATTTCATCTGCGCCCAAAGCACGCATGGCGATAATATTCACACTCACCGCCCCGTACTCTTCCTCCACCCTGCCGCCGATGACCAAGGGTCTGATCTTCGCCAGCAGGCGGCAGAATTTGTCATAGGCACGCGGGAACAAAGTGGCGTGAAAAATTCCGGTTTCATCTTCAAACGCCCAAAATTGCATGGACTCGTCCGTCTTGGTGGTGACGTCTTTGCTGGCAATGGGCCAGCCGGCGAGCTGAACGAATTTGCCCACGTGTTGAAACAAATCGACCGCTTGCACGCGTTTGATTTTTGCGATGGCGGCGCGGTATTCATCCAAAGGATGGCGCGAGATCAATGTGCCAAATGCGGTAATTTCACGCTGCAGGCATTCTTGCTTGCTATGCGGCCGGCAGCAGTGCTGGGCGCGCGCTTTCTGCTCGTCATAGCAATCGTCGAAATCACGCGGCCGGCCCAAGCCGGTCCAATAAGAATAAAGATAATGCAAGGCCGCTTGTGACAATTCCGGCTCCAGTTGGTCAAACACGCCGGCCATGATCAGCCTTTCCATGTCTGCGTCTTGAATGGGGACACGCTTTAAAAAATCCTGAAATGATCTGAATCGCCCGCGTTGCTGGCGTTCGTCCACGATCCGGTCCTTGGCCTCAGCGTGCACCCCCTGTATCCACATCAAGCCAATCCTAACTTGCTGGCCTTCGCCGGTGCATTTGACCTCGCTTGCGTTGATGTCCGGCAGCAAGACTTGCAAGCCTGTTCTTTGGCATTCGCTGACATATGCGCGAAATCCCCAAAATCCGCCGTGATAGGACAAGCGCGCAGCCATGAACTCAGCAGGATAATGCGCTTTGAGATAAACACAGGTCAACGCTAGAATCACATACGAAGCGCTGTGCGCTTTGAGAAAGCTGTAATGCACGAATTGCAGAATTTGCTCGGCCGTTTGCCGGGCAACTTGTTCTGGAACGCCGTTCCTCCGGCAGCCTGCGAGGTATTTGCGCATCAGGGCGCGCAGGCGCTGCTCGGATTTTTTAGCGGTCAGGGCTTTGCGCAGGGCATCGGCTTCCACTTCGGAGAAGCCGGCCAATTCCATGGCCACCAAGTTGACATGCTCTTGATACACCAGAATGCCATAGGTTTCACCCAAGATTGGAGCAAGCTTGGGGTGCAAATACTCAAATTTTCCGCCATAAAACCGCCGCAGAAATTCCTGCATGCTCTTGTTGCTGGCGGGTCGAATGATGGACGACAGAATCACCAAGACCTCAAAGATGCGCTGCGGGCCGGTTTTTTTAAGCGCCGGTCCGATTTTCTGCAAGAGCTGCAAAAAAGACGCAGACTCAATATGAAAACAGGCCATGGTTTTGGCCTGGACGATGAGCTCGCAGGTTTTGCGGTCAGAGGCAAAACGCTGCCAATCGCGGTAGTCGAGGTCAACGCCGTATTTCTCCTTGATCGCCGCCAGTGCATCGCGAATCACACACAGTGAGGTATTCCCCAGAATATCCACTTTGACCAAGCGCAGAACGTTTTCGGTTTGATCTTTTTCAGTTTGAATGGCGATGATGCCGTTTTTTGAGCGCTGGCGCGGGAGGTAATGATCGATGCCCTCGGGCGCAATCACGATGCCGCCGGGATGAAGCGACAGATGCGAAGGAACGCCCACCAGTTTCTCAGCATCCTGCAAAATCTGCGGCCATTTGTCCGAGAGCTTCACCCCGCGAAACATGGGGTGGGTTTTGTAGAAAGATGCGATGCTGCCGCCCCAGCCGGAAAAGTAACGCGTCACTTGCGCAATCTCAGCCTGGGGCAGGCCCTCCAATTCCGCCAAGCGCCGGATCGCCTGGCGCATGCCCATGCAATTGTGATTCGCCACCATGGCCACGTGCTTTTCACCGTAATCGGCAAAGATGGAATCGATGATGCCGCGGCGCTCGTCCTGGCAATAGTCCATGTCGATGTCCGGCGGATCGGTGCGCGCTTCATTGAGAAAGCGGCCGAAGTAGAGATCGCAAGAGATGGGATCGACCGCGGTAATGTCGAGCAGATGGCTGATCAAACTGGCGGCGGCTGAGCCGCGACCGCAAGTGTATTTCGCCTTTTGTACGATCTCCCGCATCACTAAAAAAGTATCGGCAAAACCTTTGCGAATGACCAGATCGAGCTCCTTGTCCAAACGCGCCATCACTTCCGGCGAGGCCAGGTATTTTTTCTGCGCGGCAGCAATGGTGAGCTCGCGCAAAACTTCTGCAGAGGATTTGCCGGAAGGAAGTGTGGCGGCCGGGAAGATCATGCGGTCAAAACGCAAACGAAACGCCGCGCATTTTTCCGCAATGGTCACGGTGTTTCTGAGCGCTTCAGGATAGGCAGAAAACTCTTCTGCCATCTGCGCCGCGCTTTTGAACCAGGCTTCGGGGTGGGCGAGTTCAGCAGGCGGAACGGTTTTGAGAGTCTTTTTCAGATTGATTGCGCGCAATTTGACATGCAATTCATAATCCTCGCGCGCGAGAAAGTGAACGTCATTGGTAACCACCGCGGGAATGCCGGTGGCGCGGCTAAACGCCATGGCCGCACTGCGATTTTGGCCGGGACGAAGCTCGGCATACAAATCTGCCGTGCCGCCCTGCGCCCGCAAGTGTTCGAGCAGTGAAAAACAATCGGTGATAATGACCAAGCCTTCATTTCTCTGGGTGAGAGCTTCCGGCAGCGCAAAGGCCGGATCGAGATGGCGTTGTGAAATGAGATGGCAAAGGTGAGAGTAACCCGTGCGCGTAAAGGGCAAAAGCACGGCTCGGCCCGTGGCATGACGAATCTCCGCACCCACGATCGGCGTGAGCTGATATTCCGAACACGCTTCTAAAAACCAGCCCAGGCCATAAAGGCCGTTGACCTCGGTGAGCGCGAGGGCACTGCAGCCCAGCTGTCGGGCGTGGCGGCAAAGATTTTCGATGGAGGCCGTGCCCACGCCCATGGAATAAAACGAGCGCACGGAAAGATGTGTGAACATGAATCATGGCAATATGGTTTCTTCGTGCCGCTTAATTTTTCGCCGCTCACAGCGCGCGTGCATAGCCAACCTTTTCGCCAAACCTACCCTTGATCGCGTCCAAGGCCGCCTCCAGCGTGTGACGCTTTTCTTCCTGCGTGTTTTCAAATAAAGAAAGCTGTGCCGAGAACGGAACGATTTGTGGAAGGCGCAGCATGAGCGTGCGCACACCGACGCGGCGTTGCAGGGCTTTGCGGAGCAAATGTTCCGCTGCTTGTTTGAGTGCAAAGTCATCACTCGCCGCCTGGCGCAATTTGATTTGCGCCTGCGCCGAGCGCCGATCCGAGTGCTCTATTTCCAGCACCAGACTCATGGCCGCCAGACGCTCGGCGCGCAGCTTCATCCCGGCTTCTTCAACCAGCCGCAACAACTGGTGGCGCAAAATTTCGACATCATTGGTATCCGGCGAAAGCACCACGCCAAACACCTGCTCCTGGCGTTCTTTTTCCGATATAACGGGCGAGAGATCAATGCCGTGCGCTTGTTCATTCAGCTTGCGGCCGAGCCGGCCAAACAGCACCGCCAAGTCCTCGCCTGCCAAACTGGCCACCCAACCAATGCGCCGCAGGTTCATAAGCTCGAGCTGGTGCCACATTTTACCCTCCACCACCGGCAATAGCTGCGCCGGATGCGGGGCCAGAAACGTGCTTTCCTCACCGGCTTTCACCCAGCGCAGTTCATGGCGTTCCGGCATGGTCTGCGCCGCAATCATGCTCACCAGTTTGTTGCTCGCCAGAGCCGCCACGGCGTTCATGCCCATCTGGCGAATATCCTTCACCGTGTGATAGCAAATATGCGACAGGCGTGCGGGATTTTTTGAGATATAAGACAAATCCGCATAACCTCGGCCCAGGGGCGCATGCTCGGCCAGGGGACTTATCTTGCGCATGAGATGGAACATGGCCACGCTGCCGCTGTGATAGTAGTGTGCATCATAGGGCAGAATCAGCAAGTCCCGGCACAGGCCTTTCGCGGCAGATAAGAGCATGCCTTGTTGAATGCCACACGCGCCGGCTTCACGCGAAGCGGCGCGCACCAGCGCCCGCGTCTTGCCCGTTTGCACCACGGCCAGCGGCCGACCTTTGAGCTGGGGCACGCGCAGGCATTCCATCTGCACGTGAAATTCCGGTACGGCGAAGTGTGCAACATGTCGCTCCATTTTTAATGCACCAGACTCATGCGTGCCAAGCGGCAGGACAAATCCGCGGGATCGATCACGATTTCCATGGCGGTATCTTCCTGCGTCATACAGGCGACATGAATCTTATAACCCTGCCCAAATTTTTGCCGCCACGTATTGTTGACGGCCTGCACGTGATATACCGTTTGGCCCCAAAAAATTTGCTCCGGCACGATCTTGCCGCCCCCCACTCGCAACACCACCTCCACGGCTTCGTCGATCTCCTGAAATTGCATAAAGCACCTCCTGTTCTTTGTCGTCCGTTCATGATGAAAATGCTCCCAGGAATGGCGCTCCCCACCCTTCAGCCATTGAGCTCAATCTCTAACAGTGTCCACGTTCTTTTGCCATGATGATATTCCACCACCATTTCTTTCCACACCACTGCGCTGAGCGTAATTTTTTCCACCCGGCCGTCTTTGGTTTTCCCCGTGCGGCGTTTGATCACCTTGGCCACGGCATACTGCTTCTTGTTCCACCTCACTTGCATCGGAAGTAGCTGGCCATCTTGTGTGCGGCTGATCACGTCCACGGTCTGATTGATGGTTTTTCGAGCCATGGGTACCGTCCTTTGATTGGTGAACAAAATTACTCATTTTGTGATGGCTAATATAGTGTACTTACGTATCCCATGCAATGAAGAAAATAAAAAACCCCAAAATTTTTTGGGGTAGAATAGTGCCACAATTATAAACTTTAATTACATATATTACATTAGGTTGCCACGAATACGCTCATCCAGTTCTTGAACCGTCATGGGGGCGCAGCCTTCGGTGCGGTTATTCACGAGTATATAAAAAGGAATGTTGAACTCTAGAGCCTTGTCAACCAGGTCCTCGATGTCATCTCGCATCATGGGAAGCCGGGTTTTGATGGCATCGTATGGCGCGTTCATCTGCACGGCTTTCTCGTACTTCACGCCCAACGGGGTGAGCAAACGCGCCACGGCAAAATCTGCGGTGAAAGGCTTCTCCCCTGCTGCAGCCATTTGCTCGACAAGCCGCGGCATCTTCGTCCAGTGATTGTAAACATGGCTCACGTTATGCCGGCGCAGGGTTTCGAAATACTCCGGCTTGAGAAAAGCTTTGTTGCGCAGCTCAACAGCGAATGGAAATTCACCGGGTAATGCAGAGAAGAAGGCCTCGAGCTTTTCGAGAAAGAACGTAAGCGAGGGAATGGTGGGTGGATACATCTCACCGAACTCAAACACCAGCGGGCCGGTGTGCGCTTTGAATGCCATGTCATAAACCGCCAGCACTTCGGCTTTGAATTTTTCCGCATCGAGAAAATGCGGATTCTCTTTGCCCGCCTTTTTGCCGTAGCGTTTCTGCTGGCTCCATTTGGGCACGGTGAACTCGTCCCACACTTTGCTCACGCATTTGAAGCCTTTGGGCAAATGGCGCGCATACTCCTCGAGCACAAATGGATTCGGCGGCGCGTAAAAGGTGTTGTCAATCCCCACCGTGGAAAACGGCTTGAAGGCCGAATACTCTGCCAGCGATTCGGTTTTGATCGTCTTGGCGGTGTAGGGTTTGTGATAAACAATGCCCTGCCACTCGGGATACGTCCATGTCGAAGTGCCCCAGTGGATGAGGTGTTGGTACTTTTCAAGCTTGGTCATGATGATATCCCAAAAGAGTTCATACCTTTATTCTGCACTGCGGAGAGCAAAGAAGCAAGGACAAAATTTGGTTGATAAAGGAGGAGTTAGTTTTTATCTTGCTTTGTTTGCAATCCAAACCGAATGAACCGCCCGCACCTCGTCGCTACCGCTCCATGGCGGCCATGAACTGACGCACCATTCACGCAGTGAAGCCATTGCCCGTCTTCTCCCCCAATCATTGTCGCGCATGATAAAAACCACCGCCCTCACGGTCTTTTTTTGCCTCGCTGTGCACCTTGTTTCTGCTCCAGCGGGACAAGAGCACCATCACGAAGCCGGCAGGCCCTTCCTCCGCAACTACAACCCCAAAGAATACGGCGCAGCGTTTAATTACTGGGCCATTGCACAAGATCAACGCGGGGTCATGTATTTTGGCAATTGGAACGGTGTGCTCGAATACGACGGCGTTTCGTGGCGCCTGATTTCCACGCCCAACAGGTCCGGCGTGCGATCATTGGCCGTCAATGAGAATGGCGTCATCTATGTTGGCGCCGTCGGTGACCTGGGTTATCTCGCGCCCGACTCCCTGGGCGATATGCAATTCGTCTCTTTGCTCGATCACGTCAAGCCGGAGAACCGCGAATTCAATGAAGTGTGGTATTCTTATGCCACGGCGCAAGGCGTTTACTTCCGCACGGATAGAATTCTGTTGCGCTGGGCGAATAACCGCATGCAAACCTGGAAACCACGCACCTCCTTTTCAGGTTTGTTCGTGGTGCGCGATCGCGTTTATATTCAGCAGTGGGGCCTCGGGCTGGAGGAGCTGGCGGGAGATTCTTTACGCTTGGCGCGCGGCGGGGCGCGATTTGCGCATGAGCGCATTTATGTGATGTTGCCTCATGCCGAGGCGAAAATCTTGATTGGCACACGCGAGCAGGGCTTGATTCTGTATGATGGCACTTCCTTTCAAGCTTTCCCCCTCGCTCCCGCCACCACGGCATTCCTACGCGAAAATCAACTCTCGCACGGCACGGTATTGCGAGATCATACCTTTGCATTGGCGACGCTACGAGGCGGGACAGCGATCATGGACCAGCGGGGGCAGCTGCTTCAGCTTTTGAACAAAGCTGCGGGCCTGCAAGAAAATGACGCCAATTTGGTCTTTGCCGATCGGCAGGGCGCGATATGGCTGGCGCAAGGACGCGGTCTCGCGCGCGTTGAAACCGCCGCACCGCTATCGCTCTACGGTGAACCGGCCGGAATCAAAGATTTTGTGTCGTCCATTCTCAGGCATCGAGGCACTTTGTATGTGGCGACCGGCCTCGGCGTTTTCTATTTGCCCGCGCGCTCCCTAGCAACGAATTCGCAACCTCTTTCAAATTCAGTTCGTGCGCCGGAGTTCCGGCCCCTGGCTGGAATCACGGCGCAAAGCTGGTCACTGCTCTCGGCCGGCAACACCTTGCTCGCAGCGACCAATGACGGCGTTTATCAGATTGCGGGCGATCGGGCAAGCTTTGTCAAAAAATCCGTCGAGGATTCGTTTTTTTCAATGGTACTCCATCGCTCCAAGCAAGACTCCAATCGCGTTTACGTCGGATTAAGAGATGGTCTGGCCTCTTTACGATTTGATCACGCCACCTCGACGTGGATCGACGAAGGGCGAATCCATGGCATTCACGAGCCCATTTGGAGCATCGTGGAGAGCGAAGACGGCAAGCTTTGGCTGGGAACAGAAGCGCAGGGCGTTCTGCGGGTGAATCTCCCGGAGCGAGTTTCCCTTCAAACGCGGGGGACCGGGAATACGACAATCGCACGTTTTGATTTCCAGCAGGGCTTGCCGAAAGGATGGGTCGGGGTTTATCCCGTTGGCGCACGGACAATTTTTACCAGTGATGAGGGTCTCTTTCGCTTTGACCGAGAAAGGAATAGATTTCTTCCGGATTCGACTTACGGCAGCATGTTTGCCGATGGCTCTCGCGATGTTGAAATCGTAACCGAGGATCGGCACGGCAACGTCTGGCTGGGGTCGGAAGAAGCCGCAGAAATCAATCGCGCGCTGCGCCAGCCGGATGGATCTTATTTGCCGGAAAAAGGCTCCACGCTTCGGCTTGCGAGAACGGCGATCTGGGCCATCTACCCCGAACATATTCTCACTGATAACGGGGCCAATTCTGTGGTTTGGTTCGGAGGCCCGGAGGGTCTTCTGCGCTACGATGCCAATATCCCCAAGCGCGAGAGCGTGGATTATCCGGCCCTTATTCGGCGTGTGACCATCGCATGCGAAACCGGGCGGGATTCCGTCATCTTCGCCGGCACAGCTTCGCTCGGAGCATCGTATCCCACTGGCGAGCAACTTGAAGTTTTGCACTCTACGCTCTTCACTCTCGGCCCTGCGCTTTCCCATGACCACAATGCTCTGCGTTTTGAATTTGCCGCTCCCAATTTTGAGGAGGAGTCCGCCAACCAATTTCAATGTTTTTTGGAGGGCTTTGATCAAAGTTGGTCGGCGTGGAGCAAGGCAGCCGAAAAGGATTACACCAACCTGTCGGAGGGCGGGTATCGTTTTCGCGTGCGCGCGAGAAACGTTTACGAGCAGGAGAGCCGTGAAGCGGTTTATGCCTTTAGAGTCTTGCCGCCATGGTATCGCACATGGTGGGCGTATGCCGGCTATGCAGGCATTGCCGGCGCGAGCTTGCTCGGCTGGCGGCGTTACGACGTGAACCGGCAAAGACAGAAAGTCGAACATCAGCGCCGCGCCAAAGAGCTGGAAGAAGCGCGCCTATTGCAGCTTTCCATGCTGCCACAACTGATTCCCCAGTTGCCCAATCTCGAGCTCGCCGCTTTCATGAAACCCGCCACCGAAGTCGGCGGCGATTATTATGATTTTTATTTGGGCAAGGATGGCGCTTTGACGGTGGCGCTCGGCGATGCGACCGGGCACGGGCTCAAAGCCGGAACGATGGTCACGGCGATGAAAAGCTTGTTCATGGCGCTTGCGCCCGAGGGTGAACTCTCTGGAATTTTGCAGCAGTCGAATCAAGCGCTCAAACGTATGAATCTGCGCCAGATTTACATGACGTTGTTGCTGGTGAGAATCACCGGCCTGCGGATCTCGATTTGTGGCGCGGGCCTGCCGCCGGTTTTGATTCATCGCGCCGCAACGCAGCGCGTGGAAGAAATAGATCTCAAAGGAATGCCGCTGGGAAGCGTGCCAGATTTTCCTTATGAACAGCGGGACTTGGAGCTCACACCTGGGGATGTGATTTTATTGATGAGTGACGGTTTCACCGAACGCTTCAATCCGCGCGGCGAGACTTTGGGATATGAGCTGGCCAAAGCCGTGCTGGCAGAAGTGGCGCAGCAATCGGCGCATGACATCATTCAGTGTTTTGTGCAGGCCGGCGATGCCTGGGCCAATGGCAGCCCGCAGAATGATGATACCACGTTTGTGGTGGTGAAGGTCAAAGCTTGAGGCGTGTCCGGCTGGGCAAAAGACGCCGCCTGGAATAGGCCCCTTAGCCCACGTGCAATACTTCTGCCCCCCTCCCCTGCTGAATCAGCGGCACGTAGCTTTCGAGCTCTTGTTGTACCGCCGCCGAGGTGAGATCGATGGTCTGCTTTCGTTCCGCCGCCATGTAGCCGGCCATGCAGAGCTTGGTGATCTCGAGGCCATAGCTCCATGTCAGCTTCGCCTCGCGACCGGAACGAAACGCTTCTGCGGCGTCTTCGAGTTCGTCGGTATAGCCGTAAATATCCGGCTCGTTGTATTGCACCGCGAGCAAGCCGCGCGAGGCCGTGGCTTTTTCCAAAGCGATCTCCGCATCTGCAACTGCTGCCGCGGCCTCATCGCCGATGAAGATTTGCAGCGGCGCGTTGAGTGTGTTGACTTCAAAAGCATAGCCCGGCCCCATGCCATCCATAAACAAGCGCAGACCCTGCTTCTCAAACATCCACGAGTTGGTGAACTGCGCTTTGACGATTTGCCCGGTTTCAGGATTCTTAAAAGTGAGCATGCCCGTGGCAAAATCTTCCGCCGGTGTCTTGCCGTAATCTACGCCCATTTTTTGCTTCAACTTCTCGCGCCACCGTTTTTGCCCCCACTTGAGCAGGGAACAATCCGCAGAGATTGAAATCGGCTGCAAGAAAGTCTGCGGCTTGCCCAGCGGCGTCAGGCAATGCCAGCCCACGGCGATGCTGTGGCAGCCCATATCGGACAGCACGCCGCCGCCTTGCTTCGTGGGATCCCAAAACCACGGCTCGTGCGGCCCGCCATGTTCTTCCGCGGAGCGCACCAACACCAGCGGCCCCATGCTCTTTTGCTGCGGCGCCAATTGCTGCAATTGCGTGCGAATGGGCTTCATGAAAATCTGATTTTCAAAGTAAGCGGTTCTGAGCTTGGCCTGTTGCGCGAGATCAACCAGGCGCCTCGCCTCTTTCACATTGCGCGCCAGAGGCTTCTCGCAGATCAAACCCTGCAGTTTCGCTCCTTTTTTGACGGCTTCGGCAATGCGCTCGACGATTTCAATGCGGGTGAAGTTGGGTGAAAAAATTGCGATCATGTCAACATGCTGCGCCATTTCTCCGGCGTCGGCATAGACCGTGCCCTCTCCCAGGCCGGTGTCTTTGACCAGCTTTGCAAATGACCGAGCGGATGCGGCGGTCCTGGAGACGACGCCTGCGATTTCAAGGTCCCGCACTTGCATCATGGCCCGGGCGTGGAATTTGGCCACAAAACCCGCTCCGACAAAGCCCAGTTTTAGTACCTTCGGCATATCTTCTCCTTCATGGGTTCCACAAACTCCGCCCTTCGCGAGGTTCGCGCGGATGGAGTTTCCATTTGCTATCGAAGAACAATATCGATACTATGCCCCGATGAATCTTTCCATTATCATACCCGTTTTTGAAGAACGCTCGAAAATCACCGGCGATATTCAAGCTGCTTCGGCTTTTTTACAGAATCATCGCCTAAGCGGAGAGGTCATCGTTGTCGATGACGGCAGCCGTGACCAGACCGCCGCCATTGCCCAAACCGCCGAATGCGCTGCCGGGGTGACGCTCCAGGTCATTCATTATGATGAAAACCAAGGCAAGGGATTCGCCATTCGTACCGGAGTCCGCCATTCACATGCCGACTATCTTATGTTCGCCGACAGCGGACTGTGCGTGCCTTATGAAAATGCCCTGCGCGGGCTGAGCTTGATCAAAAGCGGCAGGTGCGATATCGCGCACGGCTCTCGCCGGCTGCCGCAAAGTCAAATTCTCAAATCACAGACTTGGCAGCGCCGCCTCACGGCCAGGGTTTTCCGAGCGTTGGCAGTGCATTGCATGCACCTGCCCTCGTTCTTGACGGATACACAGTGTGGCTTCAAAATCTATCGCGGCGAGGTGGCGCGCGAGTTGTTTCGCGAGTGCGTGACCAAAGGCTTCTTATTTGATATTGAAATCATCCTGCGCGCGCAGAACAAAGGCTACAGCATTCAAGAATTCCCGATCACCTGGACGTGCGACCGCGACAGCCGCTTGTCGCTGGCGCGCAGCCCGCAGCAAATCTGGCGGGAATTGCAGCACCTCAAGCGCATGATCGAGCAAAAGCAATTCACCGGCTGATGCTGACGAGGAACACAAAAAACCTCTGATGAGTGTTTTTCAGCATCAGGCTATTGCTTCCTCCTCCCATACGCCAAAGCGCCATTCCTTTTCGTCCTCCCCATCTGCGGTGAGGATCAACGCATGCACTTCCGGGTGGCGTTGGCAATACGCCTGAATCTCGTCCGGCTCCATTATCATAAAAGCGGTTGAAATCGCGTCGGAAGTGGCGGCACTCGGAGTGATGACCCATGCCGCACGATTGCCGGTGAGCGGTTGCGCCGTGCGAGGATTGATGATGTGCCGCCCCTTTTGCAACCCCGATCCGCTTGCCGCTTGCTGGCACAGCCGTGGCTGAGTCAAGATCTGTTCGCGGCGGCGGGGGTTTGTGAATGTCAATGGCCAGCCTTTCTCGCTCGGCGGCGCGCCCAGGGCGAAAACAGAGCTGCGCCCGCCATGAATCAAAGCCCTCTCGATATCCCACTCGCACAGTATTTTCGACATGAGATCAACTGCATAGCCCTTGCCGACCGCGCCGAGGTCGATATGGACGGGGCTTGCCTGCAGGGTCACGGTGTGCTCCGCCTCATCGAGTTCGAGAAGATGCATGCCGACGTTGCGGCGAGCTTCCGCCAGCTCGGCACCCGTGGGCGAGCGCAATGTTTTATCCGGATGCAGCCAGCATTGCAGCAATGTGCCAATGGTTACATCGAAAGCGCCGCTGGTGTCGTTGAAAACTTGCTGGGAGATTTTGAGGCATTCGAAAGCGTCCAGGCCAATGCGCAATGGCAGCTTGGCGGCGAGATGGTTGATGCGCGTGACATCGCTGTTGGCGATAAACCGGCTTAATTCCTGCTCGAGACGATCCAGTTCGTTGAACGCCTCTTGCGCCGCTTGCTCAGCGTAGCTGGCGTCGTCATCAATAATGAAGATTTCGAACACCGTAGCCATGGCCGGGTGGGAAAAACGATGCAAGTTGCGGATGCTACTGCCGGCACCAATAGCCAGCTCGAGGTTTTGTGCCATAGGATGCTCTTGGGAGGTCACATCGTTTCTATCGCTCACAGAGGATCTTCTGCATTCTGTTTATGGTGCTGAGGGCTCCTGCAAACGATCCCACCATTCCTTCCTGACATAGCCACGCAGCTCGACGCGGGGCCGCAATTCCATGTAAGTATTATTGAAGAGCGGAACATAAAGATGTCTCTGGCCCGGGGGCGGCAATTCATACAGTCTGCGCAGCAGCGCCGGTTCGACTTTTGGCGAGGCCAGAATGAGCGGCGCAGCAGCCACGCCCTCATCGACTTGGTTCCACCAGCCGATGTTCCTGAACGCGCGCAGATACCACGGCAAAGGCCAATAATCGTCCCCGGGACATATCACCTGCATGTATAAGCTGCTGCCATCCGGATGGATACGTGCGATTTCTTCTACGCGTTTGACGATGGCAAACACATCGTTGACCGGATGCGCGTAAACATAAGGATTCGCCGGGTCTTCGTAGTATTTGAAATTTGCCAGATAAGCTTGCCACGCCAGGTGTGTGCCGGCAAAGATCATCAGGGCCATAACCAGCATCCGCGCGATTTTGTGCGACAGCATCTGCATCAGCGCAGCCGCGCCAAAACCGGCGAGCAGAATCATGGCATGCAAAAAACTGATCAAATTCCACGGCGTTTTATAAGGGATCAATGAATAAAAGATCGTCATGAACAGGGCGTACCAGGTGAGAAAACGCGGCAAATCAGCATCGGCACGTGAACAGGCGCGTCTTTGAAACGCCGCAACTCCTCCGATCATTGCCAATAGCAGAATCAGGGCCTCGCTCCAAACCGGATTTGTCCCGGCATCTAGGGAAAAAAAGGCAAGCACATTGAGATAATAGTGCCAGGGATGAATGTGCGCCGGGTCGTGGCCGGCGCGGCTGAGATAGGTTTTATAAGTCAATACCGAATCCAGCACGCCCTGCGCATTCGAGAAAAAAGAGGAGAAAAATAGTATCGAGACCACTGCGGCTGCGCACAACGCTGCGGCAACGTGCCGGCCCTTGACCGCATTGGTGCATGTCACCAATATGGATAATCCCTCTTTTTTACTTCGCTCCGCGGCGATGAGCATGAGCGCGAGCAGCATGGCAGCCCAGGCAATGACACTGGTTTCTTTCGTCGCGTGCATGAGACCCAGAAAGACGCCGGTGGCAATCGCCCAGCCGCCGCCTGGTCTGCGCAGGTAGCGATAACCGCAGGCCAGCACGGCAAAGGTAAAGCACACGAGCAGCATTTCTTGAATGTAATAGCGGCTGTAGTAGGCCATCGCCGGCGAGATGGCCGTGAGCAGAGCGGCAATACTCGCGGCGGTCTTGCCCAAACCGTTTACCAGGATCGCGGCACTCAAAACCAGCAAGGTGCCGAAGAAAACCGGCACCACGCGCAAGGTCGATTCTTTCACCTGCGTGAGCGTGTGCTCAGATCCCAGCCAGGCCGGTATCAGGGTCAAATAATTCAGCGTCGGGCCGTGATACTCGAAACTGTCATAGCGGTAGAATCCCTGCTCGAGCAACTGGCCAAACTTGATCGCATGCACCGCTTCGTCGCCATGCATTGGGCGCTGCTCCAATTTCGGCAAACGCAACGCCAGCGCCACGGCCGTGGCCGCCAGGAACAGCAGCACGGTTGGTTTGTTTGACATGGTTCAAGAAGTGGATCGCTGGACCACAGGACCACAGGATCACTGGATCACTGGATCACTGGATCACTGGATCGCTGGATCACTGGATCACTGGATTGTTGGATTGTTGGATTATAATGTGCTGGCCGTGCGTAATCCAGTTCAATCCAATAATCCATCAATCCATCAATCCAACAATCCAACAATCCAACAATCCATCAATCCATCAAATCCAACAATCCAAGTTTCAGATAGCTCCCGCCGGCCGGCCATAAACGGCGACTTCGATGTAGTGGTTCAAGTCATCGTTATTGTTGCCATTGCTGTACAGGCGCACAAAACGTCCCTGCACGCCTTTGGCATCCATGAGCTTGCCTTCGGAGGTTTCGACATAGTTCTTGTCTGTGCCGGCGCCCATTTTTTGTGTGTTGTCGTGATCGTTGTTGAATACCGTCACCACGTTGCTGGTGAAATCGGGATCCTCGGCAACCTGCACGATCACGTCAAAATACACCCGCGGCTGTTTGTGATAGTGCCAAACCAAAATAGCGTAGATCGTCTGCATTTTGCCGAGATCGATGGTCACACTCTGCAAAAAGGGGCCGAGCTCGACGTAGCTCCCGTCGCCGGCTTCATTGTCACCGTCGGTGATCATTTTTACCTCGCCGATTACCGGCGCTTCATCCGAGCTGGTCACCGGCTTGCCCGAGGCCACATTGGTTGTGCCTTCGGGAGCGAGAAATTCTGGACGCGCCTTGCCCAGTGGTTTTTCCAAATTCGCCACTTGCAAATTCGTGGGCGTGCCAATGAACATGGGCTTGGGCAACTTGATGTCGAGTGCCCTCAGTTTCGTTTCGGCAACCGTCGCTGCCGGTGGTGCCGTCACTTCCTTCGCCGTTGCGGGAGCGGGTTCCGGTGTCGAAGTGGCGGTGGGCTGAGGCTGCGCCGGCGTTGCTGCCGGTTGCGCTGGCGGCGTTTCAACCGCCGCTTGCTGTGCCTGTGGTGTCGTCGAGCTCTGCTCGGAGGCTTCCTTCTTGCTGCAAGCTGCCACCAGCAGGCCGAAAGACATCAGCAAGGCGATCAGCAAATTCGGATTGGTTTTGATATTTTTGATTGGCATTGGCATCCTCTCCTTGAGTTGTGGAACGATGAATCAGATTTGAATTTGACGAATCTAAGCGCGTTTTTTCGCCAATAGAAAGTAAGCGTGCAGTATCACCACCATCAGCAGCAACAGACCAGCATACCCGTGCACATGCAACAGCCACTCCTGGCCGGACGTGCCATAAAGCGGATACATCATCAAAACCGTCGAAATGATCACCAGCGCGGCCAGCAAAACACTTGCCCAGAAACAGAGCTTTTGCCAGACTGTCGGGCTGGTGAGCGGAATCTTGGAATTCTTCGTGGAGATGCTCTGTTGCAGAGTCTCAAAATCGTTTTGGTTAAAAGAGTGGCGCCGCGCCCAAAACAAGGCGAGCGCTGCCACGCCAATGGCGAAGAGCGGCGCCAGCACAAGATGCAGCAGCAGTGGCACATTTGAAATGGACTGGCCGAAGATGATCACGGGCAGAAAGCCGGTAAGCGCCAGCACAAAAACACTGCCCAACGTAACCCAATAAGAGCACCGCATGAACGTGCCCAGGCGTGTGGGCGGCGAGAGCATGCGCCACTGCCGCAAATTGCTCACGAGGTCAGAACTCTGCTGGCGCAAGATCTGTTTCGTTTCAGCTACTCCCATGAGCTGCGCACGGAGCGCCCAAACAACGGCGGCAGCGAGGCCGGCAAGCCCGAGAAATGAAATGGCGCGAAACATAGTTGGTCTATGATGAAATGAATTGGAGTTTGGATTTCGTCATTTGAAGTTTTCTCCCAGCTCTTCGGCAGCTTTCATGATTTTGCTCAATCCTTGCAAGGCACCCCAGAGCAAAATACCCATCAAAATGGCGCCCATAACCATCAGCAACCCTTTCAGCAACGGGCGAAAAAAGAACGTGAAGGCGAAGAAACGTGCATAGAGGCCGCTCAGGCCTGCAAGTTCCGCCGTCGTGGTGTATCTTGAGTGTCGATCCACACGCACTGGCGAATCGACTTTAAGCTGGCTGAAGTAAATGGAGGAATCGAGCGCGTGGCAATCTGCGCAACCCCGAGCGCCGAGCGACTGCGCTGCGGGCCGTACGTCGTGGCCGAGAGCCCAGGAATAGGGTTGCGCCGCGACATGATTCTCCTGTGACACTTTACCAGACTTCGTGAGGCGATAAAGCCGGCCGCCCGCGATATAGCCCACCTCTCTCTTGCTCGAATCCGTTGCGGAAAGCCGTTGCAACACTTGTGCGATGATCTTTTCATCAATCGTGAGCCAGTCTCCCGACCGTGTGGAATCGACGCCCGGGAACAGATCAGCCGCGAGCGCCCGCACTTCCGTGGGAGCGATCGGCGCGATCTTTTTGTTATTGAGGTTGGCCCAGAAGGCAGGCCAGATGATTTTATGTGGCGCAATCTTGCCGTTGTTATCTCGCACAAAGGCCGGCGAGGCGATATGCGGCAAAGCAACGTCGGAACGATTCACACCATGTGTGCCCAGAGCATGGGCCTGCGAGGTTTTGACCAACGGCACTTTTTCCGCGGGCCACGGTCCGGCATGACAGGCTGTGCAGGTCATTTTTTTAAAATGCAAAGTCGGAATGCCGGCGTGCTTCGGTGTGGGTGCACCCAAACGTCCGGCCTGCGGCACTTGATGAGAATCGTCCGGCAAATGGCAACCCTGGCATGATAAGCTCGCAGCCGCTGGCTTCTGCGACGCTTGCGGCTCGCCTTCGAAACCACGCACCATGTTGTGATCGAGCCCGTTGCGATGGCAATCCACGCACAGCATGCCCGAGGTCAAATGAACGTCTTCTTCCGCCTCCCAACGCCCGGCCTTGGGATCTCCCGCAATCTTGGTCGAATGACAGAAATAACATCTTTCAATTGGAATTCTTCTTTTGATGTCGAACAACACCTTGCCTTGGGCATTGAAGCGCGACTGATCATAAGTGAGCGAGGGCGCGGCCAGCTTGGGATCGTCCAGCGATTGGCCGGAATAAATATCGTAATTGTCGGGCACGTCTTTCGCGGCGCCGCGCACGCTGGCAAATCCAGTCGTGGCCGCAGCCGCCCAGCGGAAGTTTTGACGCGCAACTTGATTCGCGTATTCGGCTTGGTCATGCCCGGCCTCGGCATCGTGGCAACTCAGGCAGTTAATCTCAAGGCTGCCGGAGATCTGCCGTCGCAAAAATAGTTCGGGAGGATCGAAAGCCGCCTCCTCGCTGATGCCACCGCCGGGCAGGTGCCGGCCAAACGCCAGCGTGAACTGCCAGGCGTTCATGCCGATTTGTTCGGGCCGGTAGGTTCCCGGCCAGCCGCGCCAGGAAAGGGGCAATTGCGTTCCGGTTCTTTGATCGAAGAGAATCCAGGGCTGGCCGCGCCGTCCTGCAGCGACGCTCGAATCTCCCGCATTGAAATGCCAGCCGGTGCGCACTTGCTCATAGTTGTGGCATTTTCCGCAGGTGACCTTGGTGGAAAAGGGCAGGAAGGGCCGGTCATTCGGCCGCACGAGCATGCTGTCGGCATCATACAAATCGATGAGATGAACGGGGATGGAGCGATTGCCATCACTCACGTCACCGAGCTTGGGCGGCTGTTGGTGGTTTTGCGCGAACGCGCTTATGGTGGCCGTGATCAGAATACAAAGCAGCATTTTCAACGCATGCCTCGAGCAGGCCGGGATGAGATGGAGATGAGAGAAAAGCATTCTCGGGATGGTCATTACGCGTTTGCTCGGTTGGTAAGAAATCTGCTCACAAGAATCACGGCAGCGGTGCACGAGCACCACGTTGCTTCATCAAACGCGGAACTCATTCGGCCTGAACTCCAACCGGCGGCCGGCTTCCACGGCTGTGTTGACTTTCAACACGGTCACCGCGGTTTCATAACCGGCGTCATGATCGCAATTCAGCCTCGCTTTGCCACGAATGGCGTCGAAAAAATTCTCCAGATGCGGTTTGTGATAAGGGTCATTGAAGGCCACCGGCAGATCGAATTGCGGCGGCGCGACCGTTTCACGCACATCCAGCACCGCGTCGCTGGCAGCGGCTTTTTCCTCTTTCGGCGCTTTCAAATAACCCGACAATACCCACTTCTCCCAATCGGGCGCCGTGGGCTCGCGATAGATGCCGCCGCGGCCGCCCGCCTCCGAGATTTGCAGCGTGCCTTGATCGCCAAGAAAGTTTTCAAAATAGCCTTCGCTGCTATTGGTGGTGAGGGTTTGGTAGTACGCGCGCACTTTTCCGGCCGGCATCTCATATTCATAAATCACCATCACGGTATCGTACCATTCATGCGTGCGCTTGTCGTAGTAGTCGGTGCCGCCGCTGGCCATCACCGCTTTCGGCGTGGTTCCCAAAAACCAATTAAAAATATCGATCTGATGCGAGCCCAGATCCACGATCGGGCCGCCACCCAGGCCGCGATACCACCGCCAGTTACGGAACTGATGCATGGAGGCGAAGCCGTACTTTGCCAGGGTGGCGGGTGCAATGGCATCTTTCTTTGGCCACCCCAGGTCGGGTTGCACGGCGCGATTCCACTGGCCGTTGGCCGAAGTCAGGCGGCCGAGAATCTTCGCCTCTTGCAG
The DNA here is from genome assembly GCA_044869275.1 of bacterium. Lineage (GTDB taxonomy): Bacteria > Zhuqueibacterota > Zhuqueibacteria > Zhuqueibacterales > Zhuqueibacteraceae > JBIOXB01. The sequence goes on from JBIOXB010000239.1 coordinate 77,606, forward strand.
CAGTTTGTGATGACAATGCAAATAACGCGGATTGCTGCGGCGTTGATGCCCAATCTGCAGCAGCTTGCGCGTGCGCCGCGCCGCCAGCACCATGTTGCGCGCGTCTTGCAGATTATTGGACATCTCTTTTTCGCAATACACGTGCAGGCCCGCCTCGAGGCTTGCGATGGTATGCCGTGCATGCCAAAAGTCCGGCGTCGCGATCAAAACGGCATCCAGATCTTTTTCGCGTGCCAGCATTTCGCGATAGTCTTCATAGCCATTGGGCGAGTGGCCGTATTTCTGCAGCAAGTTCACGCAGCGCTTGAGATTGTAGGCCGCCCAAATATCGCACACCGCGTTGAAGCGAACGTTTGGAATTTTAAGGCAGGCATTGAGCAAAATCTGCCCTTGCGCGCCCGCCCCCAGCAATGCCAGGTTCAAGTCGTTTGAATTTCTCGGCGCGTCTTGCGCACGCAAAACATTCGGCGCCAGCAACAGTCCCGCGCCGGCCGCTGCGGTTGCGCGCAGAAACGTTCGCCGGTCCATTCCGGGGTTGGCGTTTTGATCACTCATGCGACGCTCCACCTGCTTGGCTGTCGTTCATTGCTTGACTTCGTACAAGAGCCTGGATGAAAAGCGGAAGCTTGATCACGGATGAGGTCTTGTGGATTTCGAATTACTTCTTGCGAAATTGCTCATGCGCAAAGCGTAGAGAACTGGCTTGGTTGCAGCTCGTCCTGGTTGGGTAAGGCGGGTCCTGGTTTGGCTTGAAACTGATGATAATCAAAAATGAAGCGGATTTCAACATCTTTTCATCATTTTAACTATTTATTTGCATTTTTAGGATTGAAGTATTATCTATTCCCGCCTGCAAAACGCCACAGCTGCGCGCGAGTTTCCCACCTTAATTGAGAAGGAGCAACATGAAGCAGAGCATGATGACACTCGCATTGGCATTCATTTTTCTTGGCTGCAGCGCCGGCACCCGGCCCCAGCTTTCACCGGAAGAACAAAATGCGGGTTGGAAGCTATTATTCGACGGCAAAAGCTTCCAGGGCTGGCGCGGCTTCAAGAAGGAAAGTGTGCCAGCCGGATGGGCCATCACCAAAAAAGGAGAGCTCTATTTCGGCAAAAACGGCAGCGGCGACATCATGACGGTCGAGGAATTCGGAGATTTTGAATTGCAGCTCGAATGGAAAATCTCCCCCGGCGGAAACAGTGGCATCTTCTTCTGGGTTACGGAAGATGACGAATTTTCCTGGAAGACGGGTCCGGAGATGCAAGTGCTCGACAACACGAAACACAAAGACGGGCTTGACCTCAAAACCTCAGCCGGTTCAAACTATGCATTGCATGCGCCCAGCCAGGACGTCACGCGCCCGGCCGGTGAATACAACGCCGTGCGCCTCGTCGTAAAAGGAACGCACATCGAGCACTGGCTCAATGGCGTCAAGATTGTCGCGTACGAGATCGGCGGTCCGGAATGGGAGGCGCTCGTGGCACAAAGCAAATTTGCCACCCTGCCCAAATACGGCCGTAATCGCAAAGGTCACATTGTGCTGCAAGATCATGGCGACAAAGTGTGGTATCGAAATATTAGAATCCGGCCACTGTGAAGAACAAGAGGAGGCGCAACATGAAAGATCCCATCGAAAACTCCATCCCCCCAAAAGATATGCTCACGCGGCGCGAGTTTCTCGGCACTGCGGCAGTGGCTGCCGCCGCCTTCACGATTGTCCCCCGTCATGTATTGGGCGGGCCGGGATATGTGCCGCCGAGCGACAAACTCAACATTGCCTGTATTGGCGTCGGTGGCAAGGGCCGTGGCGACATCGCCAGCCTGGGTACGGAAAATATCGTGGCGCTGTGCGACGTCGATGATGAACAGATCGTGAAGACCATCAAGCGCGCCCTGGACGATACCGCCAATCCGGCTTACGCGGACATGCTCACACGCGCCACAAGATATCGTGACTTTCGCGTCCTGCTGAAGACGGAACCGGGCATCGACGCGGTGACGGTGAGCACGCCGGATCACACGCATGCCGTGATCGCGATGGCCGCCATGCGCTTGGGCAAGCATGTATTCGTACAGAAGCCTTTGACGCAAACCGTGCACGAAGCACGCGCGCTCGCCCGGGCAGCACAGGAAATGAAAGTGGTGACGCAAATGGGCAATCAAGGCCACGCCAGCGAGGAAGCGCGCTTGATCAACGAGTGGATTGCGGCGGGTGCCATCGGCGCCGTGACTGAAGTACATTGCTGGACGAACCGGCCAATCTGGCCGCAAGGCGTGCGCTATCCCCAAGAAATTCCCTCCGTGCCCTCGACGCTGAATTGGGATGTGTGGATCGGGCCCGCGCCGTTCCGCGCTTATCATCCCGCTTACGCGCCATTTCGCTGGCGCGGCTGGTGTGACTTTGGCACCGGCGCGCTGGGCGACATGGGCGCGCATATTTTCGATCATCCCTATTGGGCTTTGAATCTCGGCTATCCGGAAACCGTGCAAGCCAGTTCGACTGAATTCAACGGTGACAGTTATCCGCTGGCCTCCACGGTGCGCTATCATTTTGCCGCGCGCGGCAAAATGCCGGCGGTGGATCTCACCTGGTACGACGGCGGCATCATGCCACAGCGTCCGGAGGAGCTGGAAGAAGGCCGGCGCATGGGCGATGAAGACGGCGGCGTGCTTTACGTCGGCAGCAAGGGCATGCTCATGCACGGCTGTTACGGCAAAAGCCCGCGGCTGATTCCCGAAACGCGCATGAAAGCTTTCAAGTTTCCACCGAAAACGATTGCGCGCTCGCCCGGCATACATGAGGAATGGGCCGCTGCCATCAAAAGCGGCAACGGCGTGCAAACCACTTCGAATTTTGAGTATGCGGCAAAGTTGACTGAAACGATGCTGCTGGGCAATATTGCCGTCCGCATGGCGCCGAAGAATACGATTCTGCGCTATGACAGTGAGAAAATGAGTTTTCCCAACATGCCGGAGGCGGATCAGTACTTGAGCAAGGAATACCGGTCGGGATGGAGCTTGGACGATTTGCATTATTGATCGTCGTTGCCATCGCGCAGTTGTCCCATCTTTTCGTGCATCATCCCTATTGGCACGGCGCACTCATTGCGGGCGGACTGTTCCCTGCGGTATTTCTCGCCTGGCAGGGGTTCAGCTTTTATACCGATCGCTTCAATACTGATGATCTGCCCTTTCGCCTCGCGACGTTCGCACAAATGCTGGCGCTGTTGGCGCTGGCACTGCAAACGCGTGACGTGGCAACGGGCAGCCATGCGGGATTCGCAAAGGATACAAAATGAAGTCAAACCTCAACTTGCCAATTGGGTTGGCGCTTTTCGTTTTCATGATTGCTGCAAAAGACATTGCGGTCGCGACAATCCCGGGCGATGATGGTCACTGGCCCTCGTTCCGCGGCAAGCATGCCGCGGGCGTCACCGAGGGGCAAAACTTGCCGGATCAGTGGGCTGGCGAGAAAGCCGCCAACATCAAATGGAAGACCAGAATCCCGGGCTTGGCACATTCCAGCCCCATCGTTTGGGGAGATCGCCTCTTCGTCACGACGGCCATCAGCAGTCTCGGTGATGGCACGTTTAGGCACGGCCTTTACGGCGACGGCGATGCCTCCGAGGACAAATCCGTGCAGCAGTGGAAAGTCTATGCCCTCGATAAAACCAATGGTAAAATTCTCTGGGAACAAACTGCTCACCAGGGTGTGCCGGCCGAGAAACGGCATATCAAAGCCAGCTACGCCAATTCCACTCCGGCCAGCGATGGCCGTTATGTGATCGCCTTCTTCGGCTCGCAAGGTTTGTATGCCTATACGCACGACGGCCGGTTGGTTTGGAAAAAAGACCTGGGCGTACTCAATGCCGGCGCGTACGATGCGCCCGACTACGAGTGGGGAACGGCAAGCTCCCCCATCATTTATGAGGATTTGGTGATCGTGCAATGCGATACCCAGAACGAGGATTTTCTCCTGGCGGCTGATATCAAGACCGGGAAGACGGTTTGGAAGGCCTCCCGTGAAGAGCTGCCCTCCTGGGGAACGCCCACGATTTATCCTGGCGCATCACGAGTGGAGCTGATTACCAACGCCTCAAATTTTATTCGGGGCTACGATCCACTCACCGGCAAAGAATTGTGGCGGCTGGGTGGCAGCTCCAAAATCACGGCGCCGACCCCGATCTTTTCCGGCGATTTGATTGTCGTCGCGAGCGGCCGCCGCCCCGAGGCCCCCATCTTCACGATTCGAGCCGGTGCCTCGGGAGACCTTACACTCGCAGAAGGTCAAACTTCGAGCGCGCAGATTGCCTGGAGTAAAAAGCAGCGCGGCTCTTACATGCCCACACCGCTGATTTATGGTGATTGCCTCTACGTGCTGGCCAATCAGGGAATTCTGGATTGCTACAATCTAAAAACCGGAGAAGAAATCTACCGCCAGCGCCTTTCACATCAGGGCGGCGGGTTCAGCGCTTCTCCGGTGGCCGCCGATGGCAAGCTCTATCTGTCCAGCGAAGACGGAGATATTTTTGTCGTAAAGGCAGGGCCGGAGTTCGAGCTGCTGGCGACGAATGCCATGGGCGAGCTGCTGATGGCCACACCGGCCCTTTCTTCCGGCATGATGTTCGTGCGAACGCAACACCATCTTTTTGCGGTCGGGCGGCAAGAAAATGATGAGCGCTAATATCTTTCATTCGCGTACATTGGCGGTTATGCGGATAGATAAGAGATGAATAGAATACTCTAATCGAAACAAGTGTGATGGGTTGCGAGCTTGCTTGCTGTATTCCTTCTAGCGTGGGCCCTTATCTCCTATCCATTCTGGCGCTACTTTTGCTTGCCCCAGCATCGTGGTTTTAGCGTAATGCAACATTCATGTTGCGCTTTTTACGCGAGTTCGGGAGTTTGAAAAGCAGCACTCAATCTTCGATCTCACTAAAAACAAGAATTTCATTGCAGCAACAGCGAGACGGATACGTCGATCCTGTTTGCGCATGAAAGCTGCTGCGCCGGTTGGCCGTATTGCAAACGCGAATGGGGCGCAGAACCTCTTGCTCTTGGGGCTCGCCGGCAGCCGCATTATCGAACTTAAAACCGTTCAAATCCTCGATCAGCTCAAAATCGCGGACGTGCAGCGACATTACCAATGTCGGCTACAAGGAGAAATAGAAAATTATCTTTATGCTGACATATGCTTATTGAACTGGAGAAAACAGTACCTGCTGTTTGGTAATTG
>JBIOXB010000240.1:0-11284 GCA_044869275.1 bacterium
AAGCACGTGGTATGAGCCACGAGCCTCGTGCCATCCCTCCCGACCCCAACACCCTGCGGGTTGTTGGGATCGGGGGAACTACCAAGAGGATCCAAGAAAAGTGTCAACTATTTTCAGGACGTGTCACTGCTTACTGCTTACTGCTTACTGATCACAGACCACGGGATACAAAAATGCTCAAAAACTACTTTAAAATTGCGGTACGCCATCTGCTGCGGCAGAAGGGCTATACGGCGATCAACATCGTGGGATTGGCGGTGGGCATGGCCTGCTGCTATTTGATTCTACTCTATGTGCGCCATGAATTCAGCTACGATCGCTTTCATCGCAAGGCCGATCGCATCTACCGTGTGCTCGTCACCATGGAGCGCGATGGCGAAACCGGCTCTCCGTTGACGGCCACGGCTGCGCCGATCGCACCCGCATTGCAGCAGGAATTTCCAGAAATCCTCGGCGCCGTACGGCTGCGCGAGACGGCGCGCAGGATTTTGGTGAAGCATGGCGACAAGCAATTCTATGAAGGCCGTTTTTATTTCGCCGATGCGAGCTTTTTCGACGTCTTCGATTTCGCATTGCAGCAGGGCGATCCTCAAACCGCCCTGCAAGATCCGCACGCTATCGTCTTGAGCCAGGAGGCGGCGCAAAAGTATTTTGGCAGCGCCGAGGCCATGGGCAAGACGCTGTTCGCGGAATTTGGCAATCGTGAGTTCAAAGTCACTGGAATTTTGGCGGCGGTGCCGTCCAACTCACATCTTCAGCCCAATTTCATCGTGCCCTTTGACAATATCGGAGCATACCCCCAGCAGAACTGGTGGATGTTTTCATATTTTGCCTACTTGCTGCTTCAAAAAGACGCGCCGGTTGCCGATTTGGAGAAAAAATTTCCAGCATTCATGGAAAAACATTATGCCGATGCGCCGGCAGATTTCCCCAAAGTCTCGCTGCAATTGCAGCCGCTCGTGGATATTCATCTCCGTTCGGATTTCGATGACGCCGCCGGCAAAATGGGCAACATGGCTTATCTGTATCTCTTCTGCGCGCTGGCATTGTTCGTGCTCATCATTGCGTGCATCAACTTCATGAATCTCGCCACTGCCCGCTCGCAGCCTCGCGCCAAAGAAGTCGGTGTGCGCAAAGTGGCGGGCGTGGGCCGGGAAATGCTCATCATGCAGTTTCTCTGTGAATCGCTGCTGCTTTCGTTCATTGCGCTCGTGGTGGCAGCGGGCTTGGTGGAGTTCTTGCTGCCCGTGTTCAATGCGCTTTCCGCCAAAACGCTGGAAGTGAATTATCTGCAGGACGGTTTTGTCGCCGGCGGTTTTGTCGCCATTGCGTTCATAGTGGGCCTGCTCGCGGGCAGCTACCCGGCGTTTTTTCTTTCGCGCTTTCAACCGGTGGAGGTGTTGAAGGGGCGGTGGTCACGCCAGAGCGGCGGCACGCGTTTGCGCCAGGGGCTGGTCGTGGTGCAATTCGCCATCTCCATCGTGCTGATTGCCGGCACGGTGATCATTCACAATCAGCTCGAATACATGCACCAGAAAAAGCTCGGCTTTGACCAAGAGCAAGTGATCACCGTTCAGCTCACCGGCAAGGAAGCCGGTCAAAAATGGCTGGCTTTAAAAACCGAGCTGCTGCGCCACGCCGAAATCAGCCGCGTCACTGCCTCCACTTCGATGCCGGCGGATGAAGGTTGGTGGCGAACCGGTGCGCGCATCGACGGCAAGAAAGCAAATGACGAACAGATCGTTTACACGTTTCAAATCGATTATGATTTCATTAAAACATTCGGCATCGAGCTGGCCGCCGGCAGAGACTTTTCACCCAATTTTGCCAGCGATAGCAGCCGGGCATTTATCGTCAACCAGGCGGCCGTGGAAAAGTTCGGATGGGAATCAGCCGAGGCTGCCGTGGGCAAGAAATTCAGTTGGTTGGGTGAGGGGCCGGAGCATGCAAAATCCGGAGAAGTTATCGGTGTGGTGAAAGATTTTCACTTTCTGGCCTTGCATGAGCAAATTGCACCTGCGGTATTTCATCTCATGCCCTATGACATGGATTATCTCGCCCTCAGAGTTTTGCCCAACCGCGTGCCGCAAGCGCTGGAGGTGTTGAAAGCTGCCTGGGCTGAATTCGATCCGGCTCATCCACTGGAGTATTCCTTTTTGGATGACAAGGTCGAAGCGTTGTATCAGTCGGAAGAGAAATTGAAGCGCATCGTGGGACTTTTCTCCGCGCTCGCCATTTTTATCGCCGGCCTGGGGCTTTTCGGCCTTGCTTCTTTTACCGCCGAGCAGCGCACGAAGGAGATTGGCGTGCGCAAAGTTCTAGGCGCTTCCGTCGCCGGTGTCGTGCTCTTGTTGTCGAAAGACTTTGCCAAGCTGATGCTCTTCGCCTTTTTTGTCGCGACCCCGATCGCCTACTTCGCCATGCGCAAATGGCTCGAAGATTTCGCCTATCGCACCGACCTCAATCTCGGCGTATTCCTCCTCAGCGGCGTGCTGGCCGTGGTGATTGCGTTTTTGACCGTGAGCTACCAGGCGGTCAAAGCTGCGCTGGCGAATCCGGTGGAGGCGTTGAGGTATGAATAAATGTGATGGCAATCATGCAAAGAAGCTGCCGGCAGTTGTTGGCGTGATTTATTTTAGTGACATACGCCGCCGCGAGCAGGATCTGACTTGGGGATGGGTTTTATTCCAAAATGAAAAGGCGATTTTTAAAATTGAAAAACCAGATTGTTTCGGTCGGAATTGAGAGTGAGGATAAGAGCGCCTAAACCCAATAATTTTACAAGAGCTGGGTAGTGCCTTTGTTCACCCTGTTGTGGTATAGTATTTGAATCATGTATTTCCAAGTCACAAAAATGCGATGACCTCGAATACTAAACTGCACAGTATGGCGCCAGGATTATGGCACAAGCACAGATTATTCTTCTTGGAACGAGTTACCAAATCGAAAGTGTTGAAGAACGGGAGTGTTTACGTTTCGACCCTGCGGCACAAGCAGCATTTATTTCCCACCTGATTTCATCCCCCGGCATAGACGAAGCGGGCTTGCTCTCCACGTGCAATCGCACAGAATGTTATCTGGTGACGCGCACCCCGAGCCAAGCCCTGGCGCAACTTAGAAATGCTCTCCAGCTTTTTCGCGGCAGCACGGGCGAACGCGGCCTGTTTGCCGGCTATCAATTCCAGAACGAAGACGCCGTGCGCCATTTGTTTCGCGTGGCCTCCGGGCTGGAATCGCAACTGCTGGGCGAGAATCAGATTCTGGCGCAGATAAAAGAGGCATATGAATCTGCCACTTCGGTTCAGGCGGCGGGACCGGTTTTGCATCGCGCCTTCCATCTGGCGCTGCAGGCCGGCAAGCGCGTGCGCCACGAAACCCGCATCGCGCAGGGGGTGGTTTCTTCCGGCTCGGCTGCCGCCGATTTGTTGATGCACCTGCTCGACCGGCGCATTTCCCAGCCCAAAGTGTTGATTCTGGGCGCGGGCAAAATGGCGGAAATGGCGGCGCTGGAGATCAGCAAACGCAGCAGGGGCCGGATAAAAATCAGCGTCACCAGCCGCAAGCTTTGCCATGCTTATCAACTCGCGCAAAAAGCGCAAGTCTCTTTTTTCCCCCTGCAGGAGCTGCCATTGATGCTGCGCAGTGCGCACGGTCTGATCGCCGCATTGAGCGCGGAGGGCTACGCGCTCACGCCGCAACATTTTCTCCATGATGCTGAGCACCAGGACGCGGTGTTTTCGCCGGCGCGGCCGTTTGTTTGCGTCGATATCGGAGTGCCGCGCAACCTCGACCCGGAAATAGGCAAATTCGACCACGTCATGCTGCGCGACATCGACGATCTGGATGGCGTGGTGACTCAAACGCTGCTGGAGCGCCGGCAGGAGATTCCCGCGGCGGAGCGGATCATCGCCGCTACGCTCGCAGAATTCATGGAATGGTTCAACAGCCGGCAGATCGCACCGCTCATTGCGGGCTTGCAGCGTTACGTCGAAACCTTGTGCCGGAGCGAGCTGGCGCGCTACAGCCAGACTTCCAATCCCGCCGAGGAAGAGCGGCTGGCGAAATTCTCGCACAGTCTCGCAAAAAAAATCATGCATGCACCGATCCATCAACTGCGGGCACTCGCGGCCAGCGGCGACGACGATGGTTTGAATACTCTGAATCGTTTTTTCGGATTTGTACACGAATATGACCAAGAACACACTACGCCTCGGCACGCGCAGCAGCAAGCTCGCCCTGTGGCAAGCACACTGGGTGGCAAGAACTCTGCAAACGCGGCATCCTGAGCTTGCCATCGACCTGGTCAAAATCACCACGCGTGGCGACAAGTCGCTCGGCGTCTTGATTCCAGAAATCGGCGGCAAAGGATTTTTTACGGAAGAGTTGGATCAGGGCTTGTTGCGCGGCGAGATTGATCTCGCGGTGCACAGCCTGAAGGATTTGCCTACCCAGCTTCCGGAGGGGCTCATGCTCGGCGCCGTCTGCAACCGGAAATGGGTACACGACGTTTTGATCGGCAGGGAATCGTGGACGCTGGACGGCCTGCCCTACAACGCGAACGTCGGCACGTGCAGCATGCGCCGTGCGGCGCAAATCAAGTATCACCGGCCGGACTTGAACATTCTGCCCCTGCGCGGCAACGTACCGACGCGCATTCAAAAACTGAGAGCCGGCGAATATGACGCCATCGTGCTCGCTGAAGCCGGCGTGCGGCGGCTGGGATTAGATGCCGAAATCGCGCAGGTCTTGCCGGTGGAAGTTATATTGCCGGCGCCGGCACAAGGCGCGCTGGGCATCGAGATTTTGGCGGACAATCATGCCGTGCGACACCTGGTCGCCGCTTTAGACGAGCCTGCCACACGCGCAGCCACGGCATGTGAGCGCGCCGTGCTGCATGAGCTCGAAGCGGGATGCCAGGTACCGGTTGCGGCCTTGGCGGATATTGAAGGTAAAAAACTGTCCTGCCGTGCGCTGATCGCCTCGCTTGATGGCGCCCGCGTGCTACGGGACAGCATTTATGGCGGCGCGGCCGAGGCGGAACGGCTGGGCAAAATTCTCGCGCAACGGCTTTTGCAGCAGGGCGGCGAGGAAATTTTGGCGAACATCAAATCTACCACAATTGATGTATAATCACACGGCAACAGCTGCAGCAGCGCCGGCGGCGTTGCACAATAGAAGGGTCTTGCTCACCGCGCCCTTGGACAGCTCCGAGCGCATGGCCACGCTGGTGCAGCAGCATGGTGGCACGGCTTTGATCGCGCCCCTGATTGAGCGCCTTCCCCTGGCGCTGGATGAAGAGAAAAAAAATCGCCTGCGCCGCCTCGCGGACTATCAGTGGATCGTGTTTACCAGCGCCGGTGCGGTGGAAAGGTTTTGTGATGAAATCGAGGCGCTCGAATGCACGCTGCAGCTCACGTGCAGCACGATCGTGGCCATTGGCGAGCGCACCCGATGCCGCATTGAGCGGCGGGGATACACGGTCGCTTGTGTGGCGGAAGACAGCCGCGCCGAGGGTGTGATCGCAAGCATGCTGCAACGGGGAATTTCTCCTCGTGATCGTGTGCTGTTTCCGAGCGCGGACAATGCTCGCGCTTACCTTGCGGAGGAATTGCGGCGCTGCGGCATTCAAGTCGACGTCCTGGAGCTTTACACCATCGCGCCGCACGTGCCGCCGTACTGGCGCGACATACACCAAGCTCTGCAGGCGGGATTGATCGACGCCCTTGCCTTTACCAGCCCTTCTGCCGTGCGCCAGTTTTTTGACCTGCTTGCGCCGGCGGACTGGCGACGCTTATTGACACAACCCGTGATTTGTGCCATTGGCAGGACCACGGCTACGGCGTTGCTCGACCTAGGCCTGCCGGCACCGATTCTGCCGGAGCGGGCGCGTGCGGATGATATGATTGCCGCACTGGCCCGGCATTTCTCGGGCACGAAGTAATGTTAGCGAGATTTGATTGCAACCGAATTTCTTACATGACGACATGCAGCGCCACTTTCTCAACCATAGAGACCGATATTGAAATCCACCACCGATAAACCGCTTTTTATTCGTGCCTGCCATAGCGAGCTTGTGCCGCGCACGCCGATTTGGATCATGCGCCAAGCCGGACGTTATTTGCCCGCCTACCGCGCCATGAGAGCCAAGGTTGATTTCCAAACGCTCTATCGCACGCCCGCTTTGGCTGCGGAAGTGACGGTGCAGCCCATCGAGATGCTCGGCTTCGACGCCGCGATCATTTTTTCCGACATTCTGGTCGTGCCCGAAGCCATGGGCTTGGCGCTGAAGTTTGACGAGGGCAGCGGGCCAGAATTTCCGCAACCGCTGCGCCACGCCGTCGATTTGAAGAAGCTGCGTCACGTGAACGTCGCAAAGGATCTCGACTATGTGCTGGCCGCGCTCCAATTGACGAAAGAGAAGCTGGCCGGCGCCGTGCCGCTCATCGGTTTTTGCGGCTCGCCGTGGACGCTCGCGACTTACATGATCGAAGGCCGTGGCTCCAAAAACTTCGTGCACGCGAAAACCATGCTTTACCGGCAGCCGCAGGTTTTGCATGAACTGCTCGAGCGCTTGACCGAAACGCTGCAAGATTACCTCAGTGCGCAGCTCCAGGCGGGCGCCGAGGCGGTGCAGGTTTTCGATTCCTGGGGCGATGCGCTCAGTCCGCAAGCTTACGAAGAATTCTCCTTGCCCTATCTCAAGAAGTTGATCGCGGGAATCAAACGTGAGCGGCAGCCGGTTATTTATTTTCTGCGCGGCCGAGGCAGCGGCCTGCCGCGCCTCGCCAGCACCGGCGCGGAGGTGCTGGGGCTGGATTGGACGATCGATCTCGCCGAGGCCAGGCGGCAAACGGAAGATCGCATTCCGCTGCAGGGTAATCTCGATCCCTGTGTCCTGTTCGCCCCTCCGGAAGTGATCACCAGGGAAGCCTGGAAAGTCTTGGATCAAATGCGCGGCAGCCGCGGGCACATTTTCAACTTGGGCCACGGCATCTTGCCGGAGACGCCGGTGGAAAGCGTCAAGGCGTTGATCCAGGCCGTGAGGGAGTATAGGGGGTGAAATGCCAAAGCTCAAAACACAAAGCACAAAATCCAATGCTCAAAGCGCAAAGTGCGCCGCTCAAATTCGGATTTTGAGTTTTGGATTTTGGGCTTTGATACTGGATGAACTACAGGCATGACCATGAATACGTTTGACCTCAATCTCGACATCATGCGTAAATACGACCGGCCCGGGCCGCGCTACACCAGCTACCCCACGGCGCCGCACTTCCATGAGAGCTTTGGCGCGGAGTCCTTTTTTGCCGAGATCGTACACAGCAACCAGAACACCAACCGCGGGCTGTCGCTTTACTTTCACCTGCCTTTTTGCGATACGTTGTGCTACTTTTGCGCGTGCAACATGATCATCACCCACAATCCCAAGCGCATCGATCAGTATCTCGATCATCTCGAGCCGGAAATTGCCATGATGAGCCGCCTCATCGATCCGGCACGCAAAGTGGAGCAGTTACATTGGGGCGGCGGCACGCCGACTTATTTGGCGCCCGAGCAGACGGCGCGCCTGGGCCGCTTCATTCATGAGCATTTCAGTTTTGCGGCAAATGCCGAAGTGAGCGTGGAAATAGATCCGCGCGGCCTCGAACGCGCGCATCTCGAAGCCTTGCGCGAGGCCGGGTTCAACCGCGCCAGCCTGGGGGTGCAAGATTTCAATCACGAGGTGCAAGTGGCGGTGAACCGCGTGCAGCCCTACGATCTCACCTGTTGGACGGTCGAAACCTTGCGCGAGCTGGGATTCAACAGCATCAATTTGGATTTGATCTACGGCCTGCCTTTTCAAACCGAAGCGACCTTTGCAGAAACACTGCACACCATTCTGGCGATGCAGCCGGACCGTCTGGCCATCTTCAATTATGCCCACGTGCCGTGGATGAAGAAACATCAGAAAATGATTCCCACGGACAAACTGCCCGCGCCGGAGGTGAAACTGCGCATGCTCAAGCGCACCATCGAAACGCTGCATCAGGCCGGCTATATTTATATCGGCATGGATCATTTCGCCAAGCCCGAAGACGAGCTGGCCGTGGCGCAACGCGAAGGCTTGCTGCACCGCAATTTTCAGGGATATTCCACCCACGCCGATTGCGACCTTTATGCCTTCGGCATCACCGGCATCAGCATGCTCGAAAACGTGTACGCGCAAAACGTCAAGGAATTGGGGCATTACTACAAGCGCGTGAGCGGGCGGCAGCTCGCTACCGAGCGCGGATACCGGCTGTCTTGGGATGATCAATTGCGCCGGTACGTGATCAACAAATTGATGTGCGACATGCGGCTCGATCTGACTGCCATCGGCAACGCTTTCGGCATAAATTTTCATGAATACTTCCGCCCGTCGTTGGAACGGCTGCGTGCATGCGAAGCAGACGGCCTGCTCACGATCAATCGCAAAACCATCGAAGTCAGCATGCTCGGCCGCCTGTTGATTCGCAACATTGCCATGGCCTTTGATGCGTATTTGCCCGAAAAGCAAACCCAGCCGCTGTATTCTCGCACGGTTTGAGCTTGCCACACTGGCATGGATGGTCGCATGATTGAAGAAAACCCCACAGATGCCCTCATCGTCGGCGCCGGCATTTCCGGACTCGCTTGTGCGGCCTGGCTGCGGAGCAAAGGTCTCGCTGTCACAGTGCTGGAATCGAATGATAAACCCGGCGGCGTGATGCGTTCGGAGCAGCACGGCGGATTTCTAATCGAAACCGGTCCCAACAGCCTGCTCGACACCTCGCCGCGCATTGATGAGCTCATCGCACTCGCCGGCCTGCAAAATGAAAAGGTTGCTGCGAATGACCAGGCCCAGCGGCGGTATATTTTGAAGAACGGCACGCTGCAGCCTTTGCCGATGAATCCGTTCGCGTTTTTGCGCACGCCGCTGTTCAGCGCGTCCGCCAAGCTAAGGCTGTTGCGCGAGCCTTTCATTCCTCCTGTGGAAGGAGAGCAAGATGAATCTATTGCTGCGTTCGTGCGGCGGCGCTTGGGAAAGGAATTTCTCGATTACGCCATCGATCCGTTCGTCGCCGGGGTATATGCCGGCGATCCTGAGCATCTGAGCGTCGCGGCCGCCTTCCCCAAGCTCAAGGCGCTGGAGGCGAACTATGGCAGCCTCATTCGCGGTGCGATACGCGGGCGCAAAGCACGGGCGCAGCGCGAGGAAAAGGCCAAGAATGCCGCGGCGATGATTTCATTCCGCCGGGGACTGGGCCAGCTTACAGCGACGCTTGCCCGGCAATTGGATCAACGCATTCATTACCTGGTCTCGAATCTTCAAATTGAACGCGATCCCATTGATTTATCCTGGCGGCTCAATTTTTGGAAGCAAGGCAGACATCATGCCGTGCAGGCGACACACCTCGTGCTCACCGTGCCGGCAAATGGCTTGGAAGAAATCACCACCGGCACGCTGGCGCAAGCCTGCCGACCCTTCTCGGAAATCCCTTATGCGCCGATTGCCGTGGTCACTGCCGGCTGCAAGCGTGAACACGTTACACATCCCTTGGACGGCTTTGGCTATCTCGTTCCGCGCAAAGAGGGCCGCAAGATTCTGGGCATGCTGTGGAATTCCTCGATTTTTCCGGAGCGCGCGCCGCACGATCATGCGCTGACCACGACTTTCATCGGCGGGGCGCGGCAACCCGAGCTGGCGCTCTTACCGGACGACGAGCTGATCGCCATCGCCGTTACCGAGCTGCGGCTGCGCCTGGGCCTGCGCGAATCGCCGGTCTTTCTGCACGTGCGCAAGTATGCCGCCGCGATTCCGCAATACGCGCTCGGGCATCAACGCTTCCAACGCTTGCTGGAACAAATCGAACGCGAGTATCCGGGACTGCACTTTGCAACGAATTATCGCGACGGTGTTTCCGTCAGCGATTGCATCGTGCGCGCGCATCGCATGGCGGAAGCGATAGCCGGCCAGCACATGCGAGCGCCACAGCCGGCGTTTACACGCGCAGAAGCTGGATAACACCCCATCTCGGCTTGTGATTCTGGGCAGGCAAAGTAATTTGACGCGATGCTATTAAGGTCTGCGAGACAATGACTTTGCCGTGAATGACCTTGCCTTGATTTTTTTCATTCGCGATTCCCACTTGCATGGGTTAGTCATAACAATTCGGAGATGCCACTTTGTTTACGCCTCTTATTCGCCCGCGCCGGTTACGTCTGACGCCGGCGATGCGCAGTATGGTGCGCGAAACCCAATTGCAGCCTGGCGATTTCATCTATCCGCTGTTTATCCGGCACGGCCGCGGCGTGCGCGCGCCCATCGCCAGCTTGCCGGGGCAGTTTCAATTGTCGATCGACGAAGCGGTAAAGGAGTTGAAACGCGCGCAAAGCCTGCACGTGCCCGCCGTGATTCTCTTCGGCATCCCGGCGCAGAAGGATGCGACCGGTTCGGAATCCTATGACCCGGAGGGCGTCATTCAAAGAGCCATTCGCGTCTTCAAAGACGCCGCACCGGAGATGACGATCATTGCCGACGTCTGCTTTTGCGAATACACCGACCACGGCCATTGCGGCGTGGTGGAAAACAAGATCGTCGACAACGACAAAACTCTCGCGCTGCTCGCCAAGCAAGTGCTGGCACAGGCAGAAGCGGGCGTGGACATGGTCGCGCCCTCAGGCATGATGGACGGCATGGTCGGCGCCATACGTGAAGCCCTGGACGCGCACCACTTTACCCATCTTCCCATCTTGAGTTATTCCGCCAAGTATGCCTCGAGTTTTTACGGGCCGTTTCGTGAGGCAGCCGAATCGGCGCCGAAATTCGGCGACCGGCGCACGCATCAAATGGACCCCGCCAACGTGCGCGAAGCGTTGCGCGAATGCGAGCTGGACGTCAACGAAGGCGCGGACATGTTGATGGTGAAGCCCGCGCTGGCGTTTTTGGACGTCATACGCGCGGTCAAAGAACGCTTCGATCTGCCGCTGGCGGCGTACAACGTGAGCGGCGAATATGCCATGGTCAAAGCCGCAGCGCAAAACGGCTGGATCGATGAGCAACGCGTGACCTTGGAAATCTTGACCTCGATCAAGCGCGCTGGCGCCGACGTTATCTTGACCTATCACGCACTCGAAGCGGCGGAATGGCTGGCATAGGGTGAAGGGGAGAGTGGGTGAGTGGGGGACGGGGAGAGTGGGAGAGTGGGAGACGGGGAGACGGGGAGAGTGGGAGACGGGGAGAGTGGGATGAGGAGAGATATGGGATATTGTCAGGCAGGGAAACGAG
>JBIOXB010000241.1:0-73481 GCA_044869275.1 bacterium
AAGCACGTGGTATGAGCCACGAGCCTCGTGCCATCCCTCCCGACCCCAACACCCTGCGGGTTGTTGGGATCGGGGGAACTACCAAGAGGATCCAAGAAAAGTGTCAACTATTTTCAGGACGTGTCACATGAACACTGATTACTGAATACTGAATACTGGTTATTTCAGCAATTGCATCCGTCCCGTCGCCAGGCGATGGCCCACCTGCAGACGATAAATATAGGTCCCGGAAGCCACTGCTTCGCCGTTATGATTGCGCGCATTCCACTGGCGCTGATGTTCGCCCGGCGGCAATTCACCGTCCACCAACGTGCGCACGAGCTGGCCTGCGAGGTTGAAGATTTGCAGCCTCACGGGCGCAGTCTCTTGTAAACGGAAGCGAACCGTGGTGCGCGGATTGAACGGGTTGGGATAGACCTCAGCCAAGAGTTCGTAGTCAGGCCTCAAGCCAGCGATCGCGGTTTCCTCTTCAGGATTGCCTTCGTCGCCTTCCGGAGCGTCCTTGAGTATTGGGCCTAAAGTCATGCGACGATGCCACAGGTTGTTTTTTGTCAGATTGTTGCCCACCACCATCAAGTTCATGGTTCCGTTCACATTATGGGCCGGCAGGGTGATATCAAAAAAGCTGCCGTCGGTATCGGCGAGCACAGTGTCGACCGTTGCGGCCTGCAGGCCACCGAAGCTTCCCAGTTTGACGCGCTTCATTTCGACGTTGCGTGAAACTCCTTCCCGCGTGCCCAGCACGCACAGAACATTATTGGTGACGTCCACAGTGATCGTGGGGCGCGTCCAGCCGTTGCCGTTGATAATCGTGTAACGTGCCCAGGTGCCGTTGACTCTGCGATGATACATGGCATTTTTTAACACGTTCAGACCGCCACCTTTGGTTTTGATAATCATGAAAACTTGACGGTTGTACGTGGCCATGGCAATATGATCATCCGCAGTGGTGCCGGTAAGGGCGGGCAGGAGGGAGGTCTCATCCGTCCACGCTGCGTCGGCATCGCCGTCCCTATGATAAAGAAATCCGAAGCGCGAATTGGGTGCGCCGTTGTCTTCGGCATAACCGACGCCAATGGCAGGGACCCCTCCGATTTGAAGTGCAACGGCGTCGGTCAAGCCTTGCTGCTCGTTGAGATGGCTTTTGACGGAGATGATGGGAGTCCATGTCGCGCCTTCGTCGCCGGAGCGCTGAGCGCGCAGGACCGAATCCGCAATCCAGAACACCCAGAGATGCCCGTTCTTCGCGCGCACGAGATTCATCACATCCAATTGCACGTCGTTGACGGTTTTGGGATATCCACCATCAATACTCCAGTTGCCACCGGCAAAAGACATGCGCAGGAGCGTGGTCGGATCGCCGCCCGGAAGCAGAATGTAGAGCTTGTTAGTCGAAGGCTCCCGCCAAATATCCGGGCGGTGTTTTGAGGCATCGCTGATCAGCGTGCGCTGGCTCCAAGCCTGGCCATTGAATTTCCACAAAAACCAGCTTTGGTCGGTATTCGTGGGCGCGACCAGCCACCAGGAACCGCCATAGAAAAAAGTCTTGCTTTGATTGCACTTGCTGAAATCTTCGGACGTGCCGGCGATCGGCGTGCCGGCCACCTGCGCATGCGCGACAAAGGCTGAGCACATCACGCTAAGAAGCAAAATCGCGCACATGCTCGCGCGCGAGTACAAACCTGGTAACAGACACTTCGGCATCGGCTACTCCTTTAGTAGAGACCCAGTTTGAAATGAATGGGAGTTCCTCTCCCTCGCCAGCCGGTAAATTTCAACCGCATTCCTGGATTTTGTGTTGTGGTTATGCTGATGCGGAGAAGAACGACAAACGGCAAGCCGTGTCCCTGAGGTGAGATGTGGGGCTTTCCCGGCCACACGTTTTTGCAGCGTCTCCTAAGCCAATGGCAAAGGCACGGCGTTGGCCGTGCCTTTGCGGTTGGAATCAGAGCAATCTACTTGACCATGTACAACCGGCCGGTGGTGGCCAGCCCGCCAACTTGCAAACGATAGAAGTACGTGCCGCTGGAAACTGGCTGGCCATCCCGATTCGTGCCGCGCCACAGGCGGCGATGCGTGCCTGCCTGCAAATCGTTGTCAATCAGTGTTTTGACCAACTGGCCATTGAGGTTGAAAATTTGCAGCTTCACTGGTGCCAACGCCTTGAGCGTGAATTCAATTTGAGTGCTCGGGTTGAAAGGATTCGGATATACGCCGACCTTGAGATCCTCCTTCGAGGTGACCGCCAGCGTGCGAGCAGCTCCTTCGTCCGCCTCCTGCTGTGCCTTTGCTACCACGACACCGCCGGGCAAATCGATATATTGCAGCCAGGTTTCATTGCGGGCAGTATTGGACGCGCCAATCAATAAATCCGTGGTGCCGGTGACTGTATGCGAGGGAGTAGATATGTCCAGGAAATCATCGGTATGGTAGTACATGAACGTATCGATCGGGGCGCTCACCAATGAGGCATAAGAGCCCAGAGGCACTTTCTTGCCTTCGACACATTGCAGCGTGTCTTCACGCGAGCCGAACACATACAACACGCCATTGGTCTCGTCGATCGCGAGAGCGGGCCTAGTCCAGCCGTCATCGACATTCACGGAATATGCATTCCAGGTACCACCGCTGTTGCGATGAAACAGGCCGTTCGTCGTCGTGGTGGCACCGCCACCGGAGGTTTTCACCAACATGAACACTTCGCCATTATAAGCAAGCATGCCGATATGATCGTCGGCACTGGTGTTGCTAAATTGCGGTACGCCAGCAGACTCGTCCGTCCAGTTTTCCGGGGCATCACCGTCTGCGTGCCGGAGGAATCCGAAGGCGGAAGTGTTGATGCTGTTGTTTTCGGCGTAGCCAACACCGATGAAGTTGCCGCCGGAACTGAACGTGGCCGCGTCTTGCAAGCCACTGGTGGCGTTCAAGCTGCCTTTTACGACGATGTCGGCAGTCCAGGTCGCGCCTTCGTCGGTGGACCGGCGCGTGAACAAGGTCGAATTGGCGATCCAGAACACCCAAAGATTGCCCGCGAGGTCGCGCCCCAGATTCGTATGCTTTTCTTGCGCCGCGGGGACCGCTTTGGGATAGCCGCCATCCACGGTCCAATTGCCGGCAGCAAAGCTCAAGCGCGTGAGCGAAGTTGTGCTGCTTCCCGGCAGAAGAATGTAAGCTTTATTATTGGGGGCGTCGAGAATGCAATCCGGCCGGCTTTTGCCTTGATTGTGAATTTGGATGGACTGGGTCCAGGTCGTGTCGGTATTGGTGCGTTTCCAGAGATGCCAGAAATTGGTGGCTTTGCTTTGCGCCGCCAGCCACCAGGAGCCGCCATGATAGAACATCTTGCTTTGATTGCCGCGCTCGAAGTTCTTGGTGGTGCCGGCAAGGCGCCGGCCTTTCTGAACATAGAAACCGTTCGACTGGATCGGAACCGTCTCCACGCTCGTGGCCGCTTGCACTTTGAAAGTGTCCACAAACGAAGGATTGTGCACGGCCAGCGACGGCACAAACACGGTCACGGAATCACCATTGTTGACTGCAACCGCTGCGGGGACTTTAACTTCGACTCGGCGATTGACCGTGTCACCCGTCGCGGTGGCGCTCAGGCCATTCAGGGTGACGCCGGTGAGCACACCGGATTTGATTTTCGTGTCGTTCGCGAAATAGATCGTGACCTTGCTGGAATCTGAAAACAGCCGGCCAAGGGCACCCACGCGGAATCCCACGGTGTATTGCGCCGCACTATCGACGTCCGTGGGGAAGGGCTTGGCTTTGACGGCGCTAATCGTGGTTGTGGTCGCAATCAAATTGTAGCTCGCCGAAGTCCTCGGTATGGTCTGCTGGCTCGTCCAGGCTTGCAGGGTGTGTGCGCCCGTGTTGGAGGGATTCAACAAACCCAGCGCGGCACTGAACACCACGGTGAAATTGGAGCTGTTGCTGATGCTGACCGGTGTGGTGAGCTTGATTTCACGCGTCAAGGCATTGGCAGAGGCAATGCTCACGGGCGTGCCGTTGACCGTGATGTTGGCCGGCGTGATCACGGCCGGAACGAAGGTATTGTTGGGGAAGCGCACGGTAATCGTGCTGGAATTGGCGACCAACGCGCCGACCGCCGAGGTGGCCATCTTCAGCGTATCGCTTGAATTCGCATTGACGATGTTGTTGCTCAATTTCACCGCCGAGATCGTCACCGGCACACTGGCGGGGATGCTCAAGCGATTGAACCAGGTGTCTTTCCCCGTGGTGTCGCCGGCAGTGGCCATCAGTCCGGTGGCGGCATTGACGCTCTTGGCCGGTGTACTGAGGTTTCTGAAAACATCGCTGCCATTCTGCATAAAGGTGAGGGTGGCAGTTGCTTGCAGATCGCTGCCGGCGCCCAGCACGCCGATTTTATGTTCCGCACGGTTGTTATTCTGGTTCGTGCCCATCACGAAGAGCCTGTGGTTTTCCCTGTCCACGACCAGCGCGGGCGAAAACCAGCTCCGGACACCAACGGCATTGACGATGAAGGGGGTCCAGGCGCCGGCCGCGCTTCTCATGTATAGCGTGTTGCGCGGATTGCCGATGGCGCCGCCAAACGTGCGGGTGAACATATAGACGATGTTGTTCTCATCGACCGCCATGGCGATTTCATTTTGTGCGCGCTCGGTGCCGAAATAGGTCAGCGAGGCGGTCTCATCTGTCCATGAGGTCAACGGGTCGCCATCGCGGTGCCGGAGGAAGCCAAACAGACTAGTGGCAGTGCCCACTTCGCCGTAACCCACGCCGATGTAATTGTTCACGCCGTCGTTGAATGCCACGGCATCCGTGGTGCCGTTGGTCTGTGACAATGTTTTGATATTCTGATTGGCGCTCCAGTTTGTGCCATCATTGGTGGAACGCTTGGCTTGCAGCTTGTTGACGCCATTGACGCGGAAGAGCCACAACTCACCGTTTTTGGCTTTGACCAGGCTGATGGGGTTGTTGCCATTGTTATTGATGAAGGCATTAAACGGCAGGGGAAAACCGGGGTCCAGGGTCCACACCCCGGCGCTGTAAGAAAAACGCCGGAAACGAGACAGGCTGGTGTGTGAGGAAATCATATACAGCTTGTTGGTGGTGGAATCCACCACAACGTCCAAACTATTGTCGGCGCCGAGCTGCAGAGCCTTGTTCGCCACCCATGCCGGATCGTCGTATCGCCAGAGATACCATGAGGCTTTGGAGCTGTCATAAGCCACTGCCCACCATTTGCTGTCGTGATAGAACACTTTGCTCTGGTTGGATTTTTTGTGATCGCTGGTGGTCACGCTGGAAATAGCGCTTCCCTGCGCGAAACCGGTGCTGACGCTTCCCAGCAGCAGCACGGCCATGAAAAAGGCAACCAAGCCATGGCCAATGGTGATCAATTTTGCGCAACGAAGCATAGCATTCTCCTGATTGAGTGGTGATGATTTAGCCTCTAGTTTCATGCAGGCTCTCGCCAGCAGGAATTGGCGCATGCAACCTTGCCGGCGATGTGGTAGATGACAAACGAGCCGGGCGCACAATTCCAGTATCAATTCTTGCGGAAAATCAGAAGACCGCTCTCTCTGCATGAACTAAAGGAGGGACTTCCAATAAATCGCTTGCTCCCCTGCCAAGGACGATTCTGCGAGTTACCGATTGCTTGCGGAAATACATACCGCCGTTTCCCGAATAGCAGGAGGTGGGAAGTCAAAACTATTTCACCACGCTATTTAACGGCATCCCGAGGAGGTTGCGGAACAGTTCAAGGCTTTTTTTCAAGGAGCACAATGGAGCTGCACGGGTGCGCGCGTTTTTTGTCGGGCAGGACAGACAATGCGGAGAAGCCAGAGCTTTCACTTGCAAATCCTGGCGAGTTTTATTATGTTGACCGGCACAACATGACGACATTGTCAGGGACATCAATCAAAACCTCCATGCTGCTTTCGGCTCCGAACGATCCAATAGTCGGCGTTTCTTCCCCATCCGCCGCGCGCGAAAATCATCCGCCGCTGCCACACGCGCGAGCCGGCCTGCTCGTGCATTATCATGAAATCGCACTGAAAGGGGGCAACCGGCGCTTTTTTGAGCGACAATTGCAGCGCAACCTTGCGCGTGCCACGTTGCATCTGGGTACGGCGCGGGTGGAGCGTTTAACCGGCCGCCTCATGTGCTGGATGCGCGACGGTGCGGCGCTGGAGCCGCTGGTTGCAGCCGTGCAGAAAATTTTTGGCATCGCTTACTTCGCGCCGGCCATCCAACTGCCGCAAGAAATGCCGGTGCTTTGCGAAGCTGCCGTGCAAACGTTGTCGGCCAGAACCTTCCGCACCTTCAAAGTGGAAACCAAACGCGGACAAAAAACTTTTCCTTTGACTTCGCCGCAAATCAGCGCGCTGCTCGGCGAGCATATTCTGAAGCATTTTCCCGCGCGCGTCAATCTGAGAACGCCGGATTTGACCTTGTGCGTGGAGATCGTGGACAATTATGCGCTGATGTATGTTGACCGTTTCGCCGGGGCGGGAGGGCTGCCGGTGGGCGCCGGAGAAAGAGCCGTGTGTCTGCTCTCCGGCGGCATCGATTCGCCGGTGGCGGCATATCGCATGATGAAGCGCGGCGTGCATCTGATCTTCGTGCATTTCCACAGCGCGCCGTTTACGAACACCGCCTCGCAAGGGTTGGTGCAGCGGCTGGTCGAATATCTGACGCAGTATCAATACACCTCGACCTTGTACTTGATTCCGCTGGCGGAAATTCAGCAGCATATTGTCGCCCATGGGCCGCCCGGCCTGCGCGTCATTTTTTACCGCCGCGAGATGCTACGTCTCGCCGAACGGGTAGCAACCCAGCACCGTGCGCCCGCCCTGGTCACCGGTGAAAACGTTTCGCAAGTCGCCAGCCAGACGCTCTCCAATTTGCGCGCCATCAATCAAGCCACAAGTTTGCCCGTGATCCGCCCGCTGGCAGGCGATGACAAGCAAGACATCGTGCAACAAGCGCGCCGGCTGGGAACTTTCGAGATTTCCATCGAGCCTTTCGAAGATTGCTGTTCGTTGTTCGTTCCGCCCAAACCGGAAACACGCGCGCATCTGTACAAAGTTTTGGAATGTGAAGCCGGCATGGAACTCGAGGAGCTGCGCGAGCAGGCTTTTTCGCGCGCGGTCATCATACGGCTGAAATACCCCAAGGCTGCGCCGGTTGGCAATTCATGATCGACAGTGGGAATGGTCGAGGGAAAAGTTTTAACCACCATTGAAGTGACAGCATGAAAGATCCGAAGTTGCCGTTTGCTGAAAATGACCCCGTGGTTTTCTACGATCGCAAAGAGCGCGCGTACTACGATATTCTGCGCAGCGGCAAGAAAACGAATATCCGCGGCGATTTGTTGCTGCATGATCAAATTCTCGGGCGCACGGAAGCCTTTTTGATGTCTTCACAGCGCGAGATTCGTTATTGGGTCTTTCGCCCTACGCTCAACGAGCAGGTCGTGCTCATGCCGCGTGGCGCGACCGTCATTTACCCCAAAGATCTTGGCATTATTCTGCAGTATGCGGATATTTATCCCGGCGCAAAAGTGGTGGAAGCCGGTTTGGGTTCGGGTGCCCTGGCCACGACCTTGCTGCGCATGGTTGGGCCGGAAGGCAGTGTGATTAGCTATGAAATCCGGCGTGATTTCATCGAAAACGCCGGCAAGAATATGCGTTATTTTCTCGGTGAAGCCCCCAACCATGCGGTGCGCGAATCAAACATTTACGAAAGCTTTGAAGAGGAAGACGTCGATCGTTTGTTGCTGGATCTGCCCGAACCCTGGCGCGTGGTGCCGCTGGCCGCGCCCAAGCTGCGCCCGGGCGCGATGATTTGCAGTTATTCCCCCACCATTTTGCAAGTGAAGTCCTTTGTCGAATCCTTGCGGCGCAGCAAAGCATTCGCCATCATCACCACACTCGAAACCTTGTTGCGGCGCTGGCATCTGGAAAACATGTCGGTGCGGCCCGAACTGCGCATGATCGGCCACACCGGATTTCTCACATTCGCGCGCAAAGTCGAACGCCCCCTGGTGGCGACCGAGGAGGTGTCACCGGAAGTTGGGGAGGAGGAAACTCCCGAAGAAAACAACGCAGATGAACCAGAGTAAAATTCCGCAGCGTTGCTCAGATTCATTTATCATCACGAGGAGGAAGCAGTTTCAGCATGGCCCAAAAGCGAAAATATTTTTCTGGCAGGAGAATCTCGCCCCAGCCGATTCGTCCGAATTTGAGCGTCGTTGATTTGGTGGACAATACTTTCAACGCCTATAACGCGGGCCGGATGCGGGAAGCTTGCCGCTTGTTCACGGAGAAAATGCTGCATTCTGAGGTGACCATCGGTATGAGCCTGACCGGCGCGCTGACGCCCGCGGGCCTGGGTATGGCCGCAATTATTCCCCTGATCGAAAACGGCTTTGTCGATTGGATCGTCTCGACCGGAGCGAACCTGTATCACGACACCCATTTCGGCCTGGGTCTTGCGATGCATCAAGGCTCGCATCTCGCCGACGACGTGGTGTTGCGCGAGCAGGGGGTGGTGCGCATTTACGATATTTTCTTTGACTATCGCGTACTGCTCGACACGGATGCATTTTACGCCAAAATGATTGAAGCGCCGGAATTTCAGCGGAGCATGAGTACCGCGGAATTCCACTATCTGGCTGGAAAGTATGTTGCCGCACGTGAAGCCGAGCTCAAACTGAAAAAGAAATCGCTGCTCTCCGTGGCCTACAAATACGGCATGCCGATTTACACTTCTTCGCCGGGAGATTCTTCCATCGGCATGAACGTGGCCGCGGGTGCGCTGGCCGGCAATAAATTGCAGTTCGATGTCAACGCCGATGTCAACGAAACCGCAGCCATCGTGCTCGAAGCCAAACGCAAAAAAGGACGGAGCGCGGTCTTGATCTTCGGCGGTGGCTCGCCGAAAAACTTCCTGCTGCAAACCGAACCGCAATTGCAGGAAGTCATGAACATTGCTGAAAAGGGGCACGATTACTTTCTGCAATTCACCGATGCCCGCCCCGATACCGGCGGCCTTTCCGGCGCCACGCCCGCAGAAGCCGTGAGCTGGGGCAAGGTTGATCCCGAACAATTGCCAGATACGGTCGTTTGCTATTGCGACTCGACCATTTCCATGCCGGTACTCACCGCATACGCCTTGAGCAAGCACAAGCCGCGCAAGGCGAAAAGGTTATATGACCGCCGGGCCGCAATGATGGCGCGCCTGCAAAGGGAGTTCGAATCTGCATCAAAAAAACGGAAGCGCAAATGAACGCGCAAGCGCAACAAAGACCCTCATCCAATGCTTTATCACTCCTCAAGCAAAGCTTGAAGGCTCTAGAAAAAGAACTTGCAAGCTTTCCTGTTTCGCTTTGGCCTGCCAAGCCACGAGCTGGAGGGTGGTCCATCGCTGAAATCCTTCATCATTTAGTTTTGGTTGAAGTTCAAGGATTACAGGAACTGAAGGACGTAATGGAGGGCCGCCAGGAGAGTATAGTGATTGATATGGCCAACAGGCCGGATTTATCTCAAATTCAATTCTCGAAGCCGAAGTTGAAAAGCCCGGACAAGTTCAAACCTACAACTGGAATTCCGGAAAAGTATTTGTTGGACGGATTACATCGGGGTCGCCGGGAGACCATAGCGTATGTGCAAAAGTCAGGTTTGAATCAGTTGAGCCAGATCAGTTTGGACACGCCGTGGATTGGCGTGGTAAATGGAGGGGAATTTGCGGAATGTCTGGCGTATCACATGTTTAGGCATGCACAGCAAATCGCGGCAGCCGGCAGCAAAAAATGAGAAATTCACTATTGCTCGATTCTCTGTTATGTAAACTAAAATGCCGCTCACCAATAACGGGAACTACGGGTGCTTCCCTCTCCCGGGTGAATGTGTGTGAGATGAATACATTCGAAAAAGATTCGGCAGGTAATTCAATGCGTTGGAACAGTGTCGGGGCGGGCGGACTTGAACCGCCGACCTCTTGGTCCCGAACCAAGCGCGCTACCAAACTGCGCTACGCCCCGAAGGCTACGCTTTCCAATATAATCTGATGAACCGCTTGAGATCTCTCATGCCTCGTATATGGCTGGTTTCGCCATTGTAAATCGTCGCGATCGGCACAAATTCGATTTTCATTTTCAGCTTTCCGGCCTGTATGATGACCTCGGATTCAGTCTCATAGCCGAAAGTTGTCAACTCCAGCCTTTCCAGCAAGCGCCGGGAATATAACCGGTAACCCGATTGGCTGTCTCGCAGCGGTTGCCGGATTTTCCAAGACAACAACCAACTGGAGAGGCGATTGCTGGCCACACGCGGCCAGGGCATGACGCGCCGATCAAAACTGCGGCATCCGATAATCAAATCCGCATTTGTTGCGCGAAATGCTTCTGCGAATTTCGGCAGTTCCTCCGGGTGATGCTGGCCGTCCGCATCCAGCGAGACCAGTGCAGAGGCTGGAGCCTTTGCAATCACATACTCAAAAGCCGTTCTTAACGCCGCGCCTTTGCCACGATTGGACTCGTGCGTGAGGAGAATCGTATCGTACGCTTGCGCGACTGCCGCAGAATCATCATCCGAACCGTCATTGATCACAATCGTTCTGCGCGGCTCGAAATATTGCATGACACCCTGCAAAACTTCGCCCAAGGTTTTTCCGGCATTATAGGCCGGAATCGCAATCATCAGATCTCTGAACAGTAATTGGGTATCGCTCATGAGGCGAAGCCGTACGCAGTTGAAAAACGACTTCAACAATAGGGAAAAAAGTCCTTTAATGCAAGGGGTTTGTTTGGAGGTTCGGCGCGCGGTCCATAGCCAGCGCAATGTCGGCGTGGCATTTCCGGCACGCCTGCTCCGTGATCGCGCGATTGCGCGGCGTGATCGCAATAGGAATGACCTTTGGCATAAATAAAAGTGTATCCACCAATCCCGGCAGCAGCGCCAAGAAGGACGCCGACAGCGACAATTTGAAAATTAAGATTCATAGAGGTCAAAACCCAAAATCCAAAGCCCAAAATCCAAATGAATCTCAGGTTCCAATCACCAACCATCCATCTTTTGGGCATCTGAAGTCTGGAGATTGGGGGCCATTGCCGATTGAATCTCATTGGATTTTGTGCTTTGCGCTTTGATATTTCCCATCAAGGTTGAGTCACTTCGCGTGCCGCAGATGCACCTCCACTCTGCGGTTGAGCATGCGGCCTTCGGGCAGGCGATTGTCGGCGAGTTGCGCACTTTCGCCATAGCCTTGATGCGACATGCGGCCGGGTACCACGCCCAGTTGGGTCAATTCGCGCTGTACATTGCGCGCGCGCTTGATGGAAAGCTGATAATTGTGTTCGATCTCGCCGATTTCGTCGGTGTAACCGTTGAGCGCGCAAGCGGCGTCCGGCTCGGCCGCCAGCTTGACGGCGATCTGGCGCAATTTCGCGCGCAGCCGCGCCGAAGTGCGGTCCAATTCATATTCATCGAACGCAAACAGGATGAGGGGAATCTTTTCGATGTGCATGGTCGCGGTGCGCGTTTGCTTGCTGGCAATCCTCACCGCCGGTGTGTGGAACTCCTGTCCGGCACCATCCACCAGTCTCAGCGTGCCACGCACCTCCCTCCAAAAGCTGGACATGCGCTCGGGATCGAATTGCCAGTTCCACCAAATCGTGTCCGGCACATTCGCTTTTCCGCGTAACACTTCAATGGTGTCGGAACGCGACATGATGGTGAGCTGCCAATGGCGCAAGCCCGCACCGGGTTGCAAGTTTTTCACGACAAAGCCGCATTGCTGTGGCAGCGCGTCGATTTCCTTTTTCTCGGAAAAGATGGGCGCGAAGATCGTTTCCTCCCATGCGGCCGGCACCACGAGATCGACGCGTTGCAATTCTTCCAAGCGCAAGGGATCGTGCGTCGAAGCTTCGGCAATTTCCGGCTGGCCGATTTCTGCGCGCACTTGCCGCGCCTCGACCTGCAAAACGTTGACGAGATGGTCGCGCACATACTGCGCGCGCTGCCGCGATATTTCTTGGGGGTTCATTTCCACCGGCGCGCCGGGACTGAACCCGCGCACGGCCACCACAGCATCGGGATGTGCCCGCAAACGATCGGCAACGATGTTGAGCAAATTTCGATACGCCGAGTTGATCTCGCGCACGCTTTGATAGAATTTTGCGCTTTGTGTTTCCGGCAGCAAATCATAACGCGAGGGCGCCAGCGTGTAGGAGTCTTTGCCAAAGAACACCCGCGGAATCAATGGCAGCTCTTCGCGAATCTCGCGCGATTCGGTGATCACCACGGTATCCACCGTGGCCTGCAAACCAGCAAACAATGGCGGCGTCTTCGCCATGATCAAATTGACGTTTGCTTCGTCTTGCTCACGAAGTCGAGTCGCAGCCTCCTCCCGGCTGGTTTTCGGCTTGAATTCGTACTGCAACCCGAATTCGTGCGAGCCGGCGCTGACCAAGTTCAAATCGCTCGTGGGCAAATTGAAACTGTAAAACAAAGAAGCGTTCCGGCGCAGCACCAATTGCCCGTCGAGCGCGGCATTGTTCAGGGCAAAACCCAGGCGCAGCCGGCCGATCGCTTGATCGAAAAACTCCGCGCCCAGAATCGGCCGGAACTGGTTTTGCCAGTAATGCGCACCCAGATCGACACGGGCAAAGTTTTTGGTCAAGCCGAGGCCCAATATTGTCTCGAGCGGCTGCCGAAACTCGCTGCTGCCCAGAGAAATGCGGGGCTGGGTGAAATGCCGCAACGCTGCCGCCAGGCTGATCATGTCATTGCATTGATAAATCGCGCCGACGCTGGGATCGAAGACGGAAATGCCATTGCCCTTTTGAAAAACTGGGTCGCGGGGATCGACGCCGTCGAAATTCTCGGAGTTGTAACTGCGCGAGTGGAGCGCAAGATCGATGCCGAAATGAAGCTGAGCATTGAAGCTTTTCGCCAACGCCAAACCAAAAATCGATTCCGCATAAAGTGGGGTGGAAAAGTACTGGCTATGAAAGCCCGCTGCAATTTGCCAGGCGGTGAATTTTGGGGAGGAAATATTGAACCGTGAGGATTTTAATCCGAACGTATTGTTCTCCAAAATGCCGGGATAAATCAATTTCAGCCCGAGATACGTGCGCGGCAGTGTGGCTGCGGCAACTGCGGGGTTGACATACAGCGCCCGTGGGTCGCTGGTATTGGCGGGGTTCACTGCGATGGCCAATTGGCCAAATGCAGTTTCGTGCTGGAAAATTAAAATTCCCCAAACCAAAAGCGCAAAGCCTCCAGCACCACGCCCAGTGGCGCTATGGCTTCTTTTCCGCACGCGGTTGATGTGCACTGAGGTGTTCATGCCTGAGTTCTGCTTTTGTGGGCGATAAATTCTCTTTGGTTCCTGCTCGGATTATGTTAATCCAATTTCTTAAAAAAGCAAGCTCCCATTTTCAGAAAAACAAAAGGTGATTGCTCTCAAGGAGCAATCACCTTTCTTCACAACGCGTTACTTTTTACGAAAATAATCCGTGCAGCGTAGTGCGTAAAGCGCTTCAACCTGTTTGGTTGCAGGGCAGAATACGCAGCTCCCTACCTCGCCCCCGAAAAGCAGGGATCTTGCCAATTGTACACCGATTGCCCGCCGATCACGAGGTGATTCTTGCCGCAAGCGTCATTGCAGTTCCCAAGTATTCCCGGTTTGCGTTTGCATCCGCAGTGCGCATTTATCTGAGACCGCCTTGAAAGTCAGAATGTTGCCGTCAAACTCATAAGTATAAGTGCCCCTCTCCGCGCCGTTACACGTCTGGAAACTGCCCTCGAGTACGATCGCATTCTCGTGCAATGTATAGGTTCCTTTCTTGACGATCGGCGTCTGATCCAATAAGATGGTATAGGTGAAATCGTCCCTGAATATCTCCTCCCATTTGCCGTCACTGCTGCTTGCCGCAAAGGCCCCAATAGGGAAAGCGTTCCCTTGGATCGAATGCGCTACCGGAGCCTTTTCACTGCAGCCGGCTGAGAACAAGACCATCGCCTGCAAAATGACAAGCGAAAATTTGATTGAAGCTTGCATGATACACCCCTCTGTGAATGGTGAAAGTCTTAGCCGGTCACGTTTTTTGAACTCCAAAAACATGCCACAAAACAAACACGCCACTCAGGCTGGTCATCGACTAACCTAAGTGGCTTGTCTAAAATTAAGTTGCCGACGGTTGAACCAGAACCAGCAGTCTGCCCAGCGAAGATTAAGTCGGGAAAAGAGTGCGTAAAATCTCGTAAATCATACGAACACGTTACGACTGCCTTACGACTTTATGGTTATTGACTTTAGTCGGCCCACGAGACCAAGGCAAAGGCCACCTATCATTCTCAGCTACACGCCATTTTAACGCTCAAAAATGCGGCCTTCGCCAACCATTTCCGCAGGCGGTGAGATGGAAAGCGGCTACAAAGAATACGAGGAATGACCCAACCCTGTTCTTCATGATTCCCCTCCATGAGTTTTGACACGCGTTTTGTAGCGTCATTCCTGCAAACGCAGGAATCTCCTGTTTCAAGCATTAGATCCAGAAATCTAATCAAGGAGATTCCGTCCCGAAGTCTCGGGGCGGAATGACAGTCGAGGACTGGTGAGTTATAATAGCAGTTCCCCTCGAAATCATTGCCTTCAAAAAATATGCCATAAAACGAACAAGCCACTTCGACCGGTCATCGACCAGCTTAAGTGGCTTGTTTGACAATCAATTGCAGATTGTCCTGCTAAAGTCAATAACTCGGCGCGCCGCGCTACATTCGGGAAAAAACCCTGCGAAATTCGTAAGTCTTACGACGGCTTTACGGCTTTTTGATGCCGTATTTTTTCATTTTGTGACGTAGAGTGCTCTCGTGAATGCCCAAAACCTTTGCGGCAGCGGATTGATTCCAATGGTGTCGTGTCAGCGCTTCGAGCAAGCTGGTTTTTTCGCGGGCTTCACGCATGGCTCTTGAAACCGTCGCCGTTTGCTGCTGCAGCGGGGAAATCGCCGGCGCGGCTGCTTGCAGTTGCAGCTCCATCGGCAGCAGCTCCGGGGGAATAAAATCGAGATTCTGCTCGGCGAGAATAACCATGCGCTCGACCACGTGCTCCAGTTCGCGCACATTGCCGGGCCAGGCATGACTTTCTAATAGAACCATGGTCTCCGGCTTGAAGCCATCAATTTTCTTTCTGTGCTTTGTCGCCATTTCATTGAGAAAATGGTTCGCGAGCATGGCGATATCTTCCTTTCTTTCGCGCAAGGGCGGCAGCGGAACATTGACCACATGCAAACGAAAAAACAGGTCTTGCCGAAACCTGCCAACGGCAACTTCAGCGCGCAAATTGCTGCTGGCTGCCGCGATGATACGCACATCCACCTTGCGCGTTTGCGTGCTTCCCACCGGGCGAATCTCGCCCTCCTGAATGGCACGCAAAAAACGGCTTTGCGTTTCCAGAGGCATATTCACAATCTCATCCAGAAAAAGCGTTCCGCTATGCGCGGCTTCAAACAACCCCTTGTGATCGCTCATCGCGCCGGTGAATGCGCCTTTGATGTAGCCGAATAGTTCGCTTTCCAGCAAATTCGCCGGCAGCGCGCCACAATCGACGGCGATAAACGGGCCGTTCTTGCGCGGCCCGTTATAGTGAATGATGCGCGCCACCAATTCTTTGCCCGTGCCATTCTCGCCTTCCAGGAGAATCCGGCCCTCGGTCGGAATGACCTTATCCAGCAAGGTAAACATCTCCTGCATTTTAGCACTGTGGCCGATGAGGCCATGAAACGAGTATTTGTCCTGCACCTCCCGGCGCAGGCGCGCGGTTTCAGCAAACAGGCTCTCATGCAAACGGGCATGCGCTACGAATTGCGTGCACGGGGTTGCCAGAATCTGCAGCAGTAACAATTCTCTTTCTCCAAAAACACCTTCGGGCGTGAGCGCAATCATATTGATCACACCGAGATCATGGCCATGCCACTTCAGGGGAACGCTCAAGATTGAGGTAACGTCATGATACTTTGCCGGTAAATTCTCCGGCCCGAACGTCGCGAGCACGTCATTGGTCAAAAGCGCGTGGCCGCGCTGCGCAATCCACCCGGCCAGAAGGCGATTGAGATAATGATCCAGCTTGTTGCCCGCAACCTCGCCATGGCGAATAAGTGTCTTGGCCACTTCCCGGCTGGTGGGCTCGAAAAGCATGATCGAACCTTGCTGCGCACGGCATAAGCACATGGCCTCGTCGATGATGCTTTTCAGAATCTCATCCACTTGCAGGGAGGAGCAAATGGTTTGCAGCACGCGATGGAGGCGTTCGTAGTCGCGAATCTGCTCTTGCCAGCGTTGGTTTTGTGCCGGCAGGTTTTCTACGTCGAGGTCCATGGATTTTCCCATAAATAATACAGGAAGTCGGGCTGGACGTGCCGATTTGAGGCTCGCTGTAAGGTCGATCTCGCCCAAGCCTCACTTCATTTTGTTTATAACGCTTTTCTTGAAGTGCGAAATGGTTTGGCCGATCATTTGACCCTCGCCCTTTTCAACATTGCCAGCCGTGCCTTGGCATCGCTCGGTTCTGGCCAGTCTTTATCGGCACTCTTCCAAATGTTGAGAAATCTCTCATATCGTTCAATGGCTTTGGCGGTTTTGCCGGTTTGTTCGTACAGCTTGGCCAATCTGTAATGAAATCTCGCCGGAATGAGGCGGCGATCATTGAGTGCCAGTATTTGATTGAATTCATTTATCGCTTTGTCATACATTCTTTTGACGTGATAACGGCCAGCCAGGTTGCCGCGCGCGCGAATCTCTTTGGGGTACTTCAGCACAATTTGTTCGAGCAGGGAGTCTGACTTTTGTGGATTCTGTTCGATACTACGGGCATAGGAGCTCTCGATAAAAAGCCTTTCTCTTTCTGAAATCGGCACTTGCGTCGCTTCTATTTTGCGTTCGGATAGCCCGGCGCCGCGCGAAATTTCCCGGCTCAAGGCGTCAATCTGAGTCTTGAGAATGCTGGCCACGCCTTCACCTTTGGCGCTGGCGCTGGTTAAGATTTTTTTGGTGCTCACCTCCAGAGCTCTCACATTCGTGGCGAACATGTCACTCGCTTTCACAGTTGTATGTGCTATCCCCAGTTTGATTTTCGAAGCTGATCACCGCAATGGGCTTGGGTGCGGCAAGTGCTTCGCTCTCAAATAGACGCGGTTTGAACCCAAAAGGTCGCCAAACCAGAAGCAGCGCTATCCCCGCCGTTGCCGCACCCCATTTGATTTTTTTATTCCTCAATAGTTTGTCCGCGGTACTGGGCAATCGCGGGTGCACAAGCGTTTCGGCTCCTTTTGCCACGTGCAATATATCTGTACGGTTATCTACCTCCTCCCCGCGCGCTTGCTCCGGCGACATGTAAGCCATTGTGCCCACCGTCGAGCCAGTCTTGGTGAGCCGCGGCTGGCCGGATAATTTTGCCAGGCCAAAATCGAGAATCCTGGCTACACCTTCGTTCGTGACGATCACATTGGCGGGCTTGAGATCACGATGAATTATCCCATGCGCATGCGCTTTTGCCAAACCTTGTGCAATTTGAATCGCAATTTCAATGGCACTATCCACGATCCACGAACCACTATCCACTTTTTTTGCAGCGTCTCGCCTTCATAATACGCCATGGCGATGAACATCTGCCCGTCTTCAGATTCTCTGATTTCATGAACGGTGCAGATGTTGGGATGATCCAGCGCTGAAGCGGCTTTGGCTTCTTGGACGAAGCTCATCTTTTCTTGTTGGTTTGCGAGCAGATGATGCGGCAAGAACTTGAGGGCGACGAAGCGGCCGAGCTTCAGGTCCTGGGCTTTGTAAACCACGCCCATTCCTCCTTCGCCAAGTTTGGCCAAGATCTTATAGTGCGAAATGGTCTGGCCGATCATTTGCCTGTTGTCCCTTTTGATGCTGCCAGCCGCGCTTTGGCATCGCCCGGTTCTGGCCATTCTTTATCGGCACTCTTCCAAATGTTGAGAAATCTCTCATAGCGTTCAATTGCTTTGGCGGTTTTTCCTGTTTGCTCGTAGAGCTTGGCCAATTTGTAATGAAATCTCGCCGGAATCAGGCGGCGATCATTGTTCCGCGGATCGATGGTCGTGAGCCGTTCATATTCGGCAATTGCACCCACCAAGTCTCCTGATTGTAGGCGGGCTCGCGCTGCTATGTCATTTCTGAAGGGCAAGTTGTAACTAAACGTGACTTCAGCGTCAAGCCACACATGAAAACCGGGCAAATTTGCCTTTTGGGCAACGGCAAGAGCATTTCCAGCCGAGCCCTCGGCCAGCAATATTTCGGCAGAGAGCAGGTCATGATGAAACTTGGGCTGCTCCTCATGCTCGCGTTCTGCTAACGGCAAAATCGAGTTGATCCTCTCGAGCTGGTGCTTGGCAGAGTCGAGCTGCCCACTCTCGATATTCACCAGGCCGCGATAGAAGCTATGATATGCTTGATGAAATGGACTTCTGCGAGGATCGGCTTCCATCAGAGAATTGATCAACTTCGAAATAGCAGTCCCGCTGGAATCGATTTCACCCAGATCGTAAAGCAGCCACGCACGTACTCTCTCTGTTTCTCTGAAAGGCCATTCATTCCTCTGCGATCCCGCTAACTCATAAGCTTTCTTCAAATCGTCCAGTGCATATTTGGCATGGCCTTGAAAGTAATGATAAAATCCCCTCATACAGAAATAGAAGACTTCGCCGGGATACATGGCCATATGCTTGTCGAGGCTTTTCATGGCTTCAGCATAGTCTTCCTTGAGCGCATGGCAATAGGCGAGCCGCCAA
This sequence comes from bacterium, assembly GCA_044869275.1. Taxonomy (GTDB): domain Bacteria; phylum Zhuqueibacterota; class Zhuqueibacteria; order Zhuqueibacterales; family Zhuqueibacteraceae; genus JBIOXB01. The sequence continues at coordinate 18,812 of JBIOXB010000241.1, forward strand.
TCCACGCCGGAAAAATCGGGTTTGATCGCTTGCACTTCTTTGAACTTCGCAATTGCAGCATCTATCTCACCCATTGCCAAGTAGATCTCGGCCATGGTATCCAGGGGGTTGGCGCTTCCCGGTGAAAAATCAATAGCGCGTTTCAGGGACTCCATTGCGCCGGTAAAATCGCCTTTGTTGGCATGAGCATATGCCAGCGCATTGTGAGCGAAGGCGGAACTGGGATTGAGCGCCAGTATCTCATTGAATTCTTCTATTGCCTTATCATACATTCGTTTGCGAAGATAACCACCAGCCAATGGGCCGCGTGCCCGAAGCTCTTTGGGGTATTTCAGCACGATGTGTTCCAGCAGGGAGTCTGCCTTTTGTGGATCCCGCTCAACGCTACGGGCATAGGAACTCTCGATCAAAAGCCTTTCTCTTTCTGAAGCTCTTTGTGAATACTTTTTGGCTTTTTCGAGCATCCTGGTTGACTTCGACGGATCTCGCCAATTTCGGTATATCCCCGAAAGGAGAAGATAGGCACTCGCAAAGGTCGAGTCATACTCGAGGGCCTTTTCCAACAGGCGAATAGCATCGGAGTCGTAGTATTGAATGGCATATTCTCGGCCCCCAATGTAAAACTGATACGCTTCCATCGAAGTAGTTGTTACTTCTGCAATCGGCACTTGCGTCGCTTCTATTTTGCGTTCGGACAGCCCGGCGCCGCGCGAGATTTCCCGGCTCAAATCGTCGATCTGAGTTTTAAGAATGCTAGCCACGCCTTCGCCTTTGGCGCTGGCGCTGGTCAAGATTCTTTTGGTGTTCACCTCCAGAACTCTCACATTCGTAGCGAACATGTCACCGGCTTTCACAAAGCTGCCGAGCACGATTACCTCGACGCCGTCCATGCGGCATAACTCAAAGCCCAAATCCGAGTCGATCGTTTCGACTTTATCCTTGCCGATCTGCTTGAGCAGATCGCGCATGCGTTCCCAGGTGGTCACCTGCAGATATTGCGACTGCTCCAAGCTGGTTATCAAAAGACTGGGGATGGCTTTTTGCAGGTAGTTGTAAGTGCTGTCCCCGGTTTGATTTTCGAAGCTGATCACCGCAATGGGCTTGGGTGCGGCGAGCGCTTCGCTCTCGAAAGGAGCCGGTTTGAACCAAAAAAATCCCCAAACCAGAAGCAGCGCCATCCCCGCCGCTACCGCTGCCCGTTTGATTTTTTTCTTCCGCAATATCCTGCCCGCGGTGTTAGGCAATCTCGGACGCGCAAGCGATTCTGTTCCATTTCTCACGTTCTTTAAATCGGCCAAGATCTCCTCGACGCTTTGATAGCGTTCGCCAGGACGTTTCTCCAGCGCTTTGCGCACGATTTTTTCTAATGCCTCAGGTACGCCGGTACGCAAGCTCGTTACCGGCTCGGGATCGATATTCAAAATGGAATACATGACAGCATGTTCATATTCCCCCTTAAATGGCAATTCCCCGGTGAGCATTTCATAAAGCACAACCCCCAAAGCCCAAATATCTGTGCGGTTATCTACCTCCTCCCCGCGCGCTTGCTCCGGCGACATGTAAGCCATCGTGCCCACCGTCGAGCCGGTCTTGGTGAGCCGCGGCTGGCCCGATAGTTTTGCCAGGCCAAAATCGAGAATCTTGGCTACACCTTCGTTCGTGACGATCACATTGGCGGGCTTGAGATCACGATGAATTATCCCGTGCGCATGCGCTTTTGCCAAACCTTGTGCAATTTGAATCGCAATTTCAATGGCACGATCCACGATCCACGAACCACTATCCACTTTTTTTTGCAGCGTCTCGCCTTCATAATACGCCATGGCAATGAACATCTGCCCATCTTCAGATTCACCAATTTCATAGATGGTGCAGATGTTGGGATGATCCATGGCTGAGGCGGCGCGGGCTTCATGCACAAAACGCGCTTTATCCGCATCGCTCGGCAAGAGTGCAGCAGGCAGGAATTTGAGTGCAACGAGGCGTTTGAGCTTGATGTCTTCGGCTTTATAGACCACGCCCATGCCGCCTTGGCCGAGCTTGGCGAGGATTCTGTAGTGGGAGATGGTTTGGCCGATCATAAGTCCCCTTGCGTGATTGCTCAAGCACAGCGTACGGATTAATGCCTGGGTGGGGCCCAATCAGCAAAGTAAAATTACTTCACGCCAGCATGGAAGTCAAGAGCGGATTATGCTGTTTAGCGTCGTAGGGTGGGCGTTTGGTTGACAAATGCAGCGACAACGAGCCTAGCAAAGGCTTTGGTTTTATGGGAACATTACACGCTCGTGCTGCACGCAGGAGGCCTATGGCGAATTCCTCCTGCACGATGCCGGGCTTGGCACCGACATAGAGCCGGAAAAGCCCGTTCCACACCTGTGCAACCACCCGCGCAGCCCCGGGCGCGCCATGTAAGGGAGCAACAGCAACGGACGCTGCCTGAAAGTCAGGCAACGCCAGTTGCAGACGTGCTTTCGCGACCTATCTGGCCGGCAACCGTCGCGGATCCCGATAGAATGACACTGTGGAATTACCCTATCCAACGCGGTAATGGCCGGTGAGTGCTTCCAGTTTCATTCCCCGGCGGGGAAGAAAGCGTTGCCAGCTTTCCGGCTCGATTCCCCGGGGGCGCAACCGGCGGTGAGAGCCGGCTTAAGCGATTACCCAGCGAGTGAATGCACGCCAAGGGAGCCTCCACGGCCATTTCACCGAATCCGCGACCATTTTTTTGTGCCATCGCTCAGGTTCGATCGCAGGCTTTTAGAGTTTGATCGATTCATGTTCACTTTCCGCATTCGCGGAAATAACTAGAGAGCCATGGTAGGGGCGCCCCGCCGGGTCGCCCCTACCATGACGCTGCCGGATTGGGCGAATTTGTCGGTGCCGCCATATTCACGGGAAATTGAGGCCTCAACCTGCTCGAAGGATTTGAAAACGTCTTGCTGTTGGCTTGGGAAATGCTGATACCGGTGTCGGTCACGGTGATTTCAATAAGATCCATTGCGGGGGTGCCGCCGGGCGGGGGTGGCCTGGGTAGGGGCGCCCCGCCGGGTCGCCCCTACGATGACGCTGCCGGATAAGGTAGGAGTGATCAACGATGCCCTTCTTTGTAAAGAAACTCAAAATCCAAAGCCCAAAATTCAATGCCTCTTTTGGATTTTGTGCTTTGACTTTTCGGTTTCCGGCTTATGCCACCACCGCTGCGCGTTGGCGATACGGCTGCCGGCTGTTTGGCCGTGCACCGTTGGTGGAGGGCAATTGGATGTCGATCTTGATCGCTTCATTGCCCAGGGCTTCCTGCAAAAAACGGAGCAATTCGCTATTGGGCCGCACCCGTAAATTGCGCGCGTGAAAATCATAGGCGGGCGCATTGGGGCCGCGCACCCGCAAATAGAACGGGCAGGTGCCTTGGTTGAGCCGCAGCGTTTGCAGCAGGCGTTGCACGAGCTTGTCATCGAGTTTGTCGGCCACCAGGTCGAGCGCGAAGCTTTTGGGCAACGTTTGCCAGGCTTCATCGAGGCTCATGATATTCTCCACCAAGATCTTCGCGGCTTCGTCCTCCCGGCTTGAGGTTTTGCCCGTGATCACCACCACGGCATCGGGCTGCAGTTTTTCGCGATGCTCGGCCAGGGTGTCGCTGAAGACGATGGCCTCCATGCTCGCGGCAAAGTCTTCAATGGTGACGAACGCCATTTGCCCACCTTTACGGTCGACGATGGTCTTCATCTCCGCCACCATCCCGCAAACCATCACTGCCACGCCATCGCGCGCTTCCTGCAAATCTTGTATACGCGGATGTGAGAACAACTTCACTTCAAAGGCATAACGTTGCAGGGGATGCGCCGACAGATAAATACCCAAAAACTCTTTCTCGCGTTTCAGACGCTCGGCGGGATCCCAGTCTTCCACCTGCGGCAGCGGCGGCTCGGTTTCCACTTCGACCGGCGCATCGTCGAAGATCGAGGCCTGGCCGCGGAAGCGTTCATCCTGCTTGCGTTGCGAGTACGCGGAGGCGGAATCCAACGCCAGCAACAGTTGGTGGCGATTGGCGTTGATCGAATCGAACGCGCCCGCCTGCACCAGGCTTTCCAGGACTTTCTTATTGACGAGGCGGGAATCGAGGCGTGCGCAGAATTCATAAATCGAATGGCACCGCCCCTCATGCTCGCGCGCTTTGACCACGCTTTCAATGGCGCCCAAGCCAACATTTTTCACCGCGCCCAGGCCGTAGCGGATTTTGCCGTCGATCACCGTAAACTCGGCCAGGCTCGCGTTGACGTCCGGCGGCAGCAGCGGCACGCCCATGCGCCGGCATTCGTCGATCAACGTCACGATGCGCGAAGTGTTGCTCATTTCGCTGGTGAGTGTTGCGGCCATGAATTCCGCGGGATAGTGCGCTTTCAAGTACGCGGTTTGATAGGCCACCAGCGAATAACCCGCGGCGTGGGACTTGTTGAAACCATAGCCCGCGAATTTATCCATCAAATCGAAAATTTGATTGGCGGTATTCGCCGGGATGTTCTTCTCTTTGCAGCCCTCGATGAACTTTTTCCGCTGCTCGGCCATGAGCTCGACGTTTTTCTTTCCCATGGCGCGGCGCAACAGGTCGGCGCCGCCAAGCGTGAAACCGGCCAGCTCGCTGGCGATGCGCATCACCTGCTCTTGATACACGATGATGCCATAGGTTTCCTTTAACACCGGCTCGAGCATGGGGTGCAAATATTCGATCTTTTTCGTGCCGTGCTTGCGCGCAATGAAATCGTCGATCATGTCCATCGGCCCGGGACGGTAGAGCGCGTTCATAGCAATGAGATCTTCCAGGCTCTGGGGTTTGAGCTTTTTGAGATACTCGCGCATGCCGGAGCTTTCGAACTGGAACAGGCTGATGGTTTCGCCGTTGCCGAACAGCGCATAGGATTTGGCGTCGTCCAGGGGCAGCTTGTCCAAATCCAATTCCACGCCGCGCGCCTTGAGCATTTTCAGAGTTTTTTGCATCACCGTGAGCGTGCGCAGGCCCAAGAAATCCATCTTTAGCACGCCGATGGTTTCCAGCGATTTCATATCGTATTGCGTGGTCACGTCGCCGGTGTTGGATTTGTACAGTGGCGTATAATTCGTCAGCGCATCCGGCGTAATGACCACGCCTGCCGCGTGCGTCGAAGCATGGCGTGCCAGGCCTTCCAACACCTTCGAGTATTCGATCAGCTGTTTGTTGACGGAATTGGATTCCACCGTGGCGGTCAATTCGTTGACGGATTCCAACGCGCGCTCCAGCGTGATGCCGATCGTGGCCGGAATCATTTTCGCGAGCTTGTCAACCTCGCTGTATTTCACTTTCAATACCCGGCCCACGTCGCGCACCACGGCGCGCGCGGCCATGGTGCCGAAGGTGATGATCTGGGTGACGTTGTTCTCGCCGTATTTTTCCCGCACGTAATCGATGATTTCCTGCCGGCGTTCGTAACAAAAATCCACGTCGATGTCCGGCATGGTCACGCGCTCGGGATTCAAAAAACGCTCGAAGATCAGATTGTACGGCATGGGGTCGATGTTAGTGATGCCGGTGCAGTAGCTCACCAGGCTGCCGGCCGCCGAACCGCGTCCCGGGCCGACGGGAATGCCTTTCGCGCGCGCATGGTTGATGAAATCCGCCACGATGAGAAAGTAGCCGGCATAGCCGGTCTTTTGGATCGTTGCCAATTCATAATTCAAGCGCTGCTCCAGCGCGGGCGTGATTTCGGCATAACGCTGGCGCAGGCCCTCGCGCGCGAGAATGGTAAGGTACTCATCGAGCGTCTTGCCGCGATGCTCTTCCGGCAATTCGAACGTGGGCAAATAAACTTTGTTGAAGTCCAGCTTGAGCTCGCATTTGTCGGCGATGTCGGCCGTGATCGCCAGCGCTTCCTCATATCCTTTGAAGGTGTCATACATCTCCGCCGGCGACTTGAAATAAATTTCATCCGTGGTGTAGCGCAGGCGATTCGGGTCATCGCGATCCTTGCCGGTTTGCAGGCAGATCAGAACGTCGTGCGGTGAGGCGTGCTCGCGCTTCAAGTAGTGGATGTCGTTCGTCACCACCAGCGGAATGCTCAAGTCCTTGCCGAGCGCCACGATTTGATCGCGGACCTCGTCCTCTTCCGGCAAATTGTGCTTATGAATTTCGAGATAATAGTCATCGCCGAACACTTCGCGATAGCGCAGGGCGGTTTGGCGCGCCTCCTCCGGCCGGCCGTTCAAAAACTTTTGTGCGATCTCTCCTTTCAAGCATGCCGAAAGCACCACCAAGCCTTCGTGGTATTCCTGCAGAATCTCCCAATCGATGCGCGGGCGGTAATAAAAGCCTTCAAGATAGCCCAGAGACACGAGGCGCATGATGTTTTTGTAGCCCTGCAGATTTTTGGCAAGCAGCACGAGATGGAAAGAAGTATCGGCCTGGGTGCCCTTTTGACTGCCCTTCTCCTTGCGGCTGCGCGGCGCGATGTAGGCTTCCACCCCGATGATGGGTTTGATGCCCGACTTTTGACACGTTTTGTAAAACTCAATTGCGCCAAACATGGTGCCATGATCGGTCAGGGCGAGCGCGGGCATGTTGTTTTTCTTGGCGGCATCGACGAGATCCTTGATGCGGCACGCGCCGTCGAGCAGGCTATAGTGCGAATGATTGTGCAGATGGACGAATCCCGGCATACGAGCTGTGCAAGATGTAAATGGTTGGTGGGAAGAACAAACGATTTTACAAACCCGGGAGCGAAGGTAGAAAAGAATTGAGGAAATTGCAACACTATATTTGGGCATTAAAACAAAAGCCAGGCTCGGCCGAGTCTGGCTTTTTAGAGAGGAGGCACTTGCGATACGATCCTGCGCTCAAGCGTTGTTCAGCATTTTCAAATAGCGCATGGCCTTTTGTGCGGAAGCGGAATTGCCCGCGAAATTGAGCACCGTGTTCAGCTCGGTGCGCGCCGATTCCGGCTCGCCGGCCTTGATGAGCGCAATGCCGATCATCAACTGCGCATCGTTGATCTTGTTGCTGTTGTCGAGCGGCAGCACTTTCTGAAATTCCGCGATCGCCTGGTAGTAATTACCCATGGCGAAATAAGCCTCGCCGATCCAATACTGGCAATTGTCGGCCAGCGGCGAACGGTCGTTGCTGGCGAGCAGCTCGCGGAATTTGCGGATGGCGCGATCGTAGTTGCGCACGTAAAAGTCATCCAGCGCATCTTGATAGGCCAGGCCAAATTCCGTGTTGTAAACATCGGCTTCGCCGCGAATCGGGCCGCGCTTGCCCGTGGACTCTGCGCCCGTCGCCGCCATTTGTGAATTGGTCATCTGCAATTCCGCGCGCAGACTGTCGAGCATACGGCTTTTGCTGGAAGAGATCGAGCTCAGCTCGTTTACTTCCGTCTGCAAATTGTTGAACGCTTCATCCGTCAGCAAAGAGCTTTCAGCGCTTTCCGCCTGCTGGTTGTTTTCGCCCATGGCGTCCAGCTCGGCCATTTTTTCGTCAAAACCCGTGGACTCGCCGCTGCCTTCTTCGAGCAGTTCCAGCCGGCCGAGCAAATCGTCCGCAGTGCTGGAAGACTCTGGCTCCGTGGCTTGGGGGTTTTCCGAATCGGTGGCGTATTCGTCTTCGACGAATTCATCTTCGAAGGCCACGTCCTGCACTCTGCCGCTGCAAACCACGAAGAGGCCGACGACGACCAACAAAAGAGAAAGTATGGAAGTTCCCAAGATTCGCTGTAATTTCGTCATGATGTGTACTCCATTCTTGGTGTTGAGATTGCAACAGAATCGCTACTCCACGGCGTTGCCAGCTTCGGCCAACAATTCGCGCGCGCTTTTGAGATGGGTTTCTGAAATTTTTTCGCCGCCGAGCAGGCTGGCGATGGCCTGCGGGCGTTCATGCCTCTGCAAGCGCCGCACGCGTGTGACGGTGCGGCCCTGAACCGTGGCCTTCTCCACGAGGAAATGATGCCGGCCCGCGCTTGCAATCTGCGGCAAATGAGTAATACAGATTATCTGGTGCGTTTGCGCAAGCTTTTGTAAACGCCTTCCCACGGCCTGGGCCACGCGGCCGGATACGCCGCTGTCGATTTCATCGAACACCAAGATCGGAATCTCATCGCGCTCGGCAATGATGGATTTCAACGCCAGCATGATACGTGACACCTCCCCGCCGGAGGCGACTTTCGCCAACGGCGCCATTTCCACGCCGCGATTGGTGCTCAGAAAGAACTCTACAACATCAATGCCACGCCGCCCCACTTTAACTTTGTGGCCATTATATGTGACAAAGCCTCCGGCCTCGGGCTCGGCCGCGAGGTGTACACGAAACTGCGCCGTATTCAAGCCCAGTTCCGCGAGAACTTCAGGCACGAGTTTTTCCAATTGCTGCGCGGCCACATGGCGGCGCGCCGAAAGATCGAGCGCCAATCGGGCGCATTTTTTCTCCGCTTGAGTAAGTTGTTTCTCCAAATCTTTGAGCTCGACGACAAAATTCTCGAAGCGTGAGAGCGAGCTTTCAACTTGCTGCCATTTTTGCATCACCTCCGCGAGCGTGGGGCCGTATTTGCGTTTGAGTCGCTGCAAATCCGCACGGCGCTGGCGCACCTGCTCCAAGCGCTCTTCATCAAGGTGGATCGAGCTCTGGTAACGCTGCATTTCTTGTGCGGTTTCGCGCAACGCGATTTCGGCAGTTTGCGCGTCGGCATACAACGATTCCAAGGAGGCATCGATGCCTTTCAATTCCGCCAGCGCGTCCATGACGCTCTTGAGCTGGACGTGCACGGCGTTTTCGTGCTCGTGCAAGAGCGCGCAAATCTTCTGCGCCAGCTCGGCGCGCCGCGCCGCGTGCGCGAGCAATTTGATCTCTTCCTCGAGCTTCTCTTCTTCGCCCGGCTGCGGTGAGACTTGCTGGAGCTCTTGCAGTTGGAAAATCTCCAAGTCGCGACGGCTTTGGCTCTCTTCATGCTGGCGCAGCAATTCCGCTTGTTTTTGACGGCATTGCTGTACCTGCTCGAAGGCCGCGGTGGTCTGTTCGCGCAAGTCGAACAGGCCGGCGAAGGTATCCAGAAATTGCAAATGCGCGCGCGGGCGCAAGAGCGATTGGTGCTCGTGCTGGCCGTGCAAATCGGCGAGATATTCCGCCACTTCATCCAGCGTGGCCGAAGAAACCGGCGAGTCATTGATGAAGGCGCGGCTGCGGCCGCTGGCATGAAACTCGCGTCGAATCAGCAACGCGCCGTCGCCCGCCGGCTCGATTTCATTCTCCTGCAACAGCCGCCCGATTTCCGCATGCGGGCATTGCAGAAACCAGCCTTCCAGAATCGCTTTGGCCTCGTCGGCGCGCGCGAGCTGAGGCGCGGCCTTCTCACCTAACAGCGCGGCAATCGCGCCGACGAGCAGGGACTTGCCAGCGCCGGTTTCACCGGTAATGACATTCAAACCTTCTCCGAATTCCAGCTCGACGTGATCGGCGAGTGTGTAATGCGACAATGAAATTTTTTGTAACATCTACACTCTCCCCCTGGTCTTTTCAAGGAACAAATTGAGAAAACCGCCAGCGTTTTCTCGCGCCTGGTGAAAGATTGCAAAGGCCATGCCTGCGAGCAAACAGAAAAAAGCAAAACGCAAAAGACAACTTGGCATAGCAGTGGACTCGCTGAAAGTGAGAAGAGATGTGCTTTGGCTAGAATCTTCGGTTATCGGCAAAAGGCGGGAATGAAAGTGCGCAGATTCACACTCAGATTGAGGACACCAAACACATGGCCTGCGCGCCGGCACCTGGCCCATTGTCCATGCCTGATACAGCCGTGCAAGTAGTCGTACAGAATCGTAACTCATCGCGCCGCGGCATTTTGCGAAGAAGGATTGACAAATTTCAGTGATTTGAAATGTGCCGGTATGAGCCGTGTCCGGAGAACGAGCCACCACCACTTTGCCGGCACGAACGGCGAGAACGCGATGGGGAAGAAGAATTCCACTTGCCTTATTGCCGGATCACTGCCACTTTGCCCACGGCACTGGCACCGGTTTCCTCGACGAAAGCCATGAACAGATACACGCCGCTGGGCACCAACTCGCCCTTCTCATCGCGGCCATCCCACCCCACCTGTGCGCCGGGCACCTGCTCCAGCGGAAAAGATTTGATCAACGTTCCGTCGATGGAATAGATTTTGACGGCCGCACGCTCGGCAAGATTGGTGATGACGAAGCGGCCGCCCTGCTCGCCGAGGTGAAACGGATTCGGGTAGCCGGTGAGCGCATTCAAATCCTGCTTGGGAGCAGTGAAGGGCGTGCGCAAGCGCGAAATCCCGTTTGCCGTTGCAATCCAGACGTCACCGTTGTCCGGATTGAAGGCGAAATCAGTGACAAAATTGGCAACCAGCGGGCTGTTTTCGATGGTGATGGACTGAAAGGTGAAATTGTCCTCTCCCGACAGCACGGAAATGCCGTTGGCCGTCCCGATCCATTTATTGTTGCGCGGATCGATGGCGATGACATTGATGCTCTCGTTGATCACGCCGAAGCGTTCCTGCACATTGCCACCGAACCAATAGTACAAGCCGTCACCCGTGCCGACCCAAATGAAGCCATCGCGATCCTGCGCCAGCGTGCGAATGTTCGTGCTGCGCAGCCCATCTTCCAGTTTTAAAGTGCCGGCATGGCGATCGTCAGCAGGGTCATTGAGCGTGCCATTGTAATCGATCACGCTCACGCCGGCATTGGGCAGCTCCTCATTGGTGCCCACCCAAACGCGATCCGCCGTCGTCGTCTTTTCGATCTCCAAAGTCATCAAGGTCGGGCTGATTTGCTGAAAGGAAGAGGAAAAATAGCGCCACGCACCCTGGGCGGTATAGCAAGCGAGCGTATTGGAGTTGTTGGCGGTGTAGTTGCAAATCCAAACATTGCCCGCAGCATCCTGTTTGAAAAATGGTATGACGGCTGCGGCGGGATCATTGGAAATGCCCGCGAGGCCGTTGCTGGCATCAAGGCGAGAGTATTGCAGGTCGTCATCGTTACCCTTGACGATGATGATTCCTCTTCCCCATGTTGAAATCCAACGATCGCCATTCTGGAGAACATCGACGTGCCGGCAATCTTCAAAAATCAAAGGATGATCTTCGGAGCCGAAGCTTCGCCAGCGCTGGCCATTATACCTCATGAATCCCACTTGCAAGGCCGGCAGGTCCGAGGTCGTGCACCACACGTGGCCCTGCTGGTCAATGGCAATCGAGGTCATGTTATTCCTCGCCGGGCCATCGGGTTCACGCGCCAGCCAGGCATTGTTGGCTGGGGCGAATTCAAACAATCCTGCGCGTAAAGTCGAAAGCCACAGCACACCACGGGCATCGGCCACCATGCCCGTCGAGTTCGGAACCTCGGCGCCCACACGTTCCCAAACCAGAGGCGCTGCCAAAACTTGCAGTCCGCTGGTGGTCACCGCATACAGGCGCTCAGCGCCGGCCGTGCCAGCGGTTTGCACTTGCCGGAACACGAAGCCGGCGAGATTGCCGTTGAGGTTTTGCCAACTCGCGCCGGTGAGGCCGGCCACGCCGGTGACGCAGGCCGCAATGATTTTGCCCTGATATTTGGTGAAGCCGAGCACGCGATTGGAGGGCAGGCCGTGGGCCGTCGTGTAATTGGTCCAGCTTTCCGGCGCTTGCAGATTGGGCAAATCCAGCGAGGTTTGCGCAACGCCGCTGTTGGTGGCCGCCCACAAATTCCGGCCCTCCACGAAAACGCTGCGCACACTGTCGCTCTGAATGCCCTCGCCGAGATTGCGATACGTCTCTTTCACTTCTTGCCGGCTGATGAGATACAAGCTGATGCCGCTGCTGTGCGCGATAAACATCGAATCACCGAGCGGGAAGAAACCGAGCACGGCATAGTTGAAGGGCTTCAGATCACTGATCACGGCGAAAGTGTTCTTCTCCGGATCGTAAACATCGATGAGGCCGGTGGCATGCCCGATCCACACCTGGCCGCGTTCATCCAATGCGATGGTGCTGGTCTCGTTCTGGCTCAGCCCCGCGGTATTGTTGAACGTGCGAAAACGCTGCTCGCTCAATTCCCAAAACAAAACACCGCCGGTGGTCGCGGCCCAAACCCCCTGCGGTGAGCCCGCCAGCGCTCTAACATTGCGCATATTGGTGAAGGAATCCCAGAGCTGAGCCGAAGCATCCAGGATTGGGCCATTTTGAGCCAGCAGAAATCCGTGCACGAGCAAAACGCCGGCGACAGCATGGAGAAACTTTTTCATAAAGTTTTATGCAATTTGAATAGCAAGAGGGATTGGCACGTTAAGTCCATCACAAGTGAAAACGATGCTTTTTGAGCAAAGAAATCCAAAATTCAAAGCTCAAAATTCAATACCGCCTTTGGGCTTTGTGTTTTGAGTTTTTCGTTTACGGCTTGTCCGAGTTAAGGGCCAACCATAACGTGCGCACTGATTCTTATCAAAAAATTCCGCGTGCCCTTTCAAGAAGTGAGCAAATTATGGCTTTTCTGCGAGCCGGGAAAATAGATTCGCCATTTCAATCGCGGCCATGGCCGCCTCCCAGCCCTTGTTGCCGCCCTTCGTGCCCGCGCGTTCGATTGCCTGTTCGATGGAATCCGTGGTGAGCACGCCGAAAATCGTGGGCACGCCGCTGTGCACCCCAATTTCACCGAGGGACTTTGCCACGAAACCGGCAATGTAATCGAAATGCGGCGTGGCGCCCCGAATCAACACACCCAGACAGATAATGGCATTGTGCTGCTGCAAAGCCACGAGGCGCTGTGCCGTCACGGGAATTTCATACGCGCCCGGCACGCGATAAACCGTAACGTTCTTTTCCACCGCGCCATGGCGCAACAAACAGTCGGTTGCGCCCTGCAGCAATTGCTCGCAAATGAAGCTATTGAATCGACTGGCGATGATGGCAAAACTCTTATCGCGTGCGTCGAGTTGTCCTTCGATGATGTGCATGAGGGTTCCGTCTTAACTAGTAAAACCACGTTACACGTTACACCTTACACGTGTAAAGTGTAAGGTGTAACGTGTAGCATCAGTCTTTTCATCAAATCATCAATCACTGTGATCGCCAGAATCTGCACCGAGCATGATCAAATGCCCGAGCTTGTCACGTTTGGTCTCCAGGTACTTTCGATTGGCCGCATTCGCGGCAATTTCAATGGGCACACGCTCGACCACTTCCAGGCCGTACCCCTCGAGACCGACGATTTTTTTGGGATTGTTGGTGAGCAAACGAATCTTGCGAATGCCGAGATCATGCAAAATCTGCGCGCCGATGCCATAGTGCCGCAGATCCGCTTTGAAGCCCAGCGCTTCATTGGCTTCCACCGTGTCTTTGCCTTCATCTTGCAGTGCATACGCTCTGACTTTATTTGCCAGGCCGATGCCCCTGCCCTCCTGGCGCATGTACAACAACACCCCGCTGCCGGCGCGCTCGATTTGTCTGAGCGCCTGCGCCAGCTGGTCGCCGCAATCGCAGCGCAAAGAGCCCAGCAGGTCGCCGGTCAAACATTGTGAATGCACGCGCACCAGTGTCGGCTCGCCCGTGTCGATCTCGCCTTTGACAACGGCCACGTGGTGGCTTTCCTCAATATTGCTTTCGTACACGTGCAGCATGAAATCGCCGTAGCGGCTCGGCAGCCGCGAGGTCGCGATACGGCGCACCAATTTTTCCTGGTGGCGGCGGTATTCGATCAAATCGCGAATGGTGATGATTTTCAAGTTGAATTCGCGCGCGATCTGCATGAGCCTGGGCACGCGCGCCATGCTGCCGTCTTCGTCCATAATTTCACACAACACGCCGGAAGGATTGAGCCCGGCGAGGCGCGCGAGATCGACCACCGCCTCCGTGTGCCCGGCACGCGTTAAGACGCCGCCGGGTTGCGCTTTCAAAGGAAAGATGTGCCCGGGCCGCGCCAGGTCCTGCGGCTTGGTTTCCGGCGCGATCAACTGGCGAATGGTTTCGGCGCGATCGTGCGCGGAAATGCCGGTGGTGGTATGACGTTTCGCATCGACGGAAACCGTGAATGAGGTCCCCAAGCTCGCAGTATTCTCAGGAACCATCTGGTGCAATCCGAGCTCCTGCAAGCGCTCGCCCGGCAATGACACACAAACGAGCCCGCGGCCGTGTTTGACCAAAAAATTCACCAACGCCGGCGTGACTTTTTCCGCCGCAAAACAGAAGTCGCCCTCGTTTTCGCGATCGTCGTCATCCACCACGATGAGTATCTTGCCTTCGCGGAAATCGGCGATGGCTTCTGCAATAGCGTTGAAAGCGTACAATATCTATCTCCAATACCGAAACCAGCGCGTGGATTCTAATCGGTTTGAATTTCTCATGCCCTATTTCTCTTCATAACCCCACTGCGCGAGCATCTCTTCAGTCAAGCCGCTTGCCTTTGAAAACTGCAGCAGCCGCTCTAAATGCTTGCCGACCAAATCTGTTTCGACATTGAGCTCGTCTCCCGCCTGGAGACTTCCCAGTGTCGTGTGCTCCAGAGTATGCGGAATCAATGCCAGCGTGATCACGGGATCTTCCAGGCGCGCGACCGTCAGACTCACGCCTTCGAGTGCGATCGCGCCGCGGGGGATGACGTAGCGCAGCAGCTCACGCGGCAACTCGACTTTCAAGAGCTTCCCTGCGGCTTGAGGCTCAAGCGACACAATCCGCGCGGTACCATCAACATGGCCTTGCACGAGATGGCCGCCCAAACGATCAGCCAGCCGCACGGCACGCTCCAGGTTTACTCGGCTGCCGGTTTGCAGGTTCCCCAAAGTGGTCTTGCTCAAAGTCTCATCCACAGCTTGAATGGTGAACGTATTCTTCGCCACTGCAATGACGGTCAAACAAACGCCATTGACGCAAATGCTGTCGTCAACTTTGGTGCCCTGCAGAACCTTGTGCGCGGTAAATCGAATTTGCCGCGCGCGGGACAATGCCACGAGGGAATGAACACTGCCGATCTCTTCGATGATGCCGGTAAACATTTCAATTCGTCCAAAGCGTCGCCACAATACCCAGGGCCATCAAGCCGATGGCAAAAGCTTTGCGCCAAGTGATCGCTTCTTTAAAGATGAAATATCCAATCGCAACCGCAAGGTTCAATTCCACCACCCGCTTGACGATGGCAACAACCCGCAATGGCGCTTTTTGAATCACCGTGAGCTCCAAAGACAACGCGGCCGCGCAAAACAAAATGGCGGCGAGCAGGAGCGCAATCTCCCGTTTCTCCACGCGCAATTGCAGCAGTTGCGCGCGTTTGAGCAAGATGATCATCAAGCCCGAAAAAATGCCCAGCACCTGCACCAGCGCATGAAAAGGCACCGTGGCCTGCGCCACCGCCAATTTATCCAGGGAAGAATTAATCGACCACAGCAACGCCACTCCCGTCATCAGCACGCTGCCCTTCTCACGCAAAAACGCCTGCCACATTTTGCCCAAGCCCGAATCTCCCGCACCGGCGAGATTGAGATTGAGTGCGCCGAACACGGCGAGCAAAATGCCGCCGCTCTGCATGGCTGAGGGATATTCACCCAGCAATGGAATCGCCAGCAGCGTCACGTAAATCGGCGTGAGCGCGAGAAAGGGAATCGTCAAACTGAACGGCGAGATTTTGAGCGCGGAAACGAACATCAAATTCGCAGCAATATTGATCAGCACCGCCGTGAGCCCAGGCAAAAAATAACCCGCCTGCACTTGATAGGTGCCGGAGAAAATCACCCACGACAGAAAGATCGGAATTTGGCCGAGCGTCAAGAGCGCCACCAACGGTATCGTTTCAATGCGGCGGGCGAGCAGCTTACGCACGGCATCGAGGCCGGACCACGCCAGGCTGGTGGCAACGATCAAAAGAATGACACTGAGACTGACGATCATTAAATATGGCTTTCTGCGCATCACACTTTACGTTTCACGTGTTACCGCTGCGGGAAGGCGCCAGGCGTAAAACGTAAGTCGTCATGTGCGAAGCTGCATTACCTTCATTTCGGATATCGAATCCACCCGCTCACCAGGCCGTTGTCGCCCAGGATTTTCCAGCGCGGCTTGACGAGATGGATGGCCTCGCTCATATTGGCGATGGGCAAGCCTCGAAACGCAGGCACGCCTTCGCCCAAAATCATGGGCGCAAAAAAACAGGTGAGGCGGTCGGCAAGTTTTTCTTCCAAAAAGCTGGTAAAGATGCGCCGGCCGCCTTCCACCAGCACGGCCGCGAGGCCTTCCTGCCCGATACGCTCCAGGGCCTGGCTCAAGTGCAAGTGGCCCGAAGGCGTCGGCGATACGTGCCACACTTTTGCGCCGCGCTGCTCGATCTCCGCGGCTTTGCCATGTTCCTTGCAATCGCTGGAAATGATGATGACCGTGCGCTCGACGTGGGCATCGTTCAGCACTTTGGCAGTCATCGCCACGCGCAGATGGCTGTCCAACACGATGCGCCGGGGTTGGGGCCCTTCTTCATACCGCACGGTCAAGCGCGGATCGTCCGCGAGTATGGTGCCAATTCCCACCAGCACCGCATCCGTTTGCCAGCGCCAACGATGCGTGAGCCGGCGCGCGCGTTCGTTGCTGATCCAGCGCGATTGGCCGTGCTGATCCGCGATTTTGCCGTCGACACTTTGCGCGATTTTGAGTGTGACAAAAGGCAAGCGCGTGGTGATGTATTTGAAGAAGCTTTCGTTTAATTCACGGCAAGCTTCGGCAAGCAAACCAGTTTCGACTGAAACTCCGCTTTCACGCAAAACTTTAATGCCCCGGCCGTTCACGAGAGGATTCGGATCAACACTCCCCAAAACCACGCGCGTGATACCGGATTCGATGATGCGATTGACGCAGGGCGGGGTTTTGCCAAAATGGCTGCAAGGCTCGAGCGTGCAGTAAAGCGTGGCATTGCGCGCCAGATGTCCGGCTTCACGCAAAGCTTCAACTTCGGCATGATCACCACCAAATTTGCGGTGATAACCTGCGCCGACGATCTCTCGCTCACGCACCACCACGGCACCGACCAAGGGATTCGGGCTGACAAACCCTCGCCCACGCAAGGCCAGCTGCACGGCTTTCTTGAGAAACTCGCGATCCGCCTGTGAAAATGAAGACGCCAATTTTTTTGCTCACCCTCGTTTTTTTCATTGTGCAATATAACCAGAAAGGTGACATGCAGTCAAGGGTTTTTCTATCGTGAGACGGAGCAGGACAGAGTTGAGGCGAGTATCCAGTAAACAGTGTCCAGTGACACTGAACACTGAACACTGGATACTGATTTTGTGCTTGACAACGCATGCCCGTTTTAGCATATTTTGATGATTATCGTCGCATCTAATTGCAGCAAGCCGCTTTGGAGAATATACCATGACTCATGATGAACTGTTTCGCAGCAAGAAACAAATGATCAATGATTTTGATTTTGGCGAGAACACGGCGCGCGTGTTCGATGATATGCTCAATCGCTCCGTGCCTTCTTACGGCGAGATCCAGCGCATGATGGCTGAAATCGCCGGGTACTTCGCCGTGGCGCACACCAATGTCTACGATCTAGGCTGTTCCACCGGCGAAACGTTTCTCTCCCTCGATTCCCAAGTCCCGCCCGAGGTCACGTTCATCGGGATTGACTCTTCCCATGAAATGCTGGAAAAGGCCAAGAAAAAAATGGACGAGGCCAGGGTTGCTCACGCCTACGACCTGATCCAGTCCGATTTGAATCAAGGCGTCAATATTGACAACGCCTCGGTGGTCATCATGAACCTAACCTTGCAGTTTATCCGCCCGCTTTACCGGGAAAAGCTGGTGAGAAGCATCGCGCACGGTCTCAACGACGGCGGGTGTTTGATGGTGGTGGAAAAAGTATTGAGCCCGGATTCGCTCATTAATCGCTTGTTCATCAAATTCTATTATGATTTCAAAAAACGCAACGGCTATGATGAGCTCGAAATCAAGCAAAAACGAGAAGCCCTGGAAAACATTTTGATCCCTTACCATTACGATGAAAACCGGCTGCTGTTGCTGGCGAATGGCTTCAAGGCCTGCGAGTGTTTCTTTCGCTGGTATAACTTCTGTGGCATTATTGCGGTGAAATAAAGCACGGTCATGGGCACAACCTTGGAAAACTTTTTCATCACTCTTGGAAAATTCTTCTTTAAATACCGCAATGCTTTTTTCCCAATCGTCTATGTTTGCCTGATTCTGTTCACCCGCCCCGGCTTGTTTTGGGGGAATGCGCAATGGGACAAATTTGCCTGCGCGCTCGGCGTGTTGCTGGCGCTTTCCGGCCAGGCATTTCGAATTCTGGTTATTGGGTTCGCGTATATCCGGCGGGGCGGAAAAGACGGCAAAGTATTTGCGGAATCCCTGGTGCAAACCGGGTTTTATGCGCACACGCGAAATCCAATGTACGTCGGAAACTACCTCATTCTCCTGGGATTTGTGTTGCTCTATGGATCGCTGTGGGGGTACATCTTGGTTCTGCCTCTTTTCACTTTGATCTATTATGCGATTGTGAAAAATGAGGAGAGCTATTTAAAGCAGACATTTGGTCAGGAATATGCCGCATACGAAGCCAGCGTCAGCAGGTTTATCCCCAATTTCCGGGGGATAAAAAACTCACTGCAAAAGTACCACTATGACTGGAAGAAAGTCTTGAGCAAGGAATATGGCACCATTTCTCTGCTTTTGGCCGCCATATTGATCGTGTTGATCTGGAAAGAAGCGGTGATCTTTGGCTATGATCAGATGCGAAGCCAAATCGGAGTTTGGGCGCTGTGGTTTATTCCGATCATTCTTTTCTATGGCATCACGCGCTACTTGAAGAAAACCGATAGATTGTGAAGGGTTTTGAAACTTAGCCATGTCCGGTTTTCCCTATCGTGCCGGCAACAAAAAAAGGCCTCTGGCGGAGGCCTTTGTCATTTCTTTCCAAGCGCAAAACTATTACAGCATGACTTCGCAGGATCCCGCCAGGCACGCCAGCTCCTGCGCCGCCGTGGTCAAATCTTCCTCTTCATAATAATACAATTTCGAGAAGTCGATTTGCGGGAAGGCAGCGGCGAGGCGCCGGTATTCTTCGGCCGTGATCTCGACATAAGGCATTTGGTGATATTGCGCGTCGAAGGCAGGCAGAAAAGTCATGCCGCCGATCACCTCGCGATGATCCCACGTCCATTTGATGACGTCCAGCACCTCATCGGGATGGTAGGTGATGGTGACGCTGGGATTGTGCTCGGTCCAATGCAGCTTGTTTTGCAGCCAGTACTGGCATTGCTCGAGCGCGGTGCGATCCTTGCGCGTGACGGCATGGTCCGGCGCTTTCACGGGAAAATGCACGACCCAGGTGTTGGCATTTTCCGGTGTCTGGCCGTTTTCCGGATCCATGGGCACGCCGGCGTCTTTCAGCACTTTGAAGATGGGCGTATGCGTGCCCACGCGCACGTTGCGAATGTAGTAATTCGACCAGCGCGCGTGAATGCCCGGCGAGCAATCGAACAATTGCGAAGAATTGCCTGAAGGCTTCACGCAGGTAATCGAGACTGAAGGATTGATGGCGAGCTTCTCCGCTGCGGCGCGATTGACGGTGAGGGCAAATTCTTTCAAACGGCGCTGCACTTCGGGGTCTTGTGCAATGGGAGTGTCCAACTGACCGTTGATATCCACGCCCAACAGGCGCTCCTCCTCGCAATTTTGTTGCCATTGCGGGCGCAGGCCGGGAAAATGCGTGGCCATGGACTGAATCGTGCCGATGATGGTGGCGAGTTCGACTTTTTCTTGCAAGCTTGCGAAGGTATCTTGCGGCCGCGCGATAGCGATGGACAAATTGCAGAACTCAAAGGGCCGCAACACGATTTCGCCACAAGGATTGGTGCCGAATTCCCCGGCCTTGCGGCGCGGAGAACGCGAAGCAATCGCCGCCTCACGATTGAAAATACCCGGCTCGCCACGGCCGCCCTCTGCCATTTCCAGCATCTGCTGCGCGAGCTCGATTTGGGTCAACCCGCCTTCCGGCCAGACCGCAGAGTTATTGGCGTTCCAGCGCTGGCTGTTTTCACGCTCGAAGTCGCCGCTCTTGGCATTGCGCATTTCTTCGTCATCGTAATCGAACAAGGAGATCATCGCGGTGCGGCGCACGCCGCCGGAAACCGCGGCGTTGCCCACGGCGCACATGAGATCGTGTGCATCGATCGGCCGCAAGAAACTCCCTTGCCGCGCCAAAATGCGCGCCCGCGCAAATTCCAGCATTTTGCGCAGCGGCTCAGGGCCGGAAGCGCGGCCGCCCTTTGTGCGTAGCGGCGCGCCTGCCGGACGCAGCTGGGAATAATCGAAGTGAATGTCGCCCCCCTCAAACCAGATGTGCAGGGCTTTACGCAAAGCCGCGGCCCAGCCTTCGGAGGAATCATCAATCGTGTGCGCTGCCGGCGCAGCTTTGGTTTGGCGGCGCACGCGCGGGAAATCTTCCACATAGCGGCTCTCCACGGAATAGCCGACGCCGCACCCACTCATGGAGATGATCAATGCTTCGACAAAAGAATCGATGCTGTCCACCGGCATGTAGGAGCAGTTGTAAATCGCTACGTTGTTGCGGCGCGCGGCCGGGCCCGCCATCGCGAGCAAGCGCATGGACGGCATCGCGCGCATTTCCAGCATGCCCTGGCGAATGCGGGCATAGGTCTTCTCTTCCAGACGCGCGTGCGAAAGCTCTTTCAGATATTGGACGGCGCGATCGACGGTTTCAATCCAGGTTTCGCGGCGGTTGAGATCGTAGTTGAAGCGCGAGTATTTATCGTAGAATTGGAATTTCTGGAGCTGCGTGGGAAAATATTGATCGGACTCGGCAAACGCCCGGCGCACTTCCTTGGGAATCGGGCGGACTTGGCGAATCTTGGCATGCTCGGCGCGGTAAAGAATGTAGCGTTTCGCCGCCTCGTATTCGCCCGCGGCTTGCAAGACGGTTTCCACGATGTCCTGTACTTCTTCCACCGTGGGATGGCTGTACTTTGCCGCAATGATGTTCGCGACTTGTTGCGCCAATTCCGCGACCGGGATATTCGGCTGTCGTCCGAAGCTGGCGAAACAACGCGTGATCGCGTTTTCGATGCGCGCCACCTCGAAGGCGACCACGCGGCCGTCGCGCTTGGTAATGCTGACTGGGACGGTGACTTGCGATTGATTGGCCGAGGTTCCGTGGGCATGGTGTTTCCCATTTTTCCGGGGAGCATAAACAGGCGGTTCGGCAATGGCCTCGCGCTTGCTTTCCGGATTCACGGTTTCCGAGGTTGCGGATGCATTCAATGGATGCTGGTTCGTGGATGCCATGAGGTCTTCCTCCATGCTCAGGCGCCGTCCGGTTTCGGTGGCCGAATCCCTTCTTCA
The DNA here is from genome assembly GCA_044869275.1 of bacterium. Taxonomy (GTDB): domain Bacteria; phylum Zhuqueibacterota; class Zhuqueibacteria; order Zhuqueibacterales; family Zhuqueibacteraceae; genus JBIOXB01. The sequence goes on from JBIOXB010000241.1 coordinate 40,174, forward strand.
TCTGTTCGCGCGACAGCGAGCGATGGTACCGAAATCTTACTGCGCGGTTCAAAAAAAAGCGACAATAATATAAGTTTTCTGTATGTTTCAGTCAAGAAAAATTTCAATATATTGTATGTTTTTTTTGTTCTCCCACAACTGGTTGTGTTTCAGAACACCAGAGACACCTATAGATTATAATTTTTGTTCACCAGAGAGAACTAAAAACTCAAAGCGGTACCAGCGAACAATTGGGATAGAAATCTTACAGGCGGGCCAATGAGAAACCTGAACACCGAAACATTGGTGAATTGCCCGATTAAAATGAGCGCGAGCAAGAGCAGCGGTCCCACGGTTTCAAAGCGCAGGTAGGATACCAGCAAACGAGGCGGCAACAAGCTGCGCAGAATTTTGCTGCCGTCAAGCGGTGGAATGGGAATGAGGTTGAAAAAGGCAAGCACAAGGTTGATGAATAAACCATAGCGCAACATCACCATCACGGTGACGCCGCCTTCCGCGAGAGGAAGGATTTCGGTATGCGATAAACGCAAAATCATGCCGGCGAGAAATGCCAGGAGCAAATTGGAAACCGGGCCTGCGGCGGCGACCAACAGCATGTCGCGATTCGGATGGCGAAAGTACTGGGGGTTGACCGGCACCGGCTTCGCCCATCCGAAGTTGGCCACGAATAGCATGATCGTTCCGAGCGGATCGAGATGTTTGAGCGGATTGAGCGTCAACCGTCCCAGCATTTTGGCGGTGGGGTCGCCGAGGCGGTACGCCACATACGCATGCGCGAATTCGTGCACAGTCAGGGCGATGAGGATCGGTGGAGCCGAGAGCAGAACATAGTCCAGAGAGAGCAAATTTGCTCCAGTCGCTCAGCAGCGAGGCAGTGCGGTTCCAGGGTTGAGGGCTTCCGCTTTAGATTAGCTTTTAATGCGCATCAGCGGCGCGCCTTTTTCCACCGGCGCGCGCGCTTCGACGAGGATGTCGGCCACCGTGCCGGCGGCCGGAGATCTGATCTCATTTTCCATTTTCATGGCTTCGATGACGATCAAGCCCTGTCCCTTCTCCACACGTTCGCCCTTTTGAACTTCAAGCCGGACCACCAGGCCCGGCATCGGCGCCTTCACCAGTGCCGTACTGGATTCGGCTTCCGTCTGGGATTGCAGCTTTTTGAAAACCGCTTGCCGCTCATCCTCAACCGTGCCGTTAAAGGTCTGATGGCCGATGCAGATTTGCTGCCGGCCCTCCACCTCCGCAATTTGAACGGAATAGACCTCGCCGTTCACCAGCAACGAGTACAAATCGCCGCTGACCTGGTGCACATCAAAATGTAGCCTCTGGCCGTTAATTTCGGCCATTTGCTTACGAAGATCGAAGTTTTGGACGAGAATGGTTTCGCCGTCGAGTTGAACGTGATAGTTCATGCTTGCCGGCGCCGCTCAATTCCACTCTTCACGATCGTCCCAATCCAGGCTGTCGTCCTCTTCGTCAAGACTCTCTTCATCCTCCCATTCTTCGTCTTCCCATTCTTCCTCGTCATCCAGATCTTCTTCTTCCTCCCAATCTTCTTCCTCCTCTTCTTCTTCATCATCATCTTCTTCCCAATCGGCGTCGTCCCACTCCTCCAAATCATCCGCGTCTTCTTCTTCCTCCTCGTCCAATTCTTCCTCGGGCTCCTCCGCCTCAGCGTCATCCTTTTCTTCTTCCTCTTCTTCCCACTCTTCTTCAGGCTCTTCTTCGTCGGGTCCGGCTTTGCGCCTGGGCATGCCGTAGAGCGGCAAGGGCGACTCCTCGGCATGGTCCAAACGGAATTGAGAAAAGCCCGCCGCCAGACTCATCAGCGATGCGAAATCGCCGGTGAAGCGTTCATCTGGGCGCAGCTCCTCGGTTTGAAACTTGGTCAACATTTTCTTCTCCTTGGGAGTTTTGGTCATCCAATTCGATTCGCCTGGCTCATGCAACAACCCTCGTTGTTTGCCGGGAGGCGATTTTCAACTTTTATAACAACCTGGCAAGGTTGATTGGCAAATTAATCGACACTGCTATGTTGAAATCGGCGGTAAATCGCTTCAGTCTCATCGAGCATACGCTCCAGCGAGAATTTCTCCCGCGCCGCCTGTTGTGCCGCGGCAGCGAGGCGTTCGCGCAGGTTTTGATTTTCGGCGAGCAGCCGGCACGCGGAGGTCAGGGCATTCAGGTCGCGCGGTGGCACCAAAATTCCAGTGCGATCATGCTCGAGAATGTCCAAGATGCCGTCGGAATTCGAAGCCACGATCGGCTTGCGTGCGGCCATGGCTTCGATCACCACCATGCCGAAGGCTTCCGCGTGCGACGGAAACACGAACACGTCCATGGCGGCAAGCACACGAGGAATATCTTTGCGAAATCCGGCGTACTTCACCAGGCGCTCGAGCCGCAACTCTTGCAGGCGATGCAAAATCAATTCCGCATCTTGGGGCTCGCCGCGTGTGGCTTCACCTACGATCAAGAATCTCGCCGATGGAATTTGCGCGGACAAATCTCGTGCCATCTCCAGAAACTCCAAGTATCCCTTGCCGATTTGCAAGCGACCGATCATGCCGAATACGATATCGCCGCTGGAAAATCCCCACTCGGATCGCAAAGAACGATCGGAAGTGTTTTCCTTGGAAAATTCCTGCAAATCGATGCCGTGGTGAACCACCCCGACCTGGCTGGGCAATATAGGATGTGTCGCGATCAGATTCCGGCGTATAACTTCGGAGATAGCAATTAAAAAATTGACCCGTTTGTAAATGACCTGGTGCAGCTTGTCGCGCTTGGCTCGGCCTGTGCCAATGTGCTTGGTCAAAATCAAGGGGATTTCTTTCTTTCCGCTGCCCAGCGCTAATGCCGGCACGATCGTCCACAGATCGCGCGAAAAATGCGCATGGATGAGATCCACCCGCTGCTGTTGCAAAAACCGCTGCAGCCTTCGAACGGCAACCGGATGAAGATAGCCGGACAATTTCAATGGATACAATTCAAGTTCGGATTCGCGTAAATCCTTTTCCAATGGGGAATCTGGTGAACAAACGACTAGTATGTTGTGCCCACGCTTCTGCAATTTCCGGCTTAAGAATCCAACATGCATCTCCATGCCGCCCCATGATCGGGAGGTACAGATTTGCACTACTGTCGCCATCCTCGCCTACGCTAAATGCTTGATAACCTATGCTTAAAAAATTTCAGGCGGCAAAATAAACCTTCAATTCTCAAAAAGCAAGTTTTTTTTGGAAAAGCTGCGTGACAGGAACGATCAACAATATAGCCGATTCGCCTCGAGATAATATCGCACGCTTTCCGGCACGAGATAGCGCACCGTGTTGTTGCTTTGCAGGCGGCGGCGTATTTCCGTTGAAGAAATTTCCACGATGGGCGCATCGAGAATGCGGCAGGCCCGCAAAAACTCCGGACGAACGGATTGGGGGTCGGCCTCCAGGCGGGGGTAAACGAGCAGCTGGGCAAGTTGGATGATGGTTTCCGGCTCGCGCCATTGTGCAAACGCGGCCAGGCTATCCATGCCGATAATCAGGTGCAATTCTGGAGCGACATATTCAGACGCTGTTTGCAATTGGCGCAAGGTATCGACGGTGTAAGATGCCCCCGCGCGTTGCACTTCAAGGGTGGAAACGGAAAAACACGGATTACCAGCCAGGGCCAGGCGCAACATGGTCAGGCGATGCGAAACCGGCGCCAGCGCCTCGGTGTTCTTGTGAGGCGGGCGTGGCGACAGAACGAAGAGCACGCGATCGAGCCTGGCTTCCGAGCGCGCGGCTTCGGCCACGATGAGGTGGCCCAGATGAACCGGATCAAAAGTTCCGCCAAATACTCCGAGTCGCATTGCCGCGGCTCCCGACCTCTATTTTTGCGCGTTGCCGTTCACACCCAGCTCCTCGTCGATGCTCTTCAACAAGGCCTCGGCGCGCCCTTGATACTTTCCCCGGGATTTGCCGCCGGACTCTTCCTGCTGCTTCAGCGCCTCTTTGCGGTAGCGATCCATGAGCTGATACAGCGCTTCTTTGGCACCACTGTAGCGCAACAGTTTACACAGGATTTCGGCTTTAAAGTAGAGCGCAGGCTCGGCAAAGACGGTGTCATAATAACGGTTCAGCACTTCATCGTAATACACCAGCGCTGCATCAAAGTATGACAGGCGGCGATACAGGTCGGCGCTGCTGTATTCTTTTTTGGCCAGCTTGTGGCGCAGCTCTTGCAGCTTTTGTGAAGCCTCATCCTTCAATTCGCTCTCGGGATAGTCTTCCAGAAATTTTTGGAATTCTTCCACCGCCTGGGAGGTGTATTTTTGATCCAGATCGGCTTTGGGCGAGAGCTCATAATAGCACAACGCGATTTTGTATTGCGCATCGTCGAGATATTCGCTGCGTGCATAGAGGCGCAGTACCTTCTCATATTCCGCGGCGGCGACGATGAATTCCCCGATATGGAAATGACATTCGGCCAGGTGAAATTGCGCTTGATCGACGATGGCGCTGCCCGGCGCATTCAAGGTGATGATACGGAATTGCGTACGCGCGTCGAGATAATCATGCTTTTCGAACAGCTGCATGGCATAGGCCAGCCGCTCTTCCGTGGTGATGTTGGCGCGCAGCTTGTTTCCACCGCAGGCGGTGAACCACGCACTGGCAACCGTGAAGACAAACATCAAACATATGTGTTTATGACCGCGAACCCAACTGCTCATGACATGTTGAAAAGACGACATCGGTATAATCCTACTTGCTTCGAAGTGAATAGAGAGCGTAGATCACCGCCCCGGTAGCTGCGGTTAACAACAACGGCTCCCAAAGTTTTCGCCCCGTGCTTTGCTCCTCCCATATTCCCACGGTGAAAGCTAGTCCGGGTGTCTCCAGGCGCGGCACCTGCGCCGCCTCAAGCGTGTCCGCCAGCGTTTCTGCAATCAAACCTTGAAAATAGACCGCGCCTGAGCGCGCCTGTTGCATGTCGAAATCCGCCGCCGCTCGAGCGGTGCGCCGGACTTTGCCCGTCCGGAACCAGCCTGCCGGCAATTGGCGATACGTCAACTCGAACTGGACGAGTTTGAAATCAATGCGTGCCGCGAGCGCCGTGCTATCCGCATTGGTAAATATCGTGCGTGGTTTTCCGCTCTGCAAAACTTCGATGAGTTTTTGATACAACAGCCGCTCGCTGGTTTCTTGCTCAAGAGAACGGTGCACGACCAAGACGGGCATATCGCTTACCCCGTCCAACTGCGCCACTGCGCGCCGGGTGATCTGTTGGAATATCCGCGCTGCAAATTGATAATTGGATTCTGCGCCTTGTGCCAATGCCTGCGAAATGCTCAAGCTCATGCTCAGAATCAATAAGAAGGCATAAGCGGAGCGGTGTTTTTCAATATTTTGGCCCAAGGAACTCAACAAAACCGTCCGATACAACGCTTAAAAGCCCAAATGAACGAAAAGTTCCGGCGCTTCTGTCCGCCCGCCGGCGCGGCGCGCGAACTGTTCCGGCAATGGGGCACGGCGAACGTCGATGACGTTTTCATGGAAAAAATCAAAGTCGCGCCACGCCAGCTTGCTGAACGCATACGGCAACAGCAGAAATGCAATCAGCAGTGCCCCCAGGCCCGACAGCCAAAGCAGGTTGTCGCGACGGCGCCAGAGCATCAGCAAAATGACGTTGATGGCCACCACCCAAAATGATATCAGAAAAACACTATCGCCGAAAGCATGGCGCATCAGGCTGGCATAGTATTCCTGCGTGTAACCCAAAGGCAGGCCCGCCATTCCTTGCGAACCCCGCGCTTGCGCATATTCCAGCATGGTCCACAAAAACGGAACGGCGAGCAGGTAGCCCACCGGCCTTGCTTTGTGCAAGCGGGCCAAAACAGCGGCGAGCAATCCGAAACCCGCCGGCGTGACCAAGACGGCCACGATCCGTTCGAAAGAAGGAATCAAGAACACGCTGTGCAGTGTGATCAGATTCGCCAGCAGCCCCGCGCCATAACCCCAGCGAAAGGCCGTGGCCGCGCTCTTGTTTTCCAGCAACAACAGAAACGGAATGATGGCCCAGCAGGCGAAGAAACCCAGGCGAAAGGGCGGGAAAGCCAGACCGAGGGCGCTGAGCGACAACGCAAACAGCAGCAAATCGCGAGGCATCAGAGTTTGACCTCTTTGCCGAGTTGGGCGGATTGATACAACGCTTCAATCACCCGCATGCGCTCCAGGCTTTCCTCACCGCTGGAAAGCATCGGCGTGTCGTCGCGCAGGCACTTGATGAAATGGCCCAGTTCATCTTTGTAGGACAGCTTGTAGCGATACGTCGGCGTGTCGTCGAGTTGGGGCGTCATGTTGATTAAATTGCCGTGCATCTCTTTCACGACGCGCAACGGATTGAGCTGCGCGCCGCCTTTGGTGCCGAGAATTTGCAGATACAGCGTATCCTGGGGAGACATGAAGGTCCAGCTCACCTCCAGTGTAAAACTGCTGCCATCGTCGAGATGCACGAAACCGATGGCGGCGTCTTCCACTTGCAGTTTGTGAACTTGGTTGTAGGTCGCAGCTTTCACGCTCTTCACTTTTTTGTTGCCGAACAGCCACAGCGTCATGTCGAGAATCTGAATCCCCAAATCCATCAACACGCCGCCGCCGGAGTATTTTTTTTGAAAGAGCCAGGGCCGCTCGGTCCAGCTTTCCTGCCGTCGCAGCCAGCCGCATTTGGCATAAAACACCTCTCCCAACTCGCCGTTCTCGATGAATTGCCGCAGATTCACCACGTCGCGCCAAAAGCGCACGTTCATGGCGACCATGAGCTTGCGCCTGTGCTGTTTCGCGGCGCGCACCATTTGCTCGCCTTCTTCAACCGTGCGGCTCATGGGTTTCTCCACGAGCACATGTTTTCCCGCGGATAAAGCGGCGATCGCCAGAGGCTTGTGAAAATTCGTCGGCGCGCAAATATCGACGGCGTCCACCTCCTCCAATTTCAACACTTCTCTGTCGTCCGTGAACACTTGCGGAATGCTGAATTTCTCGGCCACGGCCCGGGCCCGGGTGCGGCTGGCGTCGCACACCGCCACCAATTCCACGCCCGGGATTTTTTTCCAATGCGGAATATGCGCCAATTGCGCGATGCTGCCGGCACCGATGACGGCCAGTCGAATATTTTTCATGCGCTGTTTTTTTTCGAAGCGAGGCTGTCCAAATAACTTTGTAAAATCAGCACGGCGGCGACTTGATCGATGGTTTCTTTGCCCCGGAGCTTGCGCGGGTTTTGTTCTCGCAGGATGCGCTCCGCCTGCCGGCTGGAGAGCCGTTCATCCCACGTGATCACGGGCAGGCGGCTTTGGGCTTCCAATTCCGCTGCAAAATCTCTGACCTGCGCCGTGAGGTCACCCTCCTCGCCGCTCAAGTGGCGCGGCAGTCCCACCACGATCAATCCGATATTTTCGGCAGCGATGATGGCGCGCAAGTGTTCGAGCAGTTCGCGGCGCTTGCGGTAGTGCAGAGTCTCGCGGGCATGCGCGAGCAATAACAACGAATCGCTCACGGCAACGCCGGCACGTTTACGGCCAAAATCAACGCCGAGAATGCGCTGTTCAAGAGGGGTGTTCGTCTTTGGAGTCATCTTCTTTTTCGCGCTTCTTCTCGCCCTGCCATGCGGCATTCCCCTCCTCAGCATCGTTCCATTCTTCCCAATCGGCGCTGGGGCTCGGCTCGCGGGCACCCAATTCCGTCAACGGCTGCTTCAACACTTCCTTGAGCAGCTTGCCGGCTTTGAAATGCGTTTTGCGGCGCGCGGGCACATAAATGATTTCGCCGGTTTTGGGATTGCGCGCCTTGGGTTTGGGCTTGGTGGTTTTCACCTCGAAGACGCCGAAATCCCGAATCTCGATGCGAATCTCGGGATTGGCTTCTTCCATGAATTCGCGCAAGGCTTGAAACACGCCGTCCACCACTTTCTCCGTGAGATAAATCTTCTCGTTGGTGATACGGGCCGTGCGCTTCGCCACATCTTTCTTGGTAATCGTGGTTTTCATAAAGGCAGCTCCACTGTTAGCGTACTTTCCTTCCTCACCGAGAGCGCCATCCTAATACTCCACCTCAGCTTCGATCATGGGTTCGCCGGCACCATCCAGCCGCTCCACGCTGAGCACGCCCTGCACCTTGCCGATGCGGCTGATCACGCGCGTGAGATGCTGCAGGTTTTTGACTTCGACGATAATGTTGCTGTGCACCATGGAATTCTCCGCGCGCATTTCGATGCGCACGATATTGGTATCGGTTTGCGCGATCGCCTCGCTGACGTCGCGCAGAAAATGCTTGCGGTCTTCGCCGAGCAAATGCAGCCGCACCATGAAACGCTTGTCGGGATCGACGTCCCAATCGACCGCGAGATTGCGTTCGGTGTTTTGCATGAGCTGCAGGATATTCTTGCAATCCGTGCGATGCACCACCACGCCCCGGCCCTGCGTGAGAAAGCCCAGGATGTGGTCACCCGGCACCGGCTGGCAACATTTTCCGAAAGTGATCAGCAAATTATCCAGGCCTTGCACGCGCACCCCCTTGGCCGAGCCGCGCGCTTTGTCGATAAACTTCTTGATGATGCTGCCGGGGCTGGCGTGTTCGGCGTGCTCCGGTCTGATTTTGCGGATCACGCTTTGCGCGGAAATGTCGCCGCGGCCCACGGCGCAATAGAGCTGCAGGGCATCGCTCAAACCGAAGGTATGCGCAATTTCGCTCAGCTCGTCTTCGTTTCTTTCGAGGCGCGAGCGCTTCAAGGCCCGCAGCAGAATCTCTTCGCCCAGCTTCTTGCTTTGTTCCTGCAACGACTCTTTGATCCAGCGCTTGATCTTCGCGCGCGCTTTGGAAGTGCGCACCGAGCGGATCCAATCCGGATTGGGCTTTTGATTCGGGCTGACGATGATCTCAACCGGATCGCCGCTCTTCAGCTTGTAATTGAGCGGCACGATGCGCCCGTTCACTTTTGCGCCGATGCAGTGATGGCCAATATCGGTATGCACCGCGAACGCGAAATCCACCGGCGTGCTCCCCAGCGGCAGTTGCAGCAAATCGCCCTTGGGGGTGAACACGAATACTTCGTCCTGAAACAAGTCGATCCGCAGATTCTCCATGAATTCCTGTGGATCTTTGGTATCGCGCTGCCAGTCGAGCATCTGCCGCAGCCACATGAGATGCTTGTCGAGTTCGTCGGTTTTTTGCTTGCCCTCTTTATAGCGCCAGTGCGCGGCCACGCCCACTTCGGCCATGTAATCCATGTCTTCGGTGCGAATCTGAATCTCGACCATCTTGCCGCCTTCGGCGATCACCGTGGTATGCAGCGACTGGTACATGTTGGACTTCGGCGTGGCGACGTAATCCTTGAATCGCTCCTGAATGGGCGTGAATTGGTTGTGCACGATGCCGAGGGCGAAGTAGCAATCTTCCACGCGCTTCACCACGATGCGAATGGCGAGCAGGTCGAAAATGGCTTCAAACGGCATGGCGCGATTGAGCATTTTGAGATGTATGCTATAGAGATGTTTGGGCCGTCCCGTGATCTTGGCGAAGATTTTCGCCTCCTGCAGCTCGCGCCGGATGGGCGCGGTGACACGGCGGATGTAGGCCTCGCGCTCTTCCCTTTTCTCATTGATCTTCTGCACCAATTCCCAATAGGCCTTGGGTGTCAGGGTTTTGAAGCACAAATCTTCCAATTCCCACTTGATCCTGGCGATGCCCAAACGGTGCGCCAAAGGCGCATAAATCTCGCGCGTTTCAAGCGCGATGCGGTGCTGCTTGCGCTCGGGGAGATATTCGATCGTACGCATGTTGTGCAGCCGGTCGGCGAACTTGATCAGGATGACGCGTATGTCCTTGATCATGGACAGCAGCATCTTCCGAAAGTTTTCCGCCTGTCGCACTTCCACGCTGTCGAACTTCAATTCCGAGATCTTGGTCACCCCGTCGACCAAGCCGGCGATTTCCGCGCCGAATTTTTCCTCCACTTCGGCGATCTGGATGCCGGTATCCTCCACCACGTCGTGCAGCAAGCCGCCGGCGATGGTGATATGATCCATGCGCAGATCGCTGAGAATCTTGGCGACCTCGATGCAATGCTCGAAGTAGGGCGCGCCGGATTTGCGCAATTGGTGGCGATGCGCTTCCTGGCTGAATTCATAAGCGCGCCGCAACAAATCGTAATCGACCGCATGCTGGCTGTAGCGTTTGAGGCGGCGCACGATCCGGCTGAAAGCCTTGTCAAATTTTATAGTGTCCATGGTACAGCTTCCCCTGCAGCAAGTCCCAAGATGGATTCGCCATACCGTCAGAAAGGCGATTCACTGACCACGTTTACGGGTTCCGAGGTGAACCGGTCCAAGTTGGCGAACAACACATAATCTTTCAAGAACATCAGGTTGACGGTGCCGGTCGGGCCGTTTCTCTGCTTGCCGATGATGATTTCCGCGGTGCTGTCGTTCAGTTCTTTGGTATAGACTTCCGGGCGATAGATGAACATGACCACGTCGGCGTCCTGCTCGATGGCGCCGGATTCGCGCAAGTCGGAAAGCTGTGGGCGCTTGTCCCCGGTGCGCTGCTCCACCGCGCGCGAGAGCTGCGACAAGGCGATCACCGGCACGCTCAGTTCTTTCGCCAGCGCCTTGAGTGCTTGCGAAATCATGGAGATTTCAATTTGCCGGCTTTCCGCGGTGCGCGGCCCGCGCACGAGCTGGAGATAATCGACGATGAACAATCCGACATTTTTTTCCGCCACCAGCCGCCGCGCTTTGGCGCGGATTTCCATCACCGAGAGCGCGGGGGTGTCGTCGATGAAAAGTGGCGCTTCGGCCAGCCTGCCGACGCCCGTCACCAGGCGTTTGAATTGCGTGGTCGGCAGTTTGCCCGTGCGCACGAGGTGAGAATTGACGCGCGCTTCACTGCAGAGCATGCGCATGGCGAGCTGGTAATTCGCCATCTCGAGCGAAAAAATGCCAACGCCGATCTTGCTGTCCACCGCGACGTTGCGTGCCATGTTCAAGCAGAAAGCCGTTTTGCCCATCGACGGCCGCCCCGCGACGATGATGAGATCCGCAGGCTGCAAGCCGGAAGTGATTTCATCCAGGTCTTTGAACCCGGTGGCCACGCCGGTGACGCCTCCCCCGCGCTTGTGATAGGATTCGATCTGCTCGAACGTTTTGTGCAGCACCGGATTGATGGATTCGAAGCCGCGGCGCAAGCCGCGCTCCGAGAGCGCGAAAATGCGCTGCTCGGCTTTGTCCAGCAATTCGTCCACCGGCTCTTTGGCCTCGAACGCTTCCGCAGAGATTTCCGTGGCCACGCCGATAAGCCGGCGCAAGAGCGCCTTTTCCAGCACCAGACGCGCGTGATACTCGGCATTCGCCGCCGAAGGCACGCTGGCAACCAATTCCGTGAGATAATAATTTCCACCCACACTGTCGAGCGCCTGCATGCGCTGCAATTGCGCTCCGGTGGTGAGCACGTCGATGGGATGGTTGTGCTCGAACAGTGCCTGCATGGCCTGGAAGATTTTTTGATGGTTGCTGGTATAAAACACCCAATCTTCCAAGATTTCGAAGGCTTTGCTCACCGCACCGCTCTCTTGCAGCATCGCGCCCAAGACGGCGCGCTCGGCGTGCAAGTCCTGCGGCGGCAGGCGGTCAATCAATTGATCGGCGGAGAGTTTCTTGAGATGCTGATCCCGGCCAGAGTCTTCGCCGCGATTGTCTTTACGTTCGTTCAAACTAAAAAATGCCGAGTGGAGTTCGAGTTCGCCTTATTGCCCAGCCAGCGCCATCACCCGCCGGAAAATGTGAAACGCCAGCTCCAGCTTCGACATCTTGGGCAATGTTTCAACTTGCTGGTTGCGGTCAATCGTTACTGCGAGATTGGTATCCGTGCCGAAGCCCGCGCCTTCATGCTTGGGATTGTTCAGCACGATCAGATCCAAATTCTTGCGCTGTAATTTTTCCGTGGCGTGCTGCTGCCCGTTTTCGGTTTCCACGGCGAAACCCACATGCAGGGCTTGAGATTTTCTCTTGCCCAAAGCTTGCAGGATGTCTTCAGTCGCTTCGAGCGTGAGCGTCAATTCGCTGGAAAGTTTTTTGATTTTCTCGGCCGCGGCCGCGCGCGGGCGATAATCAGAAACTGCCGCGGCCATCGCCAAAATATCCACGCCGGCATAATGGGCAGCCACCGCTTGCGCCATTTCTGCCGCGCTCGTCACCGCCACCATTTTCACCTGATACGGCGGAGGCAAAGAACTGGGGCCGTGCACGAGCACGACCTCTTTTGCACCCAGTGCGATTGCAGCTTCTGCCAGCGCAAATCCCATTTTGCCGGTGGCAGGATTGGTCAACATGCGCACCGGATCGAAGTATTCCTCCGTGCGGCCCGCGGTGACCAGGATTTTCTTGCCCTGCAAAGGACGGTGCGGCTGCAGCGCGGACAAAATTGCCGTGAGAATCCATTCCAGGCGCGCGAGCCGGCCCCATCCTTCGCCCTCTGCCGCCGTGGCCAGCGCCCCGAATTCAGGATCGACGAAACGATAGTCCGTCTGGCGCAGGCGCTCTACGTTGCTTTGCACCAGCGGGTCCTCCCACATCGCCGCATTCATGGCCGGACAGATCACCACGGGCACACGCGCCGCGCGAATGGTGGCACTAATGGCATCATCGGCGAAGCCGTGAGCCAGGCGTGCGAGCGTATTGGCGGTTGCCGGACACACGACCAGCACCTCGGGCCAGCGCGACCAGCGAATATGCTCGATTTCGCCGGAACTGCTCAAGGCCAGATGATCGAGCAGCACCGGGTGTTCGGTGAGCGCCGCAAAGGTCAATGGCCCCACGAATTCCTTCGCCGCGGCCGTCATCATCACCCGCACTGCGGCGCCCCGGCGGCGCAACTCGCGCACGACTTCGCAGCTCTTGTAGGCCGCGATGCCGCCACTCACGCCCATGACGATCTTTTTCCCGGAGAAAGGCACGGAAAATTCCAGCAAAAAAAGCACTGTACCGCCGCCGCGAGCATCAGCCGCTGCGGCTAATTCTCTTCTGGCTGCGCTTCTTTATATTGAAATTGCAATTTGCCGTTGAGCATCTCATCCAGCGAAATGGTCGTCGGCTTGGGCAAACGGAAAATTTTGACTGGCGTAATCCTGCGCTCCTCGTGGTTTTCTTCCAAATCAGAATCGTCGTCGGCATTGGGGTTGTCCGCCGCGCTGTCATAACCCAGTTCTTGCTCAATGAAGCGTTTCTGATCGTCGTTGATCTGCCGCGCACGCTTGGCGATCACGACAATGGCTTCATAAATGTTGCCCGCATGTTTTTCCAAATCTTCCAGCGGAACAGTGCTTACCATGAAAAACCTCCAAAATCACGTCCAGTATTCGATTAGGCCCAGCCTTCTGGGTGGGCAGTTTGTTGACGGTGCTGATTGATAATTTCCCGCACTTCACACACGGTATGTTCCAGTTCCAGATTGAGGACGACATGATCGTAGTGTGCGGCTTGTTGCAGCTCCAGCCGCGCCGTTTCCATGCGCGCCGCGATGTCTTCCGGCCTGTCGGTGTTGCGTGTTTCCAGCCGCTCGCGCAAAGCGTGCAGCGAGGGCGGCTGGATGAAGATCAAAACCGCGCGCGCACCCATTTGCCGCTTGACGTTCAGGCCCCCTTGCACGTCCAAGTCCAGCAGCACGATTTTGCCCAGCACAATGCCCTGCTCCACGCTGGCGCGCGGCGTGCCATAAAAATTCCCGTGCACTTGCGCATATTCAATGAACTCGCCGGCTTCCGCCCGCCGCTGAAACTCTTCCAGCGGAAGGAAAAGGTAGTCCCGGCCATGGACTTCACCGGGGCGCGGCCGGCGTGTGGTCGCTGAAACAGAATATTGAAAATCCGCTTCCCCACTTTTGAGCAGGCACTGCAAAATCGTCGTTTTCCCGCCCCCGGACGGCGCCGACAACACGACCAAAAAGCCGTTTCCTGGTTTTGGCTGGTCGGTACTGGCCTCCCCGGACGGCACGGCCGGCATGGTGTTCATTCGATATTCTGGATTTGTTCACGCAGCTTTTCAACTTCTTCCTTGATCTTGACCACCAAGTGCGCGATCGCGGCTTCATTCGCTTTGGCGCCAAGGGTGTTGGCTTCGCGGTTCATCTCCTGCAGCAAGAAATTCAGCTTGCGCCCCGGTGACTCAGGGTCTTGCATGGCCTCCTGAAACAGCTTGTTATGGCTGCGAAAGCGAATGCATTCCTCCGTGACGTCGACGCGGTCGGCCAATAAAGCCACCTCCAGTTCGAGACGCTGGGGATCCAGCTCGCGAGTGGCAATATATTCCTTCAGGCGCTGATACAGCTTATGAAACTCTTCCTTGCGCCGGGCGGCCGAGCGCGCCTCGATTTCGTTCAAAGTGTCATCCAGAATCTTGAGGCGATTTGCCAGGTCGGCGGAAATCTCGACGCCTTCGCGCCGCCGCATCTCATTCAAATCCCGCACAGCTCTTTCAATGGCGCATTGCACACACTCCCACGCTTGCTCGGGCAGCTCGACCGAATTCTCCAGCGCCAGAACCTCGGAAAAATGCAAAATATGATCGATCGTGATCGGCCCTTCCAATTGGAGCGTGTCGCGCAGCGTCTCCAACAGGCGCTTGTACTGTTGTGCCGCTTCCGTATCGATGCGCAAGCCCAGTCCGGGATTCTGCTCGCTGTTCAGACTCACCGACAGACTGATGCGGCCGCGCGAGAGATGTTTGCGCACGATTTCTTTTGCCGCGTCTTCATAAAAGCTCAGCCCGCGCGGCAGCTTCAACACAACATCCAAAAAACGATGGTTTAAGGAGCGCACTTCGACTTGGCAAGCGAAACCATCGCGTGCCTCTTCTCCTCTGCCAAATCCTGTCATGCTGGTTATCATGCGCAACGGGTTCCGGCTGAGTGCAAATTACTGAGCATACTGTCGCACCTGTTCATCCATTCTACTGGTCTGGATACGCGGCGAATGCAACTTAGGGCAGTTTCAATCACGCATTAAGTTACAATTTACAATTAAGTTAGATTTTACGAAAATCATTGATAACATACAATAAGTTTTTTCTGATTTTTTTTGGGGGCGGTCCTGGCCTCGTGATTATTAGGACACCATTTTTGTTTGCAGCTGTTCATTAGGTCCTTTCCTGCTCTCTTCGTGGAAAGCCCTGGGCATACCTCATAAGATCAGTTCCTGCGCAAAAAAAGAACTTCAAGGAAGGAGAGCTGCCTTGAAGTTCTTCATTTGTCGTAACGTACGATTGGCGCAATTGATCTCTAGCGCTGGCGGCGGTATTTAGGATTTTCGAAGGAGAATCTCGCCGACACGCGGTGGGAATTGCCCAAATCGTCGTGGCTCAGGAAGGCATAATCAAACTGAAATTTTTGCAGGATAATCCCAGCGCCGGCGGTGAAATTGCCTATGTCCGATCCCAACCGCAAGGCGACGACTTCGCGAAATTGATATTCCCAACCTAGATGCGAATCCACGCTCACCGGGCCGGAGGAAAACTGCGCGGCATAGTCACGGCCTTCGAAGCGAATGTCGAAATCCAGGGCGGGCGCCATGGATCCGCCCAGCCCCTTGATCTGCAAGGGATAGGCGACGCCTGCTTTCAAGGTCGGTATGATGATTTCGCGCGCGCCGGTGTTCCAAGCCAGGACGGTCGTGGTCAGATCCTGCAAATTCAATCCGATCTGCAAATCGCCGACCGGCTTGAACAGCGTTGCCAGATCAAAGCCCAACCCCCAGGCGGAGAAATCTCCGATGCTCTTGTGAATGATTTTGACATTGGCGCCCCACGACCATCTTTCGCTTTTCTGCGAGGCATAACTCAAGAACAGGGCATATTCCGCGTCTGAGATCGTTCGCTCTTTATAAGGCTTGTTCGTCGCGTCCAACTTGAGCTCGGGATTGGTGAGCTTGGTGACAAAAATATCATCCACACCCAGACGAATCAAGCCAACGCCCAGGCTGCGATTTGCGCCCAGCGGCATGGCAAAACTGCCGTAGTTGTAGTTGACCACGCCCTCGAACTGTTCCGAATGCATGAGCATGATTTGTGGATATTCGAGCTGCGCCAACCCGGCGGGATTCCAATAGCCGGCGGTGACATCGTTGGCGAGTGCGCTATAGGCGCTGCCCATGCCCAGTCCCCGGCCGCCCGCACCCAAAGTCAAAAATTCACCGCCGTATTTGGCGGTACGGAAGCTGTCCCCGGCGAAACCGAGTGCGGCGATGAAAAGCTGGGAAAAAACCGAAAGCGAAAAAAGGCGTTTAAGCATTGTTAGGTTACTCAAGATTCTGGTCGTCTGAGCTGAGTTTGCTCGTTGGCAGAGCCTCTATTCCAATTACGGGTGCCGCTCTCAATTAAATGCAGGACGAATTCATTCTGAAAAGAGCCAAACTTATTGATTCAACTTACGATTCTTCAAAGGGTTTCCATTAGAGACTATATTTTGCAATTCCGCCAACTTCTGCAAAGCCTGTAAAGGCGTCATGCCATCCACTTCTAATGCCAACAGCTCCTCCCGCAAGCTGAACTCTTGTTCAGAAAATAAGTCAACCTGTCTGGCACTTGCAAGTGAATTATTCCCTTCCGGCAGATTGCCGCGTTCAATGGATTGTTGCTCCAGTTTCGTCAAAACTTGTTTGGCACGCTGAATGACTGCCGACGGCATGCCAGCCAGTTGGGCAACTTGGATGCCATAGCTGTGATCGCAACCACCTTCGACGATGCGGCGCAGAAAGACCACTTGATCACCCCATTCTTTCACCAAGACATTGTAGTTCTTCACGCGCGCGTGGCGATTGGCCAATTCGGTCAGTTCATGGTAGTGCGTCGCGAACAAGGTGCGCGCGGCGATTTTGGGATTATCGTGCATGTATTCGATTACCGCCCATGCAATCGACAAGCCGTCATAAGTGCTCGTGCCGCGCCCGATTTCATCCAATAACACCAAGCTGCGAGGCGTGGCATTGTTGAGAATGTTTGCGGTTTCGTTCATTTCAACCAAGAAAGTGCTTTCCCCGCCGGCAAGATTGTCCGAAGCGCCGACGCGCGTGAAGATTTTATCCACGACTCCGATGCGCGCTTCCGCTGCCGGCACAAATGAGCCGAGTTGTGCCATCAAAACGATCAACGCCACTTGACGTAAATAAGTCGATTTGCCCGCCATGTTCGGCCCGGTAATTAGCAGAATCTGATGGCCTTGATCATCGAGATAAGTGTCATTCGGCACGAACGTTTCGCCAAAGGGCAGCAGTTTTTCCACGACCGGATGCCGGCCCTGCTTGATCTCCAAAATCGCGGAATCATCCATGCTCGGGCGGACATACTTTTGCGCCTGCGCCAGCTCCGCCAAAGCAAGCAAGCAATCAATCATGGCCAGGGCCCGGGCATTTTTTTGCAGAGCCGCGGCTTGCGCCGCGACCTTTTGCCGCAAGGCCTCAAAGAGCTGATATTCGAGCGTGACCATCTTTTCTTCGGCTTGCAGCACTTGCTCTTCATATTCTTTCAATTCCGGCGTAATGTAGCGCTCGGCATTTGACAAGGTCTGCTTGCGAATGTACGATTCCGGCACTTTGGCCAGATTGGGATTCGTCACTTCGATATAATAGCCGAAGACTTTATTGTATCCCACCTTCAAAGAGCTGATGCCGCTGCGCTCACGCTCGGTAGCTTGCAGTTTCGCAATCCAATCCTTGCCATGCGCGGTCAAATGGCGCAATTGATCCAGCTCGCTCGAGTAGCCCGGCCGGAAAATATTGCCTTCCGTGATCGACAAGGGCGGATCCTCGACCAGCGCGCGGCGCAATTCCAGCGTCAATTCCGGCAGCGGCTCGAGCCGGGCGGTGTTTTCCCGCAACACGCGGCTTTCGAATTCCTGCAGCAGGCCTTTAATCACTGGAAGTTGTTCTTGCGTGGCGCGCACCGCGCATAATTCCCGCGCGTTGGCGCGCGCCGTGCTGACTTTTGAGATCAATCTTTCCAGATCGCCGAGACCGCGCAGCATGTCGGCGAGTTGATCGCGCACGCGACTCTTGCCGATAAACTCTTCCACCGCATCGTGGCGCTCGCGAATCGGATCGATCTGGCACAGCGGGTGTAAAATCCATTGCAAGAGCATGCGGCCGCCCATGGCGGTGCGCGTGCGATCCAGCACGCTGAGCAAAGTGGCGTGCTGGCTGTCTCCCCGCAGCCCACGAATCAACTCCAAATTTCGCCGGGTCGAAGGGTCGAGCGCGACAAACTCCTGCGCGTGCCGCCGCGCCATGGTGGTGAGGTGCTGCAACCGGCCTTTTTGCGTTTCGGCCACATAAGCTAACGCCGCACCGGCGGCGCTTATTCCACAAGTCAAATCATCACAGCCAAATCCTTTGAGCGTGAGCGTGCGAAAGTGACGGGTGAGCGTCGCATATGCATGATCGTACGCAAATAACCAGCCCTCGCGTGTGGTCACCAGGGCACCGGGCGAATGGCGCAATTGCTGCTGCAGCCAATCCGCATATTCGGCCGCAATTAGAATTTCCGAAGGCTCGATGTCTTGCAGAACCTCCGGCAAGCATTCCACGGAAAATTCATCGGCCAGAAACTCGCCGGTCGAAAAATCGAGCTGCGCCATGCCCACCAGCTTCTTATGAGGGTAGAGCGACAACAAAAAATTATTGCGGCGGCTGGTCAACAAACCATCGGCCAGCGTGGTGCCGGGTGTGACAATTTCCGTGACTTCGCGCTTGACGATGATTTTTGCCAGTTTCGGGTCTTCGGTCTGCTCGCAAATGGCGACGCGATGCCCGGCGCGGACCATTTTAGTGAGATACGTTTCAAGCGCGTGATGCGGAAACCCGGCCAGCGGCACTTCCGCCGCTTTCCCGTGCGCACGCGCCGTGAGCGTCAATCCCAGCACGGCACTGGCGGTTTTGGCGTCGTCATAGAACATCTCATAAAAATCGCCCATGCGGAAAAACAAGATGGCGTCCTGGTGTTGCGCCTTGATCGCCAAGTATTGCCGCATCAGCGGTGTGCTGGCATCATCTTTGGCATCGCCGTTTTCATGCGGAGATTTCATGAAGTATTGCCGATCAAAATGACAAGAGCAGAGCACGGTGCGACAATTTAACACGTGGGCGCAAAAAAGCAAGGGCGGCGAACGAAGTCATTTTCTCACATCCTCTCCCCAATGCAATTTCGCGCGCAGCAGGTCGTAAAACCCGGCAGAGTGCGGTCCGATTTTGCGCACGAGCTTGATGCTATAATCCGCTTTGCGGATTTCCACGGGCGTGCCAGGCGCGATTTTGCGAATATTTTGCCCGTCCGCGGAAAGACTGATCTGGATTTCGCCGCCGCTCAATTCCACACGCACGATTTTCTCGTCGGGAATGACCACCGGCCGTGCGCTCAGGGAATGCGGGCACACCGGGGTGATGACCAGCGCGTTCATTTCCGGCGACAAAATGGGTCCGCCAGCAGAAAGCGAATAGGCGGTCGAGCCCGTGGGCGTCGCGATGATCAGCCCGTCAGCAATATAAGTGCTCAGATACTCATTGTCGATGTGAGTCTTCAGGCGTACAATGCGATAATGCCCGCCGCGGTCGATGACAAAATCGTTCATGGCATACAGGGTCGCGGGCGCCGCCTCGCACAGCACGCGCGCCTGCAGCACCATGCGCTTCTGGATGGCATAATTCCCCGCCAGGATGCCCTCCAGTGCGGGATAGAATTCCTCCGGCCCTATTTCTACTAAAAAGCCCAAGCCCCCGAATTTCACCCCTAAAATCGGCACGGCTTCGCGGCCAATCAGGTGCGCGGTCGAGAGAATCGTGCCGTCGCCGCCGAGCGAGATCACCATATCGCAGCCGCGAAACACCTGCGGGTATGGCGCGATGGTTAGGCCTGCAGCCGGCAAATTCAAAAACTGCGCGAGATCTTCGGCCACCACCACCTCCGCCCGGCGGGACAGCCAGTTCAGCCAGGGTGGCACGATTTCTTTTATGGCCGTGTGGCGCAGATTGGCAAGAATGGCAAAGCGCATAGTCCGGTTCGAGGTGAAATTATTCTTCTTCCCTTGCTTCGATCAATTCCAACTGGAAGCCGCGCTCGGTTTTGACCAAGCGCTCGATCTTTTTTTCCACTTCCTGCAAACGTTGCGAGCAGCGGCGGTAAAGCTCCATGCCTTCCTCGAAAATTTTGACCGCCTCGTCGAGCGCGATCTCACCCTGCTCGAGCTGTGCGACAATGTCATCGAGACGTTGCATCGCCGCTTCAAAGGCAAAAGCGCCCTCGGGAGCAACGGAAGTTTTAGCAGGCTTTTTCATCGCGGACCCCTCCCCTTTATTTTTTCCTTGATTTGCGCGCGCGCGGCATCGCGCGCGAACTGAATGCGGACCATTTCTTCTTCTTGGATATTGCCGGCGTCCCGCATGAGCTTCTGATCGCGCTCACGCCACACCAGCGCAAAGCCGCGGCGCAGCACATTTTCATGGCTGAGCGCCTGCAAGCGATGGTAAACTCCGTTCAAGCCATTTTGCTGTTGCCGCAAGATCTGGCGCGTGGCTTGCAGGAGGCGGCGCTGCTGCTCATCGAGCTCCTGGCGGCGTTGGCGCAGCACGTCTGCCGGCCGATGCATGCCGTAACTGCTTTGAAATCGCGACAAGCGCTCGCGCCAAGCCTGCAAATTCCTTTGCCAATGCAGGAGTGCGCGCTGCATGAGATGCCGCAAGCCGCGCCGTATTTCATCCGCATCGGGCACGGCTATCTCCGCGGCGGCGGAGGGTGTGGCAGCGCGCACGTCGGCAACAAAATCGCTGATGCTGAAATCAATCTCATGGCCAACGGCGGAGATGACCGGCAAAGCGCTGGCGTAAATCGCGCGTGCGACAATTTCTTCGTTGAACGGCCACAAATCTTCGAGCGAGCCTCCGCCCCGGCCCACAATCAACAATTCGACCTGCCCATATTCATTGAACTCCGCAATCGCTTGCGCGATTTCTTCGGCAGCACCGTGGCCTTGTACGCGCACCGGCCGCAGAATGATTTTGATGCCCGGCCAGCGCCGGCGCAAAACGCTGATCAAGTCGTGAAGCGCCGCGCCGGTGGGCGAGGTGACCAGCCCCACGCCTTGCGGAAATCTCGGCAAAGAGATCTTGTGGGCGGCGTCGAACAATCCCTCTTGCGCCAGTCTTATTTTGAGCTGTTCGAAAGCTGCCTGCAACGCGCCCAGCCCTGCAGGCTGCATTTGCCAGGCTTCGAGCTGGTAATAGCCGCGTTTTTCATAAACCGTGATTTGGCCGTGGACCAGCACTTGCATGCCGTCGCGGGGCACAAAATACAGCCCGCGGTTGCGGCCGGCCCACATCACGACGGGAATCTGCGCGCCCTCATCCTTCAAGGAAAAATAAAAATGGCCGGAGTCGTGGCGTTTGAAATTGGAGATTTCACCACTCACCCAGAGCGGCGGCAATTCGTTTTCCAGCAAAGATTTGATGCACCGCGTGAGCTCCGAGATGGTGAAAACCTCGCGTGTGGCCGCGGGAGAAATTGTGGAGGAAGATTTTTTCACAGGGCGAAGATTTTTTATGCGGATCGAGGTGGCGCTCATGCCGCCGGATGTCTGCTTAACACTTGGAGCTCCCCTCAAAAAACTCATTCGGTATGCCGAGCGAGATTTCAAATCAAATACGGTGAAGCCGAACCCCTCTCCTGTTCTTCAGGCGTCTCCACTTGATTTTTTTCCTGCGCCGGCTGCGGATTGATGGGAAGATCGACAATGAATCTCGTGCCCTTTCCGACCTCCGACTGCACGGTAATTTCCCCGCCGTGTTCGTTGACGATGTGCCGGCATATCGCCAGGCCCAAGCCGGTGCCGTGCAGCTTGGTCGTAAAGAAAGGCGTGAAGATATTGTCCATGAGCTCGGGTTTAATGCCGCTGCCGGTGTCACGCACGACCAGACGGTGCTTGAGCGGCGACAAGCGGATCGTGCTCACTTCCAGCTCGCCGCCATTGGTCATGGCTTGAATGCCGTTGCGCATCAAATTCAACAGCAGTTGATTCATCTGTACGGGATCGAGCAGCATGTTCGGCAATGCGAGATCGAGGTTCTTTTTGATCGTGACGTGGCTGGCTTGCGCTTCGCCCTGCAGCAGGGTGCAAACATCTTCCACACTGCGATTGAGTTCCACGCTTTGCCGTGAGGACGAAGGCAAGCGCGTGAAATCCAGGACGTCGGCCAGTATTCTTTCCAGGCGAAGCACTTCGCTGGCAATAATCGCAGTGGTGGCCCTGAGCTCTTCCCCGTCTTGCGTTTGGCGGGTGAGCGTGCGCGCGAACCCGCCGATGGTCACCAGGGGATTGCGGATTTCATGCGCGACGTGCGCGGCCATTTTTCCGATCGCCGCCAAGCGTTCGGCATGCACCAGGCGTTTGTGCGTCGCCTGCAATTCTTCGTAGGCGCGCTCGAGCTTGCGCTTTTCCAGCGCCAGGCGGCGATAAGTTTCCGCCTTCTCGATGGCCTGCGCCGCCTGGCTGGCGAACAGTTCCAGCAAGGAAATATGATCGGCATCGATGGGCAATTTGCTGAAGAAATTATCGGCGAGGATGAACCCCATCAAAAAATCCTTCGCCACCAAGGGCACTGCGACAAAATCGGAGAGCCGCAGCGCGGAAAAAATCTGCTGGCAGGCGGAGGATTCAGGTTTGCCCAGCGGGCCGCGATAAGTATGGCGCTGCAAGATTTGTTTGAGAAAATCCGAGCCCTTTGCATCCACGGGAATGGCCTGCTGCCGCACCAGGGCATCGAGGGGCGTGGCGGTTTTGGGCCGGTGTTTGCCGTACTTTTCCAGAAAATCTTCGAGCGAGATGTGCTCTCTGGCCAAATCTTCCCACACGCGATGCGCTTCTTCCTCATTCGCCGGGCCGACGCCCATTTTACCCAGCAAATTCTGGCGGGTGCGATCCATCAAGAAGATCATCGCACGCGTGTAGCCGAAGGCCGGGCCCGCGGTGATCGCGGTCAAAATCAAATGCAGTAAATCATCCAGGTCGATCACGCTCTGCAGCGCCAGGCCGATGGTGGAGAGCATTTGCAGTTGCTCGTCGCGCTTTTGCGTTTCGGTGACGTCTTCCACCACCCCGACGACGCCGTCCAATTCACCCGAAGCTTTTTGCAGGGGCACGCTGTGCACGTTCAGAACGCGATGGCGCTCCCCGTTCTTGGTAAAGTGAAAATGGCGAATCCGCCACGAGGTCTGGCCGGTGAGCACGCGTGCTACGGCGGTGCGCAGAAACGTATCGCGCAACAGGGGCGCGTCAAAAACGCTCTGGTTCACCAGTGCTTGTTCTTCGCCACCGAGCAAACGCGATAACACGCGATTGGCCTGCCGCAGGCGGCCTTCGGGATCCGTGGAAAAAATGCCGATGGGCGCGGTGCGCATCAGCAGTTCGAGGTAATCGCGCGTGGTCTGCACTTCCTGCGCCAGCTGGCGGTTGCGGCGTTGAATATCGGAAATGATGAAGACATTTTCGATGACGTTGGTCAACTCGCGCAGGCCGAAGGGCTTCTGCAGATACGCGCTCACGCCCTGCTCGAGCAGCGCCGTTTTGGTGTTGTCATCGTCGTGCTTGGCCGTGAGCATGATGACGGGCGTGTCGCACACTTCGCGATAGAGCGGATTCTGCTTGAGCTCCGCAAAAACTTCCGCGCCATTCATGTTGGGCATGACGTAATCCAACAGCACCAGATCGGGGCGATGCGCCAGCACCGCTTTTAGGCCTTCGGCGCCATCATGAGCGGAGAGCAATTTATAGCCGGAAGGTTCCAGGTGGGCGCGCACGAGATCATGCATTCTGACGGTATCGTCGATGAGCAGGACTTTGTAGTGGCGAGGGGAAGACATGTCCTAAACCAGCGGAATCGGGCGAAACTAAAACACGGGCGCTTTGTCGCGTCAGGAGAATCTCCGCCATGACTGCGACAAAACGCCCATTGCTTATCTGAGTTTTTTCTTGTGACGATTTTTTCTCAAGCGTTTCTTGCGCTTGTGCGTAGCCATCTTATGCCGTTTGCGTTTTTTACCGCTGGGCAAAGTGTATCACCTCCTTCACGGCTTGATTTTTTTGATGTGTTCGAGAGACATTTGAGGTGGCCGGGCCGCAGGCATGCTTTCCACTCTGAGCACCGCGCCACCATCTTCCACCGCTCCCCGGAGGGGAGGCGCAAGAGTACGCCAGAACAAAAACGGCGCACACGCTAGTGTCCGCCACAGGAACAACTGCCACAGCCGCAAGCTTGACCTGCGGTGGCGGAAAAATCAGAGGGCGCCGCGGCACTTTGGCTCGAACCGTTTCCGGTGGCGGCGAATAGTGAGAGCAAGCGATTGACTTCCTCGGCACCGCAATGCGGGCAGCGCGCCTGCCAGGATTCGCCCGCACGCAGCAATTCCTCGAATTTCGTGTCGCACTGCTTGCACAAATACTCGTAAACCGGCA
Source organism: bacterium (assembly GCA_044869275.1). Lineage (GTDB taxonomy): Bacteria > Zhuqueibacterota > Zhuqueibacteria > Zhuqueibacterales > Zhuqueibacteraceae > JBIOXB01. The sequence goes on from JBIOXB010000241.1 coordinate 64,686, forward strand.
TGATCACCTCACCAAATCATTTGATAGCGCAGCACGGGAAGCGTTTGCATCCGCGTCCAGTATCCTTCCACGTCGCCGAACAGCAAATCCAGCAGCGTGAGTTTGCGCTTGTGCGGGGTCACCACCCTCGGGCGGCCCTCAAGGCCGGCCACTTTGCCCGCCAGCGCCACGGCATCTTGATACGTGCCCAGCAAATCGATGAGCTTGTTTTCCAGCGCCTGCTGTCCGGTGAAAACCCGGCCGTCAGCGTATTTCATGACCTCGCTTTTTTCCAGGCCGCGTTCCCGGGAAACCACGCCGACAAATTGATCGTAAGCGTCATCGACATAACTTTGAAAGTAGCGGCGATCCTCCTCGGTCATCGGCCGCCACGGCGAGCCGCTGTCCTTGAATTTGCCGCTTTTGATGATTTCGAACTTGATGCCGATCTTCTGCAAGAGTTCGGTGGTATTGAGCAGCTCCGCAATCACGCCGATGCTGCCGGTGGTCGTTCCGGCATTGGCCATGATCGTATCCGCACCGCAGGCCACGTAATACCCGCCCGACGCCGCCACGGAGGCCATCGAAGCAATGACGAACTTGCCCTCGTCGCGCACTTTTTTGATGGCCTCGTAAATTTCCTGACTGGCGGCCACGCCGCCGCCGGGACTATCGATGCGCACGATCAGCGCCGCCGCATTGCCGTCTGTGCCAAAGCGCTCGATTTCCTTGACGACCGTTTCGGATTCTAAAATCACGCCTTCGACTTTGACCAGGCCGAGGTGCCGCCCGGCGGACAATTCAAAGCCTTCATTGGCGGAACCGAAAAACAGCGAAGCGATGAAGAAAAGAAAGATGCCAAGCGCAGCCAGCAACAATGCTCCCAAAAACCAATCTCGCCCGCGAGCCATTTTTTCCATCCCGAAGAGTATTGTTTTTCGTAGCGTGCGAATGCCAGGAGAGCTGCTTCAAATTGAATTCGCCAAAGAGTATATAGAATAAAAGCGTAAAAGTCAACCGCGCTATTGATTGAGCAGCACGAACTTGACGGATTCGACGAAACTGCCGGCGATCAGCCGCATGAAATAAACACCGCTGCCCACTTTGTCGCCGTCACTATTTACGCCATTCCAAATCACCTCATGCGGGCCCGCCGCCAGGCTGCCGAGATTCTGATTCCACACCACACGGCCGTCTTCACGATAAATGTAGGAATGCACTTCCACGCGATCGTTAAGACGGAACGGAATTTTCAAAATGTCACCGCGGCTGAGGCGCACCGGATTGGGCCGGGGCGGCTCCAGCACATTCGGCAGCTCTTGTTGTTCGCCCAAGCTCACCCGTAACTGGAAACCCGAAGACGGAGATTGATTGGCGTTCGGCGGCAGCCCGACGTTCGCCACGGCAACGAATACCGTGTCCTCCCGGTCCTGGCCAGCGACGCTGATCGTGGCCAGGGCGCGATCACTCTTGAGCACATAGTCCTCATTCGCCTCGGCCGCGATCGTGGTCAAACTCCAGCGGCCGGGCTCGGTGTCGACTTGGAGATTAAACTGCAAATCCTGGCCGGCGCGAATGAATCGATAATAACGCGCGGCGAGCGGCGGTAGGTCGGAATCATAGGCGGCATTGCTGGTGATGCGGAAAGAATTCGAAGCGTTAAAAGGAAGCACCGGGTAATTCCCGCCTTCTTCAAAGTATTTTACCGCATCTGCACGATAATCCGTGAAGAAACACCAATTGTAGAATTCCTGCGTGGCGAGATCAATGGGCAGGTTGTACGGGGGTGATTGCAGCACGTGGCGCGTGGCGAAGACCGCCGGCTCGCTCACAACTCTTTCCCATATCGTGCGCACGACCGCGGTCGTGCCCAGGCGTTTGGTCAAATAGTGCAGCCACAAACATGAGCCGTATTTATGGTTGCCGGAAGGCTCGTTGAGCGGCTGCTCCAGCTCGCGAAACCAGCTGCGCAAATAGGCATAATAGTCATTGATGCCGTCATAAGCGTAGTCTTCAAACCACGTCGAGGAGATTTCAAAAAAATAAATGTCCTCGTCGCGAAAATAGTAATTCAATTGTGCGGCGTGGAAATACTCGTGCACCACGGTGACGCGCAAGCCGTCCAGGCCTTGCGTGTAATAGCCTGGGCCGAAATCATTGTCGATCAAGATATATGCCGGCCCGCTCCCTTCACCTGCAAACTCCAAGTTGGTTCGCCCGTATTCGAGGTCCGGACGGTTGTCGATGTAGAAATCGAACTCCGGCCCGTCCACACCGTTATCCTCAGCCGGCTGCCGCATTCCCAGCGAATCCACCAGCACCGTGTGCGCGCGTTGCGCCACACGGCCCGCTTCATAAACAAAATCCGGCACTCCGGCGGGGTTGGTGGAGGTGGCATTCACCGCATTTGGACCGACGATCTCGTAATGAATCCTAAAGCGGCCATCGGGTGTGACATAGGATGAATCCAAAGTTGGGCGTTGCAATGCAGCTTGCAATAGACCAAGCGCATGCTCATCGTACGCGCTCGCCGCATGCAGAGCCGCGATCTCCGGAAATCCGCACTTGACGGGTTCCTGCGCCAACGTCGCCGCGGCGCGCGACAACAACAGCAAGACCGATCCGAAAAATAAACCGAAAGTCCTTTTCATCGATATTCACTTTTTGCGATAGTTGAACGTCACCGGTACGCCGGCAAAGCCAAAGCGTGCGCGAAATCTTTTCTCAATGTATTGGCGATAGCTGCGCGGCACGGATTCCGGATGATTGCAAAAAACCCCGAACACCGGCGGCGCGGTTTTGACTTGCGTGATGTACTTGATCTTGACCTCGCGCTGATCCATGGAAGGCGGGGGATATTTTTGCAGGCTTGCCTGCAAAAATTCGTTCAATGCGGCGGTACGCACCTCTTTGCCCCGCTCCTGATGAACCTCCAGGCACAGATCCATCAGTTTGAATACGCGCTGTTTGGTTTGGGCGGAAATGAAAATGATGGGCGCATAGCTGTAGATGCGCAGGCGCTCTTCGAGCTCGCGCCGGAAGGCCTCCGCCGTGCTGGCGTCCTTTTCAATCAAGTCCCACTTGTTCACGGCGATGACGATGCCTTTGTTGAATTTGGCGACTTCAGCCACGATGTGCAAATCCTGGTCGCTCGCACCCTGTTCGGCATCGATTACCACCGCGGCCACGTTGCAGCGCCGCAGGGCTTCCCGCGTGCGCAGCGTGCTGTAAAACTCCACGGCTTCTTTGACACGCGCGGTTTTGCGCAAGCCCGCGGTATCGATTAAAACGACAGCATGATTCTTGTACCGGAACGCGGTATCGATCGCGTCCCGCGTGGTGCCGGCAATGTCCGTGACAATCACCTTTTCATGGCCCAAGAGGGCATTGACCAAAGATGATTTTCCCACATTGGGACGGCCTACGATGGCCAGATGCAAAGCGTCTGTTTTAACCTCCACGCCCTCGTCTGTTTCAAGCACAGCTTTGCGGCGCGCATGCTGCGGCAGCTTTGCGACCAGCGCATCCAGAAAATCGCCGATGGCCCTGCCCGTAACCGCTGAAATAGGTACGGGTTCGCCCAAGCCCAGGCGAAAAAAGTCCGCCTGTTCCGCTTCGTGTCTGCTGTCGTCAATTTTATTGACCGCCAGCAAAACCGGCTTGTCACTGCGCTGCAGCAAACGTGCGATTTCGGCATCGAGCGCGGTGGCGCCGGTCTGGGCATCGACCACCAAAACGATCACTGCCGCTTCGGCAATCGCTTCAATGATCTGCTTGAGCACGGCTTGTTCGATGGCGTTGTCGCTGCCGGCAAAATAGCCGCCGGTGTCAACGATAATGAATTCATGCCCGGCCCAGTCTGCCTCGTCATAGTGGCGGTCGCGCGTGACGCCCGGCAGATCGTGCACGATCGCCGCGCGTTTCTTCAAAATACGATTGAACAAGGTCGATTTGCCGACATTGGGCCGGCCGATGATGGCAACCACGGGCTTTTTTTTCATGCGCGGAGAACCCCCGCGAGCGTTTTTACTCTTGGACTTATTGTTTTGATTTCTTGAACGATATCATGATCGTAAAACAGGTCTGTCATGTGATCAGCCTAGAAATTGAAACATCCGGCTAAAATCGTTTTTCAAAGGAATCACCGGCACGCCCAGCCGCGTTTGTAGATCTGCCAGCTTCCAATCATCCAAGAAAACCTCGCGATCATTCACACAGCTTTGCGGCAGAAAAACCGCCCGGCCCACTTCGCGTTTTTCCAGCGCCGCAAAGATATCCTGCCCGGTCAACAAGCCGGTGATGGTGATGCTTTCGCCGTAGAAGTTATTCTTAACAATCAGAAGTTCCGGCAAAAAGTTTTTGATCTCTCGCAAGCGCGGCATCAAGTGTTGGTCGACAAATCCGCCCGCCAAGGTCGCGCTCACCAGTGTTGCTTTTGTCGGCACCGGCAAACTTTTCGGCAGGCGCTTGCTTTGTACCTGGTTGAAATGATTCATCAAGTCACGCAGCATGCCGACGCCGTTTTCCATTTGCTCGAAGGCGTCGTAGCGGCTGGCGGGGGGAATTTCATCGCCGGCCAGAATGTAAAACTCGTCCGAAGGATAAACAAAATGCGTGCCGTATTGATCGCGAAATTGCGCCGCGTATCCGTCGGCAAGGCGCAAAAGTTGTTGCGCGTATGCTTTCGTCACCGGCTCTATTCTGGTCAATCCCTCACGATGTTGTGTCAAACCCACCGGCACGATCGCCACACTGCGCACGCCGGGATAGAAGTTCGCCAAGTCCCACAAGGTCTTGCGCAGCACCTCGCCGTCGTTGATTCTGGGGCACAATACGATTTGCGTGTTCAGCGTAATGCCGTTCTGGGTGAGATAAGTGAATTTGTCGAGCAAGCGGTCGTCGTAATCAATGCCCAACAAAAATTTGCGCACCGCCGGATCGGTGGCATGCACGGAAATAAACAGCGGCGTCAGGCGCTGCCGCACGATTCGCTCCAGCTCCGCGCGTGAGAGATTCGAGAGCGTAACGTAATGTCCGGACAGAAAGGACAGGCGAAAATCCTCGTCGCGGAAATACATGGTGGAACGCATGCCTGCCGGGTTCTGATCGACAAAGCAGAAAATGCAGTCATTACCGCATTTGCGAATTTTGATCGGGGCGAAATTCAGGCCGAGGGAATCGTCCGCATCCTTCTCGATTTCAAAAACACTCGCTTCCCCCTCGCGGCGTACCTCCATTTCCACGGCCTCGTCGGTAATCAAGAAGCGATAATCGAGAATGTCGCGCACGCGCTGGCCATTGATGCGATAGACCTCATCACCGGGTTGCAAGCCCAATTCTGCGCCCGTGCTTTTGTCGTCTATGGAAATGATCTTCACGCTCAATCCGGTTTAGTCCATAATAAAAATGCTCGCCTAAAAGAGCGAGCATGGCAATATAAACAACGCGTGTGTAGCAGTCAATTCAAATTTCGGCGCGCAACCTTCAGTCCGTCCCCTCCACCTTCGGCGGTTTGCCCAATACTTCTTCAGTGGTCAGCACCTTGACCGGTCCCAAATTCAACGCGCGCACACTGGTTTCGATCTTGGCGCGATCGCCAACGATAGCAAGGGCGACTCTGTTCGGATCAATATACTTCCGGGCTGCCGCCTGCACTTGCTCTTTCGTCACCGCCAAAATGTTTTTGACGTAGTCGTTGAAATAAGTGTCCGGCAAGCCATAGCTGACCAGCTCCGTGAGCGCGCCTGCAATCTGGCCGGTCGTTTGAAATTCCTTGGGATAACCCAAAGCTTCATAGTTCCTCGCGCGCGTCAATTCTTCCTCCGTAATCTCGCCTAAAATGCCTTGCAATTCTTTGATGAATTCCGTGAGGGCTTTGTCGGTGACCTCCGTTTGCACGGAGGCACTGGCAATGAACGGGCCGGGCAAGGGCCGCAACACGAAGCTCGAGCCCGCGCTATAGGCATAGCCGTGCGTTTCCCGCAGATTGTAATTCAGCCGTGAAGTGAACGAGCCGCCGAGGATCGTATTGAGCACCGTGAGCGCATAGTAATCCGGCGTCATGCGCGTCGCGGCGATGCGGCCGATGCGGATCACGGATTGGGCTGCGCCGGGTTTGTCCACGAGATAAATCTGCCGCTCTCCCACCTGCTGCACTTCCGGCGAGGACGCACTCGGAGCCTTTCCGGCTTGCCATTTTCCGAAAGCAACTTCCAGCTTGGGCAGGACGGTTTTCGCCGTCACCTCGCCCACGATGATCAATGTGGCATTGTTGCTGAAAAAATATCTCGCGTAGAAATCTCTGCAATCCTGCATCGTGAAGCTGCGCAAACTTGCTTCCACTCCTCCGGTTTGCCGGCCATAAGGATGCTGCTCGCCATACAGCACCCGATTCAAAAGCAATGTCGCGATCGTTTGGGGATTGTCATGCGCTTGTGCGAGCGCCGTCAACCTTTGCTTGCGCTGCCGCTCCAATTCCTCCCCGGGAAAAGTGGGGCGCAAAGCGACGTCCGCCATGACCGCGAGCGCAGCTTCCAGGCGAGCCACCGGAACGTGCAATGAAACTGTGGAAGCATGATAACCCGCGGCGGTGGAAAGCTCGGCGCCGAGATAGTCGATTTCGTCCGCAATTTGCAGAGCGTTGCGCGTGCCCGCGCCCTCATCGAGCATCGCCAGGGTCATACTCGCCAGCCCGGTCTTTTTGTCGGGATCCACGGCCGAACCGGTATTCACCTGTAAAACAATATCCACCAGCGGCACCTGGCTTTTCTCGATCAGCACAACCGGCAAGCCGTTGGAGAGTTTCAAGCGTTGCATCGGCGGCACCTTCAAAGTCGGCGGCGGACCCAGCGCGGGCGGCTTGCTGCGATCGGGATTTTGCGCAAAGGCGTTGATGACGACGACCAAGAGAAACAGTAGAACCATGCGATTTTGAATAGGTGTGAACATGACAGTCTCTCGCCAATGTATATGGTTTCAAAATATTCAAACCAAGAAGATTCCAACACCGGCACTGGGCGACACAGTGGTTCACAGCGCCACAGAGCCGCAACCAAATTGGTTACACACGGATCAAAAAACCACACGGAAGTTTCAAACTATCCGTGTAGTTTTTTAATCCGCGTGGAATTAATCCCTGCTCAATTACAAAGATCTCACTTATAGCTAACTACGTCAGAAACCTTGCTGAGAAAACCTAGTTTTACAAGTTTGTATTACAGAGACAAGCTTGGTGTCGCTCCGGGCGGCTACAAGTCTCTGAGTTCAGCCATGGATCAATTGATGGACGACCGCTCGCCGGTGATGAGTTTGCTGCCCGTCGTGGCCAAATCCGGTTTGCCCTTGGGCACGATGCTCAAGATCACGCGGGCCTCGTTTTTCAAAAAGCTCAGCGCCGCGCTGCGCACGTCTTCCGGTTCCAGCGCAAGATACCGCGACAAATCCTCGTTGAAATAATCGGGGTTGCCCGTGACTTTGTAATAATCATTCAACTGATCGGCCTTGCTGCTCACCAGCTCGAGGCCGCCGAAATACGCGGCTTCGTATTGATTGATCACGCGCTGCACTTCGCGCGCTTCGGGCGGCTGGGCTTTGAGTTTGTCGATCTCTTCTTGCATCACTTTCTCCAGTTCCGCGAGCGTGCGGCCATCGCGCGCGGTGGCAATGATACCAAAAAAAGAAGACAATTCGCGCGAGGCTTGAAACGCGCTCACGTCCTGGGCGATCTGCAATTCATACACCAGCCGTTTGTACAAACGCGAGTTTTTGCCGCCCGCCAGCACGTTGGCAACAACATCCATCTCGGCATCGCCGGGGCTCAGTTTCGGCGGAGTGAGCCATGCCATGTAAATTCGTGGCAATTGCACGCGATCTTCCAGCGTTACCCGCTTCTCTTTGTCGAGAAACGCCGGCGGCGCATCCAAGGGCTCGGTGCGCGGCCGGCCTTGCACGTCGCTGAACCATTTTTCCACCAGCTGGCGCGTTTGAACGGGATCGATATCTCCCGCCACCACCAAACTGGCATTGGCGGGCGTGTAATATTTCCTGAAAAACTCGACAACATCCTCATATGCGGCGGCAGTCAAATCATCCATGTAACCGATGGTCGGCCAATGATAGGGATGATTCGGGGCATAGAGATTTTCCCCCAGGACCACGAACGCCATGCCATAAGGCGTGTTTTCGAGGCGCTGCCGGCGCTCGTTCTTCACCACGTCGCGCTGGCCGTCGACTTTCCCGGGCGTCATCGCTTCCAGCAAATTCCCCATGCGATCGGATTCGAGAAACAAAGTCAGCTCCAGCGCACTCACCGGGATATCTTCATAATAATTCGTGCGGTCGGTGTTGGTCGAGCCGTTGTTGTTGCCACCCGCGGCCTCCAGCCACTGATCGAAAGAGCCTTCAGGCACGTTCTTCGAGCCTTCAAACAAAATGTGCTCGAACAAGTGCGCAAAGCCCGTGCGCCCCGGCTTTTCATGGGCCGAGCCCACGTGGTACCAGACATTGACGGTTACCGTGGGCGTGGTGTGGTCTTCGTGCAGAATCACGTTCAAGCCGTTGGGCAAAATGAGGCGCTGGTAAGGCACGCTGAGCGTGGTTTGCGCTTGCGATTGCACCACCAGGCAGCCTAACAATGCCGTCAGAATATGTTTGCTCATCGTTCCTCCTGATAGAATTTGTCGGTGCCAAAAAGTGTCACGTCCTGAAATAGGTTGACAGGTTTTGAACCTATTTCAGGAGATTAGTCTATGTCAGAGCCCGGGCCTCAAAAACGCTACAGCCTTGCTTTCAAGCAAAAGGTCGTATCCGAAATTGAAG
>JBIOXB010000242.1:0-43271 GCA_044869275.1 bacterium
AGGTTTCGGATTTTTTTGTGCCGCTGTTCGTGGACCAGCCCGATCCTAACGATTTGCTCAACCCGGCGAACTGGCAATACAGCGCGCCCGAAAGGCGCGCCGGTGCAGCACCGCAAGCCGCCAGTGATCTCTTCAGCCTCGGTGCGATTCTGTGTGAATCGATCAGCGGCGTTCTGCCCGGGGAGCCGGCAGAAACCCCCGCCGCCCCGCCGCCCGCCGATACCGAGCCGGCGGCGCAAAGTCTTCCGCTTCCGCCATTGCTCACGGAGATTGTCGCACGCGCGTGCCATCCGCTGGCGGCGGAAAGATTTCAAAGCCTGGCCGAATGCGAGCAAGCGTTGCGCAGCGCGCTGGAGCTTTTGCAGAAGAATCAAGAAATCTCATTTGACGAGATTATGCACTTGTCGCGCGAAAGGCGTTTGCTCAAAATGGGGTGGCGAGAATAGAAATTGTCCTCGCATTCTCGAGATTGTCAACTTGCCGGACTTTGCCAAATCAGATCGTTGCATGCAGATCGGAGGCCGGGGATTTGTCGGGCGCATTACCTGCGGCCTCCGGCGCCGCTCACGCGCGCCCGCGGAGTTTGGCAACCCACCAACGCAATCCCACGAACAAATAACGCCAGTCATGAAAAAACTCCGGCGGTTTGCCCTCGAAGGCATGGCCGACGAATTGAAAGATCCATCCCACTACAAACAGCGCCAGGGCCGCTTTCCACAAGTTCGGTACGAACGGTGCGGCGACAAACAGCACAACCGACACTGCAATTAACGGAATGCCGATGGTGTGGCAAATGCGATTGACGGAATTCTGATGGCTCTGGGCATATTGCCCGATCCATTCGTCCCAGGTTTTGCCGAAGAACATGGTAGCCTCCTCTTCACATTTGATTCTGACCGCTTGTTTACGGATAGGTGAGAAAATCCACAACAACCTCGTTTGCGGGCATAACAGCTTGTGAACGCGGATGACGCGGATCAGACGGATTTGCACGGACATTTTGCTTTGCTTGATCCGTGCCATCCGCAGCCTCCGTGTGATCTGTGGTCAAAAAAATTACCTCCCCGCGCGAGGCCCGGCTGCGCGGATGGCTTCCGAAACCTCCGCGGAAAATTGCTCAAAATTCTTATGGAAAAGCCCGGCGAGGAATTTGGCCTTCTCATCATAGACATTGCCATTTTTCCACGTGTTGCGCGGCTTCAGGACTTCGGTGGGAACTTCGGGACAGGTTTGCGGAATGTGCAGGCCAAAAAACGGATCTTCTTCTGTTGGCACTTGCGCCAGGCGGCCGTCGAGCGCGGCACTGATCATCGCACGGGTGTAAGCAATCTTCATGCGCTGACCCTCGCCGAACGGCCCGCCGGTCCAGCCGGTGTTGACCATCCAGCAATGCACTCTGTGCTGCGCGATTTTTTCGCCGAGCATCTTGGCATACACCGTCGGATGCAAAGCCATGAACGGTGCGCCGAAACAGGTGCTGAACGTGGCCTGCGGCTCTTTCCCCAGGCCTTTTTCCGTGCCCGCCACTTTCGCCGTATAGCCGGACAGAAAATGATACATCGCCTGATCGGGCGTGAGCTTCGCAATCGGCGGCATCACGCCAAAGGCGTCGGCGGTGAGCATGATGATATTTTTCGGATGGCCTCCCCTGCCGCTGCGCTCGTGATTGGAAATGTAGCCGATGGGATAGGCCGCGCGCGTATTTTCGGTGAGTGAAGCATCGTCCAAATTCAAGCGGCGTGTGTAAGCGTCATAGGTGACATTTTCGAGAATGGTGCCGAAACGCCGCGTGGTTTCGTAGATTTCCGGCTCGGCTTCTTTGGAAAGGCGGATCACCTTCGCGTAACAACCGCCTTCGAAATTGAACACGCCGGTCTTGCTCCACCCGTGCTCGTCGTCGCCGATCAAGCGGCGGTTGGGATCGGCGGAAAGCGTGGTTTTGCCCGTGCCGGAAAGTCCGAAGAACACCGCGACGTCTTCCTGCTTGCCGACATTCGCCGAGCAATGCATGGACAAAACTTCCTGCAGCGGCAGCGTGTAGTTCAACACCGTGAAAATCGATTTCTTGATTTCACCGGCATAACTGGTGCCGCCAATGATCACCAGACGCTGTCCGAAATTCACAATAATGAACACTTCGGAGTTGGTGCCGTCACTCTCCGGCACGGCGTGAAAGCGCGGCATGTTGATGACGGTGAACTCGGGCTTGTGCTCGGCCAGCTCTTCCCATCTGGGCCGCACGAACAAATTACGGGCGAAGAGATTGTGCCAGGCGGTTTCGGTGATGATGCGGATCGGCAGACGATATTGGGGATCGGCGCCGGCGTAGCAATCCTGAATGAAGATTTCTTTGTTTTGAATATATGCCAGCAGTCGCTGGTACAGGGTGCCGAACTTTTCGGCGTCGAAAGCGCGGTTGACTTTTCCCCACCAAATATTTCTTTCGCTGGAAGGCTCTTTCACGAGGTATTTGTCATTGGGCGAGCGGCCGGTATGATGGCCGGTGCGCACCACGAGCGGGCCGAGATGCGCAGAGGTACCCTCCCGGCGACGAAGAGCTTCGTCATAGAGCGCGGCTGAGGTCAGATTCCAGTATTGCTCGTTAACGTTACGAATGCCGTGAATTTCCAAACCGTGTTTACTGCGTGTGGTAATGGGGGATGACATACACGCTCCTCCTCTGATGGCGCTAAGTTCAAGGAATGGAAAATTTTGACGAACCTGTTTGCCGGAACCGTGCCTGCCGCCGGACCGGCGGTTCTTTCGCCGGCCTGTTGCGCAAAAAAATTTATCCCGCGGGGAGCGGGACACGGCTTCTATCGCATAGAAGCAAGATTGCGGGAAATGATTGGTGCAGCCAATATATCAAAAATTCCGGCACAAGAGCAACCCTGATTTTGGCTGGTGCGATAAAAAACGGGCAGCCCCGAAAAATTGGGACTGCCCGTGGCTGCGATCAAGAGAGCAATTAGTTCAAGACTTGTTGATATTGCAAATGTTCCTTCGCCGCAGAGATGGAAGGTGACTGGCGTTTTCTTTTGTGGTTGCGCGCGCGGCGCTTCAGCGTGGCGCGCACTTTCGCCACCACGGCCAGAGCCAGCAAGCCGCTGCTGCCGGCAACACTCCAAAACGCCACCGGGCTCATGGCTGCGGAATTTTGTTCCAGCAATTGCCAGGCGCCGGAGGACGCAAACTCGATTTCGACGGGTGCGGAGGCTTTGTCCGAGGGCGAGCGAAATTCGAAATCCACAGTGTTCTTGCCGTCCGTCAGCATGCCATAATTCCGGCTGCGCTCGGTCAATTCTTGGAACATTTCGTTGCGCAAAACCAGGCGATACGGCTTCAACAGCAGCGCATACCAGCACGTAACATAAACGCGGTTGGGTACGGACGTGGAATCTGCGGAGCGATAAGTAATCGCGGCACTGTCGGCGCGCAATATGCGCTCATTGAGCGTCGCTAAGATTCTTTGCTGCACGTAATGCAGGATCGCGGTTTGAGATTCATCGAATTCCAACTGGTTCATTTCGCCGTCGCCGTCACGATCGCGCAGTACGCGCGCCTGCTGCAACAGGTGTGGATGGATTTCGAGCTCGAGCGCCAAGACCTTGGCCTGCATTTGAAAGCTGGAATAAGTATAGGTTTCGGGTTCTTCTGCAAAACCAGGAAGCGCAGGTACCAGCAGCGCGCCACCGGCGGCGCACATCAAGGCCATCTTTTTCCAAAATTTGTTCATGGTTGCGTCCTTCAAAATTGCTAATCATCCTGATCCTCCCCCCGGCACCGCCCGCCGATCCTTTCCCCGGGCTGACGCCTGATCGAATGCAAATGCCGTGCCGGTTGCATGAAAAATGGGGACCGGAAACAATATGAAGTTTTTTTCACGGTTTCCGCAGTGTGGTTTTTCAGGGATTTTTCAAAGAAAAAAAGTAAGCGTGTTGACAAAATCCGCGACGGGCCATTTCGCTCGCGCGCTGTCAGCGTCACACGACAAAAATCACGGGTCGCCACACATCTTTGTAAGACAAATTCGTACCGCGGAGGCGCGGCGCCATTTTTCAGCCCAAGCCCGGCAGCCATGAATCCGCCAGGAGCTGCATACAGGCCCGCGCAGAAGGCGTCAGTTCGTCACGATTCGTCGCGACATGCTGACGAATTGCCGCGGCCGTATGCGGCACCGCCAGCAGCGCGGTGATTTCATCGGCTTCAACCGCCGCGGCCCTTTCCTTTTCGATTTCAGCCATGGTGCTGCGCACGCGGGCGTAAAACACCAGGTCGGGTTTGGCGGTTTGTAGATTTTCAACGAGGCCGCAGCAGACCAGGGTGCGCACGGCGGCGGCGGGCAGATTTAACTCGGTTTCCAATTCTTCCAGAATCGCGCGAAAAAGATCTGGCTTGCCGTGGGCGAAATGTCGATCCGGATGTGCGTGCCCGCCGATGACGTCCAGCTTGCCCGGCTCTTCGCCGAGATGCGCGCCGCGGCGAATGATCGGCAGGTAATCGTCTGCCGTAATAACGAGCGCGCTCACGCCCAAGCCGCGCACCGCAGTGCGCGCGCCAAACGCCTGCGACAATTCCTCCGCGTGCGCGTTGTGGTAGATTTGATCGCGATAGCAAGTCCGTCCGAGGTGCAACGTCAGGCGTTGGTGTGTGGCCGTGAAGTTTTCCAAATGAAAGAGCTCGCCGTTGAACAGATACTGGTCGCCGCGCGCCGTCAACTTTTCCCAATACGCAAGCGCGCGATCGGCATGCGGCGCGGGCGGAGCATAGACTTGCGCCGAATCATGCACAGCGACTTGTTCTGGCAGCCAGTTTCCGGCGCACAGTATCCGGAAGGTGTTTGGGAGAGATGACAAGGGATGAAAATTTGTTCGGGGTAAGCGTTTCTTGCTCAAATGAAAGTTTTGTGCGCTTTCGCCAGCTCTGCGGCCGCGGGGGTGATCTTGGCGCCGGCGGGGACTTTGATTCTCCGTTTTTGCAGTATGGCCCGGCGCACATCGTTTTCCGTAATCAGCGTTATTTCCGGCTCGGCACGATGGGCCTGCGCAAACCCCAGCAAACGCACCTGGTCGCCATTTTTCAAACCCGAGGCATTGGCTTCGTCCGTATCCAGGTGAAAATCGAGCACAAAGGTTTCGTGCACGCGAATCAACACGTTGTCGAAAATCACCGTGCGCGCTTCCGAGCCTGCCGGTGGCGTTTGCGGCAGGGGAGCGACGATCACGCGGTCGCGATCCTTGACGCCAAATTTTTTGGCGTCCTCCGGGCTCATATGAATGTGGCGCTGCGGAATAATGATGCCTTCGTTCAAGATCACTTCGCCCTTTGGGCCGGCCAGCCGCGCGCCCGGCGAACCTTGCAGATCGCCGGAATAACGCACCGGTGGATCGAGCCCCAAGACCACCGCGTCCGTGCGCGAAAGCTCGAGCTGCGTTTGCCCGCGCGGCGGGCCGACGATGCGAATGTTTTCAATTCTCCCTTTCGGCCCGATGACGGCCAAAGTTTCGCGGGTGGCATACTGGCCTTTTTGTGAGACCTCTTTTAATTTGGTCAAGGTATGCCCGCCGCCGAAAAGCTTTTCAAGGTCGGCCGCAGCGATATGAAAATGGCGATTGGATACGCCGACGGGGATTATGAGAGGCATGCGTTTGTAAATCTATTTCGAGTTTTCCAGGCGCAGTTCCGGGATTTTTTCAAAATGTTTGAGATTATCCGTCACCAAGGTAGCGTCCTCTGTTAAAGCGATAGAGGCAATAAGCAAGTCGAGAACAGCTATTGGCTGACCCAACTTGCGAAGTCGTGCTTTTTGCTCGCCAAAGTGCTTGGCCGCCGTGACCGAAAACCCGATGTATCCGATTTCGGCAATGAATTCCTCGAGCTTCAAGCGGTTGATTTCTCGATATTGCTCTGTTGAATTCTCGACACCATAATACAATTCTGCGATACTTATCACATTAGTCACAATGCGATCGTCTTCATGTGCATTAACTTGTTGCCGGACATTTCCAACGTCTTTCAACCAGAAAATGCAGGAATTCGTGTCCAGCAAGCAAATCATAGTCCTTCTCTTTCAGGGGCGCTAACTCGACTGCTTCTAATATCGGCAATAATCTCGTCGGCAGTGCGATCATCTTGCCACGCCCCGGCAAAACGGTCGCCGAGTTTTGGCGCTTTGTTGGGTGACCGAAAACGCCATAAAAGAAAATCCCCAAAATCTAGCCATTCCAAAACTTTATTCGGCGGCAGTTTTTGCAAAAGAAGATCCAACCTAGCGTTGATCGTATCTGCACGAGCTTCGGCTTGAAAGCTGGCTGTTTTATTTTCTGAAATTTTAGACATGGCTGCACCTCTTTTCGTATTCTGTTCCCAAAAACGGAGGCAATTTCGTGAGGTCATCGCAAAAGAGCAAGCAATATTTTCGCGTCTGCGAAGGTTGCAGTCAAGTGCAAGGTCACTACAATCGGGCCATGTGGGAGAGAAATCTTCCAAGCGTCTATTGACAAATCACTGTTTTATTCATCAATCAAAATCAGGAATGCTATTAAATGCGATGCGCGTGGGCGCAGCGTTTTTCACGTCGTGAATGCCGCCCAAATAGACCGCATCGCGGCCGTACTTCGCGTTGAGGGAATCGATCGCGCGTGACAGCTTTTCGCGCTTGCGATCATCGAAGAACGAGAGATTGTGCAAATGCGCAGGGACGAGATCGAGCAGAGTGACGCCCACTGCCAAAGGCTTTCCTGGCGGGCAAGTCTCCCACAGCTTTTGCAATGCTTCCAGCAAAGTCATGGTATCCTGGCACTCGACCAGCCGCAGTTTGTCGCTCCACTCTTCCGCTCCAATAAATTTGATGAAAACGGAAATGCTGCTCGTCCAATAATTCATCTTGCGCAAACGCGCGGCAGCTTTGTGCAACAGTTTCCTGGCAACGGCATAGGCGCCTTCCGGATGGCGCAGTTCCGGCGATAACACATGCGAATGGCCGACTGTGCTGCGATGCGTTTCGAGCTCGGGCAAGTCGTCGCCGCGCAACCAGTGCCAAAATCTCTCGCCGATGATGCCGTTCCAGATCTTAATCATTTGTGTTTTGGATAACGCGCACAATTGCGCGGTGGTATAAATCGCATGCTGATGCAAGCGCTTGAGCATGCGCCTGCCGATGCCGGGGAAATCCTGCAGCGCCAGCTGGTGCAGAATCTGGGGCAAGTCATCGCGCTGGATCACCACCAGACCGTCGGGCTTTTGCATATCGGTTGCGACCTTTGCCAAAAACCGGTTGGACGCCAGGCCGATGGAACAGCATAGCGTGCTGCCCACGCGCTCGTGGATCGCCGCCTTCATGTGCTTGGCAATGGTGAGCGCCTTGTCGAGTTGCTGCTCGCTGCCCATCAAGCGGCAGGCCATTTCATCGATAGACAACACCGCGGCGATGGGCAGACAATACGAGATCGCTTCGACGATGCGGTGATGGTATTCGACATAGACGCGATGCCGCGCTTCAATCAACCGAATGCCCGGACAGAGCTTGCGCGCGTCCGCCACCATGGTGCCGGTTTTCACGCCAAATTTCTTGGCTTCGTAGCTCGCCGCAATACAGCAGGTTTTGTCCGTCATTACCGGCACCACGCCCACCGGCTGGTGGCGCAGTTCCGGCCGCAGTTCTTGTTCGATGGAAGCAAAATAGGAATTGAGATCGATGAAGAGCCAGTGCAACGCTTCCGTGTCCGTATCTTTTCGCAGTTCACTTCTCATACTTCACCACGACTTCCCATGCACCTTCGCCAGCGGGTCGGGAGCATATTCATTTTCCTTGCTGCGCGCCGTAATACTCTGCTCCCAGTTGGGCGGCAGCTCCATGACCGAGCCACAGCTCTGGCATGTCCGGCGCTCGAGCGAAGAATAAAAATTCCGCATCACCATGGGAAACTGCTTGACGATGTCTTCGAGAAAGAAATACTCCTCGTATAAAAGATTGCCGCATTGCTCGCAAAAATACATGAATCCGTCGGTTTCGCCCGGCTGGCGATGCTTTTCGATAATCAAGCCGTACGTTCCCGCAAACCGCCGCGGCGAATGCGGTACCTTAGGTGGTATCAAGAACATCTCCCCTTCGCGCAGCTCCACCGTGCTGTGTTTGCCTTCATGATAAAGCCCGATTTTGATGTCCCCCTTGAGCTGTAAGAACAATTCCTCGCTTTCATTATAATGATAGTCCTTGCGCGCATTCGGCCCGCCGGAAACCATTACGATGAAGTTGTCATTGCCTTTGAACACGGTTTCGTTCGTGACCGGCGGCATGAGTCGATGCTTGTTGCTTTCGATCCAGCCCAGCAGATTGAAGGGCTCCAGCGGCTTTTGTACTTCGCGAATAGGCATGGCGCATTCTCCCGGGTGTGGCGTTGATGAGAAAAACTTGAAATCTTATTCTGAGTTTGAAAAGCTAATCGCATGCCTGTCAATCTATCACCGCGATGCACTTCAGCTCAATCGCGATGGGCGTGGGCAGTGCGTTGACTTCCACGGTCGTGCGGCAGGGCTGGTGCTCCTGGAAGTATTCCGCATAAATGCGATTGAAGACGGAAAAATCTGCTTTCATGTTGGTCAAAAAAACAGTGACATCAACGAGCCCCTCCCAGCTCGATCCGGCTTCTACCAAAATCGTGCGGATGTTTTTGAAAACGGCATGGCATTGCGCAGCGAAGTCATAGGAAATTATATTGCCCTGTTCATCCAGATCCACGCCTGGGATTTTCTTCGCGCCTCGTTCCCGCGGGCCGATGCCGGACAAAAAAAGCAGATTGCCCACGCGCCGCGCGTGGGGATACGGGCCTACGGGCTCCGGGGCTTTTGAGGAAACAATGGACTGGGCTTGATTCATCATGCTCGCGCTTCCACCTTTGCGCTCGGTGCAGCTGCTGACGGAGAATGGACCTAAAGCATGCGGAGAAGTTTTGCAGCTCATCGTGACGAGCAAGCTGATGGCGCCGGGAGGAGTGCCGCGTTTCCACACAAGGCTTTTCCTGGACTGCGGCATGAATCGACCTACACGGCCAGGGCCTCTGGCTCGCGAAAAGAGATGCTGGTGCGATGAAATTTAAGATTTCAAACCAGCAAGCCTTGAAATAATCCTTTGCGGTTTTCGGGCCTTGACTTTTGAAAAGGATTCAGCCCAAGGCAATCTTGTCTCGAAAACTCACGTTTGACGTTCGTCCGGCGTGTAAGCGAGTACGCTTAGAATACGGCTTTGCTCGGCCGGAGAGAGATTTTTTTCCAGCACGTCCCACACGCGATCCTGTCGATCGGCGTCTTCCATGCCTGCAAATTCGCGCGACACGACGTAGCCGCTGATTTTTTCCCCATCCTCGCTCACTTCGAATTTGAGCGCGTCGGCGTCGTGAAACTCGTCATTCAGCAGCGTTTTGACGCGGCGCACGAAAAGCTCCCAATCAATAAAGTCGGCGGGCGCGTCCTTGGCTGCTGCGAGCTTGCGCAAAATCTCTTCCCACGAGGCCTGGTCGGAAAGTTGTTTGAGAAGTTGTAAGGCTTGTTTCTTGGGGGTTTCCAAAATATCCTCCTTCAAAGAATATCTATTTCTGGGTCACGAAACTTCGCGTCTCAAGGATAAACGCTACGAATTTAAGGCTCCGCGCGAGAAAAGCAAGTGAAAACCTGGAAAGATTTGGAATGCAAAAATCCGCTTGCGTTTGCCAAAAGCGCTATTAGATTTTGCACACAATTTTTAGTGAGAGTCCGCGGGCTGAACATTCTTTCATTCCAGGAAAGCGATGATTCCCATTTACCTCGATTACAATGCCACGACGCCCATCGACCCCGAAGTGGCGGAAGCGATGGCGCCTTATTTGGCCAAATATTTTGGCAATCCCAGCAGCTCGCATTGGTACGGGGAGAACACGCGGCGCGCGCTGGAGCTGGCGCGGCGGCAGACCGCGCAACTGCTCGGCTGCGCGCCCGACGAGGTCTTATTCACCAGCGGCGGCAGCGAAGCGAACAATTCCGCCTTGAAAGGGTTTGCTTGGGCCAATCGTGAGCGCGGCGATCATATCATTACCACGGCAATCGAACACCCTGCCATTTTGGAGACCTGCAAATTTCTGGAGCGGCAAGGATTTCGCGTCACATATTTGCCCGTGGACGAGTTCGGCCAGGTACCGTCGGCGGCGCTGGCAGGAGCCCTGGCACCGCAAACGATCCTGATCAGCGTGATGCACGCAAATAATGAAGTGGGCACGCTGCAACCGCTGGCAGAAATCGCCAAGCTTGCGCACGCTGCCGGGATTGCCGTGCATTGCGACGCCGCGCAATCACTGGGCAAGCTACCGGTGCGTATCGATCAGCTCGGCGTTGACATGCTCTCCCTCGCGGGACACAAGCTCTACGCGCCGATCGGCGTGGGCGCGCTGTTCGTGCGGCGCGGTTTCAAACTGGAGCCGCTGATTCATGGGGCCAAGCAGGAACAACAGCGCCGCGCGGGCACGGAAAATGTTTTGGAAATCGTGGCCTTGGGAAAAGCATGCGAAATCGCCGGGCGGGATTTGGCGAAAAACATGGCGCACATGAAGGGCATGCGCGATCGCCTGCGCGCGGGCTTGCAAAGCAGCGGTTTGGATTTGCGTTTCAATGGCCATCCCGAACAGGCTTTGCCGAACACTCTGAGCGTGAGTTTTCGCAACGTGCCGGCGCATGCTTTGCTGGCGGAAATCAGCAACGAAGTCGTGGCCTCGGCAGGCGCGGCTTGTCATTCCGAAGCTATGGTCATTTCGCACGTTTTGCAAGCCATGCGCGTGCCACCGGATTATGCCATGGGCACGATCCGCTTTTCCACCGGAAGAAAAACGACCACCCTGGAAATCGATCGCACCTTGACGGTATTGCGATATGCGGTCAAAAAACTGCAGCAATCGTGAATCCTGTGAGATGAGCGAAAATTCAAACGTGAATAATTCCAAACCCAGGGAGGTGTTCCTTGTCCGACGCGTTGTGGATTGCGCTGGTTACGGAAACGAAAATCCGGCGCGATGAGGCGCGCACCAATGCCGAAATCGTCAAGGGACTGAGAGCCACACTGCAAGGCTCGACTGAAAAAATGTTTCTGCAATTTCTTCCCATTTTCAACGCCACTCGCCAAAAAGTGGAGATCAGCGACGAAGCCCACCTGCCGCCGTTTTACCGGCTGGTTTACCTCATGAAGATCAAGTAATCTTTCGATATGCTCCGGCCAGTCAAGCCAAGGCTTTCTGCGCGCCTTGCATTTGATGCCGAGGTTTCGTAATTATGGAAAAGCGAAAAGATTGTCTCGCCTGGGTTTATTTAGGACTCATATGGCGTTCAAAGCTATACTGCAAAAATACTTCGGCTACTCTGCCTTCCGCGGCCCGCAGGAGGAAATCATCAAGCATGTGCTCAGCAAAAAACATGCGCTGGTGATCATGCCGACGGGCATGGGCAAGTCCCTGTGCTATCAAATCCCGGGAATCATGCAGGAGGGATTGACGGTCATCATTTCTCCGCTGATTGCGTTGATGAAAGATCAGGTCGATGACTTGGTTATGCGCGGTATCGACGCGGCCTTTATCAATGCCTCTTTGAGCCGCGCAGAACGTGAGGCGCGCTATGCCGCGTTGCGCGCAGGGGCGTACAAGCTGCTTTATGTCACGCCTGAACGCTTTCGCAAATCCCAATTTATAGAATTGATCGGCAAGCGGCGGGTTGATTTGCTGGCCGTGGATGAAGCGCATTGCATCAGCGAGTGGGGCCATGATTTCCGGCCGGATTACACCCGCCTGTGCGAGTTTCGCGCCTTATTGGGGAGCCCCACGACCATCGCACTGACCGCCACGGCGACTCCGGAAGTGCAGAGGGATATTATTTCCCAGCTTGGATTGCGGCCCGCAGAAATCAAAGTCTTTCATGAAGGCATTGCGCGGCCGAATCTTTTTCTGCAGGTCGAGGAAGTATGGGGCGAAGATAAGAAGCTGGCGTTTATTTTGGCGCAACGCCGGAGCCAACCGGGCAACGGCGTGGTCTATTTTGCCTTGATCAAGTCGCTGGCTTCCATGAGCGCGCTGTTGCAGCGCGCCGGCATCCGCCATTTGCGTTATCACGGTGATCTGAACGCGTTCGAGCGCAGGCGCGTGCAGGAAAGATTCATGCACGGCGAGAACCAGCTCGTGCTGGCGACCAACGCTTTCGGCATGGGTATTGACAAAGCCAATATTCGTTTCGTCGTGCACGCGGAATTGCCCGGCACGCTGGAAGCGTACTATCAAGAAATCGGTCGCGCCGGCCGCGACGGCTTGCCCTCACGGTGTACGCTGTTGTACGATGAACAAGATTTGCTGATCCAGATGGACTTCATCAAATGGAACAATCCCGGCGCGGCGTTTTATGAGCGGCTTTATCATTTTCTAATCGAAGATATCGAAGCCGTGAATGCCTTGGGCCTGGAAGGATTAAAGGAAAAGCTACATTTTAAGAACCGCTATGATTTCCGCTTGGAAACGGCATTGGGCATGCTGGAGCGTCACGGCGTCACCGCGGGCGACTTGGAGGCGAAAACGCTGACCGTCAACGGCGTACTGCCGCCAGCCTTGACGGATCAAGCTGGGCTGGAGGAGAAGCTCAAACGCGAGCAAAAGAAGCTCTATACCATGGTGCAGTATGCCAAGACCGGCAGCTGCCGCAAAACGTTCATTCACGAGTATTTTGGCTTGCCGCATGCCGCACGATGCGGCGCATGCGAAGTTTGCCAACCCCCCAAAGCATAGCATCGCGCTAAACGCCGTGATCATCTCATAACATGATCTCATCATTCGATCAGCTTCGGGTCTTTGTCGTCGCCGATGATCCGCTCGCGCGCAGCAGCCTGGTCAATCTGCTCGCCTCGGAAACGGAGGTCGTCCTTGCCGGACAGGGTGCGACCGGAAATCGCTTGCCGGCGGACCTCGAACGCGCGGCGCCCGGCGTCGTATTGTGGGATTTGGGCTGGAATCCTGAAAGCGCACTCGAATTTTTGCGAGGTTTTGCGCCCACGCAACTGCCCATCCTGGTTTTGCTGCCAGATGAAACGCATGCCATTGCCGCGCGCGTTGAAAACGTGCGCGGCCTTTTATTGCGGGAAATCGATGCCGAAACTCTGCTGGCAGCGTTAGGCGCCGTATCGCAAGGATTGCTGGTGCTTGATCCGGTTTTGGCCGATGCCGTGTTGCGCGCGCGACCGGAACCGCACAGTTCGCCGGGGGAAATGTTGACGCGACGTGAAATGGAAGTGCTGCAGCTCGTAGCGGAAGGTCTATCCAACAAAATCATTGCCCAACGCCTCCACCTCAGCGAACATACCATCAAATTTCATTTAAATTCCCTCATGAGCAAGCTGAACGCGCAAAGCCGCACCGACGCCGTGGTGCGCGCCACACGCCTGGGATTGATTTTTCTCTGACCTAGACTTTTTTCCAGCCCTTTTCCCGCCAAACGGTTGAAGTTTTCCTGCGCGATTATTGTTTTCTTGCATTGGTGAAATTGTTCAGAATGTTTATTTCGCTCTTACTCGTGCTCCTGCTCTTACTCACTCCTTTCAGGGCAATTAAGAGTAAGAGTAGGAGTGTGGGCACGAGTAAGAGGAACATCTTGCAACTCCGGCTAAAATAAAATATCGAGGAGACTGGCGATGAGCACTATTTTGCAAGGCTTTTCCGATGCGGCGGCGGAGTTGATCGCCAAATCACAGCACAGCGTCGTTCGCATTGACGCGCGGCGGCGCTTTCCGGCCAGCGGTTTGGCGTGGTCGGGTGACGGCGTCATCGTCACGGCGAATCACATTGTGCAACGCGAAGACAAAATCAGCGTGACTTCATTCGACGGCGCCACGCATGCCGCGACTTTGATCGGCCGCGACCCCACGACCGACTTGGCAGCCGTGCGGATCGAGCCCAGGAATCTCGCGACCCTTCCCCTGGGCTCTTTGGAGAATCTCAAAGTCGGTCATCTGGCCCTTGCCTTGGCGCGGCCGGGACAAAGAATCCAGGCCACGCTCGGCATGGTGAGCGGCGTGGGTGACAAGTGGCGCTCACCTTTTGGCGGTGTATTGGATGTTCTCCTGCGCACGGAGATCTCCATGTATCCCGGCTTTTCCGGCGGCCCGTTGCTGAACGCACAAGGAGAGCTGTTAGGGTTGAACAGCTCGGCGCTGTCGCGGCACTCCAATCTCGCCATTCCGGCGACGACGGTTCAGCGCGTGGTAGATGAGCTCTTACAATTTGGCCGCGTGCGCCGGGGTTATTTGGGGATTGGGGTGCAGCCCGCAGATCTGCCGGCAGCTCTGCAGCAACAACTCCAGCAAGAAAACGGCTTGCTCATCGTATCCGTTGCGCCGGATAGTCCCGCAGAAAAGCACGGCCTGCTTTTGGGTGATACCATCATTTCTGTCGAAGGCCAAGCCGTCGAGCAAATGGAGCAATTGCTGGCGAGCCTGAGCAGCGATCGCATTCAGCAGGAAATCAAGATGAGTATCGTACGCGGCGGGCAGTTGCAGGAAGTGAGCATCGTCGTGGGCGAGAATGTTTGAGAAGCAAAATGCAAAGAGCAAAAAACAAAGAGCATAAGAACTTTATCACTCCTACGAAGGCGGGAAGCTCATCGCTCCGCACACTAGAGAGAAAATGAAATGGCAGACGTTTTAGCACTCCAGCATGAGAAAGATGCAAACGCGCCGCAAAATATTTCTGGAAATGACGCTTCAGATGATTATCTTCTCGATGCTTATTCGCGTGCCGTGGTGCATGCCGCGGAAATGGTCAGTCCGGCGGTGGTGAATCTCGAAGTCAAAAAACGCGTTGCGCACGGAGGCGAGATGAGCGGCAGCGGCTCGGGATTTATCTTCACGCCGGATGGCTTGATTTTGACGAACAGCCACGTCATTTCGCGCGCGGTTCGCATCGAGGTCACGCTGGCAGACGGCCGGCGCATGCAAGCGGATATTGCCGGCGACGATCCGCATACCGATCTTGCCGTCATCCGGATTCCCGCGGACGAGCTGGCTCCGGTGAAATTGGGAAATTCGGACACGATCAAAGTGGGGCAGTTGGCCATTGCCGTGGGCAATCCTTATGGCTTTCAATGCACCGTGACCGCGGGCGTGGTAAGCGCATTGGGCCGCTCGTTGCGCGCGGAATCCGGGCGCTTGGTCGATAATATTATTCAAACCGACGCCGCCCTAAATCCCGGCAACTCCGGCGGGCCGCTGGTGAACTCGCGCGGCGAAGTGATCGGCGTCAACACCGCGGTGATACGGCCCGCGCAGGGCTTGTGTTTTGCAATTGCGATCAATACCGCTGCATTCGTGGCGGGCCAGTTGCTCAAAGAAGGAAGAATCCGGCGCAGTTACATCGGGCTTGGCGGGCAAAACGTACCCTTGCACCGGCGCTTGATTCGATACCACAATTTGGAAACGGCCTCCGGCATTTTAGTGATTTCACTGGAAAAGGGCGGACCGGCAGCGCGCGCCAATATTCGCGAAGGGGATGTCATCATCGCTTTCAACGCGAGACCGGTCAAGAGCATTGACGATCTGCATCGCTATTTGACCGAAGAATTCATCGGCGTGCCAGCGCGATTGACGATGCTGCGCCACACGGAAAAAATCGTGGAAGAAGTAGTGCCGGTCGATTTGAATTAAGGAAAAGCAACATTCGTAACTGGACGAGTTCAAATACTTTTCTTACGCATCACGTATCATAGATTATCTGCGTAAGGCGTAATGCGTAAGAAAGTCTTTAAAATGCCTCGATTGGTAATGACTTAGAGATTCCACCCGCATGTTTTTCATCTTCGCTCTCGGCGTTTGGTCCCTGGCTTGTTCCTACACTGCCTGGCGCCTGTTAGGGCCGCTGGCTCTAGGCACGGCGGCGAAATTCTTTGCCGTCTTCTGCGTGCTCGCTTTCATTTTTCTGCCCTTTTTCTATTGGCGCTTTTCGCGCCGCCATGAATCCTCGCGTGTGAGCCAGATTTTATCGTGGATTACCTTTTTGGGCATGGGCGCGCTCAATTATCTGTGTCTGCTCTTGCTCCTGCGTGACACGCTCGGGCTTGGCGTTTTTCTTGTATCTAAATTCGCTGCCCTGGTGCACGGCCAGCCTGAATTATCTGCCGCGCTTCCTGCTGGCGTCGTGTCGAATTGGTGGCAGGCCAGCAATGTCTGGATCCTCGACCTGACCGGGCTGTTGGTGAGCTATGGCGTATATCAAGCACGCAAAAAGCCGAACCTCGTCGCGGTGAGCATTCCCATTGCGGGTTTGCCTGAGGCGCTCGCCGGGCTGCGTATTGCTCAAATCAGCGACCTGCACGTCGGCGCAACCATTCGGCACGCCTTCGTCCGGAAGGTAATCGCGCGCGTGAATTCATTGCAGGCGGATATCATCGCCTTTACCGGCGATGTTGCGGATGGCGCAGTGGTCGATTTACGGCCGCACGTCGCGCTGCTGGCCGGACTATCGGCGCGATACGGCAAATTTTTCGTAACCGGCAATCACGAATATTATTCCGGCGCAGAAGCCTGGGTGCAAGAAATGCAGCGGCTGGAGTTCACGGTTTTGTTGAATGAGCATCGCGAGCTGGATATTCACGGTCATAAAATTCTCGTCGCCGGCGTCACGGATTACAGCGCAGGTCATATTCTCTCCCGGCATCAATCCCATCCCGCACAAGCGCTCGCGCACGAAGGGGCATGCGCTCTCAAGATTCTGCTCGCGCATCAGCCGCGCAGCATTTTTGCCGCCGCCCAAAACGGTTGTGACTTGCAGCTTTCCGGCCATACGCATGGCGGGCAATTTTTGCCGTGGAATTGGCTCGTGCCTTTGCAGCAGCCCTACCTTGCCGGATTGTTCAAACACGAAAAAACGTGGCTCTATGTCAGCCGCGGCACCGGTTATTGGGGCCCGCCCTTGCGCATAGGCGCACCTTCTGAAATCACCTTGATTACGCTCGCCAAAGCTTGAGGCGCCGCACCTTGTTCGGACGCGAAACGACGCGCCAGGCATTCATACCAGCCTGGCCTTTTTCTTTTTGCTTTTTGCTGTTTGCCTTTCCCAAAAGCGAGTGGTATTTGCCGATTCGAGTGGCAGAGCGCCAATCCTGGCAACGCGTGCAATTGACCACGATCGGTGCATTTGGCTTGCAACGCAAAGCCCGGCCGCAGGTGGCGGCACACTATCACGCCGGCGTCGATTTCAAGCGGCCAGGCAACAATTATTTTGATGAACCGATTTTTCCGGCAAACCGTGGTGTGGTGATCAGCCTGCGCACAGACGGGCCGTTCGCGCAGATCATGATCGAACATTGTACCGCGGCACAAGATACGCTGTGGACCGTTTACGAGCACGTCGCCGGTGTTCGCGTCGTCGTCGGTGACACCGTTTCTCCCCGCCAACCCATGGCGCGTTTCATGAATACGGAAGAGTTGAATCTACATGGCTGGCAATTTGATCATTTGCATTTCGAAATTCTCAAGCGCCGCCCGCACCCCATTCCGGCGACACGCCATACGCCGCAACGGCGATTCAAATCCTATAATTTGGATTGCTACACGCGCGAGAATCTCAAGAGATATTACCACGATCCACGGGAATTCTTTGAGAGGTGTTGGTCGAAGGCGAGTCAAAAAACGATGACCAATAACATTCCAGCCAATGCTGGAATCTCCCGATGAGATGAAGAGATGACTGCACTGGCAGGCACAACTGATGGAAGGTCATCTGGCTTACAATCCAAAAAACAAAAAGCCTGCTCGCTTCGCGAAACAGGCCTTTTGCACCAACACCTCACCGTGTTTATTCCCTCTTCCCCCCGTCACCCCGTCTCCCCGTCTCCCTCTCTCCCCGTCTCCCTCTCCACCGTCTCGCTTCACGCCACGCTCTCCGGCTCAAAAGCCCTTTCGGGCACGCCGTTGTATTTGCCGTTCGTCACGCCGGCCTTCTTCCGGCTCAAGCGCATGCGTAATCCTTCCACATAGGTGTAGATCACCGGTACCAAAACCAATGTAAGCAGCGTCGAGCTGACCAGCGCGCCGATGACGACGACGGCCATACTTTGACGGATTTCAGAGCCTGCGCCCAGTGCCAGGGCGAGCGGCGCCATGCCGAGAATCATGGTGAGCGTGGTCATGATGATCGGGCGCAAACGCGCCGGGCCCGCCTCGAGCAAGGCTTCACGCACAGAGAGACCGTTACGGCGCTGCTCGTTCGTACGATCGACCAGCAAGATGGCATTCTTCGTGACCAAGCCCATGGACAGCAAAATGCCGATCATCGAAAACATGTTCAGCGTCTGGCCGGTCAAAGCCAGCGCACTCAGCCCGCCGACCATCGCCACCGGAATCGAAAACATGATCGTGAATGGATGCGCGTAGCTCTCGAACAGCGCCACCATGATCATATACACGAACAGCGCCGCGAACGTGATCGCGATCATCATGTCGCGGAACATGTCTTGCATGTTTTGCACGTCACCGGCATAGGCCACGGTGACGCCCGGCGGCAGCGCGAGAGTGGCGCCTTGCTTTTGAATCTCCGCCGTAATTTGCCCCAGCGCCACCGTACCGTCCAAGTTGGAAGCCACCGTGATCAAGCGCTCGCGGTCCTTGCGGCCGATCATGGTCGGGCCCTTACCGTAATAAGCGTCTGCGACTTGATTGAGAAAAA
The DNA here is from genome assembly GCA_044869275.1 of bacterium. Classification (GTDB taxonomy): domain Bacteria; phylum Zhuqueibacterota; class Zhuqueibacteria; order Zhuqueibacterales; family Zhuqueibacteraceae; genus JBIOXB01. Next base: position 18,711 of record JBIOXB010000242.1, read on the forward strand.
TGCGCTCGCCGCGATAATTCACCAGCGTCACTTTCTCCACGTCCGCGGGATTGCTGCGGTTTGACTTCGCCAGCACCACGCGCGTATCGAATTCCGAATTGCCGTCTTTGAACTTCGTGGCAATATCGCCTTCCAGCGCGGTGCGCAGCGCCATGCCGATTTCACCCAAGGTCAAGCCGAACTGCGCCGCGCGATCGCGATCGACGGATACTTTGATTTCCGGCTGGCCTTCTTCCCACGAGCTTTTCACGTCGCGTGTGCCGGGCACACGGGCCGTGATTGCCGCAATTTTGTCCGCCACCGCTGCCAGCGTTTCGAGATCGGGGCCCTTCACTTCGATTTGCAACGGGGATTCTTGAGCCGCGCCGAACATGCTGATCGGGCTCATGCGAATGATCAGGCCGGGAATGGCCGCAGACTGCCGGGCGATGTCGTTCATCACTTGCGCGGTGCTGCGGCTGCGCTGGCGTTTGTTCTTCAACGTGACCGCGATCTGCGCAACGTTCGGGCGCTTCGTGCTCGACCATTCGCTTTGCGATTTGCCCACGGTGGCGAGATAGCGATCCACTTCCGGTATGCTCGCGAGAATGCCTTCCACCCGGTGCGAGGCGTTGTCGGTGAGCTCGAGCGCCGTGCCTATGGGCATTTCCAAGCTAATCGCAAATTCGCCGCGATCTGCTTCGGATATGAACTCCGTGCCGATCAAACCCAGCGGCACCAACGCGAAGCTGGCGAGCAGCAGGCCAAAACTGGCGAAAATCACGGCCTTGCGATGATCCAGGCTCCATTCCAACAGGCGATGATAACGCTCGTTCAAACGCTCCTGCCAGGCCTCGAATTTCTCGATCAAGGCATGCAACCAGCGCCAGCGAATGGAGGTTTTGCCGGCGCGCGACCATTTCGAAGCGAGCATGGGTGTCAGCGTGAAGGAAACGAACAACGACAGCAGCGTGCTCACCACCACGGTCAAGCCGAATTCTTTGAAGATTTTTCCCACCAAGCCGCCGATCAACGCAATTGGCAAAAACACCACCACGTCCACCAGCGTGATGGCGATGGCGGCAAAGCCGATCTCGCTGCGGCCTTTGAGGGCTGCAGCTTTTGGCTCTTCGCCTTTTTCGAGATGGCGGTGAATATTTTCAAGCACGACAATGGAATCGTCAACCAGAATGCCGATCACCAGCGCCAGCGCCATCAATGACACGAGATTGATGGTGAAATCGAAAGCTTGCATCATGATGAAGGTGGTGATCAAGCTGGTCGGAATCGACAACAGCACGATGAACGAGTTGCGGAAGCTGTGCAAGAAAACAAATAGCACGATGGCCACCATCAGCACCGCCAGGCCGAGATCGCGCTTGACTTCATCCACCGAATGCCGGGTGAATTGCGTGATGTCCTGCGCGATCTCAAAATGAATGCGGCCCTGTTGCTCGGCCTCGATTCTCGCCAGTTCTCTGCGCGCCAAATCCGAGACTTGTACGGAATTGGATCCGGACTGGCGCTGCAGCATCAAACCCACTGCCGCCTCACCGTTCAAGCGCGTCAATGTGACATCTTCATTGTAAGAGTCCAACACTTTCGCCACGTCGCGCAGATACACTTTGTTGTCGCCTTCGGCGGTGAGCACGATATGCTGCATGGCCTCAGGCTGCGTGAATTTACCGGCGACGCGCACGATATACTGGCTCTCCGGCGAATTGATTTTGCCGGTGGGGAAATCCAAGTTTTCGCGCTGCAACGCCTGGCTCACCTGCAGGATGGAAAGATTGTAGGCGCGCAGGCGGTCGTTGTCAACCTCGATACGAATCTCGCGCTGCCGGCCGCCGGTGATTTCCACGCTGGAGACGCCGGGCAATTGCTCCAGCCGCGGTGCAATGTATTCGTCGGCGTATTGATACAAATCGCGCGCGTCCATGTTTTGACCGCTCATCGCAATGCGCACGATGGGAAAATCATTGATGTCGGATTTCGCCACCGTCGGGGCTTCGATTTCCTTGGGCAGCTCCACGCGCACGGCATCGACCTTGCGCTGCACTTCATTCACGGCCACTTCCACGTCGGTCGTAAACGAAAACTCCGCCAGAATCACGGACACGCCCTCGTTGGAAAACGAGCGCACATGCTTCAAGCCGTTCAAGCTCGATAGCTTTTCCTCCAGCGGCTTGGAAACGGCAAATTCGACCTCTTTGGGTCCGGCGCCGGGATAAATCGTCACGACCGAAACCATGGGCCAGTCCATTTTGGGAAGCAAGTCCACGCCCATCTGCGTATAGGAGAAGATGCCGAGCGTGGCCAGGGCTACGAACACCATGGTAATGAACGCAGGCCGCTGTATGGATACTTGGGTCAGTTTCATATATCAATCATCCTTGGGAATATTTCTTAATTGGATCGATGGATAGTTGGATTACTGGATTGATGGAGTGTTGGATTAATGCCATTGAAACGTGCACCATCCCAACAATCCAACACTCCATCAATCCAAAAATCCAATCTTTCCTCACTCCACTACTCCATCAATCCAATAATCCGATCTGCCTCATTCCACCAATCCCATTATTTGCTGCTGTTGCTGCACGCTGATTTTCGCACCCGCACTGAGGCGTTGCTGGCCGGAGACGACCAGATGCGAACCGGCGGTCAGGCCCTCAACGATTTGCACCTTGTCATCTTGCTGCAAACCGAGCTTCACTTCCACCCGCTTCGCCAGGCCATTTTCTTCGACAAAAACGTAAGGGCGATTGTCCGCCGTGAGTATTGCCGAACTGGGAGCCACCAATGCCCCCTGCACGCTTGCAACTTGCACGGAGGCGCGGCCGAACATGCCGCTTTTCAAAGACTCGGCCGGATCATTGGGCACCAGGATTTCGACGGAATAAGTCCGCTCGCTGTTGGCCTTCTGCGCCACGGAAAATACTTCGCCGGTGAATTTGCTGCCGGGCAGCGCGTCGGCGATGATTTCAGCAGTCTGGTGGTTGCGCAGCAGCGCGACTTCGTTTTCCGCCACACTGGTTTTGAGTTTCATGTTGCGGCTATTGACCACCACGCCGATGCGGTCGCCGGGCATCACCATCGCCGCTGCATTGACGTAACGATCGGCCAATCTTCCCGCCAACGGCGCCTTGATGAAGGTGTCATCATACTGGCGTTGCGCCAGGCGCACGGCAGCTTCCGCGCCTTTCAATTGTGCTTCGGCGGCCTGCACGCCCAAGCGCGCGTTTTCCAGCACGCTTTGCGTGGTGATTTGCTGCTTGAACAACTCTTCATAACGTTCCAAATCTTTTCGCGCCTTGTCATCGTTCGTCTTGGCGGACAGCAATTGCGCTTTGGCCTGTTCCAGCGCGACTTGTTTTAAGTCGTTTTCGACTTGAACGATGGTCTGCCCTTTATTCAGCCAATCGCCGACTTGTGCCCGCACCGCGACGATTTTTCCATTGGTTTCGGAGATCACCGTGGCCTCATCCTCACCGACCAGCGTGCCGGAAATCGTCAGGGTCTTGGTCACAGCGGCGGGCTGTAATGTTTGAATCGTGACCGCCAGCGGCAACGCCTCGCTCGCGCCGGATGAATTGTCATTGTTCCAGCGGCTCAAGGCGACAAAACTGATCACAGCCGTCGCAAGTATTGCGATGATGACGGTTTTCGTTTTCATAATGTCCTCACTTTCTATTTCTCTTAGCCTGTTTTTCCCATCCAGCAGGGGGAGACTTGGAGACGGGGAGACTTGGAGACGGGGTGACTGGGAGACGGGGAGACGGGGAGACTCGGAGACGGGGGTGACTGGGAGACGGGGCCAGTTCAACCCTCTCCCCGTCACCCACTCACTCCGTCACCCACTCACCCACTCTCACCTTCCCAACACGCCCATCGCGCGCGCCAACGAGGCCTTGGCCAGGAAGAAATCATAGCGCGCTTCGATGTGTCGGGCTTTGGCTTGGATATCGGCAACCACCGCATCGATGACATCGAGACTCGAAAGCAGGCCGACTTGATACGAACTGTTGACGATGCGGGAATTCTCCTGCGATTCTTCCATGGTTTTCTCCGTGATCGCAATGCGCTTCTCCGCCGCCGCCAGATTCAAGGAAGATTGCTTGACCTGCAACTGCACCGCGCGCAAATAATCTTCGTAGAACTTGCTCACTTGCTGGTAAGTTTCACGTTCCCTCTGCACGCCGGCGTAATCTTGGAAACTATGAAAAACAGGAACGCTGGCGACGATGCCGAGCGACCAGGATTTGATGCTGTCGAAAGCCCAGGTATCATTGGCTTCCCAGTAATAATTGTAGGCGAGATTCACTTTGGGCAGCAGCGCCGAGCGCGCCACACCCACGACTGCCTTCTGCGCGGAGACGTCCGAGCGCACGGCGTGCAAGCCGGGATTATTGCGGATCGCGATGTGCATTTGTTCATCCAGCGTGTGCGGCGCCTCCCAACTGAAATCCTCCACTGGGGCCAGCGTGAACTCGCGTTCCAGTTCCTGGCCCAGCACGCGATTCAATGCTGCCTTGGCCAATTGCACGTCGTTTTGCGCGACGATCAGCGCATTTTCCGTGGTGGCGAGCGCGACTTCAAAGCGCAGCACTTCGTTGCGCGCGCGCATGCCCACGTCCAGCATTTTGCGCGAACTTTCCAAATATTCTTGCGCCGAACGATTGCTCTCTTCCGCTAAGGCCAGCAGCTCTTGCGCCTTCAAGACGTCAAAATAAGAATTGTAGGTATCGAAAATGACTTGCTGCCGCGTGTCTTCGTGTTCGGCATTGCTGCGCGAGTCGAGCGCTTGTGCAAAACTGAGCTGCGAGCGCAAGATGCCGCCATTGTAAATGGGCTGTACGATGCTGAAGGACGGGCCGTACGAATCCGCGTACGCACCCGGTCGCACGTTGTTCGTGATCTCTGGCGGAAAGGCGTCCTGGTTTTGTTGGACAAAGTTGTAGAACGCATTGGCGCGATCCAGCGTGCCCTGGTCAATGCGCGTATAGCGAAAATCGAAATCGACTCTGGGCAAATAATCCAAATACGCTTTCTTGACGCCCCATTGTGAAGACTTTACACCGCTCGAGGCCGCTTGCAGAGAGGGGTTGCTTTGTAATGCAGTGTTGATCGCTTGCTCCAGCGTCAAAGGTTGTCCGTTCGGCGCGGGCGCTGCAGCGCCTGCCGTCTTTTCGGAACTCGAAGTGCGCGGTTGCGCCAGCACGTTGGAGAATAAGAAAACCATTAACAACAGCAGAGATGCTTGCTTCACACGACTCATAGACTGCCTCCGTAACCCTGAAAAATGATCTTTGTGATATGAGGTTAGAATGGTGCTCAATTTGCAGCTACAGTTTGTGGCAGAATCTTCTGCTGATCGATTTCGGTGAGCGACTGGTTAGTGCCGGCCTTGCCGTTCGGATCGTCGCAGTGCTGGTGCTTGACCAGCAGCTCTTGCGGCCATTCCAGTGACCAATGTTCCTCCGTTTGCACTTGCGCGATCAACGCTTCCAGCCATTCCATTTCGAGCTGCATGTGCTTGTGCGCATTCTCGATCAAAAGATACCAATTGAAGGGAATCTCGCCCTTCAGCCGGCTCAAATGATCCTGCAAGTCCACGTCGCATTGCTTCAAATGCCCGCGGCGTTCCTGCAATGCAGCCAGCACGCGCTCGCGCGGCGCGCCCGTAATGAAGGCCACGCCCAAACCGAACAGCCATTCCGGGCGCTCATCTTCGCGCAAAAAGTACTCGACCATCTCGCTCAAACGTTCCCGCCCCTGCGGCGTGAGTGAATACACCGTGCGCTCTGGGGTGTTGCCGACCTTCTCTTTTTCAGATTTGATCAGCGCCTGTTCTTCCAGGCGGATGAGCGTGGTGTAAATCGAAGCTAATTTGATTTTCGCCCACCAATCCATTTCCCGCCGCTTGATGTCTTGATGGATTTGATAGCCGTGCTTCGGCCCTTCTGCCAATAGGCCCAGAATTGCAATTTCATTTTTTGACATTTCTGCTCCGTATGGTTAAAATCACATCACGAGTATACTATTCGGATATAGAATAGTTTCGTACCGAATAACTATTTGACCATGGCTTGAACATTTAATCAATGTGTCAATTTGTTCTACTATCTACGAAGACAGACTTCCTGCCTCAAAATTTATAGAGCTAAATTGGAGTTTCCACCATCAATAGTCATTTGGAAATTTCAATGCGCTTGATGCACAAACGCTCGGAGCTGGTTTGAAGCGGAATTACGTTGGATGAGGGGAAGATCACTTAGAAGAATTTCTTGGGTTGGTGGGTGAATCAGCGGTTCAGCAAACAGGCGGGATAATGAAGCAAAGCCATCACCCCATGCAGTTCTATTTTGTCAAAGTCGTTTTTAGGATTTCGCCTTCACGCAGAAGTTCAATCGCCAGGTTTGCCGAGGTTTTGTGCGCGGCCAATTGCGCCGCGAAGGCTTTCATTTCGTCAACGTCAACCTCGTTCATGCGAATGATCACATCACCGGCGCGCAATCCCGCCTGCTCTGCCGGGCTGTCCAGGCGCACTTCGGAAATTAAAACGCCGGTCTTTCTGCCGAAGAACTGCTCCAGGCTGGGCGTCAAGTTTTGCACGGTGAAGCCCCAGCCTTGCGCAATGGCGTGCGGCGGCAGATCGGATTCGCTTTCCGGTGTGGCCTCTTGCTGTAACAATTGCGCGCTGCAATAAATCGGCGCATCGACGCGCAGCGCCAGCGCAATCGCGTCGCTGGGCCGGGCATCGACTTTGTGCTTTTTTTGCGAGTGCTGCAACACCACTTCCGCGTAATACGTGCCTTCGCGCAGGTCGGTAATGACGATTTTCTCCACCTGGGTCTCCACGGCTTTGAGAATCTGCGCCATCAAATCGTGCGTCAACGGCCGCGGCGCGGGCAGGCCTTCATAGCCCAGGTGGATCGCCAATGCCTGATCGTCGCCCACCACGATCGGCAGTATGCGCAGCCCTTCTTCTTCTTTCAGAATGACGATGACTTGTCCGCTGGCGCGATTGCCGCGAATGCCCGCGATCTTCATGAGCACGTTTTGCTCCTGTCCGAGAGTCGAGCAAACCATGGTCGCTGCGGAAACGCTAAGCAAAAGCACGAGGGCGGGGGAGGCAATTTTTTTGGGCATGGCGCAATCCTGTGTGTTGTTCAGACTTGCGCGAATATCGGGAAAACCCGGCTGCGAAGCAATCAATTTTCCACGGCGATTGAAGTCAGACCTGCGCGCGAAGATTTCAAAAATAGATCCTGACGTAAAAGCGCAAGTCTGACTTCGCAAAAAAAGGGGAAAAAAGAAAGCCGCGCAGCATACTTCCTTGCCACACGGCTTTCGTTTATGGGGGAACCGGTTTTGCTAGCGGTGGGCCAAAGGAGAGAACATGCCAGACAAAACCGGAAGGGGATCGGGATGCCAATCGACGAAATCGAGCGCTCTTTGCCGCCGGCGCAATTTCGAGCCACGGCCGAGGCGATATTTTTTCCCGCACCAAGTGCTGCTGCTGAAATTCATCATACCCGCCTCCCAACCACCCCTAAAATAGCGCAGCGCTGTTACAAGAGGATTAAGGTGAGGTTAAATTCTGGGCAAGACAATCTGCCGCGAGGAAAAACGCGGGCAATTTCGCCATTTGCCAAAAGATAAACGACTCGGGACGAAACTTTTCGAATCTTTCCATGAGGCCTTGCCATGATCGCCATAAAACAGAATCGCCACGGAGTTCGCCGTGACGGTTTTGGCCTTGTTGACCGAAAGTAAGAAATAAGGCTCAATTCACCGGCTTGCCCTCCTTATCCAGCACGATCGCCTCGCCCAGTCCCAGTTTCTTCAATCCTTCCAACTGCGTCGCGGCGTCGCCCACCACTAGATAAATCATTTTTTCCGCAGGCAGATACTGCTGCGCCAGTTGTTGATGGCGTACTTTGGTCAGGTCCTGCACCAGGCGCTCCCGCTGTTTGACGTAATCAAAAGGCAGGTTGTAGGTCGCAATGTCTGCCAGCATGCCGGCGAGCGCGCCCAGAGTTTCGAAACGCAAAGCATTGGCCTGCGTCAACGCGCTTTTCGTGAAGGCGAAGTCTTCGTCGGAAAGGCCGTTGCGATACTTGGAAATCTCGTCTTTGAAAATTTGCATGGACTCGAAGGTCGCGTTCGAGCGCACGCCGGCGGAAGCGAGGAAAGGCCCCGGATACGAGCCCGCGAGAAAGGTCGAGCGCGCCCCATAGGTATAGCCCTTTTCTTCGCGCAGAATGAGATTCAAAATGCCGTTGAAGCTACCGCCGAGTTTGTAGTTCATCACCGTGGCGGGATAATAATCCGGATGGGTGTACGGCAGGGCCAGATAACCGATGCGCACTTGCGATTGTTTCGCGCCGGGCACATCGACAAAATAAAGCTGCGCCTTCTCGCGCGCCGGCGGATTGGCGTATTCTGTGAATTGCACTGCTTTCGCCGGCCACTTTTGCTCCAAGGTAGAAAGCAGTTTAATCGCGTTGTCCTTTGCAATGTTGCCCACGACCGTCACATAAGACACGGCGGGCGAATAGTTTCTGGTGTAGAAGTTTTTCAAATCGTCGAGCGTGATCTTCTCCACTGCGGCGGGCGTGCCGAGTGTGTTGTTGGCAAGAACGTGTTCATTGCCGTAAAAAAGCTTGCGCGACACTTTGTCGGCCACGAACGCGGGATCGACGTTGCGGCGATTCAGAGTCTCGAGGGTTTCCTGCTTGAGCCGGGCAAACTCTTTTTCATCCCAACGCGGCTCCAACAGAATTTCCTCGAACAAAGCATACACTGGCGCGACTTTGGATGCGAGCGTGTTGGCTTGCATCGTGATCGCTTCGTCGCTGGTTGATATTCTGATGCTTGCACCCAGCTCGTCGATCGCTTCTTCCAACTCCAGCGGCGTTTTATTTTTCGTGCCTTCCATCATCATGTCGGCCATCAAATTCGCCACGCCAACTTTGCCGGGATCCTCCAGCAGCAGGCCGCCTTTGAGCGTAAGCGTGAGCTCCACCAGCGGCAATTCGCCGTGCTCGATGCCATAAACGCGCAGCCCGTTTTTGAAAGTGTGCGTCCAAATCTGCGGCAGCTTGATTTGCGGCGCCGGGCCCTGGGGCGGCTCGACCGTGCGATCGAAGCTTGAAGGCAGTTTTTCCATCATCTTCTTTTCTGCGCTCGCCATGGGTTTGCTCTCGCTGGCCGGCGCGATCGGCTCTTCCACCACCGCAAATCTCTCCGAGTTTGCCGCGACGAGATTCGTTTTGCCTTTGGGCACAAAGCTGGTTAAAACGAAGTTTTTACTTTTGAGGTATTGGTTGTAGACGCGCCAAATGTCGTCTTTGCTCACTGCCAACGAATGTTGAATATCCTGGGTGATGAAATCCGGCGAGCCGGCAAACTCATTGTACCAGGCGAGCTGAAAAGCCTTATTCAGGCTGCTCGCGATCCCATTGTAAAAATTGGTTTCGGTTTTGGCTTTGATGCGCGCCAGATCCTTGTCCGTGAAACCGTCTTTCTCGAAACGCGCGAACGCTTCAAGAATCGCCTGTTCCACCTCGCTCAAGCTCTTATCCGGAAAGGCGCGCACGCGCACGCGAAAATAGCCCGCGATTTCCAGGCTATTTTGCGAGGCAGAAACTGAAGGTGCGAGCTTTTTTTCCTCGACGAGAACTTTGTAGAGCGGCGCCTTCTTGCCGTCGGCGAGCAAGTCGGCGAGCAAATCCAGTGCGTAAGCGTCTGCTTGAAATTGCCGGCTCGTCGGAAAAGTCATGGTCAATTCCGGTGAGGCGGCAAAATTATCTTCGTGAAACGCACGCTGGCTCTTTTCCAAAGTCACCGGCGTCGGCCGGGGATCAGGCACCGGCGCGGCAGAATGCAATTCGCCGAAGTACTTTTCCACCCACTGGCGGGTTTGCGCGTTGTCGAAATCCCCCGCGACCACGAGCGTGGCATTATTGGGGCCGTACCATTTCTGAAAAAAACTGCGCACGTCGGCCAGCGTGGCGTTCTTAAGATCTTCGAACGAACCAATGACTTGCCAGTTGTAGGGATGATTCTCGGGAAAAAGCAGTTTGTGAACGACGTAATTGGTGTGGCCGTACGGCACGTTATCCACGCGCTGGCGCTTCTCGTTTTGCACCACCTCTTGTTGATTGGCAAACGCTTCCGGTGTCACGGTCGGCAGCAGAAAGCCCATGCGGTCGGACTCCAGCCACAGGCACATTTCCAGCGCGTTTTTCGGCACCACTTCGAAGTAAATGGTTTGGTCGAACGAAGTGCCGCCGTTCAGCGTGCCGCCCGCGCCCTGAATTTTTCTGAAAAATTGGTCCTGGCCCACATGCTGCGATTCTTGAAACAGCATGTGCTCGAACAAATGCGCGAAGCCGGTGCGGCCCAGCTCTTCGCGGTTCGAGCCGACGTGATACAAAATCGCCACAGCCACGAGCGGATCGGATTTGTCCTCGTGCAGGATCACTTCCAGGCCGTTTTTGAGCTGGTATTTTTGATAATCGATCTTCAATGCCGGTTTGTCCGCGGCCTGGGGCAGGGAAACGGCAAAAAGCAAACCGCAAACGGCAACACTTGTTTTAGGGAAACGCATAACGCGCCTCACGATTTGAGGGTGAATAAAGCTATTTCGATCATTCAAAAGCGATCCTCAGGCATATCTAATCCACTTGATAATCTCCGGCAGCGTCGGGCGCTTGCCGTACATCAGCACACCGACGCGATAGATGCGGCCCACGATCCAGATCATGAGCACAATCGTCAGCACCATGAGTGCGATGCTGGCCGCGATTTGCCAAAAAGGCGGCATCTGCACGGCAATGCGTGCGAGCATGATGATGGGCGCAAAAAAAGGCACGAGCGACATGATCACCGCAGTCTGGCTGTCGGGATTGGTGATAATATAGGTGATCATCAAAATCGGCACGACGATGATCAACGCAATCGGCAGTACGAATTGTTGCGCTTCCTGTTCGGAGTTGACCATCGCGCCGATGCCGGCATACAATGTTGAGTAAAGCACGTAGCCGAGCAAGAAAAAAAGCACGAAAAAACCCAGGGTGCCGAGCGAGAGCGTGGGCAGATCGAGGCCTTGCAACTTCGCCGGGTCGGCCACGAAAACGCCCGCAAGAGCCAGGCCATAAAGCGAGAGCAAACCCATGGCCACGGCCCAAATGAGAAATTGTGTCAATCCCACTGCGCCCACGCCAAAAATCTTGCCGGCCATCAAATGAAACGGCTTGATGGAAGAAATCACGGACTCAACCACGCGTGAGGTTTTTTCTTCGATGACGCTGCGCATCACGATCGCGCCGTAAATAAACATGGCCATGTAGATGGAAAAACCCAGAAAGTAGGCGATGACGAATGTAAAACCGGGATCCTTTTTTTCCCGGCTCGCAGGCTGCACATTCAAATCGACCTGCGCCAGCATGCGCTGAATTTGCTGGGGATTCAGTCCACTGCGTTGAATGCGTTGTGCGGTCACGGCGTGGGAAATAGCCTCTTCAAATCCCTCATTTTCGAAGCGATTGCTCACACTCTTGCCAAAAAACTTCGCCGCGCCCCCATCAAAAACCGAATCAGGGATGAGCAGGTATCCATGCCATTGCTCTCGCTCGATGCCGGCGGATAAAGATTGTCTCACCGAATCAAGCTGTTCAGGCGCCACCCTGAGCTTGGTAAAATCATAAGGCCGTCTGCCCTCGGCATCCGGCCGGTTGAGGGTGGCCTCAAGAGAATCAAAAACAGCGCCGGTTTGGTCAATCACCGCGATGCGCTTGGTCTCATCAGATTTGAGGAACAGCAGAAAAATTGGCACGGCAAACAGCGCGATCATCAACAGTGGCAGCAAAATCGTGCCGATTACAAAGCCTTTGGTCTTAACGCGCGAGAGATATTCCCGCCGCATGATCGTCCACATTTTATCCATGATCTTTCCTGTTGGTTGAAGCGCAGAGGGCAGAGGGCAAAGCGCGGAGAGCAGAGGGCATGGCGCATAGCGCAGAGGTCAGAGAACTTCTCAAACGCCATGCGCTATGCGCTTTGCCCTCTGCTCTCCGCCCTAGGCATACTTGATCCACTTGAGCAACTCCGGCAGCGTCGGACGCTTGCCGTACATGAGCACTCCCACGCGATAGATCCGGCCGACCAGCCAAATCATGGCGAGAATCGTGGCAATCAGCAGAACAATGCTGAGCGCGATTTGCCAGGCGGGCGGCGTGAGCACGACCACGCGGGCAAACATCGTAAGCGGCGCAAAAAATGGGATGAGGGAAAGCACAACCGCCATCCGGCTGTTGGGATTGCTGATGATGTAAAGAGTGAACAGCAGCGGGATGATCACCAGCATCACCACCGGAAAGACCAGTTGTTGCGCCTCCTGCTCGGAATTGACCATTGCGCCCACGGCGGCGTACATGGTGGCAAAGAGGAAATAACCCAAAACAAAAAAGACGATGAAGAAAGCCAGGCTTTGCAAAGGCAGCGCCGGCAAAGTGGCCAGCATGCCCATCGCATTTTTGCCGGCAAACAGCCCGCCCATGTGCGGCAGCAGGCCCAACACCAACGCCCAAATCGCATATTGCGTGAGGCCCAGGGCGCCGATACCGAGAATCTTGCCGGCCATCAAGTGAAACGGCTTGATCGAGGAAATCACCGACTCGATCACGCGCGAGCTCTTCTCTTCGATCACGCTGCGCATCACAATTTGGCCATAGATGATCATCGCCATGTAAATGAGCATCACCATGAGCCAGACCAGTTTTTCGGTTTGCCCGCTCTCTTCCTGTTCTTTGCCGCCGGAGGTGCGCACCGTGCGCAAAGGTACGCGCTGCACCAACTGCCGGACCTGCTCGGAATGCATGCCGCTTTTTTGGATGCGCGACTCCGTCACCACGTGGCTGAGGCCGCTGCGAATGCGCCCGTTGTCGCGAAAGTTGGTCACGCTCTTGCTGAAATATTCCACCTTGCCGTCTTCGTATACGGAAGAGGGAATGATGATATAACCGTCGAGTGCGCCCTGGGCAACCTGTTCGGACAAGGCATTTTTCGCCTTTTCCAATTCTTCCGGCGGCGCTTCGTAGTTGAAGAAAGTATAGAGCAGATCGCCGTTCTCATTTTTGTCGTTTACGTTGGCGCGCAACGCCTCCAAAATCTCATGCGTTTGGTCGATGACCGCAATGCGCTTGGGTTGATCCGGCTCGCGGGCCATCAGCCATTCGGGTACGAGTCGAAAGGAGAGCAACAACACCGGCGTGAGCACTGTGCCGATGACGAAGCCCTTGGTTTTGAGGCGCGAAAGATATTCCCGCCGCACAATGGTGAGCATTTTGCGCATCAATTCTCCTTCACCGTGGCCAGAAAAATTTCATGCAAGGAGGGCTCGACCACCTCGAAGCGAAAGATTTCGGCTTGTTGCAGGGCCGCGGCCAGCAGGGTTTGCGGGTTCGCGCCGGGATGGAGCTGGATTTCAACATAGTTGCCGGAGTCGTTGTAGCGTTCGATCACGCCGTTGTTTTTGAGGAAATCCGATTTGCCGTCGTAGGCCAGGATCACATTGTTGCGGCCGAAATTGCGCTTGACTTGCTTGACCTCGCCCTCCAAAACTTTCCGGCCCTTGTTGATCAGGCAAATGGCGTCGCACAATTTTTCTGCCGATTCCATCAGGTGCGTCGAAAATACGATCGCCGCGCCGCGGGCTTTTTGCTCTAAGATCACGTCTTTCACCAAATCGGCGTTGAGCGGGTCGAGGCCCATGAAGGGCTCATCCAGAATGATCAAATCGGGCTCGTGCAGCACCGTAGTGAGAAATTGAATTTTTTGTTGATTGCCCTTCGACAGCTCGTTCATTTTCTTGTCGCGCACTTCTGTCATGCCGAAGCGCTGCAGCCAGTTGTCGATTTTGGGAGAGTACTGGCGCTTCTTCATGCCTTTGAGCTCGGCAAAAAACTCGAGCGCTTCGAGCACTTTCATTTTGGGATACACCCCGCGCTCTTCCGGCAAATAACCAACGCGATCAAGCATTTCGCGTGAGGTATTGGGTTGGCCCTGAATAAGAATGCGGCCGCTGTCGGGCAAGATGATTTCCATGATCATGCGCAGCGTCGTGGTTTTGCCCGCGCCATTTGGTCCGAGAAAACCACAGGTCGTGCCCGCTGCCACGCTCAAAGTGAGGTCTTTGACGGCCTCCAGCTTGCCGAAGCTTTTGCTGATACTTTCTAAGCGCAGAGTTTCCATCTTCCCTTCTTCCTCATGAGGTTTTGAAACTTCCCAAAGAACTCGCGAAGAGCCTTCTCGCCATGAGTGCAGTTTCGTTTCTACGAAATTGTCCGGTCGCCTGCACCTAAATCGCTTGGTTCACGTTTTTGCACAAAAAAGCTTCCATTCTGAGAAAATCAAACTGCGCGATGACGTCAGGCAGTCTGCAATTTTCAATGCGCACAGGTATGAACTTCAGAACGTGTGATTCAGGGCACAAGAGTCGCAAGCACATCGCAACATGAATGTTGCGTTACAACCGCGCCACTTCCACGCGCGCATCATTGAAGCACGCCCCGCCGCCAATGACGTTCAAAGTGTCCGGGGCTAACGCCGTGGCGGTTTGTCCGTTCAACGAAGATTTGCGCCATGCGCCCTTGGGCATCATCGCCACGCCCGGGCGAATTTCCGCGCTGATTTTCAAACGGCAATGCACTTCGCCGAAAGCGTTGAACACTCTCACGGTTTCCCCATTGCGCAGGTGGCGCGCGGCGGCGTCTTCGGCATGCAGGGTCACGAACAATTCGGGCAGATTGTATTCCGCCATGGTGCTGGTGACGGATTTATCGGTTGCCGGGCTGATCAACGCCAGCGGGAATTCTTGATCGACGCTCTCGAGATACTCATAGGCATGTTGCCGCAAATTCTCCGGTGCGAAATGCACTTTGCCGTCGGAGGTGCGCGGGAATACGGTTTGAAATTGCACTGGCGCAGCGCCGGGAAAATCAAAAAAAGCGATTTTCGCTTCGCGCAGACCTTTCCACTCCACAGGCTTGCCCATGCCGCGCATGCCTTGCGCCGCACGCGCCAGCAGGTCTCCTGTTTTGAGTTGGAAGGCAGTGTCGTGCCAGCCCATGCCGCGCCCAAGCAGCGCAAAAACTTCTTCATTCGGCATGGCCTCGCCCGCAGCCGGAATCACGGCGTCGAAGTATTGTAAGGCATAGCTGCCGTAGGCTTTTTTGATTTCTTTTTGTTCCAGAAAAGTGGTGGCCGGCAGCAACACGTCGGCGAACATGGCGGTGTCCGTCAGCACTTGTTCGAACACCACCGTAAATAAATCCTCGCGCCGCAAGCCCTGCAAAATTGCGTTCTGGTTCGGTACGGTTGCGGCGGGATTACAGTTATAAACAAACAGCATTTTGACCGGCGGACTTTTTTCTTCCAGCAAAACTTTGCCCAGCAGATTCATGTTGATCACACGCGTGTTCCAGGGCGCGGCTTCGACCATGACGCTGTCATCGAATTTGTAAGCCGCACTGTTACTCAGCGTATATCCGCCGCCGCGCTTGCCGAATTTACCCAGCAATGCCGGCAAGGCCAGTACCGCAGCAATGGCTTGTGCGCCGTTGCGATTGCGCTCCATGCCCCAGCCCACGCGAATCACAGCGGGATCGGACTCGGCATAAAGCTGGGCAAGCTGTGCGATGAGAGCCGGCGGTATTCTGGCAATCCCGGCCGCGCGCGCCAACGTCCAGGGTGCAGCTTTTTCCAACAAAGCTTCGACGCCCGTGGTATGTTGCCGGATGAAATTCCAATCGAGCATATCGTTTTGATGAAACCAGCGTACCAGCGCCAGCGCCACGACCAAATCCGTTCCAGGAAAAACCGGCACATGAAGATCGGCCTCTCTTGTTGAAAAATTGCAGAGGGGATCGAGCACCGCGATTTTCGCGCCCGCGGCTCTGGCTTGCTTGAGATAAGGCACGAGATGAATATTGGAAGCCTTGGGATTCGCGCCCCAAATGAGAATGCCACGCGCGTGCGCATAATCTTCAAACGCCACGCCCGGCATTTTGCCGTACAGCCCCATCGCGGCCTCGCCCGTCATCGCGGCGCAAACCGTACGCGCCAAACGCGAAGCGCCGAGTTTGGCAAAAAAGGCTTTGTCCGTGGTGTCCTGGCCGAGCAAGCCGTTCGATCCGCCGTAGCTGTAAGGGAGAATCGCCTCCCCGCCCCATTGCGCAGGAATTGACTTGGCGCGCTCGCAAATCATGGCAACGGCGTCCGCCCAAGAAACGCGCTCGAATCGTCCTTCGCCTTTAGCGCCCACGCGCCGCATGGGATACAGTAAGCGTTCCTTGCCATAGAGCCTTTTGGTGAATTGCGCAACTTTGGAGCAAATAAAATCATTGGTGAGGGGATTGCGTTGCGAGCCTCGGATATGTGTCACACGGCCCTCGCTCACCTCGACCTCGAGGCTGCAGGTGTCGGGGCAATCCATGGGGCAGACGGAAGAGAGAGTGTTTGCGGGCATAGGATGAGAATGGATGAGGTCGAGAACCAATAGAAGGAACTTTTAAAAAGATGCAGAATTTTGATTGCAAAGTCAAGCTTCGACACGGACGCAGTGTTTCATACTTCGACAGCAGAAATGCCGGTGTACCGCGGCGCGACTCTGAGGCAAAACTGATCAGCGCTAAAATGTCCTCATTGTGCCAGCAGTCCTGCACAAAAGTTTCCAGAACCCGATTTTCTAACCGCACAGTCTCCAGTAAGGGCAGCTTGACGGTGTGCTGAAAACACTTTTTGAGGTCATGCCCGCGAAGGCGGGCATACAGAACCTCCAGAAAAATCAGAGATTCGTCCGGAACGGCGGGACGGGAAAGACAAATCCAAGCAATCCGAAATTTCACAGTATTCTGTTAGGCAAAGCCACAAACAATTGGCATAACACTTGCCGAAATTCTTTAGGACTTCTCCGGCATAATTTCATCACACTACATTCGTCAACAAAATCTATCAATTCCCTTGGTGTCCGCTTCATAACAAAGCAGATGTCACCATCAACCGCAGGAGCGCTTATGGAGCGTATTCGATACGCGGCCATTTTTTTAGTCGGAATGTGCTCGGGAATCAGCTACGGCTCTTCACCCGCCTTCTCTGGTTCATCACAAAACTCCACCACCCAGGGCGCGGCGCCTCACGTTACGTCGTTGCGCCAGCAGCTCGGCCTTTCGCCGGATTTGCGGTTGGAATGGATTACCAGCAACAATGGCATGGACACCATGCGCGTGGTTGACGATTTCAATCGCGGCAACATCGGCGACAACTGGGCGCTGGATGACGGCTATTGGGTCATTAAAGACGGCGAGCTGGTGTTGACGAGCGCCGCCATTTATGAATGGCGCTATCTGGCGGTGTTCAAGCCGATTTTCAATACCGCCGAGCGGCAGATTTACTCGGTGTCTTATCGCTGGGGCAAGAATGCGGACGCCGTGGGCATCGGCGAGGGCGCGCACGCGTTGATGATCACTGCACCTTCGCATTTCGGCAGCGGCTACTGGCTCTGGCGCCGCACCAATCAAAACTCGGTTTGGCTGTATGCCATCAAAGACGGCACGTGGGAATATACGCCCGGCGAAAGCAAAGAATTTCACCGCGCCAGCTCACACGTGCCCATTCCCCAGGGCGGCGACTACATCGAAGCTGTGATTTACAATCAACCTGAAGCAGTTTATTTTGACTATTACGTCAACGGACAATGGGACGCCACCGTGCGCGACGGATCCAAGGAATTTGCGCAAAATCCCACCTGGTACGCAGGCGTCTTCATTCACGGCCAGGATTTGAACAACCAGGTGGACGATTTCACCATTACCTGGCTGGGCGGCGATAATGTTGCGCCGGCAACAGTGAGCGATTTGCACGCGATCGGGAGCTCACCCACGAGTGTAACCCTGGAGTGGACTTCGCCCGGCGACAATTTTTATGACGGTCGTGCTAATCGCCTGGTGATTCGCTATTCCAGAAATCCGATTACGGCCGCCAATTTTTCTGCTGCAACGCTGGGGGCGAATGTTCCTGCACCGGCAAACGGGGGCGAAACCCAGCAATATGCCGTCACGGGATTGAACACGAATACCGACTACTATTTCGCATTGCGCGCTTTTGACGAAGTGGGCAATGCCAGCGAGATGTCGAATGTCGTCTCGGCGCGCACACGCAGTGCAGGCGTGGCGCAAAGCGTGGAGCTGCTCAGCGCGTGCGACCAAACCGGCGAAGTCGGAACGGATTTGACCGTGCAAGTCAAAATTACCGATCAAGACGGTGAGGGCGTGGCGGGTCAGCTGGTCGATTTTGCCGTGACCGCCGGAGAGGGAAATTTTGCCGGCAAAAACGAGCATTCCATGTTGACCGACGCCAGTGGCGTCGCTACAATTGACTGGACCCTGGGCACGGTAGCCGGTGAGAATAGAATTGAAATCATCGCGACCAACCTGCAAAATTCGCCGCTGCGCTGCAACGTGACGGCAACCGCCGGAGCTGCAACACAATTTGTCACGCTCAGCGCGAACCAACAACTTATGTCGCCCAACACCACTTCCGAGCCGCTGGTGGTGCGGCTGGCCGATCAATATGGCAACGGCATTGCCGACGCTGCCGTGACTTTTTCCGCCTCCTCCGGCGACGGCAGGTTCGTCAACGCCACTTCCACAAGCGGCAGAAGATTCAGGACGCGAACAGACAACGAGGGCAAGGCGAGCGCGCAAGTGCAAGCTGGAGATGCCTACGGCGACAGCACGGCGATTGCCGTGAGACTGGATGATAACACCGCCGTGCCAGCCGCGCGATTGAGCGTCAAAACCACCGTGGCGGAAGCGGTCGCCATGGTCAACGGCGACCAGCAGACGGCTCTCTCTGGCCAGCAGCTGCCGCAGCCTCTCGTGGTGAAAATCACGGATCAGCTCGGCGCGCCCGTGCCCGATTACACCGTGCGCTTCAGTGTGATCAGCGGCAACGGCTCTTTGGCGGGCGACGGCACCTCCACAGAAATTGCCACCGACAGCTCTGGTCACGCCTCGACCTCGTGGATCATCGGTTTGGGAGTCAACAAACTCGAAGCGAGTGCTGAAGACTTGCAGGGTTCACCGGTGGTCTTCACCGCGACGGGCATGGACTCCACCAACGCTGTTGTCGAAAGAAACGGCGTGGTGCCACAACAATTTGCCCTGTTGCCGAACGCGCCGAATCCGTTCAACCCTTCCACTCATATTCATTTTGAATTGCCGCAGAATGCTGAAGTCGCCATTGAGATTTTCGATTTGAGCGGCCGCCAGGTGCGGAGATTATTCGAGGGCACGCTTGCGCCGGGCCTGCATCGCTTGATGTGGGATGGCAAGGACGAATTCAGCCGTGGGCTGGATTCGGGAATCTATTTCTGCCGCCTGCGCGCCCGCATCCTTGGCGCTAATGAAATCCACATCGCCACGCGCAAGTTGACTTTGGCGAAATAACAGGACTTCCTCCCTCCTTGAAAGAAAGCCGGCAGTGGATTTATCGCTGCCGGCTTTCTTGTCGATATGTGTCTGGACGTATGGGCATCCGACCTGACTTCCGCCCATAGTTCAAGGCGACAGTTGTTCAAGAGATGATACGGCTTTTTGAATTCCATGAAGCATCGGCATCTCATTCCAGGTTCGGCCTTCGAGCTCCCTGCCGGTTCGCTTCTTGCGAGTACCACCCCATTGTTTGAAAAAGAAAGGAACCCCGGCTTTTTGACATTGATTTCGAATATCAATTACCCACAACGGGTTCATCGGTCTCGCGCTCGGACCGGACTCGCCGCCAACAATGACCCAGTCGATTGCACTCAAGTTCAAGCGCTGGAGCGGCCCCAATAGCGGTTCGAGAGAAAGAAATTTGATGTGTGCGCTGGTCTCGCGCAAGTGATCGATGCGAAACGCATAGTCTTCAGCCTCCACACTCACGCCCATCCAGATATGAGGCGACCAAGGCAAAATCGAATCGAGCTCGTGCAATCGAGCGGATCTCTTGGTCAAAATTTGATATTTGTGCCAATTCGCCCTCCACATCACTTCGAACGCTTTCAGGATGAATGCTACCGGAACCTCTTGGTGAAAAAGGTCACTCATGGAGTTGACAAAAATGGTCTGCGGCTTCTTCCATTTCAGAGGCAATTCCAATGCGTATTCATGCAAAGTGAGATCAAAGCCGTTGACGTAATTAGGTTGCCCCATCGCTTTCAGGCGTTTCGCCATGCGTTCTGCATAACAATGCTTGCACCCTGGGCTGATCTTGTTGCAGCCCGTCACGGGATTCCAAGTGGATTCGGTCCATTCAATGGATGATTGAGTAGCCATGCCGTCACCTCCGTAGAATATCTTGAGCAATCTTGATCGCTGTTTTCGTTCCTTGTGGATTTGCTGAAGCGAAACATAGCAGATAAAGCGGATTATTGCGAGAATTCAATAGTGGTAGTGGATTCTTAGCAACACCTGCAAATACCTTTTGGAGACGTTCAACAAAGTACTCTTCAATTCGATCGAAGCCTTTCAATTTTTCGATACGAGAATGCTCGCCGAAGAGATCGATACTTATCGTGGTTTGGTAGAAGGCGTCATACCAATCCGAGGCGCCAAAGATGGCGTCGAGCCTTTGCCGCATCGATTCACGGATATCGCCATCTTTCTTTAGCAGCCGGTTCACGGCCACGCCGAGCGGAAAAAGATACCACATGTCAATTGCCTTGGTCTTTGCAATAGCCACAACGGTTTCCCACGTGACTTGCATACCGAAGGGGTCGAGAAAAAGCACGGCACGATTCCTATGCCATTTAAAGTTTTGACAGAGTGCTTTGAGATAACCATTGGCATCCGCATTCACAAGAACAATGTCGCTTTGAACAGCTGGGAAATCCGTTTTGAGCTTTTGTAATTCCGCAAAACGGCCTGTGTCACTTTCAATAAAAATATACTTGGTGAATCTTGGCTGGATTTGCAGGGCTATACGGGCCGAGCCTTCTAAAAACTCTTTCGATTCCTGTTCGACCAGTTCGGGAAACATCAATTTGCTTGAGTTTTCTTCTTGCTTCAGGGTGCGGTACCCTCTCCCGGCAAACGCGTCGATGTAAGCGAAGCGAAATTTCTGCTTGCTCATGATTTTGGCGTAGGCAATGAGATATTTGCGGACACGCTTCAATTTTTCACCTGTCCAATCGCCGCCAAAAAGCTGCTGCGTTTGATTCATACATAACCCTTCATTGTTTAAGCCGTTTTTCTATCTGACTGGTCGTTTCGGTGTGCTTTTCACCTCGTAGCCGTTCGCTGCCCTCCATTTTCTGTCTGTATTTCTACCGACAGTCTGGCGAGCGCTTTTAGCGCGATCATCCGCCAGACAAAAACAAAGGGAAAAAGTTTGTTAACAGCGCTGGTTTCATCCAGTGGAGATGAAACTTTCAGTTCCGCCGCTGCGGGATCATTGTGAGTCTGACTCTTTTGTGGCATAAACAATCCCGCCGCCCATGATTGTGTACAGTGTCCTCACCTTCACATTGCCTCGCTCATCGATCCAGTCTGCAGGCTTGACGCGCAGCAGATGAGTGTCCAAAACAGTTATGTCGGCCAGTTTGCCCTCGGTGATCGTTCCTTTTATATTTTCCTCGAAACTCGCATATGCCGATCCCCACGTATAAGCATTGATCGCCTCTTCGACGGAAAACTTCTCCTGAGGAAACCAGCCTTCGGCCGGGGTTCTTTTCACCGTTTGGCGCGTCACCGCAGCATAGAGAGCATAAATCGGATTGATGGGGTAGTACGACGCCGAGGTGCCAGGCCAATCGCTGCCGAAGCAAATGGTTGCGCCTTTATCGCGCAAAGTTTTGAAAGCATAGGCGCCTTTGCAACGCTCGTAACCGATACGCTCTTCCATCCAGCGCATGTCGTCGCTGAGATGGAAGGGCTGTACTTCCGCAACGATGCCCAATCCTCGCAAACTCTCAAAATCACGCAGCGCTGGCAAAATGTACGTGGTTATCGTTGAAGCCCGGCACGACGAAGTTGCCTTTTAAATCGATGAGGCGAGTGTTTGCTCCCTTCAGCTTTATGACTTCCGCATTGCTTCCCACTTTGATGATATTTTCGCCGCGGATAGCAATGGTCTCGGCTTGTGGCTTGGCTTCGTCGACTGTCCAGACGAAGCCGTTGTGGAGGATAAGGTCGGCGCTCTCAAGAGGGGTGTATGTTGTGCTTTGTGCACATGCCGGTGCGAACTGCGCTAAAAGCAAGAAGCCGCCAACGGCGGAAGCGAGTAGAGATTTGAAGTTGAAAGGAGAGATGATCATCACAACCTCGAGTAAGGAAAATTTCACGCAGTGATTCACTACTATTCAAATTTTCCACCGTTTGCATCATTCCGCCGTCTCATCAAATCCGGGCCTCACAAACCGGCGTGCTTCTGGAAAATGATGTTCAGTCTTCCGGCGCAAGCGATCCAGGTGCAGAAGCAGGGTGAGAATGTCGTCGGTTTTCTCAGGAAAATGCTCGCGCAACGCCCCCCAAGCAGAGATGGAGCGATCCATGCCGATCAAAGCGACTTTTGCAGAGCCGTCGGAATCTTTTGGGAAGGAATCATCTTCTGATTCATCGTCAAAATCATCCTTCCTGAGCGCCCGCATAAGCTTCACGTGGATCTGATGTTGATACCATCGAATCACTGCCACGGCGTCCTTGATGCTGGCATCGACGATTTGCGGTTGTTCGCCGCCAATCTCGAGCTCCAGCATAGAGACGAGCTCATCTTTCTTCTGCGCGAAAAGTCCTTGCTCCGCTTCAAACCAGCCGTCTACCATGGCTGCGTATTTCTCCGAAGCCATTGCCAGCTCGTGATTTTCCGCCTGCTCACGCCTGCGCCGTCCCTGACTTTCCGCCTCCGCAAGATCCGTAGCCTCAAGGTCGAGGCCTCGTTCTTTGGCCGTTTCTTCGAGCATTTCCCTGGTTCTTTCGAATATCGCTTTCAGCTTCTCCCAAAACGCCTCATTATTGAGATCATGCACCGCCGGATCGCCGCGATCCGCTTCTTCTTGCGCGTAAACCAGGCATCGCGCCGTGAACGCACAGCGCTCGCACCAACGATCGCAGTAGTTGTAGATTCCGGAAATGAATTTAGGATCTTTGGCGAGCTGAAACAGGTCTTTGCCATTTGATATTTTTTTCCTTGGCATAATGCCCCTCCTTCCCTTTTGTATGACATTCAAGTTTCATGTGAATTAAATCACGTTTAGGTCAATACTCCTTCTCAAACCTCGCATGTACCCACAGGAATTCCTGTCTTTTGTTCATCACGCGCACAAGGCCGCCGAAGCCGGGGTCTTTGGCTTTGAGCAGGGCGTGAAGTTCGCGCAGGGTCGCGCCCTGCGCGCGGATGGCTTCGCCGTGTTCGAGAGAGGTAGTGTCAGCCGCGCCAATGAGTTCACCGATTTTGGTGGTTTCGCCAATAGCTGAGTCGATGACGCTCTTGCTGAAGTCGAGTTCTTCTTCAATGGCTTTATAACTCTCCACTGAGATCAAGTTTCTTTGCCCCACCACACCGCGCTTCTTCGATTTTCTTTTCTGCTTCGCGATAGGCCTGGTCATGTACCATAGCCGCCTTCTTTCTGGTTGATGTGAACCCCTAGAGACGTTCCGCCGGAACGTCTCTACATCCCGCGAGGTAGATACATTCCGGCGTGTAGGGGCGGCCCGGCGGGCCGCCCCTACGGCGGTTGGTTTGGACAGTTGCATCTGATGCGTTATCACCACCATCCCATGCAAATGATTCGGCATCATCATCCATGCATCCAATTCGACATTGGGTCGAATCTGTGGCGTCTTTTGCCATTTTTCCGCGACGATTTCGCCCATGGGCGACAAATGCATTTCGCCTTCCAAAATTTCGCCAAAGAAATGTGCACGATCACTCGTGCAAACCGTAACAAAATACATACCAACGCGAAAATAATCCAAATCCCGCAGGCGCGTGGTTTCAATGCGGTGTTTGTTTAGGAATAAGGTCATGGGAACCCCCATTAAAATGCTTGGTGATCCAGGTAGAAACGTGCCGGCGGAACGTCTCTACACGGTGGGCCGCTCGTCAATTCTCTTCATCACCAGCCAACCCCTTGGCATCTTTATCCTCCAATTTCAACTTTGCCGGCGAGCTTTTGAGGCGCTTCTCAACCTGTTTGATATGCTCCGCTGGCGGCAGGTTCTCAGGCATAGTACCGCCGATGCGCTGAACATTTTGTTTTGCACGCCGGCCTCGCGCGCCGCGCCGGAAAGCGCTTTGAACTCCTCCGAAGTTTGTTTGCGCAGCTCCAGCCGTTCCAAATCTGCGGCTTGGGCATCGGACAATTCCTGCCGCCGTGTTTGCACGGCAAAATATTTTTGCGCGTTGGCAATTTCCGGCTTGCGCGGATCGCCGTTCTGCGCAATGAGATAGCAGGCGAAACGAGAAAGGTGGTAATCGGGCACTTCGCGTTTGCTACCGGATCCCAAATCGACCATTTTGCCGGCGCCGGCAAAA
>JBIOXB010000243.1:0-50976 GCA_044869275.1 bacterium
AAATGTCAAACAAAGGGACGATAGTCTCATGCGGCAACTGATGGCAGACTTTGTCGAAACGGCCTATTGCATTAGGCCACATACCTACGACCTCACAAACCACAGCGAGTTTGAATGCGAAGGCGGCGCGATTGGGGGCGAATATCTCCTTTTAATCGTTTCAGCTCGCATCTTCCTTGATTGATCGTTTTTTTCGCACGCGTCGTCTTTCAGTTGGGGGCGTGCTGACACTTAATAAAAACCTCTTGGTTTGAAGCTGTTATGACGAAAGCTACCGTCTCGTTGGCCGCTTTGTTGCTGGTTCTGTGCGTGCCGGTATCGCCATGCCCGCAAGCGGATCTGCAATTTGAGCGCCTTTCGTTGGAGCAAGGCGTGGCTCACGATTTGGTGTTTTGCATGCTGCAGGACCGCACCGGCTTCATGTGGTTTGGCACGATGTATGGTTTGGTGAGATATGACGGCCGCCGCTACACGGTTTTCAAGCACGATCCCGCCGACTCGAATTCGATTTCTTTCAACGACGTGATCAGCATTCACGAAGATCGCGCCGGGCATTTGTGGATCGGCACGTGGGGCGGCGGCTTGAATCGCTTCGATCCGGCCACGGAAAAATTCACGCGATTCCTGCATGACGCACAGGATACCACCAGCCTGCACGACAACATGGTCTGGGCGGTGGGCGAAGACCGCACCGGCAACTTTTGGGTGGGCACGCAAACAGGCTTGGATCAGCTCATCATTGATGATGCCGGCCGATCTACGATTACACCGCGCGCGAAATTCTTACGGTATCCTCTGCCCTTCCGAGGTACCGCACGCGCAATGAAAAACTCCATCCGCGCGTTGCTGCTCGATCAAGGCGGCCGTCTTTGGATTGGCACAGGGAATGACGGGCTATTCTGCCTCACAAGCGCCAACGGTCAAAAGCAAATACAGCATTATCGCCACCAGGCGGATGATCCCGCCAGTTTGAGTGATAATGAAGTCACTTCGATCTATCAAGATCAAAAAGGCGAGGTGTGGATCGGCACGGGCATGGGGTTGAATCGCATGACGCCGGGATCGCGGCCAGCTGCCGCAACCGCTTTTCAGCATTACAGACACGAGCCGCAAAATGACTCGAGCCTCAGCCACAACCGCATCGGTCCGATTGGCGAAGATGCCGAGGGTGCGCTGTGGATCGGCACCGCGCGCGGCCTCAATCGTCTTGATCGCAACCAGAAAAGCTTCACGCGCTTCCAACACCACCCGGCTGATCCCCATTCTCTGCGCACCCCCTCTATCGTCGCGCTATGCCGCGATCGCTCGGGCTTGATGTGGATTGCGACTTACTTTGGCGGTGTGCACAAGCTCGACACGCGCGGCACGCCTTTCCGGCATGTTCGCCACGAGCCCGGCAAAGAGGCCAGCCTGAGCGCCGGTGCCGTGCGCGCGATTCATCAAGACCGTGACGGCAGATTGTGGATTGGCACGTTCGGTGGCGGATTGAATGTGCTCGAGACGAAATCAAACTCTTCTGCTGTGGCGCGAACACGCGCGCCGGGAGAAGAGTTTGTCCATTTTCGTTTCGGCTCGCAGCATCCACCTCGTTTGCCTTCCAATTTGATTACGGCTCTTACCAGTGATTCGCTCGGCCGAATCTGGGTCGGAGCCCAAAACGGGGGATTGACACAAATCGAAGCGTCACGGCGGGTGACAACGTACCGGCATGACCCTGCGGACAGCACCAGTTTAAGCAGCGATAACGTGCAATGCCTTTACCTTGATCGCAGCGAGGACCTGTGGATCGGAACCGATAATGGCTTGTCCCGCATGACCCGCGATGACCGCGGCCGCAGGCACTTTATACGCTATCGGCATTCACCTCACCAACCGCAGAGTTTGAGCGATAATTTTGTGCACACAATCTGCGAAGATCGGTTCGGCGCGCTGTGGCTTGGAACTTATCGCGGTCTGGATCGCTTCGATCGCCAGACTCAGACTTTTCGACATTATCGCCACGACCTGCGCGAGGCGCGCAGCCTGAGCAATGAGTACGTGTATGCTATGCACGAAGATCAAGCCGGCAATTTGTGGGTGGGAACCAGCGACGGCCTGAACCTTTTCGATCGCGCGACCGAAACCTTCACCACCTTCAAAGAAAATGCAGGTTTGCCGAATGGCGTCATTTGCGCCATTCTGGAAGATCGAGGGGGGCGGTTGTGGCTGAGCACCAACAAAGGCTTGTCCTGTTTCGATCCGAAAGCGCGAGCCTTCAGAAACTATGACGTCGATGACGGTCTGCAAAGCAATATGTTCAGCCCGGGGGCCCGCTGCAAGAGCCAGGAAGGCTTGCTGTATTTTGGCGGAATCAACGGCTACAATTGCTTTCGACCGGAAGCGATTCGACCCAACGAATTCAAACCGCCGGTGGTATTGACCACGGTGAGGATTTTCGACAAACCTCTGCTGCCGGCGCAATACACGGCCGCGCCCTTGGTGCTGCCTTACGAACAAAACTTCTTGTCTTTTGAATTTGCCGCACTGATTTTTGCGCAGCCGGGAAAGAATCAATATGCTTACCAGCTCGCAGGCGTGGATCGTGATTGGGTCTATGCCGGCACGAAGAATTTCGCCAGTTATGCGAACGTGCAGCCGGGGCAATATGCTTTCCGCGTCAAGGCCGCTAATCACGACGGCGTATGGAACGAACAGGAAACGGCGTTGGCGATCGTGATCACGCCGCCGTTTTGGCGCACGTGGTGGTTCTCTAGCCTGGCGGCCGCTATCGCCATCTGGTCGGCGATTTACTGGCATCACCGGCGGATGCAACACGAGCGCAAACGTCTCGCCGAAATCGAAAGCATCAAAAGCGCGGAAAGTATCAAGCGATTTCAAGAAGTCGAGCAGGCGCGCCTGCAGGAGCGCGAGGCGGTACGCAAGCAAATCGCGGCGGATTTTCACGACGCCTCCGGCCACAAGCTGACCAAAATTTCTTTGTTCTGCGGCGTGTTACAAAGCAAGTTGCGTGCGGGCGCTGCTGAAATCGACGACTATCTTGAGCGCATCATGAAAGCCGCCGCCAGCTTGCACCAGGACCTCAGCGATTTCATCTGGTCGCTCGATCCCGCGGAAAATACTCTGCACGATATCGCGCTCAAATTGAAAGAGTTCGGAGACAAGTTGTTCGATCACAGCGGCATTCGTTTCGACATGCCGGTCCTTGCGCCGGAGCTCGAACAAACGGCACTGCCGATGGAGATGCGGCAAAACCTGGCCTGCATCTTCAAAGAAGGCATGAATAATATTTTGAAACACCATCGCGCCGCCTGCCAAAATGTGAAGTTTGAGATCATGCGCGAAAACGGCCATTTCGTGGTGACACTCACGGATGACGGCCCGGGCTTCGATTTGAACACGTGCACCCGAGGACATGGCTTGCGCAACATGCAGACGCGGGCGCAGGTCATCGGCGGTGAACTCGAAATCTCTTCGACGCCGGGCCTGGGCACGACGATACGATTTACAGCTGCTTTGAGACCTTTGCCCTTCGCGTTAAAGCCTGCGACTTTTTCTGATTGGCACAACGGCGCAAAAATGAATTGAAGCTTATGATTCGCGTTGCCATAGTTGAAGACGAAGACGAGATTCGCGAGAGCTTGGAAATTATCATCCGTAGCGCCGCGGGATTCAAATGCGTGGGCGGCTATGGTGATTGTGAATCGGCTTTGCCGGCCCTCGCCGAAGCATTACCCGACGTGATTCTGATGGATATCAAATTCCGCCCCGGCAAAATGTCCGGCATTGAGGGCGCGCGCCGGATCAAGGCGCAAATGCCGGAAGTGGATCTGCTCATGCTGACGGTGCATGCGGATGGCGAATTGATTTTCGAATCTTTGCGCGCCGGCGCGTGCGGTTATCTGCTCAAACACTTGTCGCCGGCAGAGCTATTGGAAAGCGTCAAAGAAGTCGTGGCCGGAGGATCGCCCATGAGTCCGAAAATCGCGCGCCTGGTCGTGGGTTCTTTTCAGAGCAACCAGAATGCGCCGCAGTTGACACCGCGGCAAATAGAAATACTGCTCAAGCTGCGTGAAGGAAAGAGTTATCGCGTGATCGGCGAGGAATTATTCATCAGCGAAAACACGGTGAAATGCCATATCAAAAAAATCTACGAGCAATTGCACGTGCACACGCAAGCGGAAGCGGTGGCCAAGGCATTTACAAAGCGTTTGATCTAAATTCGTTCTGGCTGCCGTTGCCTTTTTATTGAAACACCGTTCGATCAGATTGTGCAGCACAGGCTTGGTGTGCTCATCCTCAAAGCGAAGTTCTCTTCTTAATTTTTAGCCACAGATGCCGTATGCTTTCAGCATGCCAGATTCCCCATACGACATCACCCCATATGGGCAGGCTGGACATTGTCAAAACCACGCTCGCCGCGTATCCCAATTTAGTGCATGCCAAAGGCCCGCACGGATTGACGCTGATGTTTCATGCGAAAAAGGGCGGAGAAGAAGCCGCACCCATGGTCAAATATCTCGAAAGCTTGGGCGCGATCTGAGCGCGAATCCACACATGCTGTGTATGAGGGAGGTCATGCCAAATGAATGCTGAAACGCTTTTTTCGATATGCAGCTTTGCGGTTCTGCCCGGTTGGTTGTTGTTGCTTTTCGCGCCGCGCTGGAAATGGACCACGCAGCTCGTCTCCGCCGGCTTGATTCCGTCTTTTTCGGCCCAATCGGCCTGCTGCTGTTCTTCACACTGCGCTGGGCCATCCGGCGGCAATTTCTCGCTGTTTTCGCTTTTTGGCAGGCAATGCAAGGCAGGCCGCTGACAGCCATTTGAATTGGTGTGATTCAGTTCGGAAGGACAAACCCCAACACCGGCCAAACGAAATAAATCGACAAATTGAAAATCAACCAGGCGATGAGAATGATGACCAGGCCGGTGCGCGCCGTGTCGCGTGTGTTCAGAAAGCCGGAGGAAAAAGCAATTGCCGTGGCCGGTGTGCCCATGGGAAACATGAAGGCAAGACCGCTGGCAATGGCGACCACCATGGTCATGATGCGCGGATCGAGGCCGAGATCGCGGCCCAGGGGACAAAATCGACGACCAAGCCGGTGGCTTCTTTCAGAATACCGACAGCAAGCGGCGCCCGGCCACCGCCCAAGAACGTGGTGATGCCACCGATGATGCAGCCCGCGGCCATGGCCAGGAAAATAGCCTTGCCGAAGCGGCTGGATTGCGGCGAAAGCTCGAGGCAATCGCAAATCTCCATGACGAGGGGAAACATCATTGCGGCCACGGCGTGTTCCGACATCCAGCAGGAAAGAAAAGCGGAAACAGAATCACCGCGAGCAGACTAGTGATCACCAGCGGGATGACGTTGGTGACATAAAACAAAATGCAAACCGCGAAAATACCGACGGCTTTCAGCGCCTGCGGTGAAGGGCCACCGGGCACGGGCATGGCAGTGATCAGCACATACGCCAGTGCCGCGACGGCAAAGATCGCAACTCTTCCCGCTTGTCGTTTCATCTCAGCATTCGCACTCGTTTGGCCAGCTGTGATAACGCAGTACGCGGTTGATGAAATGGATGAGAAAGCCGGGCTTCGCCGCCGTTACGCCGCGCTTTTGCGGCGATTGCGAAGCACCTCGATGACCGCTGGTAAAATCGACAAAACGATCACCACCGCGATCACATAATGAATGTGCTTGTCGATATCCGGCACCGCGCTGCCCAAGAGATAGCCGGTCAGTATCATGCTGAATACCCACAGAATGCCGCCGGTAACGTTGTAGGTCACAAAGCGGCGGTAATTCATTTTACCGACGCCGGCGACCACCGGCGCGAAGGTGCGCACGATGGGCACGAAGCGCGCAATCACGATGGTTTTGGCGCCATATTTTTCGTAGAAGGCCTGCGCCTTTTGTACGTGGCTTTTTTTGAAAAACAAAGAATCCTCGCGCGTGAACAAGGCCTGCCCGGTTTTCTGGCCGATGTAATATCCCAGCTGATCGCCCGTGACGGCACACAGCGACACGAGCGTGAGCAGCAGGGTTAGATCCAATAATCCCGCGGCTGCGAAGACGCCAG
Organism: bacterium; assembly: GCA_044869275.1. Taxonomy (GTDB): domain Bacteria; phylum Zhuqueibacterota; class Zhuqueibacteria; order Zhuqueibacterales; family Zhuqueibacteraceae; genus JBIOXB01. The sequence continues at coordinate 6,078 of JBIOXB010000243.1, forward strand.
CGGTAACCAGCAAAGAATCACCGGGGAGAAAGAATCCTATCATCAATCCGGTTTCGGCGAACACGATGGCGCAGATCATCACCAGCCCGCCCCATTGAATCAGGCCTTTGACGTCGTAAATGCGGTGCAACAAATCCTGCAAGATTTCCATGAAAATGTCCTTGTGTGGTTCAGCGCTGCTGCCAGAGCGTCGCTCGAGAATGTTTGTCGAAGATAAAGCTTGTATATAGCCACTAACAGGCCGGGATGCGGACTGCGAAGGGCTTTGGCTTACAGCGATTTCCGATTGCGGGAAGAGCCGCGGATTGGAGCAATTCGGTGGCAGCCGATTGGCGGGAATGGCATCCCCTCAAACCGAAGCCTGCACTTGCCGCTTCCAATACAAGTAAAACGGCAATCCTGCCAGCACCAAAAATGCCCCCACGAGGGAATCTGCGGTTTGCTCGATGAGCGTATTGGCCACAAACCACGTGGCCACGATGATGAAAGCGGCCGGCACGAATGGGTAGCCGGGCACGTGATATGCGCGCTGCCGATGCGGAGACTTTTTACGCAAAATGAAAATACCCACGCCGCCGAGGGCGTAAAAAATCCAGCCCGCAAAAATGACATAAGTAAAAAGCTGATCATACGTTCCGGAAAACGTGAGCAGGCACGACCACAGTGCTTGCACCAGCAGTGCTTTGCTTGGGGTGCGGTATTCCCGGTGAATTTCCGCGAAGTTGTTGAAGAACAGTCGGTCTTTGGCCATGGCATAATACAGTCGCGCCGTGGTCAAAGTTGTGGTGTTCACGATGCCGAAAGTGGAAATCATCACCACTAAGGCAATGAACGCGCCGCCCGCAGGGCCTACAATTTTCGCCATGGCGTCGGCGGCAACCAGATTCGACTTCGCAATTTCGCCGATGGGCAGCACGTAAAGATAAGCAAGATTGGTGAGCATGTAAACGAGAATCGTCGCCAGCGTGCCCAGCACCAGCGCGCGCGGCACGTTCTTTTGCGGCTCTTTGATTTCACCCGCGAGATAGGTGAGATTGTTCCAGCCGTCATAACACCACAGCGCGGCGATCATGGCCACGCCGATGGCCGCAAGGACATTGCCGGAGGCCGGCTCACCCCAAAGGGGAAAAAAATTGTCCGAGCTGCCCTTGCCGCTGCCAAAAGCGAGCAAGACGATCGCCGCAATGCCCGCGATTTTCAAGAGGGTAAAAAGATTCTGCACGAACGCGCCGAATTGCACGCCGCGATAGTTGACCCAGGTCAAAAATAAAATGGCGAGAACAGCGATGATTTTCACGCCAAAATCCGAGAACGGAGTGATGTGGCCAAGAAGCGGCAGTTGCCAGGCTTCGAGTGCGGGGCTCAAACGCGGCAAGGGGATGAAATACTCGAAATAGCGCGCGAACGCCACGGCAATGGCGGCGATGGAGCCGGTTTGATAAACGATGAACGAAGTCCAGCCGTAGAAAAAAGCCATCCAATCTTTGTATAACACGCGGAAATAAACATATTGCCCGCCCGTGTCGGTGATTTCCGCGGCAATTTCAGCATTGGTCAAAGCGCCGGCCAGCGTAAGCAATCCGCTCACCACCCAGACCAAAATCATCAACCCGGGAACTTGCACGGTGGCGGCAATGCTTTGTGGCGTGAGAAAAATGCCAGAGCCGATGATGGAGCCGAGCACGATTAGAATAGCGGAAGAAAGTCCCAGCCGGCGCACGAGATGAGGCGCGGTCTCCACGCCGGCGACGGGTGGGCGGCCGGCTTGCTCAGTGTTCAGATGAAATTCCTTTGAAGGAGTTTCGCATCGGGCTGCTCACAGTGGATGGTAATTGGCTGCTCAGGCCATTCCGATTTTCAAATTTGCGTTGACGTGGCGGCTTTTTCCTGCATTGCAGGCGCATCTGCCGGCGCTTTTTCCGGTATTTTGGCAGCCGTCTCCGCGCCGCCGCCGAAAATGATGAGCTGGATTTCCTCCGGCAGCAGATGGCTGACGATGCGAATCACGTCGCCCTTGAGCGCCGCTTCCATGATGCCGCGCCGCGTCACTCCCATGATCACGCGATCTACGCCGAAGAGCGCAGCTTGTTCGGCGATGGTGTAGCCGACTTCGTTGCTGGCGAAGACGATGAGTTGATAGTCAATGCCGGCTTCTTCGCAAGTTTTTTCAATCCATTCGTCCGCGTCGCTGCTGACCATCAATATTTTTTCCGGCAGTGTGCCGACTGCGATTTCTTTCACGCGCAGAATGAGCAGGAGTGCGTTGTAGGCTTTGGCCTCGGAAATGGCAAAACGCATAAGTTGCTCGCTTTTGCCGCGCACCGCCACCAAAAACTTCGCACTGGGCCGCGTCTCGCGCTGGCGCCTGCGCCCACGAGCCGCGGCCGGCGCTTCGGCATATTCGAGCGCATGGCTCGTTTTGCGGATGGCCAAGTAGCGCGCGCCCAATCCCACAAACAAAATGATGGAAGCGAAAAGGGTGGCTTGCGGCTTTTCGAGAGCGATGGACAATTCCACAAGGAACAAGACGACGGCGGAGACGCCCATCATAACGCGCGTGTGGCGCGGCAGCTTGAGAGTAGCGTCAGTCGCGGTGGAGCCAATGTTGATGAACACCGCGCCGACCACGCCGATGGCATAAAGATGCGCCAAGATCAAAATATCATGTGTGACCAGCAATACCAAAATCGGCGTCATGGTGGCAATGATGAGCGGCAGGAACGGCACGCCGTAGCGGTTGAGACGACGCAAAAACGCGGGTAATTCGTTGTCAACGGACATCAAAAATTGAATATTGATGAGATCGTTAAGCGCGGTATTGCCGGCCGAGATCAGCAGCAAACCGAGCGCGAAGGCTACGATCCAGCCGAACCAGTGCGCCACGTAATGCTCGCCTAAAAAGCGCACCATGTCTTCAGTATGCCCGGTGAGCTGCGGCACGGCGTGCATCGCCAGTCCGAGGAAAATCGTTGCAAACAAGACCTTCGCCAGCACGGCGAGTATCGCGTGGCGCGAATCCCGGGCCGGGTCTCTCATCAACCCGGTCATGTTGGAGATCGCTTCAATGCCGGAGATGCTCAGGATTATACCGACGAAAATGCCCCAGTTTTTGAAAAACCCTCCGGCGGGCGGCGCGATATGCGCCGAGGCCACAGCCGTGGGTGCCGAAGCCGCGATTAAAACCAGGAGCGTCACTAACGTCAGCAGAGAAATGACGAAAGCCATGCCGCCGCTGTGTTTGGGGCCAAACCAATTGAATATGCCCAGGCCGGCGATGATGCCGATGGCCCAAAGATTGGGGTGCGCAAAGTCGAAATAATGAAAAGCATCGAGCACGGATAACGACATCGTGATGACATAATCCGCGCCTAAGAGCAATGCACCCACCACGGCAAACGTGCGCGAACGATGGTAGACAGAACTATAGACGCCACCACCATTGGGATAAAGCCGGCAAATGGTAATGTAGTTCAACGCCACCAAAGTCGTCAGGCCCAGCATCATCATCAGATGCCAGAAGCTGCTGTAGCCCGCCAGCGTGAAGCTAATACCGAGCACGTAAGCGATGCTTGTGCCCCAGTCGCCGTCGAGGAATGCAGCGCTGCGCACCCACCCCAATACGCGCGGGCGGCTGGTGGCACTGAGGGTCGGGGTCATACTAATATCTTGAATGTTACTGCGTCGAAGAAATTGTATTCACAAGTTTTCATGCTTCTGCAATTGCATTCTTCCAATTTAAAAAGCACCTAAGCAGTATAAGAGATTCTCATTGTAATTTCTACTTTCGCAAGTGGCTCCTCCAGAAGCCGTAGGAGAAATACAAAGCCAGTCCCGCCAGCAGCCACAGTCCGAAGCGCACCCAAGTGATCCAGGGCAGGCCCGCCATCAAATAAACGCAGGAGAGGATGCCGAGAATGGGAACCAGCGGCACGAACGGCGTTTTGAAAGCGCGCGGGCGGTTGGGATCCTTGCGGCGCAAAATGATGATGCCGGCGCAAACCAGCACGAAGGCGAACAACGTTCCAATGTTGGTGAGCTCCACGATTTCATTGATGTTTGCCACGGCAGAGATCAAGGCCACGACGACGCCGGTCCAAATCGTGGTGACGTGGGGAGTTTTGTACTTGGGATGAACTTTTGCGAAGACGGGAGGAAGAAGCCCGTCGCGTGACATGGAAAAGAAGATGCGGGGCTGGCCGTATTGAAACACCAGCAACACCGCGGTCATGGAAACCACCGCGCCGAATGAGACGATGCCGGCGGCGACATCGGAATGGACGTATGCAAAAGCGGCGGCCAGCGGATCGGCAACACCGAGCTGGTGCCAGGGCACCATGCCGGTGAGCACGGCGGCCACAGCGACGTAAATCAGCGTGCAGAGCACGAGCGAGCCGATGATTCCGATCGGCATGTCGCGGCCGGGTTTTTTGCATTCCTCCGCGGCGCAGGAAATCGCATCGAAGCCGATGTACGCGAAAAAGATCAGGCTCGCGCCCACCCACACGCCGGAAAAACCGTTGGGCATGAAGGGCGACCAATTCTCCGGCTTTACGAATTTCATGCCAGCAAAAATGAAGAAAGCGAGAACGACGAGCTTGATCGCCACCATGATATTGTTGACGCGCGCGGATTCTTTGGTGCCCCTGACGAGCAGCCAGGTGATCAACGCCACGATGGCCACGGCGAGCAGATTGAAGATAATGTGAATGCCGAAGAGCTGCGGAGCGTTTTGCCATGCTTCGAAATTAAAAGCGAGGGCGGGATCGACCTGACCGCTGGCATTGGCAACTGCGGCCGCCGCTTGCGCCGCGGATCGATAATCCACCGACAGCCATGCGGGAATATGCCAGCCCAAGCCCTCGCACATTTGATGAAAATAAGCCGCCCAGCCGATGGCGACCGCGACATTGCCCACCGCATACTCGATGATTAAATCCCAGCCGATGATCCATGCGACAAGTTCGCCGAGGGTGGCATACGAATAAGTATAAGCGCTGCCGGCAATGGGCACCAGCGAAGCAAATTCCGCATAACACAAACCCGCAAAGGCGCAGGCAATTGCCGTGAGCACGAACGACAGCACAATCGCCGGGCCGGCGCCGGGACGAACGGCGTCACCCGCGACCGCCGTGCCGATGATGGCGAAAATCCCGGTGCCGATGATCGCGCCAATGCCCAGTGCGATCAAATCCACCGGCCCAAGAGAGCGCTTGAGCCTGTTCTCTTCTGAAACTTCAGCGTCTTGTTGCAACTGGTCGAGGTTCTTGGTGTGGAAAATGTGCATGCTCATGCTCCTCGCAGGTGAGTGCATTGCCGGCAGAACTGAGTAAAATGCCTGTTTATACACGAAAAATTGCACAGTTGCAACATCAAAATTGCGCAAAAAAAATGCGGCGCCTCCGTTGCAGCGGGGCGCCGCGAAAGATAGCCACCGTCATTCTGAAAGAAGCCGGAAGCGCCGCACGCGACAATCAATCCTCACGCGCCGTGCTTAAAATAATTCCTTCAGACTGACCTGCTGTGAAAGATCAAATAAAAAATGGCGCCAGCACCAGCGTAATGGTGCTAAGCAATTTGATCACCACGTGCAGGGAGGGGCCGGCCGTGTCCTTGAAGGGGTCGCCGACAGTGTCGCCGACGACGGCGGCCTTGTGCGCGTCCGAGCCCTTGCCGCCGTAGGCGCCAGTTTCGATATATTTTTTCGCATTGTCCCAAGCGCCGCCGCCGTTGTTGAGCATGGTGGCGACCAAAATGCCTGCCATGGTTCCGACCATTAGCATGGCCGCGACCGCCTCCGCGCCGACGCCGAATTGCTTGAAAACCAGGCCCACGATGATGGGCATGCTGATCGTCAAAATACCGGGCCATACCATTTGCTTCAAAGCCCCGGCCGTGACAATATCAACGCACTGGCGATAGGAAGGCTTGGCCGTGCCTTTCAGAATTCCAGGATTCTCACGGAATTGGCGGCGCACTTCGTTAATGACGTAATATGCGGCCTTGCCGACGGCGCGAATGGCCAATGCTGCGAACAAGAAAATCAGCATCGCGCCCAGCAAACCGCCGACGAAAATTTCGGGTCTGGCAATATCGACCGCGGCCACGGGGTGGCCAAAATTCTTCACTTCATCCAAATAAGCGGAAAACAGCAGGAAGGCGGCGAGCGCCGCGCTGCCGATGGCATAGCCCTTCGTCAACGCTTTGGTGGTGTTGCCCACCGCGTCGAGGCGGTCGGTTTTTTGGCGAACTTCTTCTGGCTGCTGGCTCATTTCAATGATGCCGCCGGCATTGTCGGCGATCGGGCCAAAGGTGTCCATCGCGAGAATGTAGGCGGCGGTGCCGAGCATGCCCATGGTCGCGACCGCAGTGCCGAACAAGCCGGCATTGGCCAGACCGCTGCCTTGGCCGAGATAGTACGACGATATGATGGCTCCCGAAATCACCAGCACCGGCAGCGCAGTGCATTCCATCGCGACGGCAAAACCGGAAATGATGGTCGTGGCTGGGCCGGTTTGTGAAGCCTCAGCAATTTCTTTCACCGGGCGATATTTGTATTCGGTGTAATATTGTGTGATATATACAAACGCCATGGCGGTGGCCAGGCCGATCAGACCGCACAGCCAGAAATGCCACCAAGCATTGGGCGCTTGCGCGGAATTGAGCAGCCAATAGCAGCCGACACCGAAGCCCAATGCCGCCAGGAGGGTGGTGACATAGTAACCGCGATTGAGCGCTTGCATGGGGTCGCCATCTTCGCGCGTCCGCACTACCATGATGCCGAGAATGGAGGCAATCAAGCCCAGCGCGCGCGCGACCAGGGGAAACATCATGACGCCGATCACCCCGGCGGCGAAGGTAATGTTGTTGGCCTCGGCGTGCGTTGCCAGGGTTGCGCCTAGAATCATGGCCCCGATGTTTTCAGCGGCCGTGGATTCGAACAAATCGGCGCCGCGGCCGGCGCAATCGCCGACGTTGTCGCCCACGAGATCCGCAATGACCGCCGGGTTGCGGGGATCATCTTCCGGAATACCGGCTTCAACCTTTCCGACCAAATCCGCGCCGACATCTGCGGCCTTGGTGTAAATGCCGCCGCCAAGCTGCGCAAATAGCGCCACAAAGCTGGCGCCGAAACCGTATCCCACGATGAGGAAGGGGATATCTTTGGCGAGCACGCCTGCTGTTTTCAAAATCGCGAACAAGCCGCCCACACCGAGCAGGCTCATGGCCACAACGAACAAGCCGGAAACCGCGCCGCCGCGCAAGGCGATTTGCAGACCGCGATTCAAACTGGTGCGCGAGGCCGAGGCCGTGCGAATGTTGGCACGAATGGAAACGAACATGCCGATGTAACCGGCGATGCCCGAACAAATGGCGCCTAAAATGAACGAGCCGGAGACATAAAGCGCGAGCATGCCCGTGGACACCGGGTCGTGCTCCGTGCCCGGACGGATGAAGGCATAAAGCACGTACAGTACCGCTGTGACCGGAATCGTCAGCGTAGCGATGGTTTTATATTGGCGCGAGAGAAAAGCTTCCGCGCCCTCGCGAATGGCGTCCGCGATCTCGCGCATTTGCGGTGTGCCGTCGTCGTTTTTCAGCACCCATTTGGCGAGATAGCCTGCAAAAACCAGCGCGAAAATGCTGCAGCCCAATGTAAGAGTGAGTTCCACAAGTTCTCCTGCGTTTAATGATTGAGCACGGGCATGAACAAGAGCAAGCTTTCTGCCCCAATTTCAATTGCAATCAACAACGGGTTTGATCCAACAAAGATCCCTGCCCGACCGGGAATCGAGTGATCGGCAGTCAGCAGACGAGGATAGGCCCATCATATTTTTATTTTTCGAACTGCCGGAAAAAAGAAGTTTTGCCTTGAATCGCTTACAGCGGGATGGATGACCAGACGTGGCGGCAGCACATGCGCTGCTCCAGGTGTGGGGAAGCCCTGCACATTTCCTCCTTCAGAATTGAGGTTGTATCCGAGATGTTTATGGCTAAAACATTCGATGCTAATTCTTACTCACGCTTCGTGAACAACAAACAAGAGCAGAAGCATGGGCAAGAAATCAATCATAAAAAGTCGAAGCGCGTTTTCTTTACTTACCTATATTTGGCGCGCCAAAACATCGGAAAATATAACCTCTAATTGCTATTTTTACAAGCCCTTTTTCCGTAAAAAGGGGTTCTGTAACTCCAACATGAACGGATTATATACTGACATTCAGGCAGATTCGCAGCTTGCAAAACAAAAAAAGCCAAGCTTATGGAAGCTCGGCTTTAAGAGTCGAAACAATTCTAGTCGCGTTACTCGTATCCTTACTTGACCTGCAACGAAGCCACAGTTTTTTCAAATGCCGGCAGGAAATCGTCGCGCATCGGGGTGTAAAAGTTCATAATGATGCGATAGACCTTGTCATTCTTGACCATGAAATAGACGCGGCTGCTGACGTCCTTTGCCGGAGTGTAATTGAGATACATGCCTTTTTCACCGGATAACGTGGTGGCTCTGGGAGCACTGGCGCCACGGAATTTGCCCGCGTTTTGCTCGACAACTTTTTCAACGGCCAGTCCCTTGGCTGGCAAGATGTCGATGCGAATCGTGCAATCCTGGCGGTAGCCTTTCAGCTCCAGCGAGAATTGCATCTCTCCTTTGGGCGCCGGCGTCCCGGGCTCGAAGTTGGCAGGATAAGAAATGCGCAAAAACTTGTTCTCGAACTCGGTGAAATCCGGTGAAGGCAAAGAGGGATCGGCCGAGGAAACCGCGGCCACGGCCCTGGGCAAGCGCGACGTGGCGACCAGCGTATCGAACACCACGCGATAGGGCGTGAACATTTCGTTCAACGCCGAATACTTGATGGAATATTTCACCGAGTCTTTGAGGGCGACGGCTTCCAGCACGGAAATATAGGTTTTTTCCGTGAGCCGGCCGCGATAATTCAGCACGCTCGCGGCTGTGCCGTCGATCGTGCGCGTTTCCGCGGGGTTGACTTCATAATTGGATTCCGTCAAGCCTTTCTGCATGCTTTGCAGGAGTGCTTCCAGCGTCTGCGGCTGGGCGGAATCCAGCTTAGCATAGGAAACGACGAATTCCACGCCTTCCACCTGTTCGAAAAATTTCTGCACCGCATCTTGTGAGGGATACAGGCTCACTTTCCCACCTTCAGCTGAGGCGTACCAGCCCTGCGGATAAGTGAATTGTACTTTGAAATAAGGGTCTTGATATTTTTGCCAGCCGGTGATGGGTGCAACTTTGGGTTTTTGCTGGCAGGCTTGCAGCGCAAAGAGGACCAGCGCCAAGGCGCCGGCAAGCCGGGACAAATTTTTCGGGGAGAAACGAGCATAAAGCGGACGTTGCATAAACCACCCTCCTCCTCAAGAGTTATGGCATTGGTCAGTTAAGAAACTAGGTTGAGGCTTCCGTGAGCGGAATACCTCTTTGTCATTCGCCAGAGATCTGGCGAGCATGAGCACGGGGTGCCTGTGCGCCACGGAGTTCTTTCAGAGTGACACTCGTTCGGAGCCGAACCGCAATCATTGCACCCCCATTTCTTTGAGCTTTTCCATATCCTCTTTCGCCGTTTTATTTCTGGGATCGAGCCGCAAGACGACTTTGTATTCTTTGAGGGCATCATCGTTTCGCTTGAGGCTCCAAAGCGTTTGCGCGCGCCACAGCCGCGTTTGCGGGTCGTCGTCTTTCAAGCGAATCGCGGTATTGAGCTCATCCAAGGCCGCTTCGAGCTTCTTGTCGATCAAATGATTGACGCCAATGATGCCATGCGCTTCCGCCAGTTCGACACGATATTTGACGACGGCCGTATCTGCGAGCTGCACCACCTTTTCATAAACTCGGGCCGCCCTTTTCAACGAATCGATTTGGCTATAGGTGCGCGCGAGCGCCACTTGCCCGGGGATGTAATCCGGCCGCAGCGACGTCACTTTCAGCAGGGCAATGCGCGCCGAATCCCAGCGGCCCAAGGCCATGGCGGAAAGGGCGTAGTTGATGTAAGCCGTGGTGGCATTCGGGTCGCGCTTGAAGCGCTGCTCGAACATGGCCGTGGCTTTGTGATACTTGCGCGAGCGCATGTAAATCGTGCCCAGGTCGTTGTACAAATCAGTTTGCGAAGTATCGCTGCGCAGCACCTTTTCGAGCGTGATGGCGGCGAGCGAATCTTGCTTGTTGGCAGCGTACGCCTTGCCCAGGCGCTTTTCGTTCTCGAGGCCCAAGGTGTCGATCTTGGCGAGTTGCTGGTAAGTCTGGACCGCCTTGTCGTATTCTTTGAGCTCATACTGTGCGTGCGCGATCACTGCCAGCGCCTTTTTCGAGTTCGGCTCGTTTTGCCGTACTTTCTCGGCCGCGTCCCGGGCGTCCTTGTACTGCTTGTTCATGTACAATGATTCCATATACAACGCCCAGCCCTCTGCGGAAGCCGGAAAGCGTTTCACATAAGTCTGAAAAACCCGGCTGGCGTTGCCGTATTGTTTGGCTTGAAAATAAAGCCGGCCCAGGGTGAAAAGGACTTCGCTATTCGTCGTGTCCAATTGCGCGACTTTGAAGTAAGTCATCGCCGCCTTGGTGTACTGCCGTTCGCGATGATATGTGCGCGCGAGCTTTTCGAGCAAATTGGAGTTGGTCGAATCCATCTTGGTGTAGCTTTCATACTGCAGAATTGCCATGCCGGCGCTGCCCATTTTGAGGTAGGCATCGCCCAACCCTTCGAATGGCGCCGCATACTTGGTATTCGCTTCTTTGGCTTGAGAAAAAGCCACCACCGCCTGGTTGGTCGAATCCATTGCGAGATAGAGCAGGCCAAACTGGTGGAGCACCTCCGCATTGTTTTTCGTCGATTGCCTGCCCTTGGTCAGAATTTCATGCGCTTCTTTGTTGTCTTTTTTTGCCATGTAGCTGCGCGCCAGAATGACGTAGCCGGCGGGACTTTTGCCGTCTTCGTCGCGTAACCTTTGCCCCAGCGCAAGGGCGGAATCCGGCAGCTTCAGGCCGATAAAAGCATCCGCCATCAGATAATAGGCCTCATTCGTGCGCGAAGCAGGCTTAGCAATAATTGTCCGCAGCTCGCTCAAAGCGTCCTGAAACTTGCCTTGATGTATCAACTGCCGGCTCTTGTTGAGTTGCGGTTGGCCCCAGACGGGCAGCACCGTGAGCATTGCGAGCGCGATCAAGAGGAGTTTGATTTTCATCGTCAATTCAGTTCTCGTTGATTTGAACCAATCGCACCGGCATCGTGGCCGGAACCAACTTCGCATCCAGTATGATTTTCTGTCCGGGGGCGCGAGCCACAAAGGCTGTGAATCCCGACGCCAGACTGCCCAGTTCTGCGGTCATATAAGTGTACACGGGGAAATGCAGGGGATACCAACCGCGATAGACATTGGCTTGATGCAGCTTCACGAAAGGTTGCTTGACTGAAGTATCGCTCGGGGCGAGCGCCAGTGTGCGCACCGTGGGAATGGAATCTTGTAAAGCCGCGACGGAAACGACGCCAATGGCACGTGGATGGGTACTGACATAATCCACAACTTGGCGCTGCCGCTCCGCCACGAAAGCCAGCGGCGGTTCGCTCTCGAGGCGCAAAAAGCCGTGGACGAGCAATTCATATGCGCCCGAGTTTCGTCCGGTAAGCACAACTTCAATGCTTCCCGGCCAATTCAACTCCGAGACTTCCCGCCAGGAAGTCTTTCGTCCACCAATGATTTCCGCCAGTTCGCCCAAGGTGAGATGTTGCAGAGGATTTTGCGTGTGCACGATGATCCCCAGGGCATCCTCCGCAATTTTGGTCTCAGTGATTCTTAACTTGGCGGCTTGTGCCACTGCCTGTTCTTCGGCGTTGAGCTTGCGGTCGACGCAAATTACGCCCACGCTGTCAATCAATAGCGCTACAATCGCTTCGCGCGTGGAGACCGGAATGATGGTGATATGGGCTTCAGCATACAAGCGTTGAAACGCCAGGGCTTCTTTTTCCATAATCCAGGTGTGCGATTCCGAAACCGCCATCCGCATGTTGCCGCGGGTCGGCGTTTCCTCTTCCGGATTCTCGCAGCCGAGCATGCTCGCACATACCAGCACACCCGCGAGTAGGAGCCCGGTGCACGCGAGGCCTTGGTACAAGCAATAAAGATCCCGGCGCCACGGCCCTTGGCGGTCCGGGAGCATCATGTTGAAAAGCCTAGACATCCTTTGATCTCGAACTTCGCATCATGGTCGTTGCCAGCCGGTATATGCCCATCAACACCAACACGGTTGCCAGCGTGTAGCGAAATTGTGCCGGCACGGGATCTTTCAACATCACACCGGCAAAGATCAAAACGCCCAGGCTTATGGTAAGAATTCCCAAAACATAACGCAAGATTTTAAATATGTCGCGTGACGGCATGTCACTTGGTGTTCAGCTTGAATTTAAAGGGCATGGCCACCCAGACCGAAACCGGGTTGCCGCCCTGCACCGCCGGCGTGAAGACCATCTGCTGCGCCGCTTCGATCGCCGGCTGGCTGAAGATCTCCGCATCACTCTTTAGAATCTCGACCTTTCGAACTTTGCCTTCCTTGTCCACCCACACGCGCACCAGCACCGTGCCTTCCATGCCGGCACGGCGCGCCAGCTCGGGATATTTGGGCTGGACTTGTTTGACGACCTCGGGCGGTTTTTCAAAGGGCACAAAGTCCGGCGGCGGACCGTCTTCTTCGATCTGCAGGTCCTGCTCGATTACCGGTTCGCCGGCGCCGGCAGCGTCGCCTTCGCCGGTTGCAACGGCTTGCGCCATTTCAGTCTGCGTGGCGATGGTTTGTTCGGGGTTGATTTCAGCATCAGGAACCGGCACGGGAACACCCACGCTGGGCCGCACGGTAGGCGCGGACACGGCGATGGCAGGGGCGGCATTGGTGTTGGTGAGCGAAGGCGGCGGACCCAGCTCGCTGTATTTCATGATGCGCACCATGCGCGCGGGCGGCGGTTCTTCGGAAATGATTCCCAATTTACGCAGCCAGTCGGGCGCGTGATACGAGGCGATGCCGAGCAAATGAATGAGGGCCGCGATGATGAGTCCGCGCGTCATGAATTTTTGGTAATTCTGCTTGAGCTCGGGCGCCCCGTATGGGAAATAAGAGAAGAGCGCAAGTTCGGACATGATCTTTCTCCTACTGGCCTGCGCCAGTCAGATTGACATTTCACATGAACAGGACTTTCCGTCGGAATCTATTTGAACGAAGATCAGTGCGCTGGATTTGGGCGCCTGGTTCCGAGGCCAATAGATTCTTCCAGAATGGCATGTTGAGAATGGAAATCCTCATGCCGCGCCGGCTTTTTTCAAAACCTCCTTGTCGGCGTCGGTCATAGGTGCGAGGCTGAACCGCGTGATGTTGGCCAGGTTCAGCTCGTCCATAATATCGACCATCATTTTGTAGGTACCTTCGCGGTCGACTTTGATCAAGGTAATCAGCTTGGGATTCGCGGCGTTGCGCTCCAGCATCAGTGCGCGCAGCTTGTCAAACGGCACGTGCTGCGGCGGCTCGGTTCCCAAGCTCCAATAGATGTTGCCGCTCGGCAGCACCCGCAAGGTGAGCAGGTTGGATTCCGCCACTTCCACTGTGGTCTCTTCCGGCGGCAGATTGATCTCCATGGTTTGCGGCTTGCTGAAGACGGTGGTGAGCATAAAGAAGGTCAACAACAGGAAAGCGACATCGACCATGGGGGTCATGTCCACACGGACACCGACGCGGCGTTTCTTTTTATGCTTCTTTGCGGCCTTGCCGGCGCTGCGCGATTGGCCAGTTTCAACGGCTGCCATGAAAACACTCCTTTGAGCTTTTGATCTCTTCGCGGGAAAAGCGCTTTTTACACTTCACGTTTTACGCCTTGCGGCAGGTAAGGTGTGAAGCGTAACTACCGAAGCGTGCGCCACGTTACGATTTCTCGAGATCAGTCACGAGATTGAATCGGGTGATTTTGACCTTCTGCAACGTATTCATAACGTCTTCCACCACGCCGTAGGGCGCAGTTTTGTCGCCGCTGATCACGGTGCGCAATTTCGGATTCGCAATGCGCGCCTGAATCAGCAATTCGGCCAAGGCTTTGCTCTCCACCTCCACGCTGGCGCTCAGCCGGTAATCCGCCCCGAACAACCGCTCGCGCAGTTGTTGCTGATCGACGCCCAGAAAGATTCTGCCCTCTTTGGTGACGGTGATGATCATCACGTCCGACTCCGGCAGTTTGAACGCCGAATGCGAGCTGGGTAATTCGATTTGCACGCTTTCGGGCGGCTTGAATGAGGTGGTCAACATGAAGAACGTGAGCAGCAGGAAGGCCACGTCCACCATCGGAGTCATGTCCATTTTGATGCCGACGCGCGGCTTCTTTTTCACGGCCATAGAGTATCCCTCGCAAAGCGAAGTGAGCGATTATTTGTGGCGCAATGCTAAAGACTGCACGATGGAATAGCTGGCTTCGTCGATCATATAAGTGAAGCTATCGACTTTATTGGTGAAGAAATTGTAGGCCAAAATGCCGATAATGGCCGCGATCAGGCCGCCGGCAGTATTGATCAACGCTTCCGAAATACCCAGCGAAAGCTGCACCGGATCCGGCGCACCGGCGCGGGCCATGGCCGCGAAAGAGCGGATCATGCCGATCACCGTGCCCAGCAAGCCGATCATCGTCGAGACCGAGGCAATAGTGGAAAGCGCAATCAGATTCTTCTCGAGCAACGGCACTTCCAACATCATGGCTTCTTCGATGGCATGCTTGACGTCCTCCAGCACTTCCTTTTGTTCCATGGCCGTGCCCGAGGATCTAAGAACTTTGTAGCGCTCCAAACCCGTGCGAATCACGTTCGCCATGGAGCCGCGTTGCTTGTCGCACGATTCGATGGCGCCATCGACGTCACCGGAGTTGACCATTTTTTGCACACTGCTTAAAAACGCCGTCACCGAACCTTTGCCTTGCGCTTTGCGCAGCGAAAAAATGCGCTCGAACACGAATGCGGTCACCATAATGGTGAGGGCGATCAAAGCAACCACAAGATAGCCGCCGTCCTTGATGAACTTGGGCAGTTGCGAGAAAATGACGAACGCGAAGACGAACGAGGCCACAACGAGCACGCTGACGAAAGCCGACTGTTTCATAGCGCACGATCCTTTCTTTGGGTTAGATTACTTGGAAGTTGCCTGAAAACTTTTCAAAGCCGCTTCCCGCGTTTCCTCGACGTCGAAAACGCTGGTGAGTTTGGTGATGACAAAAACGTTTTCCACGCTTTTTCCCATGCCGCAAAGCTTGACCTTGCCTTGCGAGTTGGTGTACGAGGTGAGCAGGTGCACCAGCGCACCGATCCCGGTGCTGTTGATGTAGCTGACGTTGCTCAGGTCGATGATCAGCTTGCGATTGCCTTGCGCCAGCAGATCTTTGGTTTTGGATTTTAATTCGTCGGTTTCTTCCCCGCCAATGATCTTGCCGCGCGGCTCTATCACGGCGATGTCGAGATTATCCAGGGTGGTGACCTTTACGGACATAAATGCCTCCTCTATTATTGCAGAATTGGGAGCAGCATACGTCCCGACCGCTCGGAACGAACCAAGAATTTCACCGATGAAACTTCTTCTTCCCATGCAACCGCGGTGCCATGCTGCAAAATATCTCAAGCGATTGTAAATTTTACTCTTAAAAATATAGTTGCAGTCCTTGCGTAACCGCAATTGCAACGCTCAGAAGATCGGAAATTATCGGAGACAAAGAGGAAGTTTAACGATTTCAAACGGATATGAAAGAATTGTAATTTGCAAGGTGGGATTGCAAATTGCAATTCAAAACTGACCGAGCTATGCATGAGCGTGGGTGAGACATTGTCCGCGCGTGCACCCGAAAGTGAGTGGGAGTGATCATCACCTGAGCACAAAAATCGCAAACCGGACTTCTGCGAGCACTATGACAGAATCTTAACATTCAATCAAAACCAAAAAATAAATCTTGCAAATGAGCATACGGCTGCTTTTATTCCCGTGCCATATATCGGATTGTTCTAACAGTTGGTCAAGGAAGATCGAAACTGCTGGAACGACGGCCATTTTCCAAACCACATTCACCGTTTTTGAACCATGCCCCGACAAGGAGGTTTCAAGCATGTTCACGACTCAAAATCGTTCGTTTGATCTCATTGAAGTTCTGCCCCCATCTTCCGCGGCATTGCGGGAATATCTCAAGCAGATTCTGGAAGATTCCACCAAATGGAATGCCGCGATTGAAAGTTTGAATGCCGAAAGCGGCACGTATCGCATTGTGCTGGAAGGCAAGTTGCGCGAATCGCAAGCCGCAACATCATAAGACATTCTTTTTACCCACGGGCCCGAGGAAGCACTGAAGCTGGTTTTCAGTGCTTTTTTTTTGTGGCGATGAACCAGCAGGCGAGGTCTTCGGTGGAGCTGAAGCGAATGTGGCCAGTGGTGGGAGCGTAAATATCCACGCCTTTGATTTCCACAACAATCTTTTTGTCCGCAGATTACACAGATTTGCGCAGATTTTTATTTAGACCGATCTGCGGAAATCTGTGAAATCTGCGGATTAAAAAATATCCGCAAAGGGCAGATATTTTTGCAGATTTGGTGATTTGCGTCAATCGCCGAAACCGCCCAGCCCCCGCAGCCCTCGTCATTGTTCACCGTCGTCGAGCGTGTCAGGAATGCTGAATCCCAGGCCTTGATTCTTGAGATAACAAACCACTTCCTCCGAAGGAACGACGTCAGGTTGGCGATAATAATTCTGAGGATCATTCGGCGGCAACACGCGTATCCGGTCGCGAATCGTAGTGCCGGGCGTCACGATTAGGAAGGTATCGGATAATCGCCCATTCTAGGTGGTGGCCAGTTTGTTGACGCATGCCAGGCGATGGGCCTGTCCATCACCACCGTCTTTACGGTGCCAGTGGCTATTTTGGAAGCCAGCAGAAAAAGCATAGGATTGACGTCTTCATTGTAAAGGCGCAATTTGTTTTCAATCCACGCATCGCCGTATTTGCCGGCCACTTCAGTAATGTAAATGGCGGACTCCAGCGCTTCGATCTGGCAGAAAAAAAGTTTCCGCTCGCGCTCCGAATGTTTCCAGAACTCCAACAGCCGGTTGATAATTTTGGTGATGCCGAGGTATCCGCTTTGTCGCCAAAGCGCGACGCTCCCGCGCACCTCGTTGATGAAACCAATCGGTTTCATGCGCTCGGCAAGCCATTCCGTTTCGAAGGTAAGCTGCCGGCCTTTTTTCTTGGGCTGCGCGATGGGAATGAAGTATGAACTGATACGCCGCGCGTCGACGATTTCGTCGGAGATGCCTTCGTCCGTGAAGCGGAAATGCCGAACCGGTTCTGCAAAAGGCGAGTTGATAATGGCTTACGATGAACAAGTATCAAAGTCGAGACTTTGCGTAGGGCCAGCAAGTAAATCCCTACTGCAGTTTTCCCGGACCCCGGCGGCGCCACGAACATTCCCATGTCGTGTTCTGAAAGTTTTTCTACCGCGTTTTTTTGATTGTCAGTCAGGCCGCCATGGAACTCAACTTCAATGGGAGCGCCAGTAAAACGCTCATCGCAAGTCTCAATCGCGAGATTGAGTGGCTCCAACAAAGCTCGTAGCGCCTCCCAACACCCGCGCGGGATGGCGAGATGTTTGGGGAACTCTTGTGCACACGAAATGATGCGAGGAATGCGAAAGGTGGAGCGCCGCATCTTCTGAGCCTCATAGAATTTGGGATTCTGAAACGAGGCCAATCTTTTGATTTCGGCGAGTAAAGCTGAAGGCATATCTTCTTTTTCAATAAAGAGTAAATTGGCGATGGCTACCCTGAGACAAGAGGGAAGTTGGCCGCGAAGGGGAAGCGGAGATTTTTTGTCAATATGCGAGGCTGCCCACGGCGCATTTTCTGCATCTTCAGAATTGAATGCAACGCCAGTGATCCGGTCATTCTTTGCCGCTTCGTTGGCTAGTAATTGAACCTCGTTCAAATCCATCTTGCGGATGGAGGCCAGAAACATCCACTGGTCCGGAAATGGCTCACCTTGTTCATTCAAGAATTCCGTATTACCCAGCTTGCGCGCCTCTTTCTGCAGCGGTAACGCAATCAGATTCCCAAAGCCACCCTTGGGCATGGTGTCTTGATTTGGAAAGAGCCGATCATAACTTTCCATGCTGAGCTGATGATGCTGGGACATCGTTTCAGTCAAGAGATGACTTCCCAAATTCCGTGCAAGAAAGGCCGGTACCGCTTCTGCAAAGAATATCCAGATATGCCCGCCGTTTCCCGATCGCGACCGTTCCAAAGCCGCTGGGACATTCATCGCCATGCAAGTTTCCAGGAAAGCTCTGGCATTCGCTTTCCAACCATCCTTATCGAAATCAACCGCCAGGAAATAGCAGGTTTCATCCAAGCGCAGAGGATATACTCCGAGGACATGTTTGCCTTCGAGATGCGCGCTTAGCGCAGCGTGAGTCAGGGGAACATATCTGCAAGCAGTGCATTTTTTCTCGGGCTTGGTACAAACGCCGGGTTGCCATTCATACTCGCAGACCGGACTGTAACCTTTCTTCCCGGTTTTCTGGCTGAACCAATACCGTGCGAATACATCTTTGCGGCCGCGAAACAAATCGGCAAACAGTTGGACTTTCGCTTCAGCAGGCGAATATTTGTTGAAGCAGATCCCCGCAATTTCGCTCGCCTTTTCAATCAAGGCGAGTTTAGAACGCAGAGCATCCAACTTCGCAGCCGCTTGCTGGCGCGCCTGGTCTAGACACACCAATTCAGCTTCGATTACAGCGAGTGCTTGGAGAATCTGGTCACGATCATTCATGGCAGCTATCTATCACCGAACAAACTGACATACTCTTGAAAAACAAACAGGCGATTACGTCGTTGTCCGGTGACTTCTTTCAAAATTCCCAAACCGACAAAATCTTGGATAAGGGCGTTGGCGGTCGCCGGGGTGATACTTAGGGCTTCTCCAACTTCCGCAGCCGTCACAAAGGGAGTTTTATACAAATAGTTCATAAGAGCCTTTGCCTTCGCCACCTTTTTCCCCAGCGTAAAAATTTTCCCGCCTTCGATGCGCTCCCTCAATTTTAGAATATGTTGAAATGTCGCCACCCCTTTTTTCGAAGTCTCAATAATCGCTACTAGAAAAAACTTGATCCACTGGCTCATGTTGTTGGCGGTGCGAACCATGGAGAAAGTTTTCCAGATCACCCATAAGCTCGGAAACTTCCGTATGATGCGGCGGAATAAAGACCGCGTCTTTGATGGTGGCGCCGCCGATCCAATTCTGGCTGGTGCGATATTCGCCCGGAAGTTTCGCTTCGCCGCGCACGCCTTGCATCAAGCGCTGGTGGGTTCCTTTGAGCAATCGCGTGGAGAGCGGAACGGTTTTTAATTTCTCGATCGCGAAATTCATCGCCTGGATATAGTTCTGCACTTCCTGCCAGTCGTCTTTTTTCTCCGGCAGAACTTCACTTTCCCTGAGCAAGGCCTCTTCCACATCGGTTTTTGTCCCTTCGATCCGGCTTGAGGTGGTGGCTTCCTTGATAACGTGCATGCGAATAAAGATATCGATATCGGGAACATAAAGTGAGAAAGCGTTCAATTCTCCCAACTTCAAATTGGCTTCAGCCAGAAGTGTATTGATTTTGGGATCCGACCAAAGCCAAGCGTGGTTGATCATACTTGGGCTAAAGCTTTTAAACTGAAACTGTAGCTTGTAAATGCCTGATTTGAATTTTCTTAAATCCATATTCACCAGCGTGCTCAAATTGAAATAAGAAATCTTATGTTTTAAGTTGGGGCGTTAAACTAAAATAAGAAATTCTATATTTTAGGGAAAGTGACTGATCATAATTTTCCAACTTTTTCATAAATTTTTCGAGAGAAAGGGAGCTATGTTGGAAGATTTTGTGATTGCAGCTTCACACCAACTCAAAATACTTCTCCCTTTCCCATTCCGAAATCACGCCAACATACTTTCTCCACTCCGCGCGCTTGATAGCAGTGTAAACGTGAATGAATTCCTCGCCGAGCATGTGCACGATTTTCGATGAAGCCTGCAAAGCTTCCACAGCCGCATGCAAATCACGCGGCACGGTGGCAGGCAACTCATAAGCATTACCGGAGATTTGCGGCTTAGGTGAGAGCTTTTCTTGCATGCCCAGCCAGCCGAGGGCCAGGGCCGCGGCGATGACGAGATAAGGATTGCCATCCGCGCCGGGGATGCGATTTTCGAGTCGGCTGGCGCTGCCCTCGGCCGCGGGCACACGCAATGAGACCGAGCGATTATCTAGTCCCCAGGAATCGTTGATCGGCGCATAGCTGCCGGGGCGCAGGCGTTTGTAACTGTTCACATGCGGGGCGAAAAAAGCCATGGCGGGATTCAAATAGTGCTGGCAGCCCGCGATGAAATGCTGCAACGGCGGCGGCAATTCTTTCTCATCCGAACGGCGCGCAAAAACATTTTTCCCCTCTTTCCATAAACTCATGTGCAAATGAAAGCTCGAGCCGGCCGCATCCGCAAAGGGCTTGGCCATGAACGTGGCGTGCAAGCCGAGCTGCGCCGCGGTTTCCTTCACCATGTTGCGAAAGAGAAAGGTATGATCGGCCATTTGCAGGGCATCTTCGTAGCGCAAGTTGATTTCAAATTGTCCGGGCGCGTATTCCGAGAGCGTGGCTTCAAGCGGAATGCCCATCGCTGCAGCGTGCTGTTCAAATTGTTCGAGAATTTTTTCAACGGAGACAATATGCAGAATGCTGTAGGCCTGGGTCCCGGTCGTGGTCGGCTGGCGCGTGTCACGGTGCAATAGATAGAATTCCAATTCGGAGGCGACTTTGGCAGTATAGCCCGCTTCCCCCAATTGCTGGAGAATTTTCTTGAGAATGAAACGCGGATCGGCAAAAAAAGGCTTGCCCTTTTCGACAAAGGCCTCGACAATCACCTGCGCGGTATGTTCTTTCCACGGCACCGGCGTGAGTGTATCGAGATCGGGAATGGCGAGATAATCAGGATCGCCATGCTCCCAGAGCAGGCCGGTTTCGGCAATGGTTTCGCCTTCGATGTCCATGGCAAATATGGATTGCGCGAAACCCACGCCCGTTTCCACGCTTTTGAGAAAAATCTCCGCCGGCACGTTCTTGCCGCGCATCAAGCCGTTTTGATCGGCAAATACCAGGCGGATTTTTTTGATGCCGTGCTTTTGGAGGAATGCTTCGGCACGCTGACGGGTTTCGGACACGCTCGCTCCGTGGTTGAAATGTCCATTTGAGTGATGTGTTGATGCGTCACAAGATTTCTCTAAAAATAGGTTTTGTAGTAGCTCCTTTAGGAGCCGAGCGTTCACTACCGCAGAGTCGCCGAGCACGCAGAGGTTGAAAAAAATTAGATTTTACTGACTCGGTTAAGCACCACACAAAGGGCCGCTTCCAACCGAAGCTATTGGAGAGCTTGAGGTTCTCTGCGAACTCCGCGTCTCGGCGGTTTGATTTTATGAATTAATTAGGCTAACAGCTCATGCACCCGAATAGATTCAAAATTTCCGTCATGCTCCGGCGTCCACCTGGACATGCCAATTCCTGCGGAATCGTACGAGTGAGATCGTGCCACAAAAAAGCTTTTCAGAACACCTTAACGCGCTGCATATGATCCCTTAAAGCTTGTATAAAGCTCTTGAAAATGTCCTGTGACAGTTGATCCACATCATGCGTGCGCTCGGGATGCCATTGCAGGCCGAGCAGATAATGATCCGAGTCTTCTCCCTGCACGGCCTCAATGATGCCGTCCTCCGCCCAGGCAATCGGTTTGAGCCCTTTGCCCGGTTCGCGCACGGCCTGATGATGCTCGCTGTTGACTTGAAACCAGGCTTCTTCTCTTTCGGCGTTCAAGAATGTATCTGGCGCGAGACGCACGCCGTGCACAAAAGTCTTGGCAGGGTCATCGACGTCGTGATCAACCGGCGTCGAGAACTGGCTGGGCAGGTCTTGCAGCAATGTGCCGCCGCGAAAAACATTGAGCGATTGAAAGCCGCGGCAAATGCCCAGGATCGGCAGCCGGTCGGCGTGCGCGCGCTGCAGCAACAGCCAATCAAAGCGATCACGCTCCTCCGTCACCGGCCCCAAATTCGGATGCGGCGCTTCGCCGTATAATTTCGGATCCATGTCGCTGTGACAGCCGGAGAGCACAAGGCCGTCGAGCAGCGGCCAGATGTGATCGAGATAGTCGCTGGCGGCAATCAACGGCAGGACCATAGGGATGCCGCCATGCGCATAAATTGCAGCGGTGTATTTCACAGGCATGCGGTAGAACTTTTCGTCCGGGAGTTTTTGGGCTTGGATGCCAATGAGAGGTTTGCGCATAAGAGAATTAGATTACTGGATTGATGGATTACTGGAGTGGTGGATTAATGGATTGGTGGAATCTGCATTTATCCAACAATCCAGAAATCCAACACTCCAATACTTCAACAGTGCAATTCCCCAACGTGGTCATACAATTTGCTTGAGTTCTACTTTCACCTTCCCCTCCACTTCGGCCACGGCGTAGTAGCCACTCTTCACCGGGCCGCAGTTAACGACGATCGTGCCGCCGATTTCATCCACACCGCGTGCTTCGTGAATGTGGCCGCAGACCACGAGCAGGGGGTTGACTCTTTCCACCCACGCGCGCACGGCCGTGCTGCCGACGTGCTTGCCGCTGTTGTTGTAATCGACTTTGGTGTCGTGAGGCGGCGGATGCGAAACCAGGATCGTGCGCGCATGCGATTGGACTTGGGCGTGGCCTTGTGACAGAAAAAAATCCAACTGTTTCTCGGAAAACTCATACATATCCCCGCGCCAAGCCGGCATGGCTGAAAGCCCAAAAAAGCCGATCCCGTTCATCTCTTTTCCGTTCGCATGCAAGCTCACGCCGCGGCGGTGAAGCATGGCGTCGATGTCAGAGCTGTCGCAATTGCCGGCCACGGCCAGCACCTTCGGGCAGTACAACAACGCCAGATCCAGCAAGTCTTCCGCCTCCTGCGGCGGGCCGAAGTTGGTAAAATCGCCGCCGATAATCAAAACCTCCGGCTCGGGCTCGCGTTGGAGAATCTGTTCGAACTTTTGGCGGTGGCTGTGGATGTCGGTAATGCAGAGCAATCGCATAAACTTCCGTCCTATTACCCAGGAATGACATGAAAGGCAATGTCGATTGTTTCACAAATATAGTCAGAAGCTACTGGCGTGTCAATCTCTAAATTGACGCATAAGTTTACAAAATTTCACAAATTGATAATCTCTATGACTCACGCTTGACATATTCCTCTGCAACATTTAACGTGCAACTTGCCGCAGATTCAATGGCGCCCGGCGCGCTGGCTGGAGGTTGTCATCTGTCACAGAAATTCTGAAAAGTTCAGCTGGAGAAAAAACATGGCAGTCAAAAGATTCACGGTAGGGCTCTTCAATCTCTTCAATCTGGTGTTGCCGAACGTCGTTTATTACAGAAATAGAAAGTACAACGATGCGGACTACGCTGAGAAGAAGCGCTGGCTTGCCGGCCAACTCGTGCACATGAACGCGGATATCGTCGGCTTGCAGGAGGTTTTCCATTCTGCCGCATTGCAGGAAGTCCTCGACGAGTCCAATCAATACGCCGACGCGGCCGTGCTTATTGGAAATGAAACAGGCTCATCTCCCAGCGTGGCGCTGGTGTCCCGCTTTCCGATTGTAAGCCACAAGGTCATCCCCGACTTCCCCAATTCGGCCATACTCACCATCCAGAACAAACCATTCGAAATTAAGTCGTTCTCCCGTCCAGTGATTCAAGCGACGGTGCAAGTGGAATCAGACCTCGGCCCGGTTGAATTGATCGTCTTTGTGGTTCATCTCAAATCGAAGCGCCCGATATTCCGCAGCCAGAATGTTGACAAAGACGATCCCCTGGAGATTGCCTGGGGAAAAGCTCTGGCTTTGGTTACACGTGCAACCGAGGCAATCGCTTTGAGGTACATCTTAGTAGAAACCATGCTCCTTAACCAGCGCCCAGTCATCTTAATGGGCGATATGAATGATAATGTCCACGCCGTGAGCAACGAAATCATCTCCGGAACTGCTCCCTATCGGCGATTGCCGCAACCCAAGAAAGCCGCAATCTGGGATACGCTATTGAGCAATGTCAAGGATATCCAAGCCCGGGCCAGCTACCAGGATTTTTACTATACTCACATTTTCAATGGGTTCTATGAAAGCCTGGATCATATTTTTGTCAACGATGAGTTTGTGAGATCAAATCCGGCGTGCGTCGGCTTCGTCGAGTATGTCAAAATACTGAATGATCACTTGATCGACGAAACCCTGAGCCACGAAGAAGTTTCGAAAACACGTTCAGATCATGGGCAGGTGGTGGCGACCATCAAATTCCGAGAGCCGGGAATGGCGCTCATGATGGAATAACGGAAGTCATTCGCCTGGTGACAGGGAACTGGTAAACCGTCTCAATCTTTATACTGCAAATACCCCACGCCGTACCCCGCGGCAAACCCCGCGGCGCCGGTGAGAATATTGCCCGGGCTGAAATGGAGCGAAAACCATTTTTTCTGGAGCAGATCGCGGTATTTTTCATCCAGAACCTTGTACTCGGCGAACACCTGATCATAATTTTTTTGCAGAGTATCGGCCTTGAACATGAGCGTGCGCACCTGCTCGTCCTTGACCGACAAGGTTTGATCAAGATTGGCGATGACGCTGTCTTTAACAGCAATTTCTTTCCCACTGCGATCCAGCTTGATTTTGGTTTCCGCGGCGTCCGCGCCGAAAAATCGCGGCGCGAGCAAACCATGCACGCCGTCGGCGCGCGTGGCCTCGCGAATCTGGCCGCGCCAATGCGGATACGCGGCTTCCACCTCGGCAATCACCGCGCCCGCTTCCCAAACCGAGTCCAAGCGCGCGAGTACGTGGCGATATTCGCGCTGCAAGCTCTGCAGCCGGCGCTCGAGCTCCGTGCGCTCCGCCCTTAACTGCTGCTCCTGTTGCTCCAACTGCACCAGCACTTGATTCAAGCTATCGACGTACGCCCGCATCGCTTGATCTCTTTTTTCCAGCTCGGCGGTTTTTTGTTTTTGCCGGTCCAATTCCGCGCGTGTGTCCTGCAAAGAGTGCCAAATGCTCTGCCCCACGAAGAATGCCACGATGACGACGAGCGCCAACAAGATCCACGAGATCACGCCTCTGCGCTCAGCCATGCTGGACCTCCAGTCGATCGCCGCTCTTCTGAACGCCGAGTTTTTCCGCAAACTCCGCCACCACCGCTTCGCTGCCGGAAACAAGGCGATAGAAAATCACATAACCGCCGGGCGCAGCATTGAACAACTCGATTTCAGTGCCTCGACTCTCCACTTCCAGCAACAACTGCCGTACCACCCACTTCGCTCCGTCCGCCAGCTTTGCAGTTTCTTGCCGATTGTGCTCGCTCATGTTTTCAGCCTCGTAGTCAGATTCTTGAGAAGGATTTGGCGCTGAATATAATGCCGGCTCTGGACAATTGCATGAGAAAAAATTGCATGGCGAACTTTTTTTGGCATGTCGGGCCAGCCTAACAGCTTTCCGCTCTGCTCGATCTGACGCTCAGCTTGTTGCTGCGGAGACGATTCCATCGACCGAAGCCGGCACAGATTCTTTTTCGGGCAAGCTGGCGCGGAATGAAATCTCTCGTGGCGAAGTTCAAAGTGGGATTTGCTGCTCCCAAGCGACAATTTGGTCACAAACCTGATGGCCACGCCCGGGCTGAGATCCCTTGGACGGCTGTTCTGATAAATATCCTGTCACAATTCTACAAAACATCGCTTGACATTGGGCATGGCATGGCTTAAATTTGATTGAACTTAAAGCTGGAATCATGTTCGATCTTCCCTCGACAAAATTCCCCTTGCTCGCTCATATGGTGAATGCCGATTCATTCATTCAAACGTTCACTTCTCGAACAAATTACCACCGCTCAACTTCTGCGCACCCAAATTCCATGCCTCAGAAATTGATGCCGGTATAAACCAAATCAGAGAGATGCGCGTATGAAAACGAAGTCGATGTTGCTCTTCCTGCTTCTGTTGCCGGTATTGTCTTTGGCGCAGGGTGTCGATGTTCCGCCGCGTCACATCATTGACTATCCCACCGCAGGTTTACTGCGGCGCGGCGGTTTTGACGTCCAGGCACGCTTTTATGGGCAAAGCGGTCTTTATCTGGCCACGAACGTCGGTATTTCTCCTCGTTTTATGTTCGGCATGAGCTTCGGCGGCACCGAGGTTTTAGGCGACCAGGAGCCGAATTGGAACAAGCAACCCGGGGTGCTCGTGCGCTACCAAATCATCGGTGAGAGCGCCGGGCTGCCGGCGGTCACTTTGGGTTTCGAGTCGCAGGGTTATGGCGCTTTTATCGATTCCACCAACCGTTTCGTCAACAAATCGCCCGGTTTTTACGCCGTGGCGAGCAAAAGTTACAACTGGATCTCGCTGCTCAGCCGCTTTGATTTCCACGGCGGCATAAACTATAGTCTGGAAAAGGGTGACGGAGACGAAGATATCAATTTCTTTTTGGGTAGCACCGTGAGCATCAATGAAGACGTGGATCTCATGTTCGAATATGACCTGGCATTCAACGACAGCCCGGAAGCAAACCGCACGGTGGGCGACGGCAAGGGCTGGTTCAATTCGGGCATTCGCTTCAATGTCGCCAATATCGTCTATCTCGAGTTTTTTCTCAAAAACTTGTTCGACAATAACCGCACTACGCCGCTGGAGAATCGGGCAAAATACACGCGGGAAGTGAAGCTGACGTATTTTCAATTCATCATGTGAGATGGAACCGGTCCAGCCAATTTTGCTGGCTGAGTTTTTGCCGGAACTTCTGGCGGAAGAGCTTCGTCTAATGAAAGGACTGTGGCGGGAAGACTGGAACAAACCTGCCGTTCGCGCCTGGGCGAGCGAAGCTTGGGTGAACCGATATTGAGTATGCTTGCGGTGATAGCATAAACCGCATATGGTTGCATTTTGGAAGAGGCCTGCAATGAAAAGCCATTTTTCGAGCCGCACACTGGGGTTCAGCCTCTGTTTGATCATCACGACATGGGGATGTTACACCATGTTGAAACATCCACACGTCCCATTGCAGGAAACGGGCGAGCAAGAATACGCCGTCGATTGGGAGCGTGTATCCTTTGCCAATGACTGCGGCACGTGCCACAATAACGACGTGCAAGCTTTTCACGCCATTGCCGTCCCGCCGCCGCGCCCCGCACCTTCAGCGCAGTGGGCTTACTATTACGACACGCCTTGGTGGTTTCATTATTACTCTGCTCCGGGGGGCGGCTCCGGTGGCGACACCGAATTAACCGACGAACAAAAGAAACGGGATTTCGACCGACGCCAGATCGCTCCGGCTCCAGAATCGACTGCCAACAGCGTCCCGCCTGCCGCGCCCGCGCCGCCGGCCGGAAGCGTGGCGAAACCTGTAGCAACGGAAGGCGAAGCCGCGCCGGCTGCTAAAACTTCGACAGACGACAGCCAGAAACGTGAAGGCAAACGCGCCATCGACAGCACGGAAAGCAATCGCCGCACGCGCAAAAATTAGTTCGAATTTTCTTTCGAAAAAGAGCAGACAGAATGCATTTTCTGCCTGCTCTTTTTTTTGATTTCGAGTAAAATTATTAAATTGTCAATTGACCAGTCTCAATTGACAATTTTTATTGCGAGGAGAAGATGCCGAAATTTCTCAAAATCATCCTGAGTTTCTTTGCCATTGTCATCGCCGGCTTTTTCATTCTTTCTTTCTTCAGCCTGCGCCTCCTCAAGAAATCTCTGCCCCAAACTGAAGGCGAGATCGCTCTGCCGGTTCTGAGCAACGAGGTGACGGTGTCGCGCGACGCATATGGTGTGCCGCATATCATAGCTGAGAACGAAGAGGATTTGTGGCGCGCGGCGGGATACGTCGCGGCGCAGGATCGTTTGTGGCAAATGGATTTCACCCGCCGTGCCGTCCGTGGCACGCTTTCGGAAATTCTCGGACCAGCGACCCTGGAGCAAGACAAATTTCTGCGTTTGTGGGGATTTCATCGCCTCGCCAAACGCATCGCGCCAGCGCTTGCCCCGCAATCGCGCGCCGCGGCGGCGGCGTATGCCGAGGGCGTGAATGCCTTCATCCATTCACATCGCGACCGTTTGCCGGTGGAATTCAGCATGCTGGGCTATAAACCCCAGCCGTGGGAAATTGAAGACAGCATCAGCATCAGCCGCTTCCTGGCTTTTCGCTTGAGTTATTCCTGGTTTTTCGAAGCCGCGCTCGGCAAGGTGGCGGAAAAATTCGGTGCGCCCATGGCGCTCGAGCTATTCCCCGCGGTTTTGGAAAACACGCCGGTGATCGTCACCGATTGGCCCACGTCCAAAATGTCAGCGACTTTTGATAATTTCGTCGCCCTCGCACAAAACACCCGCGCGCAGCTCGGCATCCCGCCGGGGGTGCTGGGCAGCAACAACTGGGTCGTGCATGGCTCGCGCACGCGCCGCGGCAAGCCCATTCTCGCGAATGACCCCCATCTCGGTTTGGTGCTGCCCGCGGTGTGGTATGAAATGCATCTTGCCGCTGGTGCATTTGAGGTTGCCGGACAAACTCTGGCCGGCGCGCCCGGAGTCATTTTAGGCCACAATCGTGCTGTAGCCTGGGGTTTTACGAACGCCATGGCAGATGATCTGGATTTTTATCAAGAACGCTTGAATCCCGCCAATCCCAACGAATACTGGGACGGCCAGGCTTGGCAGCCGGCGACGGTCATCAGCGAGTCCATTACGGTGAAGGGCGCGGAGACGGTGAATTTCGACATTCGCTTCACGGCGCGCGGCCCGATCGTCAACGATATTTTGAAAGCCGTGCAAAACGACACGATGGCGTTGAGCATTCGTTGGACCGGTTTCGAGCCAAGTGACGAGCTGTACGCCATTCTCTCGCTCAATCGCGCAAGCACCTGGCCGGAATTTCAGGAAGCGATGCGCCATTTCAGAACGCCGTGCCAAAACGCGGTTTACGCCGACACCGCGGGCAATATCGGTTATCGCACTTGCGGCGCCGTGCCCATCCGCCGCGACGGCAAAGGTTATTTTCCCTATCGTGGCTGGGAAGCAGAGGGCGACTGGATCGGCACGATACCGTTCGAAGAAATGCCGCACGCCTTCAATCCGCCACAGAGATTTCTTGCTACCGCGAACAACAAGATCACCGGCCCGCAATATCCCTATTACATCTCCAATGCCTGGGAACCGGCGAGCCGCATCGAGCGCATCACGGAAATGTTGACGCAGGCGAGCGCGATCGACACCGCCTTTTGCAAAACCATGCAAACGGATGTCGTGTCCAAACACGCCTTGTATGTTTTGCCGCGTCTGCTGCACTGGCTGACCATCGATTCCTTGCTCGCCCCCGGTGATACCACCTTCACATTGGCGGAACAACAGGCCATGATGCTGTTGCGAGCCTGGGACGGCCGCGAAAGCGCGGAAAGCGTCGGGGCGGCTCTCTTCAATGTATGGGAATTGGAGTTTCTCCAGGCGACGCTGAAGGATGAAATGGGTGATACCTTGTTTGAAAACTATACGCAATGGAGCGCGCTGGCGTTGCGCGCGTCGGAGTACCTGGTCGAGCATCCGTATTCGCCGTGGTTCGAGGACCGCGCCACGGCCGCCATCGAAAACGGGCCGTCGATCGCGCGCCGCGCTTTCCGCACGTGCCTCGCGCGCCTGCACGAACGCTTCGGCGAATTGATCGGCGATTGGCAGTGGGGTCGGGTGCATCGCCTGACGCTGGCCCACCCTCTGGGAAAACAAAAACCGCTGGATGTCGTCTTTAACCACGGTCCGCTCGCGTTAGGCGGTTCCGCCAGCACCGTCAGCAAGTCGGAATATTCACTGTTCAAGCCTTACGATGTGACTGCCGGGCCTTCGATGCGCATGATCGTGGATCTCGCTTCGCCGCTGCACCATCTTTCCGTGATTGCCGGCGGGCAGTCCGGACAGCCTTTCAGCTCGCACTACAAAGATCAAGTCGCGTTGTGGCAGCGCGGCGAATACCGCCAAGTGTCCATGCGCGCGCCAGCCGGTGCCGCGGCCAGCCAGCCGGTGCTCAGGCTCAAACCGCAAGCCGAAACGGGAGGAACAAAATGAAAGCTCTCAACGACTGGCTTTTGGGCGAACACGTCACCACGTTCGCCGTGCTGCAGCGCAAAGAACGCAAACAAAAGAAAAATGGTGAGCCGTTTTTGGCGCTGGAAGTGAGCGATGCCAGTACGCACCTCACCGCCGTGATGTGGGAAAATATCGACAGCGCCAACGCGGAGGTGGGCCAGATCATCAAAGTCGCCGGTACCCTGGAGGAATATCAGGGCCAAAGACAGCTCAAAATCGAAAAAATCCGTGTGACGCGAGCAGATGATCCGGTGGACTTGACCAAACTCATTCCCACCACACCCAAAGATCGCGGCATGTTATGGGAGCAATATCAACATTTCATCAACAGCCTGGCGCAGCCGCATTTGCTTTCACTGCTGCGCCGCATCTTCGCGGACGAAGAATTTGTTAAAGCCTTTAGCGACGCCCCAGGCGGCAAGAAATGGCATCACGCCTACTTGGGTGGCTTGCTCGAGCACACGGTGAATATCGCCACGATCTGCGATCGTCTCGCCAAAATTTACCCTCAAGTCGATCGTGACTTGATGATCGCCGCTGCGCTGCTGCACGACATCGGCAAAGTGGATAGCTACTCGCGCGGGCCGAGCTTCGAATACACAGACGCCGGCCGACTGCTCGGCCATATTGTCATCGGGGCGCAGCTCGTCGCCGAAAAAATCCGCCAATTCCCCGAATTTCCCGCCGAGCTGGCGATGCGCTTACAACACTTGATCTTGAGCCATCAGGGCACGCTGGAAAATGCCTCTCCCGTCGTGCCCATGACGCCAGAAGGTTTTCTGCTTTATTATGCCGATGAAATCGACTCCAAAATGAACGCCATTCTGCGCATCAGTGAAACAGGTGGCGGCGAGGGAAAAAGATGGAGTGAGTATGTCAATTTGTTGGGGAGGTATTTGTATTTGGGAAGCTGACCGGAAATTTCGTGGCACAAATTTCTTACAATTGACTCTTCTTTTCATTTTTCCGGTGGACAAAAATCCAATTTTGGAGCTTTATGCTAAGAAATTGTTAAAGAATCTACACATTTGACAAATTAGTGCTTGCGCATGGCGGTCAAAATTTATACTTTTTCCACGCTTGAATTACACTCGCTAGCTTCCATCTCTGAATAGAAGAGATTTGGCGTTCACGCAGCTAAGCCGTACAAGTGTTAGGATGAGGTTGTCGGCAGAGCAAAAGTTTCAACCGCACCCAACCTCCCCCTGGCTTGCAATCCTCAAATTGCTTTGAAATAAATTCGTACAGGTTCGACACTCAAACGCAACGAAAGGAGAAAGTGTAAGCTGCGTTGCACGGACCGGAGACGTGCAGCCGCCCGCAAGCCGCGTTACCGAGATGAGCGAGCGTTCATCCCAATTCTGCATTGTTTGCAGCCCGCAGCGTGGGGATGAGCAAAGTTGTGAACGGAGGAGAGGAGAAGAGGAAGCGTATGGAGATTCAGCATCGTCATTTAGGACGAGTTGCATACTCGCCGGAAGAAGTGGTCTTCTTTCCGCAAGGATTGCTGGGCTTTTTGAAATACAAAAAGTACCTGTTCGTCAAAAAAGAAGACTTTGCGCCTTTTGTCTGGATGGTCAGCATCGAAGCGCCGGAAGTCGGATTTCTGCTGGCGGAGCCGATGCGTTTTTGCGCGGATTACGTGCCCAATATTACCAAGCGCGACCTGAATGAATTGTCGGCCGACAATCCGCAAAGCTTGGAGATGTACTCTATTGTTACCGTGAATCAGGACCCCCATTTGGCCACGGCCAATCTGAGTGGCCCGATTCTCGTGAACCAAGAGAAAAGAACCGGCAAGCAGTTGGTGCTCCTTGATGACCGGTATTCAACCAAGCACCGCATTTTCAACCATACGTAGACGCCCAGACACGATAGAGGAGACGATATGCTGGTCTTGACAAGGAGGTTGGGTGAGACAATCGTCATCGGCGACGACATCGTCATCAAAATAGTTGACATCCATGGCAAACAAATCCGCGTCGGCATCGAAGCCCCGGCGGAAGTGAGTGTGTATCGCGGCGAGATTTACGAGCGCATCATGCTGGAAAACAAGGCCGCGCTCGAAGCGACCATGGGTGACGTCAAATCCATGACGGACGGTCTCAAAGAACTGATCTCCAACCCTGCAAACAGCAATTCCAAAGATACGCACGCGGCCAAGTCCGAACCGTAAGCTGGCGCGTGCAGATAGATTTTTGTTGCTGTGCAAGAATCCCGAGCCGGTGCCCGTGCAACTGCAAGGCAGAACTGACACCGGCTTTTTATTTCCGGATCATCAACTTGAATCCCCGCCCGTGAATGTTTCGGATTTCCAGGCGATCGTCGTCCTTGAGATACCGCCGCAGCTTTGACACGAACACATCCATGCTGCGCGCATTGAAATAATTGTCCTCACCCCAGATCAATTTCAACGCCATCTCCCGCTGCAGAATCTCGTTTTGGTGCAGGCACAACAGCCGCAGCAGCTCCGCTTCCTTGGCTGTGAGCTTTTGCGCCTGGCCACCGCATTGCAAGGCCTGCCGGTCAAAATCGAAAACATAACTTCCGATATGAAAAACCTCCGCGCTGCGCTGCTCCGCCGGCGTGGCTTTACTGCGGCGTAACACCGCCTGAATGCGCAGCACCAATTCTTCCATGCTAAAAGGCTTGGTGAGATAATCATCCCCGCCGATTTTGAAGCCTTGGATGCGATCTTCCTTCAGCGACTTCGCGGTGAGAAAAATGATGGGCACTTCTTGCGTGATCTTGCGCATCTCACCCGCCACGGTGAAGCCGTCTATCTTGGGCAGCATCACGTCGATCAAGCACAGATCAAATTTGTTTTTGAGAAAGGCCTGCAAGCCGGCTTCGCCGTCGCCGCAGCGCACGACACGATAGCCGTTGAGCTCGAGATTTTCCTGCAGAATGAAGCCCAAATTAGGATCGTCTTCGATGAGCAAAATGCTGTAGGGCATGAGAGTTCTTATTTTGTTGATTGCAACTCCAGGTGCAAGCGCGGGCCTGAGCCGCTATATGGCATAAGGCACTCAAAGTCGGAACAAAATTCTGATCAAAGAAAGAAACGGTCGCGCAGCGGTTTCCGTATTCAGCTTGATGGAGAGTGCGCGAACGATCGAACGTTTTAGCAGGATACTGAAAAACTCTTTTAGATGTCATACCCGCGAAAGCGGGTATCCAGAAAATCCAACAAAATCATGGATTCCCGCTTTCGCGGGAATGACAAATCAGAGCAATTCGAGGCTTTTTCAGCATCGTGTTAGGACGGCAAGAACGAAATCAAGACCGTTCTCTTTCCGTGCGCGGCCGTGGGTCTCCGTGGCGGAAGACAAACGGCATAAAAAGGTGAAACACACTTCCCTTGTGATATTCACTCTCCACCCCGACCGCCCCACCGTGCGCTTCTGCAATTAATTTTACATAGCTCAGACCCAGCCCAAAACCTTTCACGTCGTGGAGGTTGCCGGTCGGCACGCGATAGTATTTATCAAACACCAATTTCTGGTCTTCCGGGCGCAGGCCGATGCCATTGTCGGCAACCCTGATGTGTACGCCGCGCTCGTCGCTTTCGGTGCCAACGCTAATGCGGGGCGTGGCGCGTGTGTACTTGTTGGCATTGTCGAGCAGATTGTGGACCATGTTTGCCAGGTGCACGGCATCCGCCTCGATCAATGTCTTCGTGGCGCAAAATTGCCGGAGGATCTCGCCTTTGCGTTTCTCGACTTGCACGGCGAAGGTGTGGATGAGCTCAGTCAGAAGCTGATGCACGTCGATTTTGCTCAATTGGAGCTCGTACTCTCCCTCTTCCAAAACCGCCATTTGCAATATCTTTTCCACCTGGCTGCGCATGCGCTGCGCTTCGTCGAGAATAACGCCGCTGTAACGTTGAATCTTGTCGCGATCGTGCAAGACTTGCGGGTTTTTGAATGCTTCGCTCGCCAGGGCAATGGTCGAAATCGGCGTTTTGAACTCGTGTGTCATGTTGTTGATGAACTGCGTGAGCCGTTGCGCGAATAGCTTTTGCTGGAACAGCGTGCGCAGTGTATAGACGAAGCACAGGGCAATGAGCGACAACAAGACGCAAACCGAGGCGAGCAGCCAGCCGTTTTGCTTCAAGAGAAAAATATTTTCCTCGGGGAAATGCAGCAGCAGCTCGTGGCGCGGATAAAACGGATCGCTGGGAAACAAGCGTGCGCGAAAAGATGTGGCTTGCAATGCCGCACGATCGTGCGCGGACGCTGCAAATTTCAGCGAATCGACTGGTCCGGAACGGTCTAGTATGCCATAGGCGTAAGCGAGATGCAATCCGTGTTCTGCCATTACCGTGCGCACGATCGAGTCCAGCACTGCGGCTTGGAGGCGTGCTTCGATCGGCTCGCGTTGGATCAGCGTCAGCTCATCCAGCACCTGGTCGATGATCTTTTCGCGCCTTTCATGCGTAAACCAGCCCGCATGGTTTTGCTGCTGTGCGGCGGCCATGAAGACCACGTCGTACGTCGAACTGTCGGAGCCGAGATTGAAATTATAAAAGAAGTCGCCGGCCGGCGCTTGCGTGCTGTCCAGCACAAAATCGTATGTACCCGCCGGCTTCATTTCGTCAATAATCGCCTGCCTGGGCTGGCCCAGGCTGTCCAAAATGCGCAAGCGCACGCGCTTGGGAGCGTTGAGCGTAAACGAGAATTTGCGCGTGTGAGGATCGAACTGCACGGGCGGGGGCAGCGGGCGGCGCCATGCCCTCGCGCTGTCGGCGATCACCAAGCTGTCGTCCTCGAGGTGTGCCTGCACCGCCAGCACGCGGCGATCCTGCACCGGCCGCACGATGGCGCTGAACATGCGCGATACGGTTTCACGATCTTCCAGCTTGCTCACGATGCTGCTCAAAGCCGCATTGACGCTCTGCGTATGCGCCTGCCGGGCGAGCGCGAAGGCTTTTTGGAGCAGAATGATTTGCACCCCCACCATGCCGATCAGCGCAGCGGTGATCAATGCGATGATCGCCGTCATGGTTTTCTGCTTGCGTTCCATGGCTGGAATATACGTATGGCGCGCACACAAAATCCACCTCTTAACAGTTTTTAACACTCGCTAACATTAATTGGCTGAGGTACGCTGAATCATTTTACTATCTTGCACCGTCTTGAGTAGAGCAATCGCCAAGCATTCAGACTGTGTGAAAACTTGGGAATGCCGCACCCTGAGCTTGTCGAAGGGAGCTTGTCGAAGGGAGCTTGTCGAAGGGTGCTAAGTTCAAAAATCCGGCTTCGACAAGCTCAGCCGGCGTTGAATTCAAGCCTTTTCACACAGTCTGATTCATTCTGAAAGGAAAATTCGCATGCACGTGTTCAACAAAGCCTTGACAAATTTCCTGGCGCTTTCCCTTACCGCCGCTCCTGTGCTCGCACAACAGGTGAAGATGTTCCAGGCCGGAGAAGTTTTCAATCTTCCTGAAATCGGCGCCGTAGTTGCGCAGGAAGATGATCAAATCAAAATCTTGGCCGCGCTGCCCGAAGACCGGCGGGTCAAAGCATACACCGGTGTAGATCTCCAAGAAGGCGACCTCATTCTCTTTTTCAATGGCAAACGCCTCAAGAGTGTGAAAGAATTTGAACAAAACTACACGGCGCTGGCGATCGGGGACACCGTTCAAATTGGCTTGCGGCGCAAGGACGACCGGTTGATCGCCGCTTTTGCAAAGGCCGATCCCAAGAGCCTGCCCACGCCGCAAATGAAAAAACTAATGATCGGCCCGGACGGCAGGGTCACGACGACGGATTTCTCCGGCGGCACAGGGCCCAGCGTAACGAAAACACTCGACGCCAATGCCTCAGAGATTACGCCGGTGATGGCCATGGGCACCGTGATCGGCAGCGTGGACGGCAAAGTGAAGATTCTCGACAAGCTTCCGATTGCGGTTAAAGAACTGGAGAATGTCGATCTCCAGGAAGGCGACGCCCTGCAATCGCTCAACGGCCAAAAGATCACGACTGCGGGGCAGTTTAATGAGGATTTTGAAAAACTCGCCGTAGGTGCAAAAGTGGAACTACAGTTCTTGCGCCATGGCAAAACCATGACGATTTCATTCAGCAAGCCGCAGGCGCAGGGCCGGGTGATGATCAAAACCAGCAACGATTGAACGGGCAAAATGCAAAGCGCGGAAAGACCCATACTCCTGGTTGCATGCCTGGTTTTGTGGTGGCAGAATGCCGGCGCATCTTTTCAGGCGGCGGCTCCGGACGAATTGGCACGCAGGCTCGACGATTATTTGGCGCGCTTGGAGCGGTTCGGTTTTTCGGGGGCGGTGCTGGCGGCAAAAAAAGATGAGATCATTTTGAACAAAGGCTACGGTTGGGCAGACAAAGAAAACGCCATTGCCAACTCCGCCGAAACGGTATTCAGCACCGGCTCGATTACCAAACAATTCACTGCGGCTGCCATCCTCAAACTGGAAATGCAGCACAAACTCAAAACCAACGACGCCCTCAGCAAATATCTTGCGAATGTGCCGGAGGACAAACGCGCGATCACGCTGCATCATTTGCTCTCGCACACCTCGGGCCTCGCCGCGGACGAGGGCGGGGGCGCAGCTCCGGATCGCGAGCAGTTTGTGCGAGAAACGCTCCAGCGGCCCTTGCAATCCACCCCAGGCGAAAACTTTGAATATTCCAACGCCGGCTATGGCCTTTTGGCGGCCATCATTGAAGAAGTGAGTGGACAAACTTACGAGCAGTATTTGCGGGAAAATCTTTTCAAACCTGCCGGCATGCTCGCCACAGGCTATCGCATGCCACAATGGGACGCGCCGCGCGTGGCGCATTGGTATGTTGGAGAGATTGACCATGGTTCACCGCTTCGACGGCCTTTTCCGAATTGGACCACGCTCGGCAGCGGCGAAATTTTATCCACGACAACGGACATGTTCAAGTGGCATCAAGCGCTGTTGGGCGATACGATGCTTTCGGCGGCCGCCAAGAAAAAGTTATATACTCCGGTTCTACACACGTATGCTTACGGTTGGGACATCACGCCCACTCCGTTCGGCACGATGATCCACCACGACGGCGGCAACACTTTGGGTGTGGGCGCCGACTTCCGGCGCTTTGTCGAAGCAGGAGTGGTGATCATCGCCTTCTGCAATGACCGCGGCGAAACAATGCTCTTGGGCGAGACGCGCAAAAATATTACCAGAATTGTACTGGGCAAGGAAGTGGAAATGCCGCCCGCTGTTGCGGCAATAGACACTGCGGCATTGGGGAAGTATGAAGGGAATTTCAGCTTGCCCTCCGGCGCAAAGATCGATGTTGCCAAAAGAGGTCGTGCGCTCGTGCTCAGCGGCGAAGGCCAGGAGGCCGTGAGCTTGCTCGCCACTGGAGATTCAAGCACCACCCAAATTTTGAGGGAAAAGAATGCGCTGGTGATGAATCTCATCAAAGCCAGCGCCGAGGGCAATCATCGTCCGGTTTTCGAGGCTTTCAAAGACGCGCTGACGTTCGAGGCGGTGCAAAAACGGCAAAGCCAATCGTGGCGGGAATGGCGCGAAAATATGGGTGAATACAAGAGCTGCCGCGTTTTAGGCACATTGGCGGAAGGCGAAGAAGATCAGTTGACGTATGCTCGCCTCGATTTTGAGCGCGGCGTTGTGTTCCTACGGTTCTTCTGGGGCCCGTTTCGCCTTGCGGGAATTCGTCCGGTTGCGGCACCCGCGGGCAAAGGATTTTTCCATGAATCAGCGAACGTCTTTGTCTCTTTTGACATCCCCTCTGCACGCACGACGCGTTTGCGATTCAATGTGAATGAAAAGGGCGCGGTGGCGGGCCTAGCCCTTGCCTGTAAGGGCGGCGAGTTTGTTGCCGGCAAGAACCCATGAAAAATCGATTTAGTCTCGTTGAACGAATTGATAGGACCATGACCACCGCTATTCGCATTGCCAGCCGTAGATCAATCTTCGCGCAACTTGTTTTGTTGGCGTGCTGGCTGGGAGCAATAATACCGGCGCAGCGAGCCGCGGCCCAGGTGAATTACAACCAGCGCGACGATCAATACCGCCTGCTCGGCCTGAAGCGCGCCAAAGAGGCCTACGAAGTCGCGCGCGCGGAGCACGAGCGCCAAAAAAACCTGTTTCAAAAAGGCTTGATCTCTCAGGTGGAATTGAACAGCGCGCGCAATCGCTTTGCAGACGCCGAAGTCAACTACCAGCAATCTTTGCTCGCGGTATTGTTCGAAAAACAATACGTCTCGGTCAATCGCGCGGTGAAATCTCAGGACAAAATCGGCCGCAAGCGCGTGCGTGTGCAACTGGCCAACACCTCCGGCGGCTCCGCGGAGTTTCGCAAATTGGTGAATCTCGATGATGAGTTGTTTCGCTCCTTGCAGCCGGAGATCATCAATGACGTTTATGTTTCGCTGATGAACGATCAAAACACGATTATCAGCAATCCCTATGAACGCAAGATTGAAGAACTGGAATTCGGCAAACCCGTCGAGCTTGACTTCGAGCTGCTGCAAGATTTGGATGCGGTCACGGTGAGCATCACTTATGGCAGTGGCACGCAACGCACACCGAAAATCTTCCTGCAAAAAGACCATCGCGCCAACAAGGTCATTTTGCAATCCGAGCAGTTCTCGCAGGAGGCGGAGTTGGGCGGCTCGGCGACTTTCACGTTGAGCCTCGAGTTGTTTAGCGGCGTGAACAACACCTTCAAGCTCGAGGTGGTGAATTTACCACGGCAGGTCACGCGCTATTTCACCGACCCGGCGAGCCAGGCGCGCCTGAGCCAGTTTAAATTCACGGAAAGTTCGAATACTCGCCGCGCCGCGTTGCAAGTGTTTTTGCCCGATCGCCCCAGCGACGAAGTCGTGATGGACAAGCCGATTCCGTTTTACGTACTGGTCGTGCCGCAAGAACAAGCGCAAGGCTTCAATGTCGCGAACGGCAAAATCTGGAGCCCGGAAGAAATCGAAAAGCTGAACGTGGGTAGCATACGTTTAGAGTTGGTGCCGGCGGGCAAAGGTAAGTTGCTGGTGCGCGCGCCGCAGCTTTTCTTCACCAGCAAAGCCGGGCAGCCGACCTCGTTCAACATTGACGTCATCAACGAAGGCACACGCCGGCTCGACAACATCATGGTACAAGTCGACGCGCCAATGAATTGGCAAAAAAATATCGCGCCTGCAGTGATTTCAGCCTTGAGTATTGCGGACGAAAAACGTGTGACCATTACAGTGCAGCCGCCGGCTGGCATTTCCGCCGGGCGTTACGAAATTCGCGTGCGCATCAACGCGCTTTCGGACAATCAGCCGGTGATCGCCGAGGACAAATCCTTCACCATCGAGATTCAATCGGAAGCCAATCTGTGGGGGATGGCTTTGATCACCATGCTGGTAATCGGGTTGGTGCTGGGGATCGTGGTGTTCGGGGTGAAGCTGTCGCGGAGGTAGTTTGTGGATAGTGGTTAGTAGATAGTAGATTGTGGATCGAAGATCGATCACCATCCACGATCCACTATCAATAATCCACGATCTACTATCAACCATCTACGATTTTTCAAAGAGAGGATACTGAAAGACAATGCCATCATCAAAGAACGGCCACGCCATGCTCGAAGCCGCCGATCTCACCAAACGTTACGAGGACCGTGTGCTGGGATTGGATCACGTTTCCTTCGCCGTCCCTCCCGGCCAAATTTACGCCATGCTGGGAGCGAACGGCGCGGGCAAAACCACGACGATTAATCTCTTCCTGAATTTCATCGATCCCACCGCCGGCGAGGCGCGCATTGACGGCGTGGTCACGCACCGCGAGCCACTGGAGGCGAAAAAACGCGTGGCGTATGTTTCGGAAAACGTCATGCTCTATTTGCAATTCACCGCGCTGCAGAATCTGGATTATTTCGCGCGGCTGGGCGGCAAAACGAATTATAGCAAGGATGACTATCGCAGAGTTTTGCTGCGCGTCGGTTTGCAGGAAGAGGCGCATCACAAGCGTTTGAAAGGTTTTTCCAAAGGCATGCGCCAGAAATGCGGCATCGCCATCGCCATGCTGAAAGACGCGCCCGCGATTTTGCTGGATGAGCCGACGTCTGGGCTCGACCCGCAAGCCGCGTTCGAATTCATTCGTTTGTTGCGGGAATTGCGCGAAGAGGGTAAAGCCATTCTCCTGTCCACCCATGACATATTTCGCGCAAAAGAACTGGCCGACACCGTCGGCATCATGAATGCCGGCCGGCTGGTGATGCAACGCACGCGCGATGAGCTAGCCGGCGAGGATCTCGAGAAGCTGTACATGCATTACATTGCGGGGACGAAGGGTGAGGGGTGAAGATCGTGGATTGTGGATTGTGGATCGTGGGTTGTCGGTCAAATGTCACGATCTACTATCTACAATCCACGATCCTCAATAGTTCTGCAACGCAAACGGAAATAGACAACCATGCTCAAGCTCATCATTGAAAAAGAACTGCGCGAAATCATCGGCTCGATGAAGTTTGCGGTGACGTTCGGCGTCGCGGCCGTGCTCATTCTGCTGGCCTTTTACGTTGGCGCGAAGAACTATCAAATGAGCCGGACGCAATATGAAGCCGCAAAGAAAGAAAACCTGCGGCAGATGGAAGGCCAGACCGATTGGATGATGGTGCGCAATCATCGCATCTTCCTCCCGCCGCAGCCCCTGGCGGTATTGGTCACCGGCATTTCCAACGACATCGGCCGCATCATCGAAGTGCAGGGCCGGGGCGAGCTCACGGCGCACGAAAGCCGTTTCAATGAAGATCCGATTTTTGCGGTGTTTCGTTTTCTCGATTTGGATTTTATCTTTCAAATCGTGCTGTCCTTGTTTGCCATTCTCTTTGCCTATGACGCGATCACCGGGGAGAAAGAACGCGGCACACTGCGGCTGTCTTTTGCGAACCATGTGCCGCGCAGCACGTTTATACTGGGAAAAATCTTTGGGTCGTTCCTGGCCCTGGCGGTGCCTTTGCTCATCCCGGTCCTGCTCGGCGGCGCGTTGCTGCCGCTTGGGGGCGCGCCCATGAGCGGCGACGAGTGGACCAAATTGGCGCTGGTTATGCTCGCGGGCCTGCTGTATTTCGGCGTTTTCTTGACGCTGTCGGTTTTCATTTCGACACTCACCCAGCGTTCGGCACATTCCTTTCTGCTGTTGCTGGTCGCCTGGGTATTTGCCGTTTTGATTGTGCCGCGCGTCTCGGTGCTGGTCGCCGGTCGTGCCATTGACGTGCCTTCGGTCGATCAAATTGCCGCGCAGAAAAACCGCCTGCGCTCGCTGCTTTGGGCGGAGGACCACAAGCGCATGGCGGAATTCAAGCCCTCACCCAGCGAGAACCCCCAGGACATGATGAAAGAGTTCAATGCCTTCATGCAAAAAAATGCCGAGGAGCGCGACAACAAGATGCGCGAGCTGAGCACCCGCTTGAATGAAGAACGGCGCAATCGCCAGCTCGTGCAGGAGCGTTTCGCTTTCGGCCTGGCGCGCCTGTCACCGAGCGCGGCGTTTTCACTGGCGGCGACCACACTGGCGAGCACTGGGATTCACCTTAAGGAGCATTTTACGAATGAAGCGAACGCTTATCAGCAGTCCTATGCCAGCTTCATCAAAGAAAAAACCGGCATGAATCTCGGCGGAGGATTCATTATGATGCGCGTGACTGACGGCGAAGAGCAGGAGAAGAAGCCTATCGATCCGCACGAGCTGCCGGAGTTCGTGTATCACGAGCAACCGTGGCAGCAAGTGGTCGGCGCGGCCGTGTTCGATCTCGGCGTGCTTGCGCTTTTCAATCTCTTGTTCTTCGCCGGCGCGTTTGTGGCGTTTCAAAAGTATGATTTGAGATGAAGCAACCTAAAATTCTGCATTACGCTTTACACTTTACACGTTACACTTCACACGTGTGAAGTGTAACGTGTAAAGTTTAACCGGAGCAATCTCCATGTTGCGCACCCTCATCGAAAAAGAGCTCAAAGCCATTCTGCTCAGCCCGAAGTTCGCTGTCACGTTTGCCGCGTGCTCGGTGCTAATTCTTCTAAGCGTTTTCGTCGGGATACAAGAGTATCGCGCGGCGGCGCGGCAATATGAAAGCGCGACCCTGCTTGCCGAGCAGCAACTGCGTGAGGCGGCGAATTGGTTCGGCCTTTTCAACAGCGCCCATCGCCGGCCCGATCCCATGCAGATTTTCGTCTCCGGCGTGAACAATGACG
Source organism: bacterium (assembly GCA_044869275.1). Classification (GTDB taxonomy): domain Bacteria; phylum Zhuqueibacterota; class Zhuqueibacteria; order Zhuqueibacterales; family Zhuqueibacteraceae; genus JBIOXB01. The sequence goes on from JBIOXB010000243.1 coordinate 48,490, forward strand.
TGGGCCGGCTTTCCCTCATCAGCAGTTTCCAAGGCGTCCGGCTGAGAAACAGCATTTATGCTGATGATCCTATTTTCGCCATGTTTCGTTTTATCGATCTGACTTTCATTTTCTCGGTGGTGTTGTCGCTGTTCGCGATTTTGTTCACCTACGATGCAGTCAACGGCGAACGCGAGAATGGCACGCTGCAACTGGCTTTTGCCAACTCCGTGCCGCGGCCGCAATATTTGCTCGGAAAGTTTTTTGGCGCCTGGCTGGGATTGGTGGTGCCATTGTTGATCCCCATTTTCCTCGGCGTGCTTTTGCTCATGCTTTTCCAAATCCCGTTGACCGCAACACATTGGGCAAAATTCGGAACATTGCTCGGTATTTCCCTGTTGTTCTTCACGTGCTTTGTCGCTTTGGGCCTGTTGATTTCGACGCTGACGAAACACTCCCCTGTTTCTTTTTTGATCGCGCTGGTCATGTGGGTGTTGTTGGTGTTGATTGTGCCGCGTGCGGCTGTGATGGCTGCGGGCCAAATCGTGCCCGTGCCTTCCGAGGCGGAAATCGAAGCGCAACAGGACGGTTACGAGCGTGACCAATGGCAAAAACTCACACAAGAACTGCAGGAAAGATGGCAAAAGCGCTCGGCGGCCACGGAGGGCATGACGCCGAGTGCACGTGAAGCTTATAACGACGAACACGAATGGGAATGGATGCAGGAGGAAGACAAATATCGCAAAGCCGTGCAAAAGGACATCGAGGAGTATGGCCTCAAGCTGCGCGAGGAGCTGCGCAACCGCAAAATTCATCAGGAAGAACTCGCGTTTTCATTGTCGCGTTTTTCTCCGGCTTCAGCGTATCAACTGGCCGCGATGAATTTGGCCGGCACGGACATCGCAGTGAAAACACGCTACGAAGACGCCATGCAGCAATATCGCACGGCTTTCAATGCGGCGGTGGACAAGAAACGCGAAGCGGAGGGTGCCGGCGGCGGCGTGCAGATTCGCTGGAGCAGCGACAGCGGCATGAAGATCAACATGGGCCGGGAAGGCGGCGCGCTGGAGGTCTCCGATCTGCCGCGCTTCACTGCGCCAGAAGTCTCTTTGGCCGAAGCTCTTGCGCCCACGATTCTCGATTTCGGCTTGTTGGGGATTTATGCGATTTTGGCTTTTGCGGGTGCGTTTGTGGCATTTTTGAGATATGATGTGAGGTGATCAGAACAAGGCACAGTTTGTTTAATACCTCCTTTTAAATTCCGCCAGCCTGGTCCGGCATGCCTTGATTCGCCTTGGGCTCGCTCAACCTTCCAAGTTTGCATTTTCATCCCGCTGTTAGTACCTTCACAATACGGACAAACCGCAACCAAAAAGAGAAGCTTGTGATCAAAATGAGATCACCTGGCGTGAAGCTTGGGTTGCTCGTGGCCTCCCAACTTATATTTGGCTCCTGCAACCCGACCGTTCCACACAAAAACCCACCCCGGGCCATAAATGGGGTACTGGACCTGACCGACTGGAACTTTGCCAAGGACGGGCCGGCTGACCTTTCTGGAGAGTACGAATTTTATTGGAAACAGCTTTTGGCGCCAGAAGACTTTTCCCATGCCTCAACACCGGAAAGAAGCGGCTTCATCCATGTGCCCGCCTCCTGGAAGGGGCAGAAACTGCATGGCGAGAGGTTGCCCGGCATTGGTTATGCGACTTACCGGTTGACAGTGCTTTTGAGCGATACTCTTTCCGGCAAGCTGGCTTTCAAGTTTTTGGACATGAGCACTGCTTACACCGTGTTTGCCCACGGTAAAAAGATCTTATCCGTCGGGGCGGTGGGCGCGACCGCTGCAACCAGTTCACCTCGATACACTCCGCAAATAACCGAACCCATGCCACCTTCCAGCCGCCTCGAGCTCATTTTTCAAGTATCAAACTTCCATCATGCTCGTGGCGGGGCATGGGAGATTATTCGCCTGGGCAACAAAACGCAACTCAACAAGATCAGGGCAAGAAAGCTGGACCTCGACTTGATTCTGTTCGGCAGCCTTCTGATCATGGGGCTGTATCATCTTGTGCTTTTTCGTCTTCGCAAAAGCGACACTTCATTACTGCTCTTCAGCTTTTTTTGCCTGCTCGTCGCGATTCGAGTTCTCACCACAGTGGAAAAGGCTCTGCTCGACACCTTCCCGGACATGAACTGGGAGGCGTTCGTCAAAGTCGAATATTTATCCATGTATCTGGCTGTTCCGGTGTTTGGCCTGTTTATGCATCGCCTGGCACCGCACAATTTTCATAAGCCCGCCATTTCCCTTATGGCCGGTGTCGGGTTTCCTTTTGCTGCTCTCGTCGGTCTGACACCGGCAAGAATCTTTACGGATACTCTTTACGCCTTTCAACTCTTCATGTTATTGGCTGTGCTATACGGCTTGGTCATCCTCGTTCGGGGTACCATTGGTAAACAGAAGGAGAGCGCTTTTATTCTGGCTGGGTTCTTGTTTTTAGCGGCGACGGT
>JBIOXB010000244.1:0-5599 GCA_044869275.1 bacterium
AAATGGTTTGCCGGATCATTACCAGATTTCTCGCACGAGATCATGGCACGCTTGATCGCGTCTTCAAAGCGGCGCCATTGGCTGTAGCCGAGCATGGGCTGAAGCTCGCGGGCATTCCAATATTCCGCCCCATGCTGATTGAACTGTTTCAAATCTTCAAATGACTTTTCGCCCAAAGCGGGCAGATTGGTTTTGTTCATGGCGAACCCCTCTTTTGTTTAATGGAACTGTGTTTAAGACCCATTTTCGAAACCAATTCGGTCACATCAACGAATTGGTCCTAGAGCGAAAGATAAAACCTCTCCTCCACCGGCCGCAGTGGCCGGTTCAACCACAATGGTCTACGCAAGCCATTCGGCCCCGGCGCGGGGCGCGCCATTTTCAGCCATTCGCGATAAATCTCGAACGACTTTTCGGTATCAACAAGAACGTCACCGTAGTGATCATCCGCATGTGCTTTTTCAATGCGCACTTTTTGATGCCAGCAGTGCATGCCGCTGATGGGATCGGGATGGACGGGAAAAGTGATATTCTGATGCACGCCGCCGTCGTTCCAAAAGATGCGCGAGGAATCGGGGTCGTTGCTTTTGTAGGGACGAATGCTATCGAGAGTGCGCATGCGCCATTGACTGGATGCTGGATGCTGGATGCTGGATACTGGATGCTGGATTCCGGATGCTGGTTGCTCGTTGCTGGTTGCTGCATGCCCTCTGCCCTCTGCGCTATGCTCTACGCGCTCCATCTCCACCACCGCCGTCGCCCACCTATTCCCCGGCGCGTCTTGCGGCCTGCGCCAACGGCCGAGATGATGCGAGCATGCGACCACGCCAGGCTTCATGCCTTCGGTCACCCACACGCGATCGACGAAATAGCCGATCTCGGTATTCACGCGAATCAAATCCCCGGTGCGAATGCCGAGGCGAGCTGCGTCGGAGGTGTGCATCCACACGGGATTGCGATTGGAGATTTCGTACAACCACTTCGCGTTGCCCGAGCGCGAGTGAATGAGCGTAGGCAAGCGGAACGTGGGCACGAGCGGGAACTCGCCTTTAGCATAGTCGACTTGCTCATGATGCACGTGACTCTTAATGTACGTTGGAATCTTAAACTCCGGCCAGCGCCAATCGACCATGGTCTGCGAATAAAACTCCTGTCTGCGTGAGGGTGTGTTGAAGCCGGTTTGCGCGACGCCATCGACCATGACGCCGATGGCCTTGCCGTTCTTGCCAATGGTGTTTGTCGCAGTATCGATGCTCACGCTTTCTAATTCCTGTTTGGAAATGGGCTGTTGATGCTTGTTGTAAGAAGTACGCTCCACTTCAAACGCGCCGAATTTGCGCATGTATTCCAGCGGCGACAAGCCATGCTCCGCGGCCTTTTCCGGCAAGCCCGGCGTGCGCTCGAAAATGTATTGATAGTATTCGTCAATCGTGATCTTCTCGCCCGGCCGATAGGGCGAGATGAAGTGTTTCTTGATGCCAAGGCTGCCGTCGGGGTCGATGCGCCACGAGAGCTCGATCCAAAACTCGTCTTCCTCCCAAACTTCGCCAGGATTGGCTTCATACGTGAATTGCACGGGCTGGCCCATCTTGCGTTTCGCCTCGCGCAGCACAGGCTGGCGAAAGCCGATCCACAAACCTGAATGCGTTTCATAACTCACGATATCATGGCGCTCGCCCGCGTGGCCCATGGGCAAAACATAATCCGCGAAATACGCGGTCTCGTTCCACGTGGGCGTAAGCGCGGCGTGCAAGCCTATTTTGCTTTCATCCGTGAGCGCTTCGATCCACGAAAAGCCGTCGGGATATGTCCACACGGGATTGAACACACGTGTGAAATACACCGCGAGCTTGCCGCGGCCTTCCTTCAAAAAATGCGGCAAGAGAAAACTCATCTCATAATGCGCAAGCGGATACTCATTCGGGAAATGCAGCTCGTTCCAAAATTTTTGTGCGGGCGCTTTGTTCGGCATGTTGGGCTTGAATTTGTTCCACGCGCTCGGTGAGGTACCGCCCACCGTGCCGACGCTGCCCGTGAGCACATTGAGGAAGTGTAGACAACGCGCCACCGCCCAGCCGCCGAGATTGCCGCTGCCCGCGCTGCGCCAATTGTGGGTGGCAAAGCGCGAACCCGCCGCCCCGATTTGCCGCGCGACGTCAACGATCGTTGGTGCGGGCACACCGCTCTCTTGTTCGGCGAATTGCGGTGTGTACGCCCGGTATTCCTCCTTGAGTGCGGCGACGAAATTGGCGAACTTCACTTCCGTGTGTGGATGTTCTTTTATCAAGTACTCTTGCCAATTCACCCAATCGTGCAGGAACTTTTCATCATAAAGATTTTCGTCGATGATCACTTTCGCCATCGCGAGCAGCACCGCGGCTTCGCTGCCGGGATACGTCGGCATCCAATAATCCGCCATGCTCGCCGTGTTCGAAAGCCGCGGATCCATGACCGCAAGCTTGGCGCCGTTCATCATGCCTTCGATAATGCGCTGCGCATGGGGATTGAAATAATGCCCGGACTCAAGGTGCGCGCTGATGAGCAAAATAAAACGAGCATTGGCATGGTCGGGCGAGGGCCGGTCATAGCCATGCCAAATTGCGTAGCCAAAACGCGCGCCCGACGAGCAAATGTTGGTGTGGCTGTTGTGGCCATCCACGCCCCATGATTGCAGAATGCGATCCATGTAGCCTTCATGCCCCGGCCGCCCCACGTGATACGCGATTTCATTATTGCGTTTTTCGAGCAACGCCTGCCGAATGCGTCCGGCGATATCATTGAGCACACGGTCCCACGACACGCGCAACCACTGACCGTCACCACGTTTGCCGGTGCGCTTCATCGGGTAAAGAATGCGGTCGGTATCGTTGATCTGATTGATGGTCGCGGGGCCCTTCGCGCAATTGCGCCCGCGACTGCCGGGGTGATAAGGATTACCCTCGAACTTGCGCACTTGCAACGTTTCTTTGTCAATGTAGCTCAACAACCCGCAACCCGCCTCGCAGTTGAAGCAAATCGTGGGCACGATCATGTAATGCTTCGGCTCGCGCCGCGGCCACCGCTTGGCTTCGTACTCAACCCAATCGTCCCACTGCTCCGGCGGAGGATAATCCGTCAGCTTGCCCGGCTCAGTGAGGCGCGGCAGCACGCTTTCGGTTTCATCGTGCAGATTCGGAATGAGCTGAAGTTTTTCGGCGAGGCGTTCGATGAAGCTGGGATGGTGCACGGAGGGCATGGGAGGCTCCAAAAGAAGTCGAGAGTCTGACACATTATACATTTATCAACTCTTCAATGCGCGCGCGGTTCTCACGAATGAGCTGCGTCTGCTCGGGCCAAAACAAATCGGGCACGGCCTCGAGCGGAACCCATTTGATTTCATAATCATGCTGCGGGTCGGTGGGCTTGCCTTCGCTTTGATCGGTGAGAAAGAGAAAATAATGCGTCTTCTTCCACGAGCGCTTGTCAAAACTCAGACGCTCCTTCGTGCCGAGCGGCGCGATCAAAGTGAGGTGCGACAAGCCGGCTTCTTCTGCAATCTCGCGCGCTGCCGCTTGCGCGATGGATTCGCCCGCCTCGACGTGGCCCTTGGGCAATACATAACCGCTCAACCCGCGCTCGCCAGTGAGAGCGATATAGATGCGGTCATTGTCGATGCGCGCAACGATGCCACCGGCGGAGATGTGCTCTGGTACATTGGGCGGGCGTTGATACCATGTATGATCGATCATACTTTTATCAAAATGAGAGTGAATGAATTGGATGAGCGCGGCCGGGTTCAGACAGAAAAACGTTGTTGGATTTAAGCACCTGTTTGACTGTTTACTGAATTCTGCGGAGCAGGCATATGACGTTCGAGGTTATAGTAAATGATGGCGCCGCTTCGGTGATCCGCCCACATCTAAATAATAGGGCGAAAACGCCCTCCTTTTTCTCCAGTGATCCAAAGCGGCAGCTTCATACGGCCGCCTTCCCGGATTTCCAGTTCTGCTTGTGGCAGATTTCGGCAGTTTTTGAGATTGATCATTTGTTTTCACTTCTCCAAACGGTGAGACAGCAGCCACCTCACAAACTCCGGCTCGGCGTACGCTTTGTCCCATGAATTGTGGCTGACGCCGGGATATTCGGTATATTTCACATTGCCGCCCAAAGCTTTTAGCGCCGCATTCATCTCGCGCGATTCGGTCACCAGAATCACCGGGTCCGCGCTGCCGTGGAAAATCCACACCGGCGTTTTGCCGATTTTTTTAGCGATGGTTTCGTATGGTTTGTCTCTCGGAATCAAGGCCATAGCGTTGCGAGGGAAAATGCGGCCCGCGGGCGGCATAATGCCACCGCACACCGGGGCAATGGCCGCAAATTTTTTCGGATAGCGTGAAGCGAGATACCAGGTGCCATATCCGCCCATGGAAAGCCCGGTCAAATATATACGGCTGGGGTCGCCTTGGAATTCCTTGATGGTTTTGTCCAAAGCCTTGAGCGCCAACTCTTCCATGTGACCGATCCAAACGGAATCGGGCCGGCATTGCGGGAACACCACGACAGCCGGAAAAGTTTCGAGCTCTTGGCGCATGACCGGGCCAAGACCAATTTGCGTTTGGTGCTCGCAATCCGTGCCGCGCTCGCCCGCGCCATGCAGGAACAATATCACCGGCCATTTTTCATCCGGCGTGTAATGAGGGGGAACGAAAATCTGATAGCAATAGCGTTCGCCGGCCACCTTAATGTCACGCTTGATAAAACCGGCTTCCACTTTCTGGGCGGAAGCAATAGAGCAGAATGAACCGGTCATCGTCAGCAGAAGAGAGAAAAGATTCGATCGCATCATCATTACGACCTCATTTTTTTGTCAGACGGTACCGCCCAGCAGATGAAAGGTTCGCGTAGAACGGCGGAAATCGGCGAAGCCGGCCTAACTCAACGGAATCCATTGCGGTGCACGCACCCAAATGTGTTCGGTGATGTAGATGCCCGTCAGCACCAACACACCAGCTGCCGCCAATAAGAGCGGCCCGCCGAAAGCAATCAGCAGCAGTGGCAACGCATTTCCCGAAAAGAGCGCGCCGAACCAGAACAGTCTACCAAAGCGTCCTGCGATGATCATATGCTGGGTGGCTTTGGCGTCCGCCGTGGAATGCGGCGTCAACAACTCCGCCGCCAGCACCACGAGATTGACGACGATGCCGGCGTACAAAAAGGTGTGCACACAACGCGACCACGTTTCCTCAACCGCTACAAAATGCATGCTGATGCCGAACACCGCCGCCCCAGCCATGAGCGCGTGTACGAGCATATGCAGCGGCAGCACCGGGCTTTGCCAAAAATCCCGGCCCCTGGCTTGCGCGAACAGAAAAGCGGTGTAAACCGCGGCAATGACGGCAAAAACAGCGCCCGTCCAATTCGCCAGAATCTCTGCATTCTGCCAGTGGAGGAATCTCGCCGCGGCCGCCAGCGTGAGCGAGATACCGTAAATCGCCAGCGCATAACCGCCTTTCACCAACCAGGATTTCCATTGCGGCCGCAGCAAAACATAGATGAAGCGTTGCGCCTGATCCAAATCCTTTACCAGCAGCGCCATCGTGGCAGTTAAGAACAGCAAGCC
>JBIOXB010000245.1:0-21177 GCA_044869275.1 bacterium
GGAGACGGGGAGAATGGGAGAAAGATAAGCATTCTCCCCGTCTCCTCGTCACCCCGTCTCCTTGTCTCCTTGTCTCCCAGTCACCCCCTCCCCCCGTCTCCCAACACGGGCTATGATCAAGCAATCAAAACGCACGGAGAACGAAGGCAGATGAAAAAAATATACACGATTCTCGTTGGTGTGGCTTGGTTGGCAACGGCTTTGCGCGCGCAAACCGACACCGAAACCATCACCAAGACCGGCACGGCAGTGGCGCAATTTCTCAAAATTGGAGCGGACGCGCGTGGCACCGCCATGGGCGGTGCTTTCTCCGCCATGGAAGGCGATTTGAGCGCCATGCACTGGAACCCCGCGGGCTTGGGTCATCATCGCGGCCTCGAAGCGTTGTTTGCACATAGTGCCTGGCTGGCGGACATGAATTTCAATTTTGCCGCCGTGGCCTTCGATCTTGGGGAAGTGGGTGTGGCCGGTTTGAGCGTGGTGAGTCTGAGCACGCCCGAGGATCTTGTGCGCACGGTGGAAGCGCCGGAAGGCACGGGTGAACGCTTCAGCGCGAACGATCTCGCGCTGGGCTTGACTTTTTCGCGGCGGCTGACCGATCGCTTTTCCATCGGCGGTACGGTGAAGTTCGTGCGGCAGAGCGTTTGGCATATGAGCGCAAGTGCCGTGGCTTTGGACGTCGGTGCGCTGTTTACCACGCCGTTCAAGAACGTGAGGCTGGGTGCGAGTATCGTGAATTTCGGCAGCGACATGCGCCTCGAAGGCCGCGATATCAATTTCAGCCAGGACCCCGATCCGCAAAATCAGGGCAACGTGGAATTCGTGAATGCCTTGTATGAGACCGGCACGTATCCATTGCCGCTGGCGTTTCGCGTCGGCATTGCAACGGAACTGGTCAAGAGTGAAAACTTGCGGCTTACCGCCGGACTGGATGCGCTGCATCCCAATGACAACGCCGAAAGCATGAACGTCGGCGCGGAAATGGCTTTCAACGAATTGTTGTTTTTGCGCGGCGGCTACGGCACGCTCTTCCGCCAGGATACGGAAGAAGGCCTGACGCTGGGCGGGGGATTGCATTATCGCTTATGGGGCGGCAGTACCAAATTGAAAATCGACTATGCCTACGCGGATTTCGGTTTGTTGGAAACGGTGCAGAGGTTTTCACTGGCCGTGGAGTTTTGAATGACATCACTAGGGTTGGAAAAGATCGCGGATGCTGGTATCCTTGAGCCTGCGCCTTTTTATTTCTCCTTCTGCAATACCGCCACGATGGTCGCACCGCGAAACTTTGTGGCGAAAGGATGGTGGCTGCCGCCCAACAATGACAGGCCAGCAGCGGTTCCTGCCCGCAATAGGCGAAAAGGCCATTCCCAAACACCCGCACCTTTGATCTCCGCGGCAAGCTTTTCGCTCATGAGAGCATTGAAAAAAGCATCCAGTGGCAGTTGTTGCCACCAACGCAGTGCGAAGCCGGCACTCGCGGCGCAGCGGGCAAGCGTGCCCAGCGAGAAATGATTGACATGGCGCGGCGTGTCCAAGGCAATCCAATTTTGCCGATAAATGCGCGCCTCCAGGCCGGCGATATTCGGCACGGCAACGATTACTACGCCATTTTTCGCAAGATGCCGGTACAAGATCGCCAACGCCTCGCGCGGGTGATACAAATGTTCGAGCACGTGCCAGAGCGTGATGACTTCAACAGATGAAACCGGTAACGGCCATTCCTGCAAGCTTCCCGTGACGACGTTCAGCTTTAGGTGTTCTCGTGCCCAAGCCGAAGCGCCGGCATCTCGTTCCAAGCCATAAACCTGCCAGCCTGCACACCGCATCTCCTCCAAAAACTCGCCGGTGCCGCAACCCACGTCCAGAAGACTGCCCTTGATCTGGAAGCGCGAAACGAGCGCTCTTTTCCAGCGCAGATTGTGACGGCGGAGAAAATCGTACATGCGCGCCAGGGACGTGCGCGAGGCATTGGCGCTGGCGAAGGGCAAATAATTCTCGTTTTGATAAAAAAGCGCGCTGTCCGCTTCCGCGGGGCGCGGACTGAGATAGATCATCTCACATTTCCGGCAGCGCTGCAAGTGATAACACGCACCGGCCGCCAGATCGAAACGATCCGGGGCTTGGAGATGGAGCGCAACAGAGTTTTCGCCGCATAGCGGACAAGCGCAACTTTCCAAAGCGGGCAAGGCGATGATCCTCATTTTGCCATCAGGTGGAATTTGGGCTGGTGCTGCTGAAAGCGCTGTGGACCAGGATTCAGACTGTGTGAAAACTTGGGAGTGCCGCACCCTGAGCTTGTCGAAGGGTGCTAAGTTCAAAAATCCGGCTTCGACAAGCTCAGCCGGCGTTGAAACCAAGCCTTTTCACACAGTCTGATTCTTCCTGTATGACCGGCTTTTGGGGGTTAGGCTGGAAAAGCGAGAAGTTCAATCAAAGCGATTTTTGGGAATGGGCAATTCCGAAAATCTCCTTTTACGGAGAATAAAATAATCCCAGGCGATGCTGCGGTGGTAGAATTTTTTGCGCAGAGCGTTTGCAGAAATTTTGCGCAAGCGCTGCACCTGCCGGCGTTGCGCCAGCGTGCGCGGCAGCCGGAGGAGAACTTCGAAAATCGCGCGCACGATCATGACCGCATGCCGGCCGCGCAGGCTGACGAGCTGGCGCAGCGCTTCGATGCCATCCAATAACAAGCGCAGCGGAAAAACCAGCAAGAGCGGTGCAGTGGCATGATTTTTCAGCAGCATGATCAAGCCGTTGCGATAGTTCAAATAAGTTTTGCGCGGGGAGGCCGCCTGCAAAGTCGAGCCGGCCTGATGATACACGCGCGCCGACGGCACGGCGAGGACGCGATAGCCCGCAAGCTGCAAGCGCCAATTCAAATCGATTTCTTCCATATGGGCGAAGAAAGCTTCGTCCAGCAGGCCCACGTCTTCCAGTGTGGACCTGCGCAGCAAGCAACAAGCGCCGCTGGCCCAGAAGACCTCGATCGCGTCCTCGTATTGCCGTTCATCTTTTTCTAAAGTGGAGAACATGCGGCCGCGACAAAACGGATACCCCAGGAAATCGAGAAAACCGCCGCAGGCCCCGGCATAGTCGAAATATTCAGGACGATCAATGGAAAGGATTTTGGGCTGGCAGGCGGCAATGCGCGGGTCGCTTGCCAGCGCGGCCACGAGCGGCTCCAGCCAGTGCGCCGTGGCGACGGCATCGTTGTTGAACAAGGCGAAATACTCTCCCGCCGCCGCGCGCATACCGGCATTGCAGCCGCCGGCAAAGCCGAGGTTTTTTCCGGTGGCAACCAGGCGCAAGCCCGGGAAATTTTTTTGTGCGGCCTCGATGCTGCCGTCCTCGCAGCCGTTATTCACGAGCACGATTTCGAAGGGCAGGGAGGTATGCTGGTGCAGCGACCGCAGGCTGCGCATTAGAATTTCCTCGCCGCGCCAGTGGGGGATGATGATGGAAACCAATGATGAAAACTTCGTGTGATTCACAAGCTCAAAGATGTCATTCAGGAGTCCCGAGGCCTCGGGATTGGTAGAATTAAGCACGGTGCTGGTGCGTCACAAGATTCCTCCTGAATGACCGATTCAAGGTTAGTGGGATCCCAAACCGTCAGCGTTAATTATTGCTGCGCCGAATCGCCGGGGGCAGCGGGCGGCAAGCCGCGCTGGGAATCAGCCCGCGCCAGCCCGCGCAACTGCGACATCAATGTTTGCGCATTCTTGTCTTCCGGCTGTTTCGCCAGCCAGCGATTCACGACTTCGACTCCCTTCTCGTACTGGTGATCTTTGCTGTAATATCTGCCGAGCCACAAGTAGCCCTCGCCGAAATCGGGCTGTTGCTTGACCAGTTCTTGCATCAGAGATTCGGCCAGCGCGCTCTGTCCGCGATAGTCGAAGTAATCCGCGAATTGCAGTTTTTGTTGATTGTCCAAATTGGCAAACTCGCGGCCTGCCATCTCGCGATACCTTCTCTGTAATTGCTCCGGGTGCCCGGCCTGGTTGTACATCAGGCCGATGGCTTCACTGATGCGGAAGTCGTTCGTGGGAATCACGGCTTCGGGCATCGCTTTCTCCATGCGATCCAGCGCGCGCACGGCCAAATCGTTTTCGCGGCGGCCGAGATGGAACTGCGCCAGATGCAAAAAGGCGGAGCGGTAATTCTGCAACAGGCTGGTGATATTATCGTCGTTATAAACGTTGGTATTGTCGAGATTTCGATACAGGAATTTTTCGTTCAAATTCGTCCACATCAAATCCGGCTGGATCAAACGGCGGTCGCCCACTTTCACGCCGGGCAGAACTCGGAAGGCCAGGCCATCCATGCGCATGTAGGGATCCAAGCCGATTTTATTGTCCGGCGAAACGGTCACCGCAAAATAAACCGGACGGCGGAATTGATTGTCCTGCAAGATTCTGAGAATCATCAAATCTTGCACGCGCAGGGCCGAGCCATAGGGCGTGTTCAGCGTGGGCTTCAACTCGAAGCGCAGCGCCGGCTCCGAGTCTTGTGTCAACGCCGAATCGAACTTCGCCATCTCCTGGTAAGCCTCATCGTAGGCGGCCTGCGGCACGGGAATGCTGATTTTGGTGGCTTGGAACAAACGCGGCTGGATGTTTTCGATTTCCTCGTCGGAGATGCGAATGGCAATTTTCGGCTCGTCGTCGCGCAATTGTTTGATGTACCAATTCGTGTTCAACAAGCTCAAATTGACGACGCGAATATCCGGCCGGATGTTCTTGACGTATTGCAGAAACCAGAGCGGAAAGGTGTCGTTGTCGCCATTGGTGAAAACGATGGCGTTGGGCGCACAGGACTCCAGAATGTTGTAGGAGTAATCGTGGGCGACGTAGTTGCCGGTGCGGTCGTGCGACTCATAGTTGAAGACCAGCATGCGGACGGGCACCGCTGTTAACACCAGGCCGGCAACGGCGGTGGCAAATATATTGTTGACCTTTTGGTTGGTCGAAGAGGAATTGACCAGTTCGCCGGCGCGGTCAACCGCCATGCGTCCGGCAGGTTTGACGGCCCCCGCGCGCGCCAAGAGATGCTGTACAAAATCCATGATGGCGGTCAAGCCGATGCCGATCCAGAGTGCGAAGGCAAAGAAAGAACCGGTGTAGGAATAGTCGCGCTCGCGAGGTTGTGGATCGGGCTGGTTCAAGTAAATGATGATCGCGAATCCGGTAATGACGAACAAAACGAGGATTGGCCACGCGCGCCGCCAATCTCTCTTAAAATGATAAACCATGCCGATGACGCCCAAGAGAAAAGGCAAACCCAGCAAGCCCCGTGGCGTAATGGTTTCGACGATGCGGCCCTGCTCGTCAAGCGTCGTGCCTTTGCCGATGAACTGCCAGCCGAAATAGCGTACGTACATTTTTTTGATTTGATACTCCCACAGAGGCGCGCTGCGCTGCGCGATCGACCAGTCGCCGTATTGTTCGCGATTGAGATAGCTGACCAGGCGATCGGGCGAATCGGGGTTGTTTTCGTCGATTTTAGGATCGAGCGTGGAGCGGATGAAAATGGCGGTGTAGGTGGAATAGCCGACCACAACTAAAATCGCAGACATGAACACCAGTGCGGCCAGGCGGCGCTTGTTGCGTATCGCCCAGAGCGCGACACCGAAGAGAACGACCATGACTCCCAGCAGCGCTTCCCAGCCCGGGTTTTTCAGCAGCGCGGGAAAGCCGCGCACCACGCCGGAATTGAACAAACCCACGCACGCCAAGCCCACGCCCGCCATGAGCATCATGAGGAGGAATTCCTGGAAGAAATCTTCTTTTTTCGCTTGATAACGGCGTGCGAAAATGATCATCGCGATCACCGGCAGCGCGAGCAGATTCAACAAGTGCACCCCGATGGCCAGCCCCATCAAATAAAAAATGATCAAGATATAACGATCCGATTGCGAGGTGTCGGCGTAATCCATCCACTTTAGAATGAGCCAAATGACGATGGCGGTGAAAAACATGGATCCGGCATACACTTCGGCCTCGACGGAGTTGAACCACTGGCTGTCGGAAAAGGCAAAGGCCAAAGCCCCGATCACGCCCGCACCATAGACGCCGAGTTTGTCCATCCACGTGCGGGGCGCTTCTTTCCAAATCAGAACCAGGCGTACGATGATCAAATACGTCAGCATGGCGGTAAACGCGCTCACCAGGGGCGACATGATATTCACGCGCAAGCCCACGTCCTTGATGAGGGCTTCCGGAATCATCGTGAACACGCGGCCCAGGAGAATGTAGAGCGGCGCGCCCGGCGGATGGGGCACGCCCAAAATGTAGGAACAGGCAATGAACTCACCGCAATCCCAGAATGAGGTGGTGGGCGCGACCGTGCTGAGATAAACCAACAACGATACGACGAAAACGGCAGACGCCATGATCGTATTCGATTTGCTGTGGGACATTTAAGGTGCTCCAAAAAAGAAGAGAAACACTGATAGAATTCTATTCGCCAACAGGATGCTCAGCAAAACCCAAGGGCACTGGAAATTGTCATTCCCGCGAGTGTAACGCGGGCTGCCATTTTGCAAAGGAAACGAGCAGGTGCCTGCGTTCCGGCAGGAGGCCGCTGTAAATGGGAAGCTTAGGCAGCCGGCTGCTCCGGCGCTGCGCTTTCTGCCGTGCTGGCCGTTTCGCCGCTGCCCTCCGCCTTCTTATCTTTGTCCAATTCATCAATATAATTCAGCTTCAATTCGCGCAGGATATGATCCAGAAAAGAAGTCTCTTCTTCTTTGAGATTCCCCTGGGTGCGCGCTTTGAGCATGTCCAAAATATCGATGGAATGGCGCGCCTGCTCGAGATCGCGTTCGACCTTGTTGTTGATCGGGCTGGGAATTTTTCCCAATTGCTGCCAGGCGGCTTGTTGAAAGGTCAAGACCAGTTGCATGAACAGAACTTGCTGCTTTTGTTCGGGGGTGAGCTCGGGCATGGCGATACCTTACTTTGGGCTAACGATGTTAATTGAGGAAATTGATGTTCTTTCTGCTGCTATTTCTACTCCTACTCTTGCTCATACTCTTACTCGCTTTTGAAAGACGCGAGAGCGAGTAAGAGCAAGAGTATGAGTATTCATCCAATTTGCACAAACTCCAGCTTCTCGCGATAATGCTGCAGCAAATGTGCGCGGATGGCTGCGTGTCCGGGCTGGCGCAGTTGTGGATCTTGTCTGGCCAGTGCGAAAGCCTCGTCGCGGGCCGCGAACAGCAAACTGCTATCGGCAACGATGTCGGCGATTTTGAGCTCCGGCAGGCCGTGCTGCCGTGTGCCGAAAAATTCTCCCGGCCCGCGCAATGCTAAATCCACTTCCGCAATGCGGAACCCGTCCTGCGTTTCCACCATCGTCTGCAGGCGTTTGCGCGTGTCTTCACCCACGGGCTCGTCCGCGATCAGGATGCAATAAGACGGCTTTGCCCCGCGCCCGACGCGCCCGCGCAATTGATGCAATTGCGTCAGGCCGAAGCGCTCGGCATGCTCGATCACCATTACCGTGGCGTTCGGCACATCGACGCCGACTTCAATCACGGTGGTGGAGATCAAGACCTTGTGCTCGCCAGCTTTGAACGCGGCCATCACTGCTTCTTTTTCCGCGGTTTTCATGCGACCGTGCAACAGTGCCGGGTTTACTTCCCGGAAAACGCCGGCGCGCAATTGCTCATAACTTTCGGTGGCGGCGGCCAGATCGCTTTTTTCCGTTTCTTCGACCAGCGGATACACAATGTAGGCCTGCGCGCCGCTGGCGATTTCCTGGTGGATGAACTCATAAATTTGCCTGCGCCGGGTCGAGGCCCGCCACGCGGTTTTGACCGGCTGGCGGCCCGCGGGCAATTCGTTGATGATCGAAACCTCGAGATCGCCGTACAACGTCATCGACAGCGTGCGCGGAATCGGCGTGGCGGTCATCACCAGCACGTCAGGCTGCACACCTTTTTCGCGCAAGGCGGCCCGTTGCATTACGCCGAAGCGATGCTGTTCATCCACCACCACGAAGCCCAGGCGCTGAAATTGTGCCGCGCTTTGAATCAGCGCGTGCGTGCCGATGACGATTTGCGCCGTGCCGGCAGCGACTTCGGCTAGGATTTCCTCACGCACGCTTTTCTTCTGGCCGCCGATCAGCAAAACGACTTTGATGCCGAGCTGCTCCAAGAACTTGTGGCTGGTGAGATAGTGCTGCTCGGCCAGAATCTCCGTGGGCGCCATGAGGGCGGCTTGAAAGCCATTCTCCACCGCCATGAGCATGGCAATCAACGCCACCACCGTCTTGCCGGAGCCTACGTCGCCCTGCAACAAACGATGCATGGGCCGCGGTGATTTCATATCGGCGCGAATTTCGCGCAACACGCGGCGTTGCGCCTCGGTCAGTTTGAACGGCAGTTTCTCAACCAATTCCCAGGTGCGCTCGCCGACCGCGGTAAAGGCGATGCCGCTGGCGCCGGTTTCCAGGGCATGCTTGCGGCACGCGAGAAACAATTCTAAAAAGAACAATTCATCGAACTTGAGCCGCCCGCGCGCTGACTGCAAGCGCACTTCACTTTCCGGGAAATGAATCTGTGCCATCGCGGCGGGCAATGCGAGCAGATGATATTTTTTTTTGAGCGCCTCGGGCAGCGGATCGATCAATAAATCTGCAAAATCATCCACGGCGATGCGCAGCAAACGCCGCAGGCCGCGGCTGTCCAGCCCGATTTTGCCCAGCGCTTCGGACGAGCGATAGAGCGGGATGATCGTGCCGGTGTGCAGGAAGCGCGCCTCGCCTTCTTCGCCCAGCTTGTCGAAGTCCGGGTGGATCATGCCGAAGCCGTCGAAAAACGTCACCTTGCCGTGAAACGCGACGTTCTCGCCGCGGCTGAAAACCTTCGGCCAGAGATTGACGCGATTGAACCAAACGCATTTCAAAAAGCCGGTGCCGTCCGCCAGCGTCAATTCATAGCGCTGGCGCCGTCCCCCCGGCACCAACCGCCCGGCGTTGATTTTGCCAACGACGGTCGCTTCGAGCCCCTCGCGCAAATCACGGCATTTGACAATGGTGGAGCGGTCGAGATAACGGCGCGGCAAATAATACAAAAGATCGGCGACCTTCTTGACGCCGACCTTTTCCAGCTCCGCCGCGCGGGCCGTGCCGATGCCGCGCAGCAAGCGAATTGAAGCCGAGACCGGATCTCTACTTTGGCCGCTCATATTGCTCGCGTCCGCACGTCGAGGCGCTATCACGTTTGATTTTACACCTCTTTTTTGTCATGCAAAGGGAATCTTCTGACGCACGCGCACGGTGCTTGATCTCGCCGAAATTCTCGCGGAATGACATCAGAGTGTTGGGCAAGGCAAGGGTGATGCAAAACTGGAGGCCTCACCACGTGCGAAAAACCGTGTACTCCACTTCCGCTTTGCCACGCGCGGGCACGTTCAACTTCCACTCCGCGGTGGTGGCGTCTTTCTTCGTGCTCTGCACGGTTTGCTCGCGCAGCGTCCAATCGCCGCTGAAATGCTCGACCACGTTGATGGCCACGGCCTCGTTTTTGTGATTGCGAATTTCGATCTTCACTCTTTCTTCATTGGCGCGCTCGCCCATTTGGCGGAAGCTCACGCGCGTGCGCTCGCCGACGATATCGAACGCATCGCCCACGTTCACGCGAACTTCTTCGTCTCGCGGCGTGTGATCGAGCAAGTCTTCGCCCACCAAAACTTGCGCCTCACCCTCGGGTTTGTACAAGCGCACTTTGCCCGCCGGCAGGGCCAGGCCCAGGCCGTTCTCTTTGCTGTTTTTAAAATTCAGCGTCACGTTGACTTTTTTCGCATCGCGCGTGGCGTCATAAATATATTCTTTCTTCACCGGCGTGCGCGCCGTGGGCATGAGATCGATTTGTTTTTGCTGGCGATCTTTCAAGGTCGAAGCCCGTGTGAGAGTGTACAAATGATATTCAAAAAATTCCTTTTCTTCGAAGCTTTGCACGGACTCTGCCATCATGGCGGTTTCGTACGCTTTGCGCATATAGCGCTGCGGCGGCTGCGCGCGATGGATGGTGCCCGCGACCAGCAGCAATTGCGCCTCGGGATAGGTTGCGCCGGTTTGATTGTCGATCGAAACCCAGCCGGACAAATCCAGATTGCGATCGTCCTGGTCCAGCACTCCGACATATTCCGCGTGCCAGCTCATGCCCGTGGTCAAATAAGAAAGCTCGACGCGCTGTTTGTTCGGCCCGTCGTTTTCAACGCTCCACACTAGGGTCGGCCGCGTGATCAAACCTTCCGGCAATTTCGGCAAGTCGGTGGAAACCACCTCGCTCACATTGAGAATCTTGAGGGATTGGTCATCCGCTTGCAAGACCAGGTTGCCGCTGGCGCTCAACAATTTGCCGGCAACGGCCGTGCCTTGCTTGGTGCTGAGCTGGACTCTTTCATCGAGATAGCGGCTGAGAATTTTTTCCGCGCTGACCAGATCGAATTCAAAGTTTTGCTCCAGCACGCGCACCGCCGCAGGGTGGGACAAGGAGCGAAAATGCACGGAAGTCGGATCGATGTAAGCGGCGACGTCGCGAAAGGAATAGAGGCCTTGGGGCTTGGGCAATTCCACTTCGCGGGTTTCGTGCACGAGCGCGAGATTATCATTATAGACCGTTACACGCACGTTTTGGTTTTGCGCGGCCGCGATATGCACCGTGGCTAAAAGCCAAAGTGCGCCCGCGCCGAGCAATCGCTGTATGACAGTCATAACATTCCTTTCCCAGATTTGGTATGAGCAGGATTCTTTCTCACTCACTCAAATGCCGCAGGCTACTCACTATACGCTGCAAGCTGCCCTCAAATTCCGTCTTTTTTTGGCGTTCGCGCTCCACCACTTCCTGCGGCGCCTTGGCAATGAAGTCATGACTGTACAGGCGTTGATTCAGGCCCTCGAGCAGTTTTTCCAGGCGCGCTTGTTCCTTTTGCAGGCGTTGGCGCTCGACTTGAACATCGATCAAACCGGCCAACGGCAGAAAGATTTCAAAATTTTTCACCACCGCGGTGGCCGCGAGTTTCGGGCGCTCGAGCTCACGCTGATAGGTAAGATTCTTCACGCGCGCGAGGTGGGTGAAATAACGTTCATGGCGCGCGATCAATTCCGGACTCTGGCCGTTACCGCCGGACACGAGCACATCAGCGGTTTTGCCGTTGGGCACGTTCATTTCGCCGCGCAGGTTGCGAATAGCGCCGATCATTTCTTGCAGGAGCGAGAAATCCGTTTTCGCGGCCGCGTCTTCGAATTCCGGCAAGCCTGCGGGCCAGGACGTGGTCATGATGCTTTCGGATTCGTGCCTTCCCAGCGCGATGTTGTTTTCCGCGCCCTCACCGCGCCATATCGCTTCGCTGATGAACGGCGCAAACGGATGCAGCAGCTTCATGGTATTCTTCAGCACGAACGCGGCAATCATCAATGCGGTGCGCCGGGCTTGCTCGTCGCTGCCGTGCAAGCGCGGCTTGATCAATTCCAAATACCAATCGCAGTATTCTTTCCAAAAGAAATTGTACAAGGCGTCGATGGCTTCGTGAAAACGAAAATCCTCCAAGGCCCTGGTCAAATGCTGCACCGCCTCGCTGTAGCGCGCGAGCAGCCAGCGGTCGGCCAGCTCCAGGCGCTGCGCCACCTTCGCGGTTTGCAAAGATTCCACATGCGCGGCGCGCACGATTTCTTCGTTTAAATGGGGAGCGAGGAAGCGATAGGCGTTCCAAATCTTATTCGTGAAATTCCGGCCCAATTCGAGGTCGCGTTCCGCGAGATTGATGTCCGCGCCTTCGCTGCTGAGCATCAGCAAAGACAGCCGCACGGCGTCGGCGGAATACTTCGCAATCATATCCAGCGGGTCGATGCCGTTGCCCAGCGACTTGCTCATCTTGCGGCCCTGCGCGTCGCGCACGATGCCGTGCAAGTAAACGTTGCGGAACGGAATATCGCCCATGAACTCCAGGCCGGCCATGATCATGCGCGCCACCCAAAAGAAAATGATCTCGTTGCCGCTCACCAGCGTGCTGCCGGGATAGAAGTATTTCAGCTCCGGCGTTTTTTCCGGCCAGCCGAAAGTGGAGAACGGCCAGAGCCAGGAGCTGAACCAGGTGTCCAGCACATCGGGATCGCGTTTCCAGTTTTCAGCATCAACCGGGCCGCTCACGGAGCAATGCATTTCGCCTGTGGTTTTGTGATACCACACCGGAATTTGATGGCCCCACCACAATTGCCGCGAGATGCACCAATCGCGGATGTTTTCCATCCAATGCAGGTAAACTTTGTTCCAGCGCGCCGGGCGAATCTGAATTTGGCCGCTGCGCACTGCCTCGAGCGCCGGCCCGGCCAGCGGCTTCATTTTCACGAACCATTGCGTGGAGAGGTACGGCTCGACCACGGTATGGCAGCGATAACAATGCCCCACGGCGCGCGCGTGATCTTCGATTTTATCGATCAATTCGTCGCGCTCCAGTTGCTCCACCACGCGCCGACGGGCCTCCATGCGGTCCAGGCCTTCGTACGGCCCGGCGTTGGCGTTCATGGTGCCGTCCTCATTCATCACCAGAATCGGCTCGAGCTGATGGCGCTCACCCATGAGAAAATCATTGGGATCGTGCGCCGGCGTCACTTTCACTGCACCGCTGCCGAATTTTGGATCGACGGCGGCGTCGGCAATGATGGGAATTTTGCGATGCAAAATCGGCAGCCACAGGGTTTTGCCGATCAAACTTTTGTAACGCTTATCCTCCGGATGCACCGCCACCGCCACGTCGCCCAGCATCGTTTCGGGCCGCGTCGTCGCCACGATCAGGAAACGCTTGCTGCGATAGAGCGGATATTTGATGTACCAAAGATTGCCGTTGATTTCGCGGTGCTCGGCCTCTTCGTCCGATAACGCGGTCATGCAACGCGGGCACCAGTTGATGATGTATTTGCCGCGATAAATCAGGCCTTTGTGGAAAAGGCGCACGAACACTTCGGCCACGGCGCGCGACAAGCCTTCGTCCATCGTGAAGCGCGTGCGTTCCCAATCACAGGCGCAGCCGAGTTTCTTGAGCTGCTCGATGATGATCGAACCGTACTTTTCCTTCCACTCCCACACGCGGCGCACGAAGGCTTCGCGGCCGAGATCGTGGCGGGTGATTTTCTCAGTTTTGGCGAGATGTTTTTCCACCACGTTTTGCGTGGCAATGCCAGCGTGATCCGTTCCCGGCATCCATTCCGCTTGGTCGCCGCGCATTTTATGGAAACGTATGAGGATGTCTTGCAGGGTGTTGTCGTAAGCATGCCCCATGTGCAACTGCGCCGTCACATTCGGCGGCGGGATGACGATGGTATAGGGTTTTTTATTGGGATTAACTCCGGCGTGAAAGAGATTTTGATCCAACCAAAACTGATATAGGCGATCCTCGATTTCTTTGGGGTTATAGATTCTCTCGAGGCCGTGTCTGCCGGAATCGCTGTTGTTTTCTGACATAAAGAGTTACCTTCAAACCGATGGTTACGGTTTACCTCTTGCTGTTTACATTTGACGAGTGAAGTCCTAATTGACGCGAACAAGTCATCCGCAAAACGTGCGCCAAAAACTTGTGCGTTTAATTTAAGCTTAAAATATAGGCATTTGCTGAGGGTAAGTCAATGAAATTGTCGTGGCAGAGAAAGCGGTTGATTCTTGTTGAATTTTTAACTAATGTTTATTTTTATTAAAAAATATTCACTCACTCGCCGCCGAAGAAAAACATGCTCGAGCTCGATGGCAGATCACTCACCTTGGAAGCGCTGGAACGCCTTGCCGCTGGCGCGCACGAAGTGCGGCTGGCAGAAGCGGCCCTGCAGCGCATGGCTGCTGCACGCGCGGTGGTGAACCGGATGCTACAGGAGGGCAAGGTAATTTACGGTGTGAACACCGGCTTCGGCAAGCTCAGCGACGTGCGCATTCCCCAAGAAGACATCAAAAAGCTGCAACGTAATCTCATTCTCAGCCATGCGTGCGGATCCGGTGCCTCGTTGTCGCGTCCCGAGGTGCGCGCGGTGCTGGCGCTGAAAACGAACGCGCTGCTCAACGCGCATTCGGGCTGCCGGGCGGTGGTTGCGCAATATTTGCAGCGGCTGCTGCAAGCTGATATTCTGCCCGTGATTCCCGAAAAAGGCTCGGTCGGCGCTTCCGGCGATCTCGCACCATTGGCTCATCTCTCACTGGTTTTGATCGGCCTGGGCGAGGCGTGGGTCAAGGACAAAAAACTCGGCGGCAAAGAGGCATTGCGCACGCTTGACTTGGCGCCTTTGGAATTGGAAGCCAAGGAAGGACTGGCGTTACTCAATGGCACGCAGTTCATGACGGCTGTTGGCGCATTAGCTTGTGCCCAGTTGTCGAATTTGGTGCGCACCGCGGATGTCTGCGGTGCGATGTCGGCGGAGGCATTGCTGTGCACATCGCTGGCGTTTGATCCCCGCATCCAAGTCGCGCGCGGCTATGCCGGCCAGCAACAAGTCGCGGCGAATTTGCGCCACTTGATGGCCGGCAGCCCGATTCGCGCCTCGCATTTGGAAAGCCACCGTGTGCAGGACGCCTATTCCGTGCGCTGCATGCCGCAAGTGCACGGCGCGATTCGCGATTTTTTGGCACCGTTGCGCGAGGTTTTCAGCGTCGAATTGAACGCCTCAACCGACAATCCCTTGGTGTTCGCCGAAGATCATGAAATTCTCTCCGGCGGAAATTTTCACGGCCATCCAATTTCCACGGCGTGTGATTTCATGGCGATTCTGGCGACACAACTGGCCAACATCAGCGAGCGCCGCATTGCATTCGCGCTGGATCCAAACATGAGCGGGCTGCCCGCGTTTCTGGTCAAGCGCAGCGGCCTCAATTCCGGCATGATGATCGCACACGTCGCGGCCGCGGCCCTGGTTTCTGAAAACAAAGTTTTGAGCCATCCCGCTTCGGTTGATTCGATTCCGACTTCGGCGAACCAGGAAGATTACGTCAGCATGGGCGCAGCCGCAGCAGTAAAAGCACGCCAGGCCGTGAAAAATGCCACGAATGTCTTGGCCATCGAGTTGTTGTGCGCATGCCAGGCGCTGGATTTGCGCGCCCCGCTGGAGCCCGGCCCGGCGACGAAAGCCGTGCGCCAGCTCGTGCGCGGGCATGTGCCGCATCTAGCGGATGACCGCCTGCTGGGGCAAGATATTGAAGCGCTCGTGAATCTCATTCTTTCCGGTGAAGTCATACGGGCCGCGCAGGCGGTGGTGGGAGAATTGTGAGGTTACCTCCCCGGCGCCGCAGGAAATGGTGAAGATTTTTGCCGAGATCGGACTGGCAGGGCCATTTTGGGATCCGAACGCGGACCGTTGGACGGCAAGCGGCTAAAGGCTTCATGCCGTTCAAGCAGAGCCATCATCGTACCTTTGCAATCCACGGAAACACACTCAAAAAACGCGAAAAGCAGCCGGGGTTCTTAAAATGGAAAAAATTCTCTTTGAAGCCCTCACCTTCGACGATGTGCTGCTCGTGCCGCAATACTCGTCGATCCTGCCGCGGGAAGTCGATCTCTCCACGCATTTGACCCGCCGCATCAAACTCAATATCCCGTTGCTGAGTGCCGCCATGGACACCGTCACTGAAGCGCGCTTCGCGATTGCGCTGGCGCGGCAGGGCGGCCTCGGCATCATTCACAAGAACATGCCGCTCGAAAAGCAAGCCAGCGAAGTGGATGCGGTGAAGCGCTCGGAAAGCGGCATGATCGACAATCCCATCACCTTGTCTTCCCAACAGTCCGTGGCCGAGGCACTGGAGCTGATGAAACGCTATCGCATTTCCGGTATTCCGGTGGTCGACGGCGAAAAACTGGTGGGCATTTTGACCAATCGCGATTTGCGTTTTGAAATTGACGAGCGCCAGCCCGTGGCGGATATCATGACCAGGGAGAATCTCGTCACGGCGCGCGTCGGTACCACACTCGACGAAGCCGAACGCCTGCTGCAGAAGCATCGTATTGAAAAGCTTTTGATCGTGGACGAGCGCGCCCGTTTGAAAGGCCTGATCACGGTCAAGGACATTCAAAAGAAAAAAATGTTCCCGCTCGCGGCCAAAGACGAACGCGGCCGTTTGCGTGTGGGCGCCGCGGTGGGAGTAGCGCGAGACACCATGGCGCGCGCCGCGGCCTTGGTGCAGGCGCAAGCCGATGTGCTGGCGGTCGATACCGCGCACGGCCATTCCGAGGGGGTGCTGCGCACCGTGCGGCAATTGCGCGAGATGTACCCCGATCTCGATTTGATCGCGGGCAACGTTGCCACGAGTGAAGGAGCGCAGGCTTTGATCGAGGCGGGGGTGAATGCCGTCAAAGTCGGCATTGGCCCCGGATCAATTTGCACCACGCGCGTGGTGGCGGGCGTGGGTGTGCCGCAAATCACCGCGATTTTCGAATGCGCCAAAGTTTGCAAGCGCGCCAATATTCCCCTCATCGCCGACGGCGGCGTCAAGCAAACCGGCGACATTGCCAAAGCCATTGTGGCTGGCGCGGACACGGTAATGATCGGGGGCATGTTTGCCGGCACGGAAGAGGCGCCGGGAGAAACAATTTATTTGGAAGGCCGCAGCTACAAGAGCTTTCGCGGCATGGGTTCGATTGGCGCCATGCGCAGCGGCAGCGGCGATCGTTATTTTCAAGAAGGCGAAACCAGCGAGAAGAAATTCGTGCCGGAAGGCATCGAAGGGCGCGTGCCGTTTCGCGGCCGTCTGGCGGAGGTGGTGTTTCAAATGGTGGGCGGCCTGCGCGCCTCCATGGGCTATGCCGGTGCCGCCACGATCCGCGATTTGCAAGCCAAAGGCAAATTCGTCAAGATCACCAACGCCGGCCTGCGCGAAAGCCATCCGCACGATGTGATTATCACCCAAGAAGCACCGAATTACAAGTTGCACGGACGATGATCAGCCAGCACCAGATTTTATTCCGTGTCTGAAAGGGCAGTCGCATGGTTTCTTCATGCTGACGGTGCTCGTGCCTGCATTGGAAATCTCGCCCACCCCTGCGCCGCGAATACCAAAAAAATACAGTTTTCATACCTAATTTTTTCAAAGAGATAGCCGGAATCGTGCGCCCCGCTCTTCGGCTAAAGAATTTTCTCAAGACGGATCCAATTTTGCAGAGAAGAAAATCGAACGGAAATGGCCTGCAACCGCGACTGCAAGAATGAAGTCTTAACCATGTCATCCACCTGAGATTTTCTGTGACTTGTTTTCTAATATGGAAAAGCGTATTTTGGAAAGAGCAAAGCGGCACCGACCTTATTTTGGAGATTGAATCATGAGCAAAAAAGCAAAAAATATTTGGATCATCATCGGCGCCCTTGCCGTTTTGGTAGCGCTCGCTCTGCCCAAGGTTGGCCCTTTGTTGGGAAAATCCAAAGCGAACAAAACCAATGCCGTTGCCGGTGCGCCGCGCGACCAAAGCGTGCCGGTGCGCATTCAAGTCGTGCAGTCGGAAATGCTGGGTGACCGCATCCTGACCGTGGGCACGATTCTCTCGAATGAGGAAGTGGAAATTCGCAGCGAAATTTCCGGCAAGATCGAGAAGATCTTTTTCAAAGAAGGCAGTCCGGTGAGAAAAGGCGAGGTCTTGCTCAAGATCAACGATGCCGAGCCGAAAGCCCAGCTCATGCGCGGGCAATATCGCCAGGCCCTCGCCGAGGAGCAAACCGAACGCCAGCGCCAGTTGTTCGAAAAAAAATTGGCGAGCCAGCAGGAGTATGACATCGCCGTCAACGAATTGAACATCGTAAAAGCCGAGCTGCAAATCATTCAAGCTCAAATCGGCAAAACCGAGATTCGCGCACCTTTCGAGGGTGTGATCGGCCTGCGCTATGTGAGTGAAGGCAGCTATATTTCTCCGGCTGCGCGCATTACCACGCTGCAAGATTTCAACCCGGTGAAAGTCGATTTCACCGTTCCCGAAAAATACGCCGCGGCGATCAAGCGAGGAGACAAAGTCAGTTTTTCCGTGGAGGGGGTGCCGCGCAAATTTGAAGGCACGATCTATGCTGTGGAAGCGAGAATCGACGCCGCCACGCGCACGCTGCACCTGCGCGCCCTCAGTCCAAACCCCGATGGCGTTTTGATCCCGGGCGCGTTCGCCAATGTCGAGGTGGTGTTCAAGGAAAAGGAAACGCTGACCATTCCCTCGTTCGCGCTCGTCCCCGAATTGAAGGGCCAACGGGTCTTTTTGTATAAAAACGGCAAAGCCGAGTCGCAAAACGTGGAGATCGGCAGCCGCTCGGACGAGCGCGTGGAAATCACGCACGGCGTGCAAGTCGGAGACACGCTGATTACTTCCGCGATTTTGCAATTGCGGCCGGGCATGGTGGTGCGGTTGGCGGAGAAACTGTAAGCACCTGCGGCTGAACAAGTCGTAAGCGTGGCCAAAGTATTTTTTCGATTTTCAGATTCTCAAGCCGCGGTTTTCTGAATCATCGATTGTGAAATAGCTTGATAAATACAAGCAGAATGGCAATTGCCCTGCGCGTTTTGCTGGCGGGGGTGTTCATATTCTCGGCCCTTTCGAAATTGCAGGGAACAGGCCTGTTCGAAATCGCCCTGGTCGATCAGGGTCTCGCAGCCACGCGTGAACACGCGGCTTTCCCGGCACGGTTCTTGATCGCGTTCGAGCTTTTTCTGGGTGTGGCGCTGCTGCTGCCGTACCACCTGAAACGCCTCATTCTCCCTTTGGTGATCGCCACGCTCAGCGCGTTCATTGTGCTGCAAGGCTACCAGTTGGCAGCCGGCAAACAGGCGCAGGACTGCGGATGTTTCGGCAAGTTGCTTCCCATGTCTTCGGCAGTATCATTACTGAAAAATGTAATTCTGCTGGGTCTGGGCCTTGGGCTGTTCCGGATGATAAATGCCGAAAAACGCAATATTGCGATTCCTTTACTTTTGGCAGCGGGCAGCGTGGCAGCCGTCCTGCTGTACGCGCCGGTGCGTCACAACTATGATGGAAACTTTGCGAGATACACGCAGTTTGAAAAAGCGGGCCGTGTCGATTTGACCAGCGGCGACCAGCTTGTGGCGGTATTCAACGCCGAATGCGAGCATTGCCAAGAGACCGCGATGGAGTTGCGCACGCTGGCTGAGCACAGTACGGGTTTCCCGCAAATTTACGTGCTCATGTTCGGCGGAAGCGATTCTACGATTGCCGCATTTTCAGAAAAGACGCATACCAGTTATCCCTTTCATGTCATATCCGAGAGCGAGTTTTTTGATCTGATCGGCAACACGCCCCCTCGCGTGTATTGGCTGCAGGACGGGCGGATCAAGGCGCGTTGGGACGAGGATTTTGGCAAGAACATTGTTTCAGCTTTCCATATTCAAACGGCCGCGTTATCGCCGTGAGGCGAGAATTTTTCACCAAGCTCAGAAATAAATCAAACAACTTTTTACTGAAAATGGGAGATTGTGTCATGTCCATCCAGAACATTTTGCGGAGCATTGTTGTTTTCATCTTTGCGCTGTCCTGCAGTTTCGCTTTCGCCCAAGAGGGAGAAAAGGGCGCAAACAACGGGAGTACTGCCAAAGGCCCCAGGATGCAATTTCAGGAAGTGAGCTATGATTTCGGCACCGTGCCGCAAGGTTCAATCGTAAAGCATGTCTTCAAATTCAAGAACGTCGGCACGGATACACTCAGAATCGAGCAAGTGAAAACCTCTTGTGGCTGCACCGCGGCAGAAAGCTCGAAGATCATCGCCCCCAACGCCGAAGGCCAGATCGCCGTCACCTACAATGCCGGTTCGGCATTGGGTAAAACCTCCAAAACGGTATCCGTTCATTCCAACGATGTGGAAGCGCAACAACGCAGTGTGACCGTTCATGGTGTGATTGAAGCCAAAAAAGTGGCAACGGAAAGCCAGAAGTAAGTTCCTTATTGATTACGCCGATATGAAAAACGCCTTCGGCTGGTAGCGTGAACATGAAGTCACAAAGCGTGTCGATGCGCGTGCCGGCTAACAACGAATCAAGTGCGAGAACGTCTTATACAGGAACGAAACGCGCCGCAAGAATACGGCGCGCAATATAGTGACGGCTATTTCTGCGCCAAATTTCAGAAAAGAACCCCATGAACAACCCCGATGTCGTCGTCATCGGCGGCGGGCCCGCCGGTTCCACCGTCTCCGCCCTTATTGCGCAACAAGGCTACAAAGTCCAGCTTTTTGAGCGCGAGCATTTTCCGCGCTTTCACATCGGTGAATCGCTGATTCCTGAAACGTACTGGGTGCTCAAGCGGCTCGGCATGCTCGAGAAGATGCAGAAGAGCCGCTTCGTCAAAAAATACAGCGTGCAATTTGTCAATGCCAGCGGCAAGCTCTCCGCGCCATTTTATTTTTGGGACAACAAGCCGCACGAATGCTCGCAAACCTGGCAGGTGGTGCGCAGCGAGTTCGACTTGATGATGCTCAACCATGCGCGCGAACGCGGTGTGGAAGCGCACGAAGGCGTGCGTGTGCGCGACGTTCTGTTCGACCATCAGCGCGCGGTGGGAGTGAAAATTCAATTGCCGGACGGCACGCAAAACGAAGTGCGTGCGCGCGTCGTCGTGGATGCCAGCGGCCAGAGCGGCCTACTGCAAAACAAATTCAAGCAACGCGTGTGGGATCCGATTCTCAATAAAGGCGCGATTTGGACCTATTGGGAAGGCGCCTATCGCGACACCGGGCGCGACGAGGGTGCGACCATGGTTTTGCAAACCGCGAATCGGCAGGGGTGGTTTTGGTACATTCCCCTGCATGACAACCGCGTCAGCGTCGGCGTGGTTGCGCCGTTTGATTATCTTTTCAAAGGGCGAGGCAGCCACGAACAAACTTATAAAGAAGAAGTGGGACGCTGCCCGGCCGTGAAAGAACGCGTTTCCTCGGGCAAGCGCATCACCGGCTACTTTGCGACCAAAGACTATTCCTATCGCGGCACGCAAGCCGCGGGCGAGGGTTGGGTTTTGATCGGTGATGCTTTCGGTTTTCTTGATCCGCTCTACTCCTCCGGCGTGCTGCTCGCGTTGAAATCCGGCGAAATGGCGGCGGATGCAATTGTGGAAGGATTTCAACGCGAGCAGCACGCCGGAGGAGTAGAGCGGATCAAGAAAACCGAAAGCATCACCGATCAAAACCCAACCCTCGCCCGCGGCTTGCGTGCCGCGATAGGAA
>JBIOXB010000246.1:0-11686 GCA_044869275.1 bacterium
AGTATGCGGCGTTTTTTTCTATATCGCTCAGTAGAAACATGAGGATTTGCTGGCACGCCGTTTGAAGACTTTGGGCACGGCCAAATCAGAAGGGAGAAGTGATGCGTTGGGGCCGCGCGACTCTGCGTGGTCTCATTTTACCTAAAACTTTTTTGGAGGCCTTATGGCTCGAGTTCAGTTTTTGGGAAGAGGGCTGGCATTCATCACGTTTGCGCTTCTGTTCATCATCAACGGCTGCAACAATTCGCCCACAGGGTCGAATGGCGGCCGCGTCTCGCTCACCGTCAGAAATTTCTCGACGCCGACGGCGACGATGCTGTCCAAGGCAGCCGCGGTGATGGCTGTCGATTCGATCCAGATCACCAGAGCGCGTTTGGTGGTGAATAGTATCGATTTTGAAGGAGGGGACGAGCAATCAGACAACGATGACATGGAGTTTATGACGGCACCGGTGGTGGTCCAGCTGAGCATGACCGACACCATCCAATCCATTGCGATCGCCAACATTCCGAACGGCTCCTATTCTGAAATTGAAATCGAGATCAGCACCGTTTCAGATTCCGATCTTGCCGTTCTGTCTCCGGCGGATCGTGCCCCCTTTGCTGATTTCATCGCCGGACCGCGCTACAGTGTGATTATTGAAGGCATGGTGTATCAGAACGGCATGGCGCCGCAGCCCTTCGTGTTCAATAGCGCCATTTACGCCGAGCAGGAGTACGACCTGAATCCGCCGCTGGTCGTGTCCGCCGATAACCCCACGGCGAATGTCACCTTGGCCATTTATTCCTCCAACTGGTTCCTCGGGCCGAACGGCATTTTGCTCGATCCCACCGTTCCCGCGAACAGAACCGCGATCGAAAGTAATCTCAAACGGTCCATCTCGATGTATGAAGATGATGATCGCGACGGGGATGATGACGACGGAGACATTGATGATGGTGACGATGGAGATGATGATGGAGATGGAGGCCGGTAACGGCAGGCGATCGTTGTACCCTTAAGCAAAAACTCAAAATCCAAAGCTCAGAATTCAAAACCACTTTTGAATTTTGTGTTTTGGATTTTGAGTTTTGGATGTTGGGCTTCCGGCTTGGGTTAGTCCATAACAGGTGAAATCCGTGCTTTTTTAGCACAAAAGTTCAAACCCCAAAACTCAAAATCACCTTTGGATTTTGTGCTTTGGATTTTGTGTTTTGCATTTTGGGTTTCCGGTTTGTACGGC
Source organism: bacterium (assembly GCA_044869275.1). Classification (GTDB taxonomy): domain Bacteria; phylum Zhuqueibacterota; class Zhuqueibacteria; order Zhuqueibacterales; family Zhuqueibacteraceae; genus JBIOXB01. The sequence goes on from JBIOXB010000246.1 coordinate 1,223, forward strand.
TTATGCCATTCGTAAATAAAAAGGGCCTCGTCTCCAAGGAGACAAGGCCCAACTTGCTTCCGGGAGCCGCCGCAGCGAGCTGCTAGCAAACGCCACCGGAGGCTCCCATGGATTTATTTAGAATGGGATCACCTCCTTTCATCAGGGCCTCGCGTGACGCGCAGAAAATCTCCCTGACAAATTTCCCGCGCAGCGTGAATTACCCGCCAAACCTACCACAAAATTTTGACAAAGTCAATAATAGGATTCTATTTTCTGCCGAAACTGTACGCGACCGGATGATTTCAACTGTAATGATTCGGTTTTGTCGGGAGGAAAATTTTTTGATTGTAATCTTGCCATTTTCAGATTAAAATGACGTTGTTAGCTTCTGCAAGCAACCGTTTTCCTTAATAAACAACCTCAGAACGAAACCATGTCCGAAATCGTCGAAACGCCAAAGGCCTTCGGGCCCAATGCTTGGTTGATAGAAGAAATGTTCCGCCAATATCGCGAGAATCCCGGTGCTTTGAGCGAAAGCTGGCGCGATTTTTTTGCCGATTATCGCCCGCTTGGCATGCCGGAAGAAACCGTGACCGTCCCGGCAGTGCCGGCGTCCCAGCCACGGCTGGAGCAAAAAGAAAATGGGCATGCCACGGCCATTCCACCGGGTGCGGTGGCGCTCAAGGGCGGCTTCGTGCGCATTGTGGAAAACATGGAACGCAGCTTGAGCATTCCAACGGCAACCTCCGTGCGCACGATGCCAGTTAAAATCCTGGAAGAGAACCGCCGCGTCATTAACCAATATCTTGCCGACACCACTGGCGCGAAAATGAGCTTCACCCACATCATCGCCTGGGCCGTCGTGAAAGCTTTGCAGGCCATGCCGGTGATGAAGACTTCTTTTTTGCAAGTGAACGGCACACCTTACAAAGTCATGCCCGAGCACATCAACTTTGGCCTGGCGGTGGACGTCGAGCGCAAAGACGGAACGCGGAGCTTGATGGTGCCCAACATCAAAAAAGCGGACACCCTCGATTTCAGCGGTTTTTTTGCAGCCTATAATGACATCATTCGCAAAGTGTTTACGAATCAAGTCCAGCCTGGAGATTTTGCCGACACCACGGTGACGCTGACGAACCCCGGCACGATTGGCACGTTGCATTCCGTGCCGCGCTTGATGCCCTCGCAAGGCTTGATCGTGGCGACCGGTGCGATCGATTACCCGCCGGAGTATCAATCCGCCGATCCGCACACCATTGCACGGCTGGGGATCAGCAAAGTGATGACCGTGACCAGCACCTACGACCATCGCGTGATTCAAGGCGCGGAAAGCGGCATGTTTCTGCGCGTCCTGCATCGGCTCCTGCAGGGCGAGGAGAATTTCTACGATGAGATCTTCGCCAGCATGAAGATTCCTTACGAGCCGGTGCGCCACACCCGCGACGTGAATCCGGTGTTCGATGGCGTCAGCTCGCAGGAAGCCTCGATTGAAAAGCAGGCGCACGTGTTGCAATTGATCAATATGTATCGCGTGCGCGGACATTTGATCGCCAACACCAATCCCTTGCGCCTGGAAGTGCCGACACACGCCGAGCTCGACCCGTCGCGTTATGGCTTGACGGTGTGGGATTACGACCGCGAATTCATCACCGACGGCCTGGCCGGCAAACGGCGCGCGACCCTGCGCGAGATTCTGGACATTCTGCGCGAAGCTTATTGCGGCACGATCGGCGTCGAGTATATGTTCATTCAAGAACCGGAACAAAAAGCCTGGATTCAACAGCGCGTCGAGGGCGTGCCGCGCGCCAAGTGGCTGAATGCGGATATGAAGCAACGCCTGCTGGCAAAACTGAACGCCGCAGAAGCCTTCGAAAAATTCCTGCAGACCAAATATGTCGGCCAAAAACGCTTCGGCCTGGAGGGCGCGGAATCGGCGATTCCCATGCTCGATATTTTGCTGCAGCGCGGCGCCGAGGCCGGCATGGAGGAAGTGGTGATGGGCATGGCCCATCGCGGCCGCTTGAACGTGCTCGCCAATATTCTGAACAAAACTTACGAGCAAATTTTCCTGCGCTTCGAGGACAATCCCGACCCCAACAGTCGCGAAGGCACGGGCGACGTGAAGTACCATCTCGGCGCGACCGGTGTCTTCGCTGCGCCGCATGGGCAAAAGCTGCAAGTTGCGCTTGCGCCGAATCCCAGCCATCTCGAGGCGGTCGATCCCGTGGTCGAGGGCATGGTGCGCGCGAAGCAGGAGATGCGCGGCGATGCTTTGCGCGAGCGCATCATGGCCGTGCTCATACACGGGGACGCGGCCTTTGCCGGACAGGGAGTGGTGGCGGAAACGCTGAACCTCAGCGCTTTATCCGGCTATCGCACTGGGGGCACGGTGCATTTGGTGGTGAATAATGGCATCGGCTTCACCACCGCACCCGCAGATGCGCGTTCGAGCGTGTATGCCACCGACGTGGCTAAAATGGTGCAAGCGCCGATCTTTCACGTGAACGGGAATGATCCCGAAGCCTGCTTGCGCGTGATGGAGCTGGCGTTTGCGTTCCGGCAGCAATTCAAAAAAGACGTCGTGGTGGATTTGGTCTGTTACCGCCGCCACGGCCACAATGAAAGCGACGAACCCAGCTACACGCAGCCCATTATGTACGGGCGCATCCGTGACATGCGCTCGGTGCGCAAATTGTATACGGAACTTCTCGTGCGTCGCGGTGAATTGACCAAGGAACAAGCCGAAGCAACGCTCGAGGAGTATCAAAAAATTCTCGAAACTGCTTTTGAGGCCACGCAGGAAAACCTCACGATCACGGCCGCGTTGCCGAAAGAGCCGCCGCTGGACAAGGTGTGGCCGATGATTCCGACCGGCGTGCCGCGCGCGGTGCTCGAGGAGATTGCGCATGCCTTGACCAGTTTTCCCATGGAATTCAAGCCGCATCCCAAATTGGCGAAACAGCTCGCCAGCCGCGCTTCCATGCTCGACGAAGACGAAGTAGATTGGGGCATGGCCGAAGCGCTGGCGATCGGTTCTCTGCTGCTCGAAGGAAAGCCCGTGCGCATCTCGGGACAGGATTCGCAGCGCGGCACGTTCAGCCACCGGCACGCCGTGCTGGTGGATTATCATACCGAAAAGGAATACACGCCGCTCAATCACGTTCGCCCGGAACAAGCGCAGTTGATGATTTACGACAGCCTACTCAGCGAATATGCCGTGCTCGGCTTTGATTACGGTTATTCCGTGGCAAACCAAGAGGCCTTGGTGATGTGGGAGGCGCAGTTCGGCGATTTTATGAATGGCGCACAAATCATCATCGATCAATTCATATCTTCGGCGGAAGACAAATGGGGACAGGTGAGTGGCTTGACCATGCTGCTGCCGCACGGCTTCGAAGGCCAAGGCCCGGAGCACTCCAGCGCGCGCTTGGAAAGATTCCTCACTTTATGCGCAGAGGAAAACATGCGCGTCACAGTTCCCAGCACTGCGGCGCAATATTTTCACCTGCTGCGCAGCCAGATGCATGCCGGCGTGCTGAAGCCATTAATCGTGATGACGCCCAAGAGCTTGCTGCGCGCACAACAAGCAAAAAGCCCGGCGCAGGATTTTATCGAAGGCGGATTTCACGTCTTGTTGGACGATCCCCTGCCCGCCGCCGGCGTGCGCCGCATCTTGATGTGCTCGGGTAAAATCGGCTTTGATCTGATGGAATATCGACAGCAAAACCATATCGAGGATACGGCGATCATTCGCCTCGAGCAGCTTTACCCGTTCCCGTTCGAAGGCCTGAGAGAAATTTTCGCGCGCTATCCCCAAGCGCATGATTTGCGCTGGGTGCAGGAAGAGCCGCGCAACATGGGCGCCTGGAGCTTCGTGCGCGCGCGCTTGCGTTACGTCGCCGCGGAGCATTATCCCATTTCCTACGTCGGCCGCATGCCCAGCGGCAGCCCGGCCACCGGCAGCCAGCGCATTCACCAGCTGGAACAGGAACATATCGTAAAGCAGGCCTTTGCAGCACTGTGATTGTGGGATGATTCGCTCGCATAGCCTTCAAGTCATTCTGGAAGAATCAGACTGTGTGAAAATTTGAGAATGCCGCACCCTAAGCTTGTCGAAGGGTGCGAAGTTGCAAAATTCGGCTTCGACAAGCTCGGCTTGCGTTGAAGCCAAGCGTTTTCTCACAGCCTGAATCTTTTTCAGCGACAAGCACTGATTTGAAAAAGATCTGTGAAGAGGAAGCTTGTCAAACGTTGACATTTCCCTCAGGCTTTCGCAAAAGAGGAGGTGAAACAAATGCCGGACGATGACAACAAAGCAAGAATAAGCAAGTGGGAGTTGTTTAGGACCTTTACGACCTTTATCTCTTCGGTCATGATTGCGGGGGTCGGTCTTTATGCAACCCGGCAATACAATTCCAGTCAATTGGAGATCTCGCGGAATAAAGAACTGACGGCTCTCATACCCAAGCTCGGAGAATCGGATGCCAAAGTCCGTCAGTTCAGCGCTATTGCGCTCGCGCTCTATGGGAACCATGCCATTCCCGCGTTACTACCCACGCTTTCGGATGTGGACCCGGAAGTACGAATGGCTGGAGTACAATCCCTCAGTTTAATTGGCGGCGACGAGGTCATAGGCGCATTAACGCAAGCCTACAAGGATCGACGCAATAATATCAATTTGAGGTGTACGGCATTGTATACTTTGGGCTTCATGCGCGCCCCGAAAACTTACGATCTGGCCGTCTCGGCATTGGAGAATCCCCGGGAGAATCCGGATGTTCGTAAAGACGCCGTTACAGCTTTGGGATTCTTGGGAGAAAGGCGGGCTACTGGAAAGCTCCTCTCCGCACTCAGAAAAAGCGTGGACCGGGACGTATATCTCACTTCCAATGTCTTTTTCGCTTTAGGGCAAATTGAAGACTCCGCCATAGCGGACAGCTTGATTCGACTGGGTTTGTTGGATCACCCCGAGGAAAACATACGTTATCAAACTGTGCTAGCCCTCATGAATGTCGGCAATGAAAGAATGACAATAGACAATGAAACCTTGGTCAATATTCTCGCCCGCGTCGAAACCCATGATGAGAGTGAAAAGGTTCGCCAAGCGGCGCGGGACGCCTCGGGCTGGATTAAGCGTAAAGGCTAAAGAGATGAGAATGGCAGAATCGAATGTCTGGACCTTCTTTTACGGCTCTTACATGAATTTCGATGTTCTCAAAGCGGTCGATTTCGTGCCCGCGCAGTGGGAAGTGGTCAAAGTGAACGGCTTCGATATTCGCATCCAGCCGCGCGCGAATCTGGTTCGATCTGATCAACATTGCGTCTATGGCATTGCCGCGACCGCCACCCATTCCGAGCTGGCACGGCTTTATGCACACGCCAAAGACGTTCTGGGAGAAATATATCTTCCTGAAGCTGTTTTGGTTGAATCTTTGGAAGGCAAGTGGCGGCCGGCATTGTGTTACATTTGTGCGGAAATGAATCCTCGCCCGGCTGCAGACGAATACCTCGACCGCATTCTCAAACCGGCCCGCGAGTTTGGTTTTCCAGATTGGTATATTGCCCGTCTGGAGAGTTTTCGGCCACATTAGAACTATTGCTCTCCTGCAACATTTTTACCCAAACCCCGCCGTCTGTCCGTATTTTCCCCGCGTTGTGGACAAGCTTCTCTCGCGGCTCCCAACGCATTTCATGGACACGATATTCTTCACCGCGAAGACGCAAAGGACGCGAAAAGTACAATAGACATTACACTTCGCGATCTTGGCATCTTCGCGGTTTTTGTTTCGGGTTTTTTGCGATTCAAATGGCAAGCTAAGGACGATTCATTATGTTAGCACGAACGACCCTCACGGATTTCCCCCGCATGCAACAGCTGCCCCAATACATTTTCAAACAAGTGATTGGTTGGATGGAAAAAGCGCGCGCGGCCGGGGAAGATATCATCGATTTCGGCATGGGCAATCCCGACGGCGCTACGCCGGCGCACATTCTGGCAAAAGTGCATGAAGAAATTGACAACGCGCGTAATCATCGCTACTCGGTCTCCCGCGGCATCCCTGACTTGCGCCGGGCAATTTGTGATTGGTATGGCCGGCGCCATAACGTCAATCTCGACCCGGAAAGTGAAGCGGTGGTGACCATCGGCGCGAAGGAGGGCATTTCACATTTGCTGCTCGCGGTTTTGGACCAAGGCCAGGGCGTGCTCGTGCCTTCGCCCTCCTATCCCATTCATTTGTTCGCGCCGGTTATTGCCGGCGGCCGTATTTGCCCGGTGAAACTTTTGCCCGGCGAAAATTTTTTGGAAAACCTCGAGAACGCCATTCGCAGTGAACGGCCCGCACCACGTTTTCTGATGTTGAGCTTCCCGCACAATCCCACCACCGAAGTGGTGGATTTGGCATTCTTTGAAAAAGTAATTGCGCTCGCGCGGGAATATCGCTTGCTCGTGATTCACGATCTCGCTTACGCCGATTTGGGTTTCGATGGCTATCAGCCGCCTTCGATTTTGCAGATCCCGGGGGCGAAAGAGATTGCCGTGGAGGTATTTTCGCTGTCGAAAAGTTACAACATGGCCGGCTGGCGTATCGGTTTTGTCGTGGGCAATTCCGCGATGGTTCAGGCGTTGGAAAGAATCAAGAGCTATCTCGATTACGGCATTTTTCAGCCGCTGCAACTTGCCGCCGTGGCTGCGCTCAACGGCCCACAAGAATGCTTGCACGAGATCGTCGACATCTATCGCACCCGCCGCGACGTTTTATGCGACGAATTGGCGAAGATCGGCTGGAAAATCCCCAAACCCAAAGCCACGATGTTCGTGTGGGCACGCCTGCCGGAGCCGCATCGCCACCTGGGCTCGCTCGCCTTTGCCAAACTCCTGCTCGAACGCGCGAAAGTCACGGTGTCGCCGGGCATCGGCTTCGGCGATTACGGTGAGGGCTTCGTGCGTTTTGCGTTGATTGAGAATGAAGAGCGCATCCGGCAGGCGGCGCGAGGTATACGTGAGGCATTGGCATCGTGAATGAGACACGACTTCACATTCATTGCCTAGCCCTGTCATTTGGCTGAATCCCTCAACATTATCTTGTCACACTGGAAGGGTCTCTTTCAGCATAAACACGTACTCGGTGCGGAAAAAGATCCCTCCGGGTGACGGCCATCGGCGGAGGCCGCCCAAGTTAACCTGAAAAACTCATAACCGCAGAGTCGCCGAGCACGCAGAGGTCGAAAGAGTATAGATTGGGCTGATCTCGCTAAGGAGCATGGAAGAGGCTTGTTGTCTAAGCTACTCGACAATTTGATGCTCTCTGCGAACTCGGCGTCTCGGCGGTTTGATTTTGTGAATTAGCCAGGTTAACCTCATCGAAAGAATGTTTTCGACGGGCACATAAATCAAGAAATTCGACAGATTGGTTGTCTTCTCTCCCATCAAACCCCTTGCTTCCCACCTTCCTGCTGATTATAATTTTATCGCGGTCACGATCGTGTGTAAAGACATCTGGAGCGGTGCATTTTTGAAATTTGGAAATGGCTGTGATTTCCTTTCATGTTTTCATCTTCGCAGTCGCATGCTCTACGCTCGAACCAACTCTTCAAGGCGCCGAGATTATCCCGGCCAGCGCCAACCGTACTCAAAAGGAAAGCTTTGCTGCTTTTCCCCTCACTTCCCACCCCGAAGCCGATCTCATGCCCGCGCTCTCGCCCGACGGCAAATGGCTGGCATACGTTTCCCGGCAAAACAAGAGTTACGATGTCTGGGTGAAGCCCGCGGCCGGCGGGCTGGCGACCGTGCTCACGACGAATACCAGTGATGATTACAGCCCCTCATGGTCCCCGGACGGCAAGGCTCTCGTGTTTGTCTCGCGGCGCGACGATGCCGAAGGCGATTTGTTTCTGCTGCAGCTCAAACCGCGCGAAGACGGATTTGCGCCGGGGAAATTGCGGCGGCTCACCGCAAATTTTCTGCGCGAGACGCATCCGGCTTTTTCTCCTGATGGAAAGAAGATTGCGTACAGCGTTGGCGCCTCGGGCGCGGAGCAAATCTGGCTGTATGAAATCAAAAGCAAAAAGAGCTATCCGCTCACCACGCGCGGCGGCACGCAGCCGGCGTGGTCGCCCGACGGCAAAATGTTGGCGCTTTCCTATCCGGCTTCAGCGGGCGAAGGCCATCAAGTTTTTGTCATCAGCAGCGACACCACGCAAGCCGATTACTTGCGCCGGCAAGTTACGTTTGAAGGAGACAATTTTTTCCCCTCTTTTTCAACAGACGGCCAAAAGCTTCTAGTCCAGCGCTTCGAGGCGCGATTCAACAAAAGCGCGGTACCCGACGCCGGCGTCCGGTCCGCGCATTTGCGCGTTATTGCCCTCACGCATGCTTCCCCCCGCCTCGATCAACCCAGCCACGAATTGCGCCTCACACCCGCGGGCGAAAATGCCTTATTTCCGTTTTGGGGAAGTGATGGCGCAATTTATTACGCCGCAGAGCATTACGGCAATTTCGATTTGTGGCGCTTGCCGGAGTCCGGGCCGATGCCGCGCTTCCTTTCACCGCAGGAAACATTCAACCACGCGCAAAAAATTGCCGATCCAGAAATTGCGTTGCTGGCCTATTCCGCGCTGCATTTCTATTTTCCGGATTCGACGGTATGGCTGGCGGCCGCAGGATTGGCGACTGGTCGCTGCCATCTCGCCTTGCAGGATACCGCGCACGCGCGAGCAGCATTTGAAAAAGTCATGGCAGAGTACGGCGATCGTTTTGAAGCAGGATTGTTTGCCGCATACGAGCTGGCGAGACTTGCACCGGCGCTGCCGCATTTCGAAGAAATCTCAAAGCGCGCTTCCGCCTGGCCGGCGGTGCAGGCTTTTTGCCGGCTCGAGAGTGCCAGATTCTTGCAGCGCGCAGGCAAGCTCGAGGCGGCGCTGCGGACTTTTCAATCGCTCCCACAGCAATATGCGAATATTCATGAAGCCTGTTATGAGGCCTGGTTGGGTGCGGCAGAAATATTGCTCGTTCTCGGCCGCCCAGAAGAAGCAGAAGCGATCTTTGTGGCCATTGTTCAAAAATATCCCGGGCACTCGGATTGGCGCGCGATAGCCATCAATCATTTATTGGAGGCCGCGCCGCGCAGCAGCTTGACGGCCGACACGCTGGCCTCGTATCAACGGCTCGTGCAGAGATATGCGGCGATACCGGCGATCGCCCATGCCGCGCAATTTCGCTTAGCTTCACGCCTGGCGCGCGAGGGTGAAAACGCTCTTGCCGATAATGAATATCGCAGCCTGATCAATTCTTTGCAGGCGCAAAGCGACCCCTATTTGCAAGATCTAAAAGCCGAAGCCGTCTTGCGTTTGATTCGCGTGCAGATCGCGAACCATGAGCTTCCGGCAGCGGCGCAACTTTACGCCAATTATTTGGAGCAGTCTTCCGGCACGTCGGAGAGCTTGGCCGCGCGCGCGGCGAGAACGGAATTGACCGAGGCCCTGGTGCGCCGCGGCCGCGTGCTCGTGCGCGCACAGGATGATGAGCTGGCGCTGTCGCTTTTTGCGCAGGCGCGCCAGCACGACCCGCGGCACGTCGAAGCGCACCGCGGCTACGTCGAGGCGATGCATACGCTCGGCCGCATCGACGAAGCCGTGGCGGAGTATCACAAGCTCACCGCACGAATTCCCGACAACGAGATTCTGCTTTATACTTTGGGACTGGCTTATTCCTATCAAGGCGAGAACGACATCGGCTTGCTGCGCCGCTCTTCTGAAATCATCGAGCGCGCCCTGGCCTTAAATTATCGCCTCGTGCCTGCATATCTTACGCTCAGCTTCAACTACGAAGCGCTCGAACAATTGCAGCAGAAAGAACGTGCGCGCAAGAAAGGATTGTTCGAAAAAATCGCGCTGGCCACGCCGCGCTTGCTTGACAATGTTCGCCGTACCGTCACCTTCCGTCCGCCCAAAGCGCAGGAACGCTGGTATGAGCGCGCGGTCGAAGCCCTCACCACCGCCATTGCCATGAACGATGAGCGCGCCGATCCGCAACGCGAGGCCCAGCTCGCGCTCAATCTCGCCAACAATTATTACAACTTTGGCGAGTTCGGTTTGGAGAACGCCTATCGCTATTATCGCCTCAAGCTGCAATACGACAGCACTTTCACTTCCCTCAAACAAAAAGAAGTGATCTGCGAACGCCTCGGCCATTCCGGCTGGGTGGCGGGCGAAGCACAAGAGGCGGCACCGTTCCTGCAGCAGGCCGTAACTCTCGCGCAAAGCCTGCGTGACGTGGACAGTGAATTGCGCAATCTCTTGCGCCTGGCGCTGCTGTATCAGGAGGCGCAAGATTATGAGAGCTCCATCACCTATTACCGGCAATTCATCAATGCCAGCCGCCGTGAAAATCGCACGGAGAATATCGCCGTGGCCTGGCGCAATCTCGCCTACAATCATCAAAAACTCGCTGAGACCGACGAGGCGGTGGACAACGGCGAGCGC
>JBIOXB010000247.1:0-13924 GCA_044869275.1 bacterium
ATTTGATGCCCAAGCGCCCAAAAAACCGGCAAATCTTAGCATCAACAGTGACTTGCTGGCCAAGGCGCGCGAATTAAATATCAATCTTTCCGCGACGTTAGAGAAGGCGCTTGCCGAGCAGCTCAAACTAAAACAACGCGAGCTGTGGCGCAAACAGAACGCCAAAGCGATACAAGCCTATAACCGTTTTGTCGAAACGCACGGCGTATTCAGCGACGAGCTGCGGAGCTTTTGATGAGCCAGTTTGCCGTCCACGCGAACAAGAACGCCAAGACCAGAAAAACATTCCCGTTCCTCATTGATATTCAATCAGATCTTTTGGAGGGGCTGCAAACGACTGTAGTTATTCCCCTATGCAAAGCCTCGCAATTGCACGATCAGATTATCGCTAAGCTTTGCCCCCTGGTTGAAATCAACGGAGAAAAATTCATTACGATGAGCCAACAGCTAGCCGGTATTGATAGGAGCCAATTGGGCAAAGAAATAACCAACCTTGCTGAAAAGCGCTCTCTGTTTATTGCGGCTATCGATTTCATGATCTCCGGCATTTGACCGGGATAAAGAACGGCGACGGGGGAATCGGAGAGCCGCCGACTCTCAAGTTCCCTGATTCACCACTCCTCCCTGTCCACCCCGCGCTCGGCATCCCTCCGATACTCCGACGGCGCACAATCGAACTGATTCTTGAAACTCCGCGCAAAATGCCTTGATCACTGAACCTGGTTTGGTAAGCGATTTCCGCCGCAGAGCCGGCGTTTTGTTTGAGTAAATCCGCGGCGCGCTGCAGAAATTTGCCGATCAAGGCGTTGTGACCAGCGGCAGCTCGATAAAGCTCGCCTGATTGGGCGCATGGTAAATTCGCTGCACGGCCTTTTGGTAGTCTTCAGGTTTGGCCCAGAAGATATTGGGTACGAATTTCTGCGGATTGCGATCGTAAAGTGGAAACCAGCTCGATTGCACCTGCACCATCAGGCGGTGGCCAGGCAGAAACACATGGTTCGCCGTGGGCAGTGTGAAACGATAAGGCAGAGGCTTGTCGGGCGCAATTGCTTTCGCAGTCTCCAGGCTCTCGCGATAGCGGCCGCGGAAAATATCGGCTGAGATCATCCACTGATAGCCGCCCATGGCGGGTTGTGCCGACACTTCATCGGGATACACATCGATCAACTTGACCACCCAGTCGGCGTCGGTACCGCTGGTCGAGGCCACCAGGTTTACGATGGGCTGCCCGCTGATTTTTACCGGTGCCGTCAGCACTTCGGACGCGAACACCAACACATCGGGACGGCCGGAAGCCTCGCGTTGATCATCCACCAGCCATTGCGGCCAGGTCAGCCCTTGGTCGTAATAACCGATCTGCTGAATGGGCCGCGCGCGGAAGGGCACGGGTTTGGCCGGATCGGAGAGGTACTCGTCAAACGCTGCTGCGTTGGACTTTGGTGGGTCGAAGCCGAGTTTCAGCCCGGCGGAGAGATACAGCGGCGTGGGTCGAACCGTGCAGCCGCTCGCGCAGCCGGCCGGCCACGCCGGCAGGCGACGCCAGGTGTTCGTTCCGGTCTCGTATGTCGAGACCGGCGCGATATCGGCCTTGGGCGCGGCGTCCTTGAGCCATTGCGCCAGAAACGGCCGCAGGATTTCTTGCCGGAAGTACAGCGCAGTGTTGCTGTTGAACCTCAGCGCACCCAAAGCGCTACCGTCGTCGATGGCCTGGCCGTGATACCACGGGCCCATGACCAAAAATACCTTGTCGTTTCCCGTGTCCTTCGGCTCGATGGCCTGGTAGACGGCGAGGGCGCCATAGATATCCTCCTGGTCCCACAGACTGTGCACCACCATCACCGGGACTTTCAGAGGTTGTGCTGCGAGCAACTGGTCCACTGCCTGATCACGCCAGAAAGCATCATAGCTCGGATGTGCGAGAATCTTCCGCCAAAAGCCAATCTGCTCCATTCCACGGCGTCGCCCGAGCTCGCCGGCCGATCCGGCCGCCATGTACGTTTCGTAATCGTCGAATTGGCTCGTCCACCATTTAATCTCGGAAGCGCGCGCCGCCTCTTGCTGGTACACGTAAGGCATGTTCTGTTGGCGAAAAGCGCCGTTGTGAAACCAATCGTCGCCGCGCCAGCCGTCGACCATGGGATTCATCGGCACGGCCGCTTTGAGCGCTGGGTGCGGATCTACGAGCGCCATTAATGCCAGGAAGCCGTCATAGGAAATACCGATGATGCCCACCTTGCCGTTACTTTCAGGAAGATTTTTCACCAGCCAGTCGATGGTGTCGTAGGTGTCGGTGGCATGATCGACCGGAGTGGGATTCTGCGGCCCGCGCAGCGGGCGATTCATGATGTAATCGCCTTCGGAGCCATACTTGCCGCGGATATCCTGCACCACACGAATATAGCCCTCCTCCACGATCACCTCGGTGGCGTTATCGTATCCCTGCAGGATGCGGCCCAGGTGCGCGCTGGCGTTGTGGCTGGTGAGTGCCGAGGCATCGTACGGCGTGCGGGTGAGCAGGATGGGCGCCCCTTTGACGCCCTTGGGCACGATAATGACCGTATGCAGCTTGACACCATCGCGCATGGGAATCATCACCTCGCGCTTGTCATAGTTGAACTCCCCCGTCACCTCTTCGAACTTCGCGGGTGTTTCGCTCGGCAAGGCCGGGTATGTGCCCTGCTCAGCGGGAATCTGCGCCGCCAAAGGAATGGCGAACAACAGCGCGCAGAGCATGGCGGTGAACAGGGAAGGCAGGTGAATGCTTCTCATTGCCTTGTTAATTTTTGGTCTTGCAATTGGCATAAGCATCATGCTCTCCACATTTTGGTAGAAAAGCGAAGTTTTGCAGTTTTTTGTATCCCCGAGTGGCACAAAGAAAAGGCCCACGCAGAGATTGCGCAGAGATTACGCAAAGGCGGGAAATAAATTGCTACGCGGCTCTCTCATCCTCATGGGTTGTGAGTACAATCCAATAGGACGGGGAGTGCCGGGAGCTTCAGCTAATTATAATGACCCAATCAACAATTGGAACAGTCTCTGCGAATCTCTGCGTGAGTCCTTTTTTCTTGGTTGCCGCTGCGCTGCGTAGTGGCCTCATATTGAAAAATAACTAAAAGCAGGCCGGTATTCAAGTCATCGCGTTTTTAATGCGCACGGGCGTCATCGGAAGCTGGAACAAGCGCGCCCCGGTCGCATCAAAGATTGCGTTGGCAATCACGGCACCCATGCAAATGATCGCCGGCTCACCGCCGCCCTGAGGATCGGGATCCTTCGAATCGACCAGCACAGTTTCGATTTTGGGCAGCCAGGAAAAACGCGGGAGTTGATAGGTGTCGAAATTCAAATCGGAAATCTTGCCGCCTTGGAAGTGCAGCTCTTCGGTCAGCGCATAACCCAATCCCATGGTGACACAGCCCTCCATTTGGATTTTGGCGCCTTCAGGATTGATCACCAGGCCCATATCCTGCGCTGCGACCACCCGCTTGACCTGCACTGCTCCGGTGCTCTTATCGACTTCAACTTCGGCCATGACGGCAACGTGGGCGCCCGCGTCGAAGCCACACGCGAGGCCTACGCCTCGACCACTGGGCAACTTGCCTGGTTTCCAACCGAATTTCTCCGCAGCCGCTTTGAGAACGCCGTGCAACTTCTCGTTCTTCAAGTTTTGCAAACGAAACGCCAACGGATCGACCCCAGCCTTCGCCGCCATCAGGTCAATCTGCGATTCCCGCGCAAACGTGTTGGTGTTGTTCGCCGGTGCGCGCCAGGGTCCAGTTGCAAAAGGATGCGCGCCGGCTACACCGCGCCGACCCGAAGCATATACAGTCGTACTGTGATGGGGGACGTCATAGAACTGTTGCGCGCCCCGTTCCCCGGCGTAATAAACGTGATAATCCCAAAACGCAATGCCGCCGGAGCTCGAAAGCCCCGAGTTTATTTTCACAATCGCTGCCGGCCGGAACGAATCGTAGAAAAACTCTTCCGCGCGCGTCCAGGCCACTTGCACCGGCTTGCCGGACAATTTGGCCAGGCGCGCGGCTTCGATAACTTGCTGGTTGCGCGATTTTCCACCGAAGCCGCCGCCGACATACGGCGTGATGACGCGCACTTTTTCTGCGGAAAGGCCAAGCGCTTGGGCAATCTCGTCCTTGGCACCGAACGGCGACTGCGTCGAAGCCCAAACAGTAATCTTGTCCCCTTCCATTTTTGCGGTGGCGGTGTGCGGTTCCATCGGCGCGTGAGCGACGTAGCTGTTCAGGTATGTGGCCTCAAATGTCGCAGCAGCGCTTTTTTGCCCGGCTGCGAGATTGCCGCCTTCAGCCACAATCTGCCCCTCAGGCGCCAAACTGAGCAAATGATCGAAAATGCTTTTATCATCGACCTTCGCTGCCGGCGTGTCGAATTCAGCCTTGATTTTCTTCAGAGCATTCTCCGCCACGTCGGGAAATTTGTGCAGCACGGCAACCAACTCTCCCTCGCGGATGATTTGCACACCCGCGATCTGTTGCGCCGGTGTCGTGTCCGCGCTGATCAATTTCGCGCCGTGCGCCGGCGGTCGCAGAATTCGCGCATACAGCAAATCGGGAAATTGGATATCTCCGCTGTACTTCGCCTTGCCTGTCACTTTTTCCAACGCATCTCGTCGCGTCACGGGCTTGCCGATAATTTTGAAGTCGGCAGCGCTCTTGGCGATGGCTTTTTGCGCCAATTGTCGGGCGATTTTCTGGCCTTTGGCCAGTTGCGCATAGGTGACGCGATTGCTGGGTTTGGCCTGCTCCAACACCGCACCGTCTTTAGCAATCAAGCGATCCGCGGGGATTTTAAGATGCTCCGAGGCAAGATCAATGAGCACCGCTTTTGCCTCGGCGCCTGCAGCGCGCAGCGCCGGGCCGAAGAAGCGAGTGGACTGTGAGCCCCACGTGCCGCGATCCCACGGGCAAAGGTCGGTATCGCCCATGACCATATCGATGACGTCCAGGGAAATCTCGAGCTCATCCGCAAGCTCCTGCGCCAGGGAAGTCACAATGCCCTGTCCCATCTCAATTTTGCCGGTGAAGCACGAAACGCGGCCATCTTCACCGATACGCAGATAGGCATTGAAGTCCGTGGGATACTCTCGTTGCATGCGCTCCTGCGCTTCGGAGGAGGAGAACAAGGCACCTGGTGTGGCCCACAGGACAATGATGCCGCCACCCAGTCGTCTGAGAAAATCGCGGCGGCTGAGCGAATATTGGGCGGCGATCTCCTCAAATTCAGGATCGAAGTATTCATGCTGTTTCATTTGTTTATCCCTCCCTGCTGGGCTTGCGCCGCGCTTGCAATGGCCTGAACAATGCGCTGATGCGCACCGCAACGGCAGAGATTGTCATCCATGCCGGCAATAATTTCTGCGGCATTGGGGTGGGAATTTTGGAGCAGTAGGCCATAGGCATTGAGAATCATTCCCGGAGTGCAATAACCGCATTGCAGGGCGTCATGTTCCATGAATGCCTGCTGTAAGGGATGCAGTTTACCCTTTTGTGCCAAGCCTTCAATCGTCATGACTTCTTTTCCAGCCACGTCCTGCATTCCTAGTTGGCAGGATCGTACCGGTTCTTTTCCGAGCATGACCGTGCAGGCACCGCACAGTCCTTCGCCACAACCGTATTTGGTGCCGGTCAGGCCAAGGTCGGCACGCAACACCCACAGCAGCGTGCGGTTGCCATCGACCTGCATCCGCGTGGGCTTGCCATTCAGGGTGAATTGAATTGTACCTTCCATATCAGCCTCCAATCTTGGTTATCTTGTGACTATTCCGCTCACAATAAAAATGTAAACGGATGAAGCGGATTGAACGGATAGTGATACTGAAAAACAGTTTTTGAAATCCGCCTTATCCGTTCAATCCGCTTGTAAGAAATAGGAGCTGAAATATTGAACACGGGAAACGCTTATAAACAGGCCAAGTTTTTCGCCCACGGAAATCGAACTCCCACGGAATGGAACTCAAGAAATACTTCCGTTCCAATTCCGTTGGCCATCTTTCTCTTGGTTCGAGGCGCAGCTTCGCTGGCAGTTACATTTTTTGTGACTATCACTACAACGTTAAGTCAAGCCTAGTTTTTGGTGCAATAATGTGACTTAACGTTGTAGTAATAGTTACCATTTTTTTGAATCACCCGGGTTTTGTATGCTCAGAAAAACTCGTATAGATTCAGAAAGTATTTTATCTCTTCCTCTGAAATCCGTTCTCCGCCATATCCTGTGTAAAAAGCCCGGACCTCCTCTGAAGTTAATTGAATTTCCGAATCTCCAGCCAAAGCAAGAGCGATATCATACCGAGGATCACCGTATCCTCCGCCCGGCCAGTCGATTATTCCGGCGAGCCTGTTATTGTTCATGAGAACATTATCGAGGTTAAAGTCGCCATGAATAAAAGTCGCCTCTACTTTTGGGAGATCATTGCGTCCTAGTTGCTTTAACAAGCCGGGATTCCCATCGGGAGCAAAGTAGTGAAGATTATGCTCAGCTAATCTGAGCATATAATCCAGCCACTGCCCTGCACTACGCCGTTTTAGTCCGGGAACGTTTCTTTGGGAATGGACGATTCTAAGTGCTGCACCAAATTCAGCTAGAAGCGAGAGCCTTGCGTTGATGGAAACCTTCTGAAATATGTCGCTTACTGTGAATCCCTCTATAGGATTCATTACCAGCCAGGCTTCAGGGAGAGTCGTTACGGCTGGCCTGTAGAAATGGATTGATTGGGGGACAGGAAGTGAAGTAGAAGCAAGCGACTGAAGCACACGGTTCTCTCTCTCAAGCCACTGCGTAAACTGCGTTCCCCGCGATCGTTTAATTACAAATTTTCCCTTGGGAGTCCTGATGTAAGCAAGATCAGCCGTACATCCACCATCTATTGGTTGCAATTCCTCAATCTCACCAAGGCGGCGTAGCATTTCTTGAGGGATTTCTGTGATTTGCATAAGAGCCATGTGCAGCCTTCAGCCCTTCGGCGTTTATGGCAGTCCTGCGATGAAAATACTACGCTGATCTCAAAATGCAAGGGGTTTCTCAAAAACAAAAGGGCGATGGTTTTGGGTCACCATCGCCCTTTTCGAAAAAGTGATGAGAGATTGAGGTGCGATCATCGAAGCTGGGCAATGGAGAAGCGAGAATCGCCACCTCGCGATCTTCCATCTTCCATCCTCGCACCTCGATCAACGGGAATTACTTCATCAACACCAGCTTGCGCCGGCTCACAAATTCTCCGGCCTTTAGAACATACGCATACACTCCGCTCGCCACACGCAAGCCCCGTTCATCCGTCGCATCCCAAACCATGCTGTGATCGCCCGCCTCCATGCCGCCGGCGACGAGTTTCTTCACCAGTTGCCCGCTCATGCTGTAAATCGCGAGGCTCACCTCGCTTGCTTCCGGAAGGGCAAAGCTGATGGTTGTGCTGGGATTGAACGGGTTGGGATAATTCTGCCGCAATTCAAAGCTCTCGGGCAGCGCGGCAACAGCGTCCAAAGTATTGCCGCCCCTGGCCAGTGCGGCTCCGCTGCCGGCCGTGCCACGGAATAGGATTTCGTCAATGTAAACATCGTCATTGTTGTCGCTCGCATCGCACATGAAGCGCAGCCGCGCGTTGGCCGGGAACGAGTATGAGCTGCTGGAGATCGTGACGACCTGATGATAGAAGTTATTATTCTGGAACGTGGCGCCGGCCGCAAAAGTGGCGACAGTTTGCCAGGTCGTACCGTTGAAGTACTGCAGCCAGAAGTCCTCATTTGTTTCCATACTCACCATCTTGAACCAGAAATCGACTTCCAGCGTGTTGTAGCCGGTTACGTTGTGCGTCGCGGTGTGGGAGAATGACGAAGCCGCGCCGGTGTTATCTTGAATATCCGCCGCGGCAACGCCCTGATGAGCATGCGTGCCGCCGTTATAACGCGACATATCCGCACCACCGTCCGTATAGCTGCCCATACCGCTCTCGAAGTTATCAAAGGTAATAACCTGCCATCCGCCGCCTGCGTTGCCGGTTACGCTGATTTCGTCAAAAGCAAAACCGTCCGAGGTGAGCGGAAAATCGTCATATTGCTGAAATTTGACAATGAATGTGCTGCTCAGGCTCAAACCATTGGCGGCGGCCAACGCATCCAGATCGAGGTTAAAGCTCTGCCAAGCCGTGCTGCTGCCGCTCAGGCTTTGCACTTTTACAAAGCTGGTGCCGCCGTTACTGGAGAAATAAACACCGTCCTGCGCATGGGTTTCATCGCCAAATTCTTTCCAGCGGAAAGCCAGGTTCACTTGCGACTCGCCGGTGAGATTCAAATGCAACCATGCTTCGTTTTGATTGAAAACCCCGCTGGTGCCCACATCCATGACCATGTGATAGCTGCCGGCAAAAGGGCCGTTGGTATTGAGCACTCGCGTGCGACCGGCGCTGTTGGATTTGTAAGTATTCCAATGATTGTCCAACGCGCCGCTTTCAAACCCCGTGCTGTATGGCAGCGTGGCGTAGTCAGCCGGCAACTGCGGAATCGTTCCCACACCCACCGCCAGCCACGCTTCGGCAGTTGATAGCGCTTGTTGCGAGCCGGCGCCAAACAATCCTTCCGCAGCAGCAATGGCGCCGCTACGAGCCGCATCATAATTCGAGTTGGAAGTCAAAAATGAATTGTTGTTGGTGTAGGCAATACGAGCCGCATCGGTGAGGCCAAGACCGGTCACGTTGTAAGCATAGCCCACGTCATTGGTGCCGCTGCCGCCTTCTACCAAGAGATAAAACCAGAAATTCTGCACGCCGCTGTTGATGTGTACGCCGCCGTTATCGCCGGTGCCCGTGTACCAGAAAGAGCCTTGATAAGTATCCGGGTCGCTGAATTGATTGGGATTTTGCATGTTCCGGATGCCTTGACCGCTGGCGCTCATATCTTCACCGACCCGCCATCCGGCAGAAGGCAGGCCGCTTTCCACACCGGGGTTTTCTCTAAAAAACTCAACCGCGTTGCCGAAAATATCGCTGAATGATTCATTGAGCGCGCCGGATTCATTTTGATAGATCAGATTCGAGGAGAACTCCGTTACGCCATGGCTCAACTCGTGCCCGACCACGTCAAGGCAGACCAGGGGAAAATAGTTGACGCCGTCGCCGTCGCCGTAGGTCATGCGGCTGCCATCCCAAAAAGCATTCACGTTGTTGGGATAACCCATACCGATCAGGTTGGTGTGGACGTAGCTGAGCAGGGTAAAGCCGGCGTTATCGAGACTGTTTCTGCCGTGCTTGGCAAAGTAATAATCATAGGTAGCCTCCGCGCCC
Organism: bacterium; assembly: GCA_044869275.1. Taxonomy (GTDB): domain Bacteria; phylum Zhuqueibacterota; class Zhuqueibacteria; order Zhuqueibacterales; family Zhuqueibacteraceae; genus JBIOXB01. The sequence goes on from JBIOXB010000247.1 coordinate 9,305, forward strand.
CAGTGCGCGCTGACGCCGGCGCCGTCCCAGGGGCCGTTGGCGCTGGTGGAGGTGAAATTCGTTGCCGCGGTATAGTTGGTGCCGTTATTCATATTGAAAGTGCGAATATCCGCGCCGCGCACGGTGTTGCCATTCTCTTGCAGGCGATAACTCGAGCCTGAAACCTGGTCGACAGTCATGGCCACAGTGCCATTATACAGCGAAGCGCCGCTGCCGCCAAAATCCACGTCGTGGATACGCGTGATCTGGTTGACAATTTCGCCGGTCTTGGCATCAACGTCCACGTAATAGCGTCCCACCGGCTTCGCGGCATAAATATCGAAGCGATACACCAATTTCATGTTATCCGCGCTTATTTCCGCTTTGCCGGAAGTGAGCTTCAATTCGCCTTTGGGATAAAACGTGGCGCTGGCATCGCCCCGCTCCCGCTGCAAAAAAGCCTCATTGGCCTGGTCTTGCCACATATAAGCTTCGGCGCCGATCTGCCGCAAAGCGGCTTGCAGCGCGGCATGTTCGCCGAGCGCCGGCGTAACGTTCATCTGCAACCCATGAACCAGCTGGCCGTTGGCATGCCAAACCGCGCCGTTCCTTTCATGCAGAATATATTCCGCGCCGATGATGGGAATACCCTTATAAAGCTGAAGGTAATGAAGATGGCTGCCCAATTCATTGTGCGAAGAATGGAACGCTTGGAGTTGATTGTCATCGGAAAGTTGGAAGTACTGTTTGTACTCTTGGAAAAATGCCGCCACCGTGGGCTGGTGGCCCTGAACAAACTGAATGACCGTCGGCGCTTTACCAGCCCGGTCAAACTTCATTTCTGCCTGATGTAAAACCGTGGCTCTTTCTTGACCGTCATCAGCTCCAAATGCCGGAGCGGTGAAGCAGAAGGCCAGCAACATGGCAAACAGATCGTTGCGCTTATTTTTCATGGTATATTCTCCTCATGACGATTCAGATTAGTCGTAAAACATGCTGCTCACCCCGGTGCAAACGCGCAGCCCTGCTTGGCCGTCATGGCCCTCTGAGCTTGGTAAAATAGAATGCTGGCGGCATTTTCATTAAACTTTCTGAAGGACTACCGCATTGTAATACCAACCCGTAATACTCAGCTTTTTTTGCAGGGTTTCTGTTGTAGTCAGCCACAAGTGAGATCTTTGCAAAAAAGCAAATACTAGTTCCACGCGGATTAAAAAACCACGCGGATAGCATAGAAATTTCCGTGTGGTTTTTTGATCCGTGTGGAACCATTTCGGTTGCGGCTCTGTCGCGTTGCGCTCTTTCTGCAATTGGCAGACTTGCTGGCGTAGTCAAAACTGTAATAAGAACCCGGAAAACTTGATTTTGAAGCTTTGCAAGATAGGTGAGAGCAATGCCTCGCCTTGGAGCCTATCCGCGGGAATCCTGAAATGGCCCTCTGCAGGAGGTCTTGGTTGACTCGGCCACAATTTCAATTCTAAGAGTGTGTGGCGAAACTACCAAGATCCCGCAACGGCAGGATGACAGGATGAGGTTTTCGGATCGGCTCAAGCTCAATAAGGGAAAGTTTACATGCTAAAGTTGGGCCAAAATATCAAAATGTTTGAATAAGTCAAGATATTACAAAGTCGGCAGATAAAGCAGGTTCTCGCAGACGATAGTGGGTGAAATGGCTCTTCGCTGATCAGTTTCCGGTGCAGGCATGCGCCACTGCCTGTTCTGCGGTCATGGCTTTGCCTACCGCAGTTTCCGCATCAAATGCTTCTTCCTCCATCGCGGCGCGCACTGCCGCAGCTTCGCGATCAAAGCGCGCTCGAATGAACGCCGGCAGGGGCGCGCCGGTGGCCAGATGGAAAGTCTCCGCTGCGGCAAAAAGGCGGGCGGCACGCGCCAAGTTGCCAACGGCATGTGACCATCTCCCGAAGCCGAACAACGCATTGGCCATGCCCAGCCTGTTGCCGATTCCGTGGGAAAGCTGAAGACTCTCCTGGTAGCAGGCCAGGGCGCAGTCCATATCATTCTTCTCGAACTTGAGGTGCCCGCGAAAGTTGAGCACATGAGCCATGCCCCATTTATTTTCCAGCGAGCGGTAGAGCGACAGGCTTTCTTCCAGGAATTCTTCCGCACGATTGCTCTCGCCCTGTTCGTGTGCTACGATTCCCGAAGTATAACAATGTGCAGCCAGCCCCCATTTGCTTCCCACCTCTTTGATCAACGGCGCGCTTTCTTCCAGAAGCGCTTTGGCCCGGCCAAAATCGCCGTGAATAATCGCGGCGTTGCTCTGATAGCTCAAGGCAATGGCCATGTTTTGTTTGTCGTCCAACGCCTTCAGTCTGCCATAGGCCTCTTGCAATAAAGATGTGGCTTGCTCATAATTGCCCTGCATGCCCTCGATCCATCCCAGGCTGGTCAGCACAAAAGCAATGCCACGTTCATCGCCAATTTCACGGCGGAGGGTCAGGCCATTTTCATGTAGTGCCCACGCCGTCTTGAAATCGCCCTGCAGGTTTGCCGCCCATCCCAGATTGTTGAGGGCCAGGGCGAGGCCGCGCTTGTCGCCCGACTGGCGGTGCAGCGTCAGGCTCTCTTCCGCCAGGGCCCGCCCGCTGTCAAACTCACAACGCATTACCGCCAGCCAGCTCAGGTTATTGATGGCAGCGGCAGCAGCTTTCTTTTCGCCAAGCTCGCGCCAGATCTCCAGGCTCTCGAGCAAAAGCGAGTGCGCCGTGGAATAGTCTCCCATTTCATGGATGATGGTGCCCGCGCCATTCAACACCTTGGCACGTTCCCTGGTGCGCGGGGTCGAGCCCGGGAACGCCAACAGCGTGGTCAGCCGTTCGCAGGCTTCAATCATGTGGCCGCGCACCAGCCAGAGCCGCCACAGCGCGCCTCCCAATCGCAGTCCGTACCCGGCTTCATCTTTTTCTTCCACCCACTTGAACACAGCGCGAAAGTTGTCGTGTTCGAGCTCCAATCTCGTTAACCACATTTTTTGCTTTGGACCGGTCAGCTCGGGTTCAGCCTGCAGCGCCAGCGCCAAAAAGTAATCTGCATGGGCGCGCCGGGTGTCATCCCCATCTTCGCTCAAGCGCAATCGTTCCAGCGCGTATTCGCGTATGGTTTCCAGCATAACGAATCGCGCTTCATCGCCGGCCGAGCGATCTTGGCGCAGCAGGCTCTTGTCGATCAATACCGCAATGCCGTCAAGGGCGGAGCAAGTGAGATCATTCTTGACGCGGCAGACGGCTTCTGCTGCCTCCAAAGAGCAGCCTCCGGAAAACACGGCCAGCCGGCGGAACAATGCTTTCTCTTCCTCGTCCAGCAAGTCGTAGCTCCATGCAATCGCCTGCTGCAAAGTATGATGGCGCGCCGGCATGTCGCGCGCGCCACCTTTCAAAAGCTCAAAGCGTTTCTCCAGCCGCGCCAGCATGGTTTGTGGAGAGAACAACTTGAGCCGCGCGGCTGCCAGCTCGATGGCCAGCGGCAGGCCGTCGAGGCGAAAGCAAATTTCGGCAACAGCAGAGGCATTTTCCTGGTTCAAAACAAAATCCGGCTTGACCGCCGCGGCGCGCTGAAGGAACAGCCTGATGGCAGGGTATGCGGTCAGCGCGGCGAGCGTGGCGCCCTGCTTGGGGTTGGGTGTCGCCAGGGGCGGCACGGAGAATTCATGTTCGCCCATGAGATGCAACACCGTGCGGCTGGTGACGAGAATTTTCAGTGTCGGGCAGCAGGCCAGTAACTCGGCAATGACCGGTGTGGCATCGATCACCTGCTCGAAGTTGTCGAGCAGCAGGAGCAAATTCTTTTCGCGCAAATAAGCAATGACCCCCTCGGCGACTGAACGCGCGGGATTTTCAAAGATGCCGAAGGTTTGGGCAATGGTGGACAACACCAACTTGTCATCCGTGTTGGCGGCCAGAGAAACAAAAAAAGTTCCATCGGTGAACGCTGCGCTCAGGTTGGCCGCCGCCTGCAGGCCAAGCCTGGTTTTGCCGGTGCCGCCCGGCCCGCTGAGTGTGACCAACCGCACTTCTTCGCGAAGCAAAAGCTGCGTGAGCGCCTCGAGTTCCTGTTCGCGTCCCAACAGCGGCGTCGAGGGCACGGGCAAATTGCTTGGGCGCGGCTTTGCCGTTTTCGGGAGGGGAGCCGCGAGGCTTGCTGTTCCTGGCAAAGCCTGCAAGTCCGCCAACATGGCATCGATGTGTTGATAGCGCTGGTCCGGGTTCTTCATCAACGCCTTGTTGATAACCGCTTCCAGCTCTTGCGGCGTCTCCGGTCTCAAATCACCGACCGGCTCCGGCGTTTCATTGATGATCGCGTAAATCAGCACTTGCTCGTGATCGCCCTGAAACGGCAACTGCCCGGCCAGTATTTCGTAGAGCACGACGCCGAAAGACCAAAGATCGGTGCGCTGATCGACTTTTCTGCCGCGCGCTTGTTCCGGCGACATGTAAGCCACCGTGCCCATGGTCGATTTTTCATGGGTCAGAAACGAGCTGCCGGAGAGCTTGGCCAATCCGAAGTCCATGATCTTGATTCGGCCTTTGGTGTTGACCATGACATTGGCACTTTTGAGATCGCGATGAATCACACTCTTCTCGTGCGCGGCTTGCAAGCCGGCGGCAATTTGCAGCGCGTACT
>JBIOXB010000248.1:0-15359 GCA_044869275.1 bacterium
TTCGTAGGCAAGTTCCTCTTTGGCACGAGCGGGGCTATGCTTGCCATTGGTGTTTCCGTTGGCCATGGTTTCGCCGTGCTGGCTGAGATCCAACCCAATTTCCTCCTGCTCTGGGAACACACGCAACGGAATAATTCTGTCCGTCAACTTGTAAAGCAGAAAACCACCCACAAAGCTATAGACGCCGACGATCACCACCGCGAGCAGATGATAGAGAAATATTTTGGAGTCGCCGTGGATCAAGCCGACGCCTTGCGCGAAAACACCGGTGGCGATCATTCCCACCATGCCGCCCACACCGTGGCAGGGAAATACATCCAGCGTGTCATCGAGCGTTGATTTTGTTTTCAAATGCACGGCGTAGTTGCTAATGATGCTGGCGAGCGTACCAATCAGAATGCTTGCGCCCACATTGACGTATCCTGCCGCGGGTGTGATGGCAACCAAACCCACGACCGCGCCGATGCAAGCGCCCAGGGCCGAAGGCTTGCGGCCGCGTATCGCATCAAACAGAATCCAGGCGAGCATGGCTGCCGCCGAAGCCGTGTTCGTGGTGAGAAAGGCGGAGGTGGCCAGTTCCGAGGCAGCCAGCGCCGAGCCGGCATTGAACCCGAACCAGCCGAACCACAGCATGCCGGTGCCGAGCATGACAAAAGGAATATTGGCGGGCGCGTGCGGTTCACGCGAGTAGTCTTTTCTGCGCCCCAATACCAGTGCACCGGCGAGCGCGGCAAAACCTGCGGTCATGTGCACCACGGTGCCGCCGGCAAAATCGAGCACACCCCATTGCCGCAAGAATCCGTTGGGATGCCAGGTCCAATGCGCGACCGGCGAATAAATAAAAATGCTGAAGAGACAAATGAAGAGCAGATAGCTGGAGAAGCGCACGCGTTCCGCGAAGGAACCGGTAATCAGCGCGGGCGTGATGATGGCAAATTTGAGTTGAAACAGCGCGAATAAAATGAGCGGAATTGTGGGTGCGAGATCGGGATGCGTGGCGCTGCCCACGCGCGTGAACATGAAATAGGTCGAGGGATTGCCGATCAATCCCCAGCCGGTGCCGCCCACGCTGTCTCCGAACGCGAGGCTAAAACCGACCACGATCCACAAAATACTGATCACACCGAGCGCGATGAAGCTTTGCAGCATGGTGGAAATTACGTTCTTGGTTCTCACCATGCCACCGTAGAAAAACGACAATCCGGGCGTCATGAGCAGCACCAGGGCGGTGGCGGTCAGCATCCAGGCCACGTCGCCGGCATTGATTGGCCCGCCGGTGACCTCTTGTTTGGCGGTAGGATAAATCACGCCCAGCAGGCTGACGAGCATCAGAAGCGCGAACGGGAAAAACCATCTGAGTTTCATGTCTTTCTCCTGAATTGGTTCCTCGCACATTATCCGCAGATTCTTTATCTGCAAGATCCGCGGAAAGAGAATTTTGCGATGCCGCTTAACTGCGCTATGTTCCTCGTGTCCTTTTCAGCTTGAATCAAGATAAGTGAAAACATAACTTAATAATGTTTTGGCTCATAAAATATGAAACAATAAATAAAAGTCAAGAGAAAATTTAATAAATTAACAATAATTAAGTTATTTGTTTTCCTAGAAAAGAGTGTCATTTCCAAGCTTTTGGAGAAAGTTCAGGCACGCCACTGCTCGTGCTTAGGATATGCAGGCAGCCAGCGCAACGGCGCTTACGATTCAGCTTCATGGCGTGCGGGTGTTGAAGTATTTCCGGTGGGAGTGCGCTGCGAGATTCTTGCGCCGTCACCGATTCATGCGCCGGTGAAATGGAAGGGAAAAGCGAGGGGGAGGCGATAACGGCAAATTGTATTCGTGAGTTTATAGAGTCAATATGGTTCCCACCGCTTCCTCGCCATGCACCACGCGCCGTAATTCCGCAGCATGGCATAGAATGATCGCCTCGACCCCCGCCTGCAATGCGGCAAAAGATTCGTCTAATTTGGGGATCATGCCCGAGGAAACCACGCCCTTTGATTTCAGAGATTGATAGTGTTGGGGCGTCAGCCGGGGAATCACATCTGCTTCGTCCGCGGAAGCCAGTACGCCTTTTTTATCAAAACAATAAATCAACGTCGTGCGATGGTGCGGCACCAGCGCGCTGGCAAGCGCGGCCGCGAGGGTATCAGCGTTGGTGTTGAGCATCGTCCCACGGCCGTCGTGGGTCAGCGGCGCAAAAACCGGCGTAAGGCCGGCATGCAAGAATTGTATCACTACCGCCGTGTTGACGCGCTCAATGTCACCGACAAAGCCAAAATCGAGACGGGGATGTTGCCGTTTTCGCGCGGCGAGGGCGTTGGCATCGGCGCCCGTCAGTCCTATCGCATTGCAACCCCGCGCTTGCAATCCGCTGACGATAGTTTTGTTGATCCAGCCGGCATAAACCATCATGACCACTTTCAGCGTTTCGGCATCGGTCAGGCGGCGACCCTCGACCATTTTTGTCTCAACCCCAAGGGCCGTTGCAACCTCGGTCGCCAGTTTGCCGCCGCCGTGCACCAAAATTTTTTGGCCTGCGATCGTCGCAAAGTCATCCAAAAAGGCGGCCAGCACTTCGGATGAATCGATGACGTTGCCGCCGATCTTAGCGAGCAAGAGCTTTTCCATGACCCAAACTATCTGGTAAAATGATAGACCAAAACTGCGCCCAGCGCAAAGAATAACGCGTCTTGCAGCCGATCGCGCAGCATGAGAATCATCAAGTCTATGTTCTTGTACTGCTCGACTTCTCTGATCCCGCCCAGCAGAAAGCCGCCCAAAGCCGCGCTCCAATAGGAGGGCCAAGCCAACACCGGCAAGAATATGACCACGGAGTAACTCGTATGCAAAACCTGGTCGATGATGTTTTGCAGGCCGATGTGCCGCGGCCGGAAGCGGCGCCGCAGGGCGGCGATATGAAGCACCTCCTGATATACTGCCGGGGTAGTATCATTCAACACTTTGCCGACTTCGTCGGCGAGTCTTTCTTTGGACGCGGCTTCCATAATCCATGCTCCGTAAAGGTAAAAAGCAAACGCGTGAGGGAACTCAATGCTGAGGAATTTCGACGGCGTCGACCAAGTGAATCTGCGCTTCGCCCTTTTTCAATCCCATGACTTCTATGTGCAGTTTTTCGGATTCCGGATGGAGCAAGAGATAATTAAAAGGTCGAGGGCCAGGACTCTGAAACTGATCGTGGTGCCGCCTCCTCCTGCCCTGATGCAGCCGCAAGCGTGGTCCGCCGCCGCCGCCAGAGACAATAAAGACTTTGCCGTTCGAGGCAAAGCGTTCGTAGCCGTGGACATGGCCGCTGATGAATGCCGCAGCCTTTGGCGAAGCAAAAAAAGCGGGCAGAAAACCGCTCTCGAGATATGGCGCGCCCTTGATGATCGCGCTGTTGGTGAAGGGCGGATGGTGTGAGAACACTAGAATGGCGCGCACCTGGGGATTTTCGCTCATTTCCTGCAGGGTGCGGTTGAACCAGCCAATCTGCGCTGCCCATTCGGTTTTGGAGTATAGTGCAATATTGGAGTCGAGCAAGATCAGTCCCAGTTTGCGATACACGCGCGCATGCCAGCGGTGTTTATCCAACTCGGGAAATCTTGCTGAAAAATGGAAAAGCATTTTCCGATGATTGCCCCAGTATTCGTGATTGCCCATGAGCGGGAGAAAGGGTATGCCTTTGGAGAAGGCCGGCGCAAACAAGCGATCGAATTCCTGCCATGCCAGAGCGGATGCGCCGTTGCCCACCATGTCGCCCAAATGTATGAGCAAATCGAAGTCAGCCTGGAACAAATGGCGCAAAAGCAGCTCGCGCTCCGCCTCGTTGCGTTCGCGGCGCAAAAACGTTCTTTCCATCCAGGAAGTGTGGTGTGTGTCGCCAATGACGGCGATGGGAAGTTTAGATTGCTTTTCAATGGCAGCAGGTTTCGTTGGCATGAACAAGTGCGGTGCTTTGTCATTGTACAAAAATATTCCGCCGCGCTGGAAACGGCTCGTCCTGAGGCTAATACCCACGTGTTGGGCAGAATTCAGAGATCCAGCCGATCGCCTCGTTGCCGCCTCAATAGGATTTCATCACCTGAGCGAAGGAATCAACAAACTCATCCGCATGCTGCCGGTTGACCGTCAGCGGTGGCAACAGCCGGATCACGTTGGGAGGGTGCGCCGAGCCGGTGAAGATTTTGTGCTCGAACAGCAGCCTTTTCCTGATGTCCGCGCTGGAAAACTCCAGTTCAATTCCAATCATCAATCCGCGCCCCCGCACGGCACGAATGCCTTTGGGCCTCCGCTCCAATTCTCTCATCAAATACTCACCCAGCTTGCGACTATGATCAACCAAGTTCTCCTGGATTATGACTTCCAGCACCGCAACCGCGGCAGCGCAGGCGAGATGATTTCCGCCGAAAGTGGTTCCCAGCAATCCATGCGAAGCTTTGAATTTAGGATGAATCAGCACCCCCGCCACCGGAAAACCGTTGCCCATGCCTTTGGCAATGGTAATCAGATCCGGTTGAACGTTGGCATACTGATGCGCAAAAAATTTTCCCGAGCGGCCATAGCCCGATTGGATTTCATCTAAAATCAGCATGGCGCCGGAATGCCGGCACAGCGCTTGAAGTTTCTGCAAAAATTCCGGCGTCGGAACGTGAATGCCTCCGATGCCCTGAATGCCCTCGACGATGACGGCGCAAATGTCATTGCGCCGAAATGCGTGCTGCAGCGCTGCTTCATCATTCAACGGCAGAAAGATCACTTCGTGCACCTCGTTCAGTGGCGCGCGAATTTTGGCGTTGTCCGTTGCGGCGACTGCGGCCGAAGTGCGGCCATGAAAGGAATGCTCGAAAGCAATGAGGGTTTTTCTGCCATTTTCAAAAGAAGCGAGTTTGAGCGCATTTTCATTGGCCTCGGCGCCGGAGTTGCACAAGAAAAGATGATAGTCCTCGTAGCCTGAAGTCTCGCCCAGCTTTGCGGCCAGCTCTTGCTGCAATGGAATTTGCACGGAATTGGAATAGAAGCCGAGGCGCTCGAGCTGCTCGGTGAGCCTGCGCACGTAGTGCGGATGGCTGTGCCCGATAGAGATCACCGCATGCCCGCCGTAGAAGTCGAGATACTGCATGCCGTTTTTGTCCCAGATATAAACCTCGCGCGCTTTTACGGGCTCGATATCGTAAAGCGGATAAACCTCGAAGAGTTGCATGAATTTGCCTCTGCAATTTTTAACAAGAAAAACCATCCAACGAATAGAAATAACCCAACGGATCAATTTCTCATTCGTTGGGCGGCTTCCTAACACAAAGTTAGCTCGACAATGTTAGGTTAAATTCACCCCCGCTCAATTTGTCATGCTGTAAGCATCTTCCCTAGGTATGAGTACAGGCCTCATGGGAAGATTCCTGCGGAATGACAAACATAATAGGGGCTTTTTTAGCCAACTTAACATCGTCAAGTTAGTATGCCATCGCCTTCAATCTCAACCCCATCGTCTCTTCAAATCCGAACATCAGATTCATATTCTGTACGGCCTGCCCCGAAGCCCCTTTGACCAAATTGTCGATCACGCTGATCACCAAAATTTTGCCCGCGTGTTTTTCCAAGTAGAGCACACAGTTGTTGGTATTCACCACTTGTTTGACATCGGGATTCTTCTGGCTCAGGTGCACGAACGGGTGCGTCTGGTAGTAGCTCGAATAAAGCCGCTGCGCTTCTTCGAGCGGCAGCCCGCAGTCCAAATAAATCGCGCTCAAAATTCCGCGCGCGAAGTTGCCACGCATCGGGATGAAATTGATTTGCGCTTCCCCCATCGGCTGTTGGGAACTCAAGCTTTGATAAATCTCGCCGAGATGTTGATGTTCGAAGGCCTTATAAACCTGCACATTGTTGTTGCGCCAACTGAAATGGCTGGTTTCGGTGAGCCCCTGTCCCGCCCCGGTGGAGCCGGTAATGGCGCTGACATGCACTTCGCCATGAATCAGGCGGCGCTGCGCTAGAGGCAAGAGCGCAAGCTGAATGCTCGTGGCAAAGCATCCGGGATTGGCAACGCGGGTGGCGCGCGCGATGGCCGACTTGTTCAGCTCGGGCAAACCATACACAAAGGCGTGATCCGGCGTGCGGGCGAGACGATAATCCTGGCTCAAGTCGATGATCTTGACCTCCGCGTTGATACGATGGCTGCTCAAGTATTTCGCAGATTCACCATGTCCCAAGCAAAGAAAGAGAACGTCAATTTCATCATCTATCTCGGCGGAGAACGTCAGGCCGGTTTCGCCGAGCAGATCGGCATGAACCTCCGCCACCGGCTTGCCGGCGTGATGGCGGCTGTGCGCGGTGCAAATGTCCACGAGCGGGTGTCGCAAGAGGATGCGCATGAGCTCCCCGCCGGTGTAACCGCTCGCGCCGGCAATGCCTGCTCTAAATTTTCTCATAGTTCCGATTCACTTTGTAATAAATCATGTAGGGATTCGCCAGCATCTTGGCAAAGCCGCGCGCGTCTTCGCCGGTCCAAGAATGGTAGGCTTCATTATACACGGAAAACTCCGGCGAGAGCAAATCATGCGGCGAGGTGATGCCGAGAATCTGAAAACGATAGGGCGCCAAATGCACGGACACGGTGCCCGTGACATTTTTTTGGGAGTTTTCCAGGAAGCTTTCGATGTTCCGCATCACCGGATCGAGAAACTGGCCCTCATGCAGCATATTGCCGTACCAATCCGCCAATTGATCCTTCCAATAGAGCTGCCATTTGGTGAGCACATGCTTCTCCAGCGCGTGATGCGCTTTGATGATCACCAGCGGCGCCGCGGCTTCGAAACCGATGCGGTCTTTGATGCCGAGGGTGGTGTCATCGACGTGAAGGTCGCGGCCGAGGGCGAAGGGCCCGGCAATTTTTTCCAGATGCTGGATCGCCTGCACCGGATTCCCGAAGGGCATGTCATTGACGCCCGCCAGCTCGCCGCGCTGGAAATGCAGCTCCAAGGTTCGCGGGTCGGGATTGCCGAAGCGCGTGGGGAAGGCTTCTTCCGGCAGCCATTCGGAAGAGGTGAAAGTTTCTTTGCCGCCGATGGTCGTGCCCCAGAGGCCCTTGTTCACGGAATACTGCGCTTTGGCCCAATCGAATTCGAGGCCGTGCTTTTTGAGATACTCGATTTCGGCATTGCGCGAAACGTGCTGATCGCGAATGGGCGCAATGATCGCCGCTTCCGGCATGAGTATGCTGAAAGCAATGTCAAAGCGAATTTGATCGTTGTCCAAACCCGTGCTGCCATGCGCAAGGCTTCCAGCCTTCATATCGCGCGCATATCGCGCTAACGCCGTGGCTTGAAAGACACGCTCGGCGCTGGCAGAGAGGGGATAGGTATTGTTCTTGAGCACGTTGCCGAAGATGAGGTACTTGATGCACTTCTGGTAGTAGTTGTCGGTTTCATCGAGCACGATATGCTTCTTCACGCCCAAACGATAAGCCAAGCTCTCGATTTCCGCTAGCTCGGCCGGCGTAAAGCCGCCGCTGTTGACCACGACGGAATGTACTTCCAGATCGAGCTCCGCGGACAAGTATTTCGCGCAATAAGAAGTGTCCAATCCGCCGCTGAACGCCAGCACCACCAGGCGGTTCTCCCGCCGCTTGATGGAAACGGTTTGCACTTCATGAGGATCGAAGAGCAAGCCCGTGCACAGGCAGTGCTTGCGATTGTTGCGCGAGAGGATGTCGTAATTGCGGCAGGTTTTGCAACCGTCCCAAAATTCGCTATCCGTCGTCAATTCGGAAAAAGGCACGGGCTTGAAGCTCAACTCGGCGTTCATCTTCATCACCGCGTGGCTGGTGGTGATGGAAAAGATTTTGGCATTGGGATATTTCTTGCGCGACAATTCAAAGATCGCGTGCTTGATTCTTTTGCCCAAGCCGGAATTTCTGAATGCCGGATCCACGATCAAGCCGGAGTTGGCGACGTACTGGCCGTGGGTCCAGGTTTCGATATAGCTGAACCCGATGAGTGCGCCAGTGCGGTGGAAAGCGATCACCGCTTTGCCCTCCCGCATTTTTTGCGCGAGATACTCCGGCGGCCGTTTGGCAATGCCGATGCCGCGCGCTTTGGCGCTCTCTTCCAGCATGCGGCTGATCTGCTCGGCGTGACCGACATGGGCTTCGGTGGCGACCTCTATGGTGAAGGCGTCCAGGGTTTCTTGAAGATGGCTGTTCATTTTGGTATGAATCCTTAAACCTCATAACCGTGACCGCGCCAAGCTCTACGCACACCCGGCGGGTAGATTGGTTTGACAGATTAAATCGTTGTAATATAAGACCCGGCGCACAATAGTCAAGAAAAGTTCGCAGTTTTTTGGGGTTACGGTTCATGAACAGAGTTACAGCCGGAGGTGCCTTCAGGCAGTTCCCAAGCAAGACTGTCTTCGTCATTCCTGCGCGCCTTCGACAATTTTAGTTTTTTTGTTACTAATTCACTTTTAAACTTGCGTTTGTTTGTAAATTTATTACATTGCCGTTTAAGAACCGGCGCTAACGTGCAATTGAGTGTGTGAAAAGCTATTGGGGCACCCATCCGCTTCTTCGGCTATCAACTCGAAAGCAACCCTCACCCCGCGGCCCCCGCTTCCATGACGAAGGGCATGGCAAGTTTCTGAGCCTAAAAACCACGCAGAAAAATATCTAAACATTGGTATCGCCAGAAAAACACAGTTGACACGTGAGCTGGGAAGAGTAAATAGATTGTTTGCCACCAAGCTTAAGGAAGGAGTTTTATGCTTACTCAGATCCCTGTGGGATTAGATGAAATCATTTATACCTTCGGTAGTCTCGACGATCCACATTTTGAGGCTCGAAATATTGTTCTATTCGATTTACCCTATCCCTTGTTTTATGAAAGGACACAGGTGACGCGGGCACGTTGCCACAAGCTCATCGTTGAAAACTTTCAAAAAGCTTTTGAAGATATAAAAGCCGCTGGATTGGAAGATCAAGTTAAGAATTACAGTGGCATTTATGAGCAGCGCTCTGTGCGTGGTTTCGGATCGCATCCTTCAACACACTCATGGGGAATCGCAATAGATCTTGAAAGTGAAAAGTATCCACTTGGCAGCGATCTACGGTTCCCTGATGAGGTGATCAATATATTTCAAGGCGCTGGCTTCTTTTATGGTGGAGATTTCCGGTCAAGAAAAGACCCCATGCATTTCCAGTTATGCAGAGGCTACTAATAAACAAATGGGGGTTCGACAGCTCCAACCGATGATAGTCATATAGAGCCCGAATCTTCCAACCCGATAGCGGGCTTTAGATAAAGAAGCTTGAGTCATGAGGGGAAGGCTGATTCTCCGTTCGAGGATGCGGGGCTTGCGGGAGGTTCTCTTCACGCATCTTTGCACTGCTTATTTGTGGAACCTTCCAAGATTGCAGGATGAACCTATTGAATAGGACAGAAACATCGTTTAACAAGGCATAAACTTCAGATTGGGAGGCTAACAAAATGTCAAGGCCGTTCAGTCGTTTTGTGTCCGCCATTGTAATGTTTTGCATAATTTCGATTCAAGGCTGCTATACTTATAGGCTACAGGCGCCGGGCAAGCATGGAGTGGCGGCTGATGGAGAAATAATCTGGTCACTGGCCTGGGGATTGGTTCAAGAGCAACCCAGAATCAATAACTGCCACGATCAAGCACTCGCCGAAGTAGTTGTACGGAGCAACTTGGCGTTCGATCTTCTTACTGTGGTTACACTTGGATTTGCCTCACCAAAAAAAGTGCAGTGGAATTGCGCTCCACCCCAACCCGGCGAGGGCACGGTCCCCACCGATACAACGAGGAGCAATTAAGTATGCCAGCTGACGATTTAAGGCCAAATTTTCAAGTCACCGGGCGCAAGCAATGGGTAAACTGGCACGAAAATTTCAAGCCCCAACCATTGAAAAAGCTCATCGATGTTTGGAACGTGCGGCCAGGAGAATCTCGTATCGAATGGTACAATGCCACGACCAAAGGATTCCAGGAAGTTATTGCCGAAGCCCTTGGCAGCGAGAATTCAGTTCGCGCTCTCGGTGGCGGATGGTCCTTTTCTGATGTCGCGAGAACCGACGGCATTCTCCTGAACACGAGACCATTGAATTACCGTTTCAGAATTAATAGAGATCAAGCTCATCCCAGTTATGCCGGGGATACCAGTAATCTCGCTTTCGTGCAATGCGGCATCTCAATCGCTGATCTGAATCGATACCTGAGAGATAAAGGTAAGTCCCTCAAGACTTCTGGCGCTAGTAACGGTCAGACGATAGCCGGCGCGCTCTCGACGGGAACCCATGGATCCGCACTCGATATAGGGGCAATTCAAGACTACGTTGTTGGGCTTCACTTGATTGTCGCTCCTGACAAGGCCGTCTGGCTTGAGCGAGCATCCCATCCCGTCGTAGCAGACGCATTCCCAAATGTTTTACAAGCGGAGCTGATTAGAGATGACGAAATCTTCAATGCGGCCCTCATTAGTTTTGGCTGCTTCGGCATCATTCACGGGGTGGTTGTCGAGGCCGCCGATTTGTATTACTTACAGGCTTATCGCCGACTCATGACACTTGATGAAGGATTGTGGAAAGCCATTAATTCATTAGATTTCACGGACATTTCTCTGCCTCGACCGGCCACGCAGCGACCGTTTCATTTTCAATTTGTGATTAATCCATTTGATGGCGCTGGCAAGGGATACGTAACTGTCATGTACAAAGATTCCACCCCGGCAAGCGACTGCAATTCTCCCAGCCCAGGCAGCAAGCTCAAGCAAGGCGATGGCGCACTGGAGGTTATAGGCGTGATATCGGAAATCGCATCGGCAGTCACGCCGACCGTCGTGAATCATCTCATCCAGCGTTTTTATAATGAATATGAAGGCGTATGCGGCACCCACGGCGAGATATTCACCGATACGACCACACGTGGAAAAGCCGCCAGCACGGCCATGGGCATTCCACTGGGGCGTGTGCGCGAAGCTGTCAACATCGCCCTGCCGTTAATCGCTTCAAATCAAACACCAGCTTTGGTGGCACTGCGGTATGTCCGCTCGTCGGAAGCCAGCTTGGCATTCACGTTACATCGCCCTCACACATGTGTGCTGGAAATTGACGGGCCCCGGTCAAGACAAGTGACCAATACTTACAAACAAATATGGCGCGCTTTCGACGAAGCCCGAATCCCTTACACCTTTCACTGGGGGAAGATGAACAATCTTGATGCTGAGCGAGTACGCAAGATGTTTGGCGAGCAGAGAGTTGGAGCATGGATTGCCGCGCGGCGGAAGCTGTTGCCGACCTCGGGTTTGCGACGGGTCTTTAGCAATGATTTCTTGGCGCAACTGAGAATGAACGGCTAACAATACGAGGAGTGCTAGACATGATCTTGATTAGCTGCCGCAGGGATTTTTCCGACAGCTCCGCATTCTCGAGCCGGAATGCTATCCGCAATTTTCCCGTCTTGCCACGGCTCGATCAATTCGAAGAACTGGACGAAATGGGTCTCGCTCAACAAATGCAGGGCAAGCACATCTTGATTCTCATACACGGCTTTAGAAATTCACTCCCGGACGTCCTGGACTCATACCAGCGGTTGCTCAAAGGGCTCAAGGAGAATCTCCTCCTGAGCAACACCGGTTACGGGCTCGTGCTGGGCTTCAGTTGGCCTGGTTTCGAGACTTCCTTGGGGTTCTTTCCAGCCGTTCCGTTCGCCAACAGGTCCGCTGGTTTCTTCCGCAGCCTCCTGGAGCTCGCCTCGCGCAATGCTCGCACGGTTGATGTCCAAACGCACAGCCTGGGTGCTCGCGTCGCATTGCAGGCGCTAGCTGGAGGAACCGAGGGCTTCATCGACAACCTGATGCTGACGGCGCCGGCTGTCGATGATGAGGTCCTTGAACCTCGCCAGGAACTCAATCGAGCGCTGCTGGGATGCCGCCGGTGCTTGGTCTATCACAGCGAGCGGGACAAAACTCTAAAGATCGCCTTTAGGATTGCCGGAGCCCCGGAGTTCGATAAGGCGCTGGGTTGGAAAGGTCCCCAACGTCCGAATATCATTGAGCGTGACTGCCGTGAAGTCTTCGTCGTTGACTGTAAGAACGCCGTGGGCTCGCACGGTGGCTATCGCACCAGTGGCGCATACTACGAGCATTGGAGCCGTGTTCTCCATGAAGCGCCACTCCCGCGCTTCGAGACGCTGAGAGGTTAACAGCACGGCAACGGAAAACCGCCGGCAATGTGTTGAGTGGTTGGTTGGGTATACCAACCGAACTTCGCTTCGGTCCGCGCAGGTGTACGGTCACATTCATTACCATTCCTCCCTTGCCTTCTGCCATTCCCCTTCATACCATTCTTTCCCGTGCGGCTAAACTTTGCAGAATACTGGATCCTTGTGGCTGGCAAGCTTGCCGCTTGTGTTTGCGCTTTCTCCTGGTTATATTTCGCGCTCGATTTCGAAATGACACGAACGCGCGAAACATGATTCGCCTCGAAAAAATTTCCAAAATCTATGGTTCCGGCGACAATGCCAGCGCCGCTTTGCATGAGATCGATTTGACGATTCGCTCCGGCGAGTTTGTGGCCCTGTATGGCGCGAGCGGCTCGGGCAAGAGCACATTGTTGAATTTGATCAGCGGCATCGACCGGCCCAGCAAGGGCAAAATCTTCTTTGCCGGGCAGGAGCTCACGGAGATGGACGAAACCGAGCTCACGCTTTTGCGTCGCGAGAAGATCGGATTCGTTTTTCAATTCTTCAATTTACTGCCCACGCTTTCCGTGCTCGAGAACGTGATGCTGCCGGCGCAGCTCAACGCGCACTCGGATCATGAGGTGCAATCACGCGCCCTCGCCTTATTGCGGGCACTGGGCATGCACGAGCGCTTGCAGGAATTACCCGATCAATTCTCCGGCGGGCAACAACAGCGCGTGGCCATCGCCCGCGCCTTGATTAATGATCCGCCGCTGCTGCTCGCCGACGAGCCTACCGGCAATCTCGACTCCGAAAACGGGGTGCGTATTTTGAGTCTTCTCCAACAAATGGCGCGGGCAGAGGGGAAGACGGTATTGCTGGCAACCCACAGCCTCGAAGCGGCGCGTTTTGCCGATCGCCTGCTTCAGGTGCGCGACGGGAAGATCGTGCCGCTAGAGGCAAAAGGCGTTCGTGCGGGCGAAGGGTTGGAATGAGGGATTATTGGATAGGGGGATCGCGGGATTATTTGATTCGTGGATTGTTGGATTAATGGATTGATGGATTATTGGATTGATGGGATTGCAGATACCTACAATCATCCATTAATTCAACACTCCATCAATCCAAAACTCCAACAATCCTTCAATCCACCCCTCCACCCAAGGAGTCGTGGCTGTGCTGAAGTTGCTTCGCCTATTCAACTTTCGCCACCTCCGCCGGCGGCGTTTGGCAACGGTCTTGTGCCTGGTGGGCATCGCCATTGGCGTGGCGGTGATAGTGGCGATCGATCTTGCCAATGAGAATGCAATGCTGAGTTTCCGGCGCACGGTTGATGCCGTCACCGGCCAGGCGACGCATCAAATCACCGGCGGGCCGGGTGGCATTCCCGATTCGCTCGCCGCGGCCATCATGCGCGAACCGAAATCGAATGCGACGCCCATCATCGAATATGTTGCCGCCTGCCGCGAGGCGAATGAAGACGCCTTGCACCTGCTCGGTGTCGATCCTTTCAAAGACGCCACTTTTCGCGATTTTTCCAGCTTTAGGGCGAATCCAGATTCCGTCTTTCGTGTACTCGATCCAACGCTATTCAAATTTCTGACGAGGCCGGGCGCAGCTTTGGTCAGTGCACCATTTATGCAGAAATACGGCCTCGCGGTAAATGACACGCTGCACGTGCTCGTGGGCAGCGACTGGCGGATTCTAGTCATAGCTGGAATGATTGCTGACGAACTGCTCGCGCACATGGGGTTCGACCATCTTGCGTTAATGGATATCAGCACGGCCCAGGAAATCTTGGGCAAGACCGGCTATATCGATCGCCTCGATTTGCAGGCTGACGCCGGTCAAATTGCCGCTTGGCAGGCGAAACTTCCGGCGGCGCTCAAAATCACGCCGGCGGCGGGGCGCACGCGCCGCGTCGACGATATGCTGCGCTCGTTCCGCCTGAATCTCACCGCACTTTCCTTTCTGGCGGTGCTGGTGGGCATGTTTCTCATCTACAACACCATGATGTTTGCCGTGATTCACCGCCGCAAACAAATCGGCATCTTGCGTTGCCTCGGCGTCACGCCGAAACAAATCGTGGGGAACGCCCTGGCCGAAGCTTTTTTGCTCGGAGTCATCGGGGCGTCGCTGGGCCTCGCGTTGGGAATTTTTCTGGCGCACTATACCACGGCCGCGGTGAGCTCCACGATCTCGCAGCTCTATGTGTTTCTCAAAGTCACAGGCGTGCAGCTGGAATGGCCGATCCTGGCCAAGGCATTTGGTTTGGGCATTTTCACGACTTTCGTGGCGAGCGCATTGCCGGCTTATGAAGCCGCGACGACTTCCCCGGCGTTGGCGGTGCGGCGTTCCACACTCGAATCGCGCGCGGGCAAATACGCGCCGTGGTTGAGTGCCGTGGGAATGGTTTTACTCCTCGCATCTTTTTTCCTTTATCTTCTTTCCGAAAGTTTCTGGGGCGGATTGGGCGTGGCGCTGGGCGTGGGATGGGCGGCGATTTGTTTCACACCTCTGTTGACGCTCGCGCTGACACGCACGTTGTCTCCCGTGAGTCGCCGCTATGCCGGCCAGCCAGGATTATTGGCCACCCGCAGCATACGCGCCGCGCTGAGCCGCACCGCGATTGCGATTGCGGCGCTGATGCTCGCGCTGGCGATGGTATTGGGCATGCGCTTGATGATCACCAGCTTTCGCGCCACGGTGGCGGCGTGGGTGAATACTTTTCTCGAAGGCGATCTTTATTTGTCGCCCTCCGGCTTTGCCACCGCGAAATGGGAGGCGACGATGAGCCCGGATTTCATCCGCTATCTGCGCGCACAGCCGGAGGTCGAAGCGATCAACCGTTACGGCGTCACGCCGTTCGAATATCAAAGCAAAGCGATTTATTTGGTTGCGATCGACGCCGAGATCATCAAAGACCGCCTGCCTTTCATCTTCACCGGTGGCCGGCCTGGTGAAAACTGGCAGGGCATGCTGAACGGTGAGGTATTCGTTTCCGAAATGTTCGCGCGGCGTTTTCGAAAAAGCGCGGGCGATACCATACCATTGCAAACGCAAATGGGCACGGGGGTTTTTAAGGTGGCAGCGGTTTTCGTGGATTATTCCTTTGACCTTGGCCAAATTATGATGGATTACCGCGCCTT
Organism: bacterium; assembly: GCA_044869275.1. Taxonomy (GTDB): domain Bacteria; phylum Zhuqueibacterota; class Zhuqueibacteria; order Zhuqueibacterales; family Zhuqueibacteraceae; genus JBIOXB01. The sequence continues at coordinate 15,339 of JBIOXB010000248.1, forward strand.
TGCACAACACTGGGGCCCGTC
>JBIOXB010000249.1:0-38237 GCA_044869275.1 bacterium
TCATCTCCACCAGAGCATTCTTTGGCAGAACCTTGGCGCGGCGAGCCAGCGCGCGCGGCGAGAGACTTTCGGCGGCTTTGCGATAGGATGTGGAATTCTTGCTCAAGCTCTGCGGTCCCTTGTCACGAAAAAATACCCATACTTTTTGTCGTTCGGCATTCGCAGCGCTTTGCGCAAAAATGAAAGTCTGGTTAATAATTGCGGCAGTGAACATAAGGGCTATAAAAAAGAAGGGCGCGCCTCGATGCTGCATGCGTTCACCTTTGCTGGTTAGATGTGAGCGTACTACTGAAACTACGACGTTGAAATTGTCTCGGATTTTCAAAGCAGAAAGTAGCGAAAATGACTCGAAAAATCAAGCGCATTTCCGAGCCGGACGCGGCGAAACTCGTACATGGAGGACGGATTGGCAGTTAAACGCACGAAACGCAAAAGCGATTCCAATTTTTGCAACAAAAAACCTCGCGACTTCCAGGATGAAAAGACTGGAAATCCGAGGCTTCGTTTAAGCTGTGAAAATTCGAGTTGCCCGGCCGGGATTTACGCTTGCGCCTCGAAATCGGCGTCTTGAAAGGTGACGGTGATGGGCGGCGCGGAAATCAGCAGCCGATCGATGCGCTGCATCAGCTCGTCGCCGTCAATCAGATAATCCGCCCATTCATCGGCGCCATGCTGGCACAGCGCGCGGCCATGTGTTTCGTTTTCCGCATGTCCGATCGCCAAAATGCGTAAACGGCTGTGTTTGTGCTTGATTTTTTCAATCAACTTTCCCGCGGATTTGCCATTGTGATTGAACCGGCTGTGATGCGCGTCCAAGATCAGCAGTTGCGGGCGCTTGCGGCGAATCAGCCGCATCAAGGCAATTTCGTTTTCCGCGATCTCGATCCGGTAGCGCGGGCAAAGAGCCAAATACATCCGCATCTGGGATTCCAGGTCGTCGTTCAGCATGATGATGCGATACATAGTTGCAGCCCAGGGTCTCAAATCGTCGATCTCTTCTTTCAAATTGTTGACGCTTGGCGTGTGGCGCGCTTGGGCGGTGAGGTATTGGCGCTGTACATCTGTTGCGCGGCGGTGACACTTTTTGCGAGTGCCCAGCGAGGTCAGCCGCTGATATCTTACCCAAAAAGTAGAAGCAAGCTGATGAAAATGCGGAAATAGACGCTTAGCGATCGAAGGTGGAAAGCGGGGTGTTCAGAAGCGTGGGAATTTGTACGTCTTCCTCGCAAAAGCGGAAAAAAACCCGCAGCCCGAAGGCAACGATAAGCAATGCGCCGATCAAAATTGCGGGATGCAGATGCCCGTTCCAATCGAGCATGCCATAGCCATGTTCCGGCGCGAAGTTGCTGAGCAGCACCGCGATGAAGTTGTTTTGCGCGTGCACGATCGCGCTCGGCACGATGGAATCGCTTTTCCACGCCAAGATGCCGAGAAACATCGCGATAAACATCAATTGCATGATCCACCAGGGCAGGAGATGCGCAAAGCCGAAAAGCACGGCGGTGATGAAAATGGCAGACAGGGGACCATGACCCTGCTCGAATGCGTTTTGCACGAACCCGCGAAACAGCATTTCTTCGAACATGCCCGCACAGAGCACTGCCGCCAGCAGAATAAAAATCCAATCCTGCGCGGTCTCTGCTTTCAAGGTTTGGCGCAAGGTCTGCTCCAATACCTCGGGGAAGGGCATGACAATATTGACGAGCTGGTCGAGCTCGATCGCCAGTGCGGTAATCGCGAGCCCCAGAATAAAACTCATGGCCACGACACGCCTGCTCACGGCTTTCAACCGGAAGACGGTGCGGGTGTTGAAGCCATGCCGCCGCATGTAGATATAGGCCGGCAAGAGCAGAGCCAGCTCGCCGGCCAGCATCGCCCATTTTTGAAAAGCAAATTGTCCCAGCAAGCTGGCGAGCAAATAAAGCAGGATGGTCCACAACAACACCCGGACGACGCCGCCAAGAGCAGGGTATTTTTCGGAAGGGAGCTTGTGCTCTGCGTTGTTCTGCATATCAACGGCACATTTCTGCCAGCAAAATCGCCGCGGCAATAGCGACATTCAACGATTCGCCGCCGCCGCGCTGGGGAATGGTGATGCGGTGATGGATAATTTCTTTCACGCTCGGCGACAGGCCTTCGATCTCATCGCCCAGCACCAGCACTTTTTTCGAAGCAAAACGCAAGGTGGTATAAGGAAAATCGCCGGTTTGATCGGCGCCGTAGAGCACGGCGCCGAACATTTGAAATTTGCGCAGCAACTCGGTGAATTCGGTGACGTCATGAATGGCCAGGCGGAAAATGGAACCCATGCTGGAACGCACGACTTTGGGGTTGTAGACCTCCACGCAGTTCGGGCCGATGATCAAGCCGTCCACACCCATCCAATCCGCCGTGCGCAGGATGGTGCCGAGGTTGCCAGGATCGTGCAGCTTCTCGATCGCCACCAACAAACAGCGTGGCGATTGCCGCAAATGCTCCAGCGGATCGCTTTCCGGGTGACGGCGATGCACCACCGCGACCAGGCCCTGCGAATTGATGGTGTCTGAGATGTTGACAAAGTCGTCGACCGGGACCTCGGAGACCGGCAGCTGTTTTAGCTGGGCCAGCTTGAGAGCCTGGCGGGCGCGCAGGGAGTGCAGAAAGGAAGAGCAATAGACGATGTGTTCGATGGGCCAGCCAGATTGAATCGCTTCTTCGCAAAGACGGCCGCCTTCTGCCAAAAAGCAATTGGTCTCGGCGCGATATTTTTTTTGCGTCAGGCGAGTAATCGACTTGATGTCGTTTTTGGTTAGCATGGGAGCAACAGAGTCCGCGTCCTCTGAACCTCGTCAAATGTCGTGATACTTGTCTTCCTCGCGGCTGATCGCGCCGAAAGCGTCGGCGGCATTGGCGGCCGTGGCGAGGCGCTGGCGGAAATCGGGTTTGTGCACCAGGCGGGAAATGCGGCTCAAGGCCTTCAAATGCGGGCCGGTTTGGTGCGGCGGCCCGACCAGGAGCCACACCAGGGTGACCGGCTTGTCATCAATCGCGTCGAACTCCACCGGCGCATGCGCGATGCCCAGCGCGGCCACGATCTCCGGGGCGGCTTCGGCTTTGCCGTGCGGAATGGCGACACCGTCACCCACACCCGTGCTCATCACCGCTTCACGATCGAGTATGGCCTTGAGGACTTCGTCTTTGTTTTTGATGCGTCGTGCTGTGACCAGCATCTCGACCATCTCTTCGATGACTTGTCGTTTCTCCCGGCTCGCGAGCGGAACTTTGATGAGTTCTTCCGAGAGAATATCTTTCAACTTCATTGAAATTCTTTCTCCTTCACAGTACGGCTTGTCCGCGCGCAACATCTCTCCTCCTGAGCTGAGCATTCATGGGACTGGCGTCGGGTTGAGCAAGAGGAAGTGGCCGGCCGTCGTGGGGGGCATTCCTGGTTTGAGCCAAGGGCGCAGCAGCCCGAGGCTCTTATCGTTTCATCCTTTGCAGACGGCAGTCATCGTCAGGTCTGCGGCGGGCAATTTATCCTCAGAAAGGATAGCCGATTGAAGCGCGTCAAATTTAGAACGGTTAAGGCAATTTTGCAAATCATTTTTCACGGTGAGCTTTCTCCTGCACGCTGCTTCCTGCTTCACGGTTTTTCGGCCGCTCCTGTCGCCAGCCCAGTCCGAGGCACGATAAAGCCACCAGTAATGCGCTGATACTGGCCGTGGCGCCGAGTGTAAAGGCGGAGGAGGAGTAACGGAATTCCACCACATGTTTGCCGGACGGAATTTCAACCGCGCTAAAGGCGTGATTGGCGCGCAAAGTTTTCACAGGTTGGCCGTCGATAAAAGCTGTCCAGCAGATTGGGTAGTAATTATCGCTCAACACCAATATTTGCGGAAATTGGCAGGCGGTTTCGACAATTATTTCATGCAACCCATAGCGCTTGATTTCAGACTGCGCCGTCGTATCCGGCAGCGGCGCCGTGGCTGGTTTATCCGATAACAGCACGGTACGATGCGGATCGAAATCGCCGGCGCGCAGGCGCCGCAGAATCTCTTGGTCACTTGCCACATGCTCGTATTGTCCCACCAAATACGCGCGCGGGAGCACCGACATGTTCTCGTAAATCAGCAGAGGCCGTGCGTTGCCCCCCTGCTCATAGGTGACGGGTTTGCGAATCTCCCAGCCCAGTTCGGGCAGCGGATAAAATGAAAGAATGTATTTCACGTTCAACAAATCCAGCAGCCGGCGATTGGCGCGATGCCGCTCTGGCGGCAGCTCTTCGGGCGCCAGCGCTTGCAGCGCGCGCCTGCCATTTTGATTGACGCCGCGGAAGTAGTCATTCACAAAACCAGTCTGCAATTGCGTCGCGTCGAGCACATCCTGATAGCGCCGCGGCTTGGCGGGATGATAACCGCCCACGCTGGCGAGGGCTTGTGCGGACCAGCGCAGCTCGCCGAACAATTCCGCCACCGGAAAAATGCGAAACACGCCTTTATCTTCCTGCAGGAAACGCGTGGCTTCATCAGGCTGCAGCAAAGCGGAAATATTTTTCCGCGGCACCGGGGCCTCGCCGATTCTTTTGTCGACGATCCAAAGATCGAGCACAGTCAAGAACGTAATGGCCACGGCCGCGGCCGTGGTGGAAATTTTTTTCGAATACGCCAGCGCCAGCATGCTCAGGCCCGTGCACAGTATCAATCCCACCAGCCACAGGTCCGCCAGCAGTTTGTTGAAGCGCATGGTATCGAGCTGCAATTGTGTCGGCGCTTCATAAAGGTCGGGATAGAACCCGCGCATCAATTCAAAAAAGGGGCTGCGCCCGAAAGTGAACAACAGCATGACGCCGAAGACCGCCAGCGCCGCCGTCCACAGCCGCTTGGCCAAAGCCGCGTGGCGCGCGCCGGTTTCGCGATCGACCTTTTCCGTGAGCGGCTGCAGCAAAGCCTGCAATCCGAGCCCGGCGAGAATCGCAACGGAGCATTGTACCAGAATCAAAATCATCACCGGCACGCGAAATTTGTTGAAGTAGGGAAAATAGTTATAAAAGATTTTGTAGAACCAGGCAAAGTGGTTTCCGAAAGAAATCAGCAACGCCAGCAGAATGGCCGTGCCGAAGAATCCCGCCAACGGCACGCGCTTAACCAGGGCCACCACGGCGAGCGCCAGCACGAGAATGCCCATGTAATTGGGATAATCCGTGAATGGCATGTTGCCCCAATACGTGAAGCCGCCGAAGCCGTAAAAAGAAGGAAGGACGAAAGTCATCATCTCGCCCGGCGAGAACGACCATTGTGTGGCATAATCGAATCCCACGCCCGTGCCGGTGTTTTCCGCCGCGGCTTCCAGCGCCGGAGCCGAGCCGCGAATCGAATACGGCGTGTATTCTTGCACCGGCAAGTACAGGATGGCGGCAAGCGCAAAGGCCAGGATCACAGCGCCGGAAAAACCTCCGATTAATGGCAGTATTCTGTTGTTCTCCTTCCGCCGCAGCGCCAGCAAGAGGTGGTAAAGAAAATAGAGGCCGAGCAGCATCAATCCGTAATAGGCTATTTGCACATGCCCGCGTTGCAGCATAAATCCCATCACCAAACCGGCGGCACCGAGATTGAGCAAAGATAATTTTTCGAACAAACGATCAACGGACCAAAGCGCAAGCGGAAGATAGGCGGCCGTCATCAGCTGCGTACCGTGGCCAAAAACGGTCATGGTGATCATGTAAGGCGTGAGCATGAAAGCTAGGCCGCCGGTGAGCGCCGGCCAGAGGCCGGCGCCTTTGCGGCGGAGAAACAGGAAAAGACCCAAACCTGCCAGCGCATAATACAATCCCGGAAACACTGCTGCTCCCAGAATGCCTCCCAGGGGCGCCAAAACGACACCGGGGAAGTAAGAGTAGGGCGCGTAAAGCAGACTACCGGCGGTGGGCATGCCGGCAAAGAGGTATGGTACCCATTGCGGCAATATGCCCTCCTGCTCGTGCGCTTTGATCAAAGGCGCGGTAATCGCAGCCGGCGCTTGCGCATCCGGAGAGGTATAAGTCTTGCCGGCAAAGATGATCTCAAAGAAGAAAATGAAACTGATCGCCGTCAAAACGCCGAACACCGTGAGCACCGGATGTTTCGCCATCCAGGCTGCAACACCCTTGCGGGAAGGCTGGGATTTGCCCAGCGCCGGCGTAGCGAGGGGGGAAGGTTTATGCTGGACTGCGCCAGCATGCGGTTTCTGAGTCTTTTTTTTAGCCATTGGTTTTTTCATTTGGTTCAAAACGAGAAAAAGAATGCCTCAGCCATTCCTCATGTTTTTGCCAGGTCTTGAATCAGCGCACCGAACCGGTTGGCACTCACCTTCCAATCATTGGCGGCGGCCAGTTGCCGGCGGCGGCCGACATGTTCATGGGCAACGGCGACGGCTTCGTCGATCCGGCGCACAAAAGTATCATGATCGTTTGCCAGAAAGATCTCGCCCTGATGGGCATTCACTTCCGGAGATACATCCACACTGACGACCGCTTTGCCGGCCGCGAGATATTCATACAGCTTATTGGGATTCAGCACCGCGGTCAAAGCATTTTTTACGAACGGCATCAAACACACCTCCGCGGCGGCAAGATACTGCGCAATGCGATCGTGGCTGATCTCTCCCAGAAAGCGGGTGTTCGATTTTTGCAGAAGCCGGTCAAGCGCCGGACGTACCCCCGGCGCCACTGGACCAATCAGCACCAAAGATTTGTCGGGATGGGCTTCGGCCACGCGCTGCAGCAATGGCATGTCGATCCATTCCGAGAGCGCGCCCAGATACATCAGGATCGGCCGCGGCAAGCTCTGCAAGGCTTCCGGCGTCCCCGCGCAAGTCTGCAGGAAGAGGCTGGTATCCACGCCGTTGCCGATGACGACCACTTTGCCCTGGTGTTCGCGGGGAACGTTTTGGGCGAGCGCCTGCGAGCAGCACACGATGCGGTCCGCGCGCCGGCACAGGGACCCATAATAGCGCCTGGCCCATGGCGGCGTCATGGGAAAGGCCAAATGATCGTCATTGCGATCGTAGATCACCGGAATTTTTCTGAACAACAGCCGGAGCAGCGGAGCGTAATAGATATTGGAAACCACCAGCACCTGAGGCCGGCGAAATCCACTGGCTTGCAGGACGAACCACAGCCAGCAGGCATTGGCGATGATCACCGCGGCTCGTACCGGCGCGAAGCTCAAAAACTTTTGCAGCCATGCTTGTGGAAAGTTCTTGAAATAAGGCACGGTAATGTACGAGACGTTGTTTTCATGCCGGCGGGTGAAGCGGTTTTCCCGGCCAACGGCGTAAGGTTCCACAAAAAGAATCTGCCAATCTTGGGGGAAGCGCCGGACGAGCTGCTGTTTGCGTGTGCGCAGGTATCGCCATTTGAGCTCGCTTAAGAAGATGATCTTCATGAGAGATTAGTGCCCAGGTTTTCTGCATATCATCATTTCCGTGGTCGGGCTCTCCTTCATGAAGAAAACACAGATCAACTCAACCGGATACAACGTCGCTCCGGCGAGAAAGCCTGCAAGCTCATGTACAGCAATTCCTTTTGTCAATATTCGCCAGAAAGATTTTAGCATCCGGCTATTGGAATCAACGGGGTTGTTCATCAAGAACAGCATGGGCACTCTTTTTACAATCTCGAAGCCCACGGCGTCGAGTGTTTGGACAATACCGTCGAGCGGCCGGCTCACCTGATAAGTTGCAGTTATCGCCTCCCCGTGAATAAAGTTGTCGGAAAAAACGAAGAGCCCGCCGGGTTTCAACAGGGAATAAATATTCCTGATTGCGGTTTCGAATTGTACCTCATCGACAATATGAAAGAGAACGTCAAGAGCAGAGACAATGTCAAACTCGTGTTTTGGCAGCTTGGTTACCTCCCTCCCAATGTCCAATTGATGGAACTCATCATCGGGATACTTTTTTTGCAGCTCTTCTATCGCAACATTGGTGAGATCCGTTCCGATCACTTTTCTGGCACCAAGCCGCTTCCAACACTCGACATAAAAGCCGCTTCCCGAGCCGACGTCCAGAACTTTGACACTGTCAAAGTTTATCCCCATGGATCTCATGCGACTAAAAAGCACTCGCTTTCTGACTCTATAAAGCCAGTCATTGTATTTTTTTCCCAAACCGATGTAGCCTGTTCCATGCAAGCCAAAATTATCTTTGAGCCGCGTTTCCCAGTAATTTTTTGGATCAAAACCCTTCATCTTTTCTGTCTCACAAGTTCTGGTGTGCATCCAGCTTTCATATCAAATCCAATGTTGATCGCACGGCAGCGAGGCTCAGTTTGATGCCGTTTTTGAGGGAACCAGGCGGTGATAAAGCTGTAAGAAGCATCGCGCGCGTTCGGCCCAAGTATGTGTATGAGCATAGGCCACCAAATTCTGTACATTCCATGTTTTGTTGAGTGCCGCGCGCATGGCAAGTGCCAAGGCCTCAGAGTCGGCGGGTGGGACCAAGATGCCAAGCTCGGGAGAAGTTAAAATCTCTTGAACTCCACCTACCCGGCTGGCAATCGCCGGCGTGCCACAGGCCAGGGCCTCTAAGATCACCAAGCCGTAACCCTCGCTCAAACTTGGAAGCAGGAGAAATTCGGCTGCGGACATCCAAAACGGCATTTCTGCATAAGGCCTCTGGCCGGCCCATATGATTTGCCGGCCGATTGTCAATTGCTCTGCTTGGCGCTTTAATGCCATTTCCAATACGCCGCTGCCAATCATGACGAGCGTTGCTGGTGCAACGCGGGTGGAGGACTCCTGTTCAAGGAAGCGGGCAAAAGCGTTTAGCAAGAATTCGAGCCCTTTGACTTGAACCAAATTTCCCACAAAAAGAAAGCAAACGCCAGTCTGCGGCAGTTGAAGTTGCCGGCGTAGGTCAAATTTTTTCCCGCGAGGGTAGAAAAACGTTTCCCGAATACCATTGGGGATAACCGTGATGTTCCGGTCGGGGACACCCAAGCCCGAAACTTTGTTTTTGAGATCTTCGCTGACCACAGTCACGGCGGCAGCATGCCTAAGCCCCCAAATTGTCATGCGCGCAGCCACAACAGTTCTTGGATGACGCCGGGTGTAGACATTGATGTCGCTCCCGTGCGCCGTTATGATGACGGGGAGGCCGAATCGTTTGCCGGCAGAGACTGCAGCGAATCCTGCAATATAAGCAAAATGAGCGTGAATTAAATCAAATCTTCCTTTTTGTTGGATAAGAAAACGCCTCAGCACACTCCGAGCTTGCAGACTATTGACATATTTGCTCAATTCGGGGATCGTGCGGTAATGCAGATAATAGACCTCGACGCCTTCTCCCAATTCTGGCATGCAGCAAGGCCCAAAGGATTTGTTCGCATGTGGTGAACGTTGAGCGCGATAACGCGGCAAATTGGGTGCATGCGGCACCAATACAGCAACTGTAACAGAAACGAACGGGGCTACGGCTTTTATTTGTTCAAAGACAAAGGAGCCCGAAGCAGGTGGCCAAAGCTCGGATACCGCTAAGATCTTCATTTTGTCGCGAGCAGTATAATGTTTGCGTAATTGCGCCAACCGAGTTGATAAGCCCACTTATGAATACGCAAAGCGAGATTCAAGGGGAGTCTTTTTGATCCTTTGATATATCGTGGCTCTTCCACGACTCGAATGTCCTTGAATCCCACATCATAAGCGATCATGTGCAAACTTTGTCTTCCAAAAGGGCGGATATGAGTATAGTCATCGCGCCAAAATTGCAGTTTCCAGCGCATGATGTCAGGAGTCAAGCAAATGATACGGCCGCCGGGTTGCAGCACTCTCTTGCACTCTTGTAAAGCCAGAAACGGCTCTCGCATATGCTCCAAAACTGCATGCATGTGGATCACGCTAAAAGTGTTATCGGGAAAAGCCATTCCCGAACAAATATCCTGCCTTGAAACCTGATAACCATTGCCCCTGGCGATGCGGAGAGCATCGATATCGATGTCAATGCCGATGGTTTGATCATGAGCTACTCTTAAGAATCTACCGGCGCTGCATCCCACTTCCAAAATCTTGCCTTTTGTTTCGCCAAGAAATTGATGCCAGTAAAAAATCTCCGTGTGCGACAAGGGTAATTGTTCATAGTGTTGGGCATAAAAACTCATATTCTTTCACCAATCATAATGAAGAGACATTATTTGAATGAAAAAATCGTTCTGGTTCCAGGACCAGTAACTCTTTCGTCAACACATTTGCTCCCACTTGCAGACGATACACGTAAGCTCCCGCAGCCACCGGAATTTTTCTGTCGTCTTCGCCATCCCACGCCACGAATTGGTCGCCCGGTCTTTTTCTGAATTCTCCCAAAACCGCAACTGCCGGCCATGTAGATCATCAATGATGCGCTCCACGTGATGGCGCGGCGACAACGCAAGAGGCCATCAATAATTAGAAAATCATAGGTCGGGACATGGCATCCAGCTTGGCCCAGATGATCCGCGCAAAATTCAGAGGATCCCCGCGGCGGCGCCAAATGCCCGCAAGACTCAACTGCACAGTTTTGTGCATTTGCCGAGCTTGGATGACAGCGGCCAAGAGCAGGCTCAATGCCATTGCAATGGCAGCCCCCAGAATCCCGAGTTGGGGGAGTAATACCCAATTGGCGAAGGCGTTGAATAAGGTGACCATCCAGGCGAACCGGAAATTGATCTTCGGCTCGCCCAAGCCGAGCTGCAGTATCGAGCCCACGACTCCCCAAGGCAAAACCAGCGCTCCAACGGCGAGCCAGCGCAGCAGGGGGGCGGCTCCGCTGTACTTGCCGTGATAGAGAATCTCGAGCAGGGCTTCGCTACCGGCAAACAAGAGCAGGTGAAAAGGCAGCAAGGCAAGAAACAGAAAGCAGATGCTCTTTTCTGCCAGTACTCGAATTTCTTCGCGCTGGTGCAGCGCATGGAAGCGTGAGACCAAAGGCAATAAAACAACCTGTGCGGCTTGCGAGACCAAGTTATAAAAGCGGAAGATGATTTTTCCAGCACTGTAAATCGCGACCTGCACCGGGCCATAGAAATAGCCGATCAAAATGGCGTCTAACTGCGCGTAAAAGGAATTTGCCAAACCGGCACCAAATGAGTATTTCCCAAAAGACCAAAATTGCCGAACGCGTTGCCCATGCAGTTTCCAGCCGGCCCGGTACAGAACTTTTCGTGTCAGTATTCCGGCGGACAGCGAAGAACCGGCAGCGGCAATAACATTGATCCAAATGACCTGGCGGGCATCCGCGAGCGCGCTAAACCTCTGCCAGAGCATGAGCAGCAAGAGCGAACCCAGAAAATAAACGGCGTCGATAAAGAACAGGTGGCGAATGGCATGGCGGGCGATGCAAATTTGGCTGGCAAGATTTTTCCAATAAAATGCGATCAAGAGAAACGGCATCAGCCCAAGCAATCGCTGCAAATCCGGCGTTCTCATTAAGGTAGCAATGAGCGCAGCGCCCCCAAAGCCAGCAAGCGCGAAAATTGACAACAACAAGAAACTCAACAAAAATGCCGTCGGAATGGCCCATTCCGCTCCTTCCCCTTCGGCCAGAAATTTTGCCAAGGGGACGTGCACCATGGTGGTGTCCACCATCTGCACAAAAAAAAAGACTGACTGAAACAACACCAGCAGGCCAAACTCACTCGCGGGCAATACGCGCACAACGGCAAAAATGAACCCTAAACCGTAAACGACAGGCAGCGCTTTGTCCAAACCCGCCCACATGCTCTGCCTGAGATAGTTGGCCAATTTCATAGCTTCAAACGAATATGAGTTTCTCCACGAGAAAGATTCTAATCATGTCTCGCACCAAGTTTCACGTGAGTTGGATTGAATTAAAAGGTATGCAATTTCTTCAACGCCAAAAGCAAACCAGCAGGCTGCTATTACGCAGTACACCGATTGAGCCCGTATCCTAACCTCGAAGCCGGATGGCACACGCTTCTAAATGGTCGAAATCAAATGACTTGTTTCTACACTGCGCGAGATCTTATATTCATAAGATGGTATGGAGAGGCTACACTGTAAAAACCGTACCGCTTTACAAAAAGGTACGAAATTATTTTGCTATAAACAAATCAAAGTAGTGGGATAGCACTTGCCATCATTTTATGAGCGCTCTCCTCGACGTTTTCAAGAAGTTATTTTTCACATCCGGGAGAAAAAATGAAAATCAGCACCCGCCGAGCTCTCGCCGTGATAATGTGTTCTACTGCACATTTTACTTTTGCTCAAACTGCTTGGCAAAAATATCAAGGCAATCCCGTGCTTACTCCGGCTGCCGGCTGGGAAGCCGCTGGTGTTTTCAACCCGCGGGTCTTGAAGGTGGATCAGGTGTATAAAATGTGGTACACGGGCATGGGCCAAAACTGGCAAATCGGATTGGCAACTTCACAGGATGGTGTCAATTGGAACAAATCACCTGCCAATCCCGTCTTGCGTAATGGGCAGGCGGGTGATTTCGATTTCCAGCATGCCTATATCAGTATGGTTATTTTTCATAACAACCAATACTGGATGTGGTATTCTGGTCATGATGGAGCGAAGTGGCAGATTGGCTTAGCTACCTCGCCTAATGGCGTGAATTGGACAAAGTACTCCGGCAATCCGGTTCTAAGGGTGGGCGACAGCGGAGAATGGGATGAGAGCAATATTTACTCTCCCTCTGTTGTTTTTGATGGTCAGTCATTTAAGATGTGGTATAATGGCTCAAGTCCTAAATTTACGGCTGCCAGCGGGCTCGCGACCTCTGCCGATGGCATTCATTGGGAAAAGCATCCTGAAAACCCGGTGCTGGCGCCTCTTCCGAATTCCTGGGAGTCGCATGCGGTAGGACTAAACGTTCCACTGCTTATCGATGGTATTTATCATGGCTGGTACGGAGGATATGACGCCTCACAAGCCACGCAGCTTGGCTATGCTACTTCTGATGATGGGGTGCATTGGCAACGCTACCCCCACAACCCCGTCATGTCACCCGGAAGCAACGGAACCTGGGATAGTGGCAAATTGGGCGGCTTATCGGTCTTATTCGAAGACAATCGGTACAAAATGTGGTATGGTGGCTATGGCAGCACCTGGCAAATCGGCTACGCCGAATCCGCTGCTGGTGAGGCGGATGATTTTGCTCTGCAATTCGACGGCGTGGATGACCGCGCCAGCTTGCCCAAAAACTTCGTCAGCACGCCGGATGCGATCACTATGGAAGCTTGGGTCAAGTATGCTTCGCATAAAGGCTACCTGCAGGCGGTGAATTTAGAAGGCGCGTATGTGTTATCTCTGAATCGCTTTGCTGCGGGCACGTTCACGCCCTTCTTCGATGGCGCAACCATCAATGGCAATGATTTCGCCTACGGCGCGAATTTGAACGACAATCAATGGCACCATCTCGCTGCCGTGCATGCCCACGGGACGCTGCAGGTATTCATCGACGGCGTTGGGGTTGGTGGTGTACAGGAGGCTCTTTATGACATCAACTTGCTGGATCGCGCCTCCACAATCGGCGCGCAATTCGACGGCTCGGAATTCCATTTCGAAGGAATCGTTGATGAAGTGCGCGTGTGGAATGTGGCGCGCACGGTGGGCGAGATTCAAGACAATATGCATCGTGCTCTCAAAGGCAGTGAACCGGGGCTGATCGGCGATTGGCGGCTGGGCGAGGGTCAAGGCCAGTTCATACAAGACAGCAGCCCCTCCGGATTTCATGGCCACCTTGGTTCTTCTCCACAAAGCGATGCTTCGGACCCAACATGGGTTTTGGCGAATCGTGACGCTAGCGGTTGCACGGGCATTCCCCTGCCTGCCGCCGAAGCATATGGCAATCTCAACAATCAAAATCAATCTCATCCCGACAAAGTCAGCTATTGCTTTCCCGGCCAAACCGGCGACAAATACCTCACTTTCGAGGTTTTTGATATCGATCAACCCGATGAAGTCGATCTGCTGTTGAACGGTGCACACGTTTTGGATATTCCCGTGACCGCCAACAACGGCTGGAGCGCACTGATTGGCGTGTTGCTGTCCAATGCGCAAATGCACGACGCTCTGGACAATGAACTGGTATTCGACAACAAAAAGAATCCGCCCAATTCGTGGCGCTGGGGCGTGCGCCGTGTTTCCCTCGATCCGTTTTATGCCCTGCCTTCGCCCGCGGCCTATGGCAGAATTCGCAACGGCGACCAAACGCATGTTGACAAAGTGGTTTACTTTTTCTCCGGCAGGCCCGGCGATCTCAATTTGTCCTTTGAGGTGTATGACATCGATCACAGCTACGAGGTCGAGGTGTGGCTCAACGGAGTGAAAACTCACGACGTGGCGACTACACCAAATGAAAGTTGGAGTGCAGCATGTACGCTGCTTTTGCCGGACGATTGCGTGTATGATAATGCCATCAATGTGCTCATTTTCGAAAACACGCAAAATCCTCCGCGCGAATGGTTCTGGGGCGTAAGAAATGTCGGTCTCGCACCGGCCGCAGGTTCTTCCATGACCATCAACCCCACGGCGACCATGCGCGTGAGCGGCAGTGGCGTTAAAGACAGCGAGTATTTGCTGGATGGACGAGTTATGCCGTTGGCGCGGCCGCAGGGAGACGTGGGCGAGCCTTCAGATCCGAACGATTATGTGATCGAAGGTGCCACCACCATTGCACCCAACGGGCATGCGATGGTCGAATTTCCTTTGGCGCAGCGTTTTGATTACCTCGCGCTTGATCCGGAATGGCATTCCAATCGTTATTTCAGCTATCGCGTTGAAGCTTCCATGGACGGCAATACTTGGCACACGATACTTGACCGTAGCCAGGTTTTCTCGCATGGGTCGCAACTGGTATCTTTGCCCAATACGCACGCACGTTTTGTACGGCTGAGCGGGACAAGCTGTGTGGTTAACGTCGATTCGCTGCAGGCATTAGGCTTGAGTGAAGAAGCGTATTGGCAGGCACACGCGGCCTTGCTGCGCCGGGCTGCGCCGCAAGATTTAGCCCTGGCAGAGTTGGCTTTCATACAAACACGCTCGACCGTGGAAGTGCGCGAACCCGTTGCCGCGCCCCCGGCAGCTTTTCATTTGGCGCAAAACGTACCGAATCCATTCAATCCCTCGACGCAGATTCGCTTCGATCTGCCGTTTGCCGGTCACGTGCAGTTGGCGGTTCATAATCTGCGCGGCGAATTGGTGCGCAAGCTGGTCGCCGGAGAATTGCCGGCAGGCAGCCACAGTTTTGTGTTCGATGGAAGCGGTTTGGCCTCGGGAATTTATCTCTATCGCTTGCAAGCAGAAGGATATGCGGCCGTGCGCAAGATGTTGCTGGCAAAATAATGCCCTGCATCTATGGATTTGCCACAGTGTGGCAAATCTTCTGGCGCTGTGAGTGCCATACACCGATGAAGTTCCCTTGAAATTCAAGGTTTACGCGTGTTTTTCGCCTGGTACGGCCTTTGTAGAAATGATCGGCAGCAAGATATAACCCGGAGAAACCGGAAACGAAAAACCCAAAGCCCAAAGCCCAAATTTGGTATTGAATTTTGCGCTTTGGATTTTGGATTTCTTTGCTCAAAAAGCACAGATTTCACAGATAATGGAATAGTTCCTAGATGATGAATACCTCAGGAGGATCATCATGAAGATAGCGAAACTGCTTTCGGCTGCCGGTGTGATCGTTGCGATGCTCGGTCCACAGAGCGCCACGGCGCAAGACAAGTCCGAACCGCAAGAGAAATCCGAGCCAAAATATTCCAACATCGGCTTGAAGCTCAATCTCGGCCTGGGTTCGCAAAGCTTTACCGCGTCGCAGGAGCTGGAAGAAAACGGAGCGGCTTCGTTGAGCCTGGGTTACGGTGTTTCGCAGCGTGTGACGCTGTGGCTGGGCGCGCAAACCGGCGAATTTCAACATGTGCAGGATCCGCTGTACAAGAGCGATTGGGTTGGTTTGGAATTCGACGTGCAATACAAGCTGCAACCGGGGAAAAGATTCCGTCCGTACGGAAAAATTGGCCTGGGTACGGCTTTTCTTGGCGACGATGAGACCAAGGACGTGCTAAACGGCGGCGGTGTGGCTTGGGCGCTGGGTGCGGAGTATCGCCTTGCCCGCTTTCTCTCCGTGGGCGCGGAGCTTTATTGGAAGGATTTTGAGTACACCCAAAAACAGGTTGGCGAAGACGACTTCACGGATTTGCCGAGTGCCTTGGAAGGGAATACCCGCGGATTCATGCTGAATTTCACCTTGCATTAAAATGTGCCCCGTGCGCGGGTTTTATCATAAATCGAGGCCGGAATGCGTGTCGCATTCCGGCCTTTTTATTTTCGGAAAAGTTGTTTACTTTTTCTGCCGTGTGGCGTATAAGGCTAAAAGATTTGGAGCAGAATGTTCTTGATCATCTGGCAATTTGAAATTGACGGAGCGCACGCCGAAGAGTATCTCCGGCTCGACCAGCGCTGCGAGGCACTCACCAAGCACGAGACCAAGATCGGCGAATTCACGCTCGACTGATGTTTTCGCTATAACTTCCACACTGGCGCTTTTTATCACACGAGGGTGACCATGCAACTTTCCATGACGACCACGACTTTCAATCTCGACGGCTATCGCGTGACCAGAAATCTCGGTGTAGTGCGCGGCATTACCGTGCGCTCGCGCTCGATCTTCGGCACCATCGGTGCCGGTCTGCAAACCCTGATCGGCGGCAACATCAGCTTGTTTACCGAGCTCTGCGAAAAGACGCGCAATGAAGCGTTCAGCATGATGGTGGCACATGCCGAGCAGCTCGGCGCGAATGCGGTTATCGGCGTCCGCTACGACGCCAATGAGATCATGCAGGGCGTGACCGAGGTGCTCTGTTACGGTACAGCCGTGTATGTCGAGCGCGCCTGAATGTTTCGGGCAAGATGATTTGGTGGCAAAATAAGCTCAAATAACCAACCAATGTTAAAGTGAAATATTTAACGTCTTAGGCTCTGCCGGCTGATTTGATCTGCTTGGCACATCATACTGCAAAACACTCAGCAGACAGAAAGATGAAGGGCAGAAAAATGTTTGCCCCAGCTTCATCTTGTCGCTTCAACTTGCCTGACATGATGCCAACCGCCATTTTTCTGACTCTCATTTTTCTGTCTTGGCTTTAGTTCAAGCCAACTCAACATTGTCAAACTGATTCCAGCATAGCTGTTTTGCCCTAACAGGTTGCTGAAGAACTCACAAATCACCCAAGATTGTCATTCCCGCGAAAGCGGGAATCCATGATTTCCTTGCATTTTCTGGATGCCCGCTTTCGCGGGCATGACATCAAAAAGTGTTTTTCAGCATCCTGCTAAATAGTTTTGCTTTCTAATCTGCACCTAAATTGTAATGTTCATCTCATGAAAAGTGCACGCGCGAGAAATAAGCTTTTGACTTTGACAATTTCATTGTTGCTTGCCGCCGGGAGCAGTGCATGTGAGTTTCAATGGCCAAAAGCCGCGCCGCCCATAGCCACTGCCAAATTCGCGCAGGTGTATGTAGGATTGTTGCAAGCTACAGTGGGAGACAGCTTGGCGCCGGCCAGAGCCGACTCGGTATTTCAGGCCCATGGTGTGGCACGGAAAGATTTCGCAGCCGCTTCGCAGTATTACAGCGAAAAAGCCGAGCAATGGGGCGAGGTTTTGAGGCTCGTGGTGGCGCAGCTTGATTCACAAATGGCCGGAGAAACGCGAAGGGCGCCGCAGGATTCTGTCGGGCGGGAATGATGGTTTTCGCGGGATGATGAAAAAGGCCAAAATGGTTTGTAGTTTGTTGAAAGATTTATCGTTCGGAACAAGGTCGATCCGCATCTTATAAGTCCTGTCGAAAACAACGCGGCCGCCCAGGGGCATATGTTTTCAGCTCGTCTGAAAATCCGAGGTTGCCAAATTTTTAGGCATAAACTCCTCTGGTAGAATTGAGGACTCTCCCCAACATCAAAACGAAAGGCCTATTCACATTCTGAATGAATGCGAATAGGCCTTGCAGATTTTTCTCAAAGAACCCCTACAAATCCTTTAGCCTCGCACGGGCTAACTCCGCTTCTTGCGAATTCGGATACTTTTTGATCAGCTGCTCCATCAACGTGCGCGCTTCGGGGCGCTTGGACATGGAAATCATCGCAAAGGCGCGCTTGAGCATGGCGGCCGGCACTTTGTCGCCGCCGGCATGTTTTTCCATGACCTCGGCAAACTCGGCCGCGGCGCGCGCATATTGCTGCTGCGAATAATAGCTCTCACCGATCCAGTACTGCGCATTATCGGCGAGCGTGCTTTGGGGATAGCGCCGCAAGAATTCCAAAAATCCTTCGCGTGCCATGTCATATTGCCCGCGCACCAAATCCTGATAGGCCGTGTCGTAAAGCTTGCTGAGGTCATTCGCACTGGCTTTTTCCGTGGCATTGCTGCCTTTAATGGCCGCGGCCTCGGAGTTTGGCGCCGGCTCCTTGAGCGAGGGTTCGGTCGAAGTTGCAGGCGGCGGCGAGGAGGCCATTCTGTCGGCAGCCACACGCAGCTTGTTGGGCATGTTGGTGACGCGGTTGTCGAGGTCATCGACGCGATCGTTGAGCACGCGCATTTGCTCGGCGAATTGATTCAAGCGCAGCTCCGCGTCCGCGCCGGCGCGCAAGGCGGTTTCTTGGGCCTGCAAAGCCGGCATTTCGGTTTTGGCGAGCGTGCTGCGCAAACGCTCGACTTCCAGTTGCAGCGAATCGACTCGTGTACGCAAGTCGGCGTTCTCATTTTCCATTTTGCGCACTTGTTGGGGCGTGAGGCAGCCCCCGGCCAGCAGGCTCATGCAGCACGCGGCGAAGATCATGAACGCTCGCATATTTTCCCTCGCCCGTTTAGCGATTGACGATTTTGAATTCGGCGCGGCGGTTTTTGAACCAGGAGCTCTCACTATGCCCGTAATCCAGGGGCCTCTCCTTGCCGTAACTGATGGTGGACAAGCGCGATCGTTCGACGCCCAATGAGGCCAGATAACGCGAAACCGCGTCCGCGCGCCGTTCACCCAAGGCGAGATTGTATTCGATCGTGCCGCGCTCGTCGCAATGCCCCTCAACCAAGATTTTGACGCCCGGGTTGTCGCGCAACAATCGCGCATGATTGGCGAGCAGATCGCGCGCCGTCGCGGTGAGCTCGGATCTGTCATAATCAAAATTCACATTGTCAAACACCAGCGGCGCCGGCTCGCTGCTTTCCTCGCGCACCGCTGCTTTGGGCTCTTCCGGTGGTTGCTGCGCCGGCTCCGCGCGCTCACGCGGGGCGGGTTCCTCTTCCGGCGCGATATTGGTCGCTTTTTTCGAGCAGCCGGACAGCAAAAGTGCGGCACCTGCCAGAACCAAAAATGAAATCACTCCCCGGGTAGACGAGATCGAACGAATCATCTTGTTCTCCAAACTTGAGTTTACTTCTTGCAGTCAAAAAACTCTTTTGGCCGGACGTTGGCGGACCACGCCGGGCTGGTACAATTACCGCGATGCGTGAGGCGGCGCACGTTCTCGCCGTTCCATTCCATGCTGTACAAATCAGATTTGCCCTCGCGCGTGGAGCTGAACACCAGGCGATAGCCGTCGGGCGACCAGTTCGGGTCCTCGTTGGTACCCGTTGAAGCCGTGAGTTGCACGGCATTTTCGCCGGTAACGTCCACCGTCAGAATTTGAAACCGGCCCTCGAGGCGCGAAACGTAGGCAATCTTGTCGCCCTTGGGCGACCACGCGGGAGAATCGTTGTAATCGCCCAGCAGCGTCAGGCGGCGCACGTTGCTGCCCTCGGCATCCATGATGAACAATTGCGGCGTGCCCAAGCGATCGGAGGTGAACACCAGCTCTCGGCCGGTGGGCGACCAGCTCGGCGAAGTATCGGTGGCCGGATGGATCGTCAGGCGCTGCAGCTTGGAGTTGCCGGGATTCATGAGGTAAATCTCGGCATTGCCTTCGTGCGTGGAAGTGAACGCAACGCGTTTGCCGTCCGGCGACCATACCGCAGCCGATTGCAGTCCCGCCTGTTTCAAATGAAAGGAGGTTTTGCCGGACAACGCTTCAATAAAAAAAAGATCCGGCGATCCGAATTGATAAGTCGTAAACGCGATCGTGCGGCCCTCGGCCGACCACGCCGGCGACAAATTCAGGCTGCCGTTTTGCGTGAGCTGTTGCAAGTTGGTGCCGTCGTAGTCCATCACGAAAAGCTCTTTGGCTTGCAGGGCCTGGGCGGTGAACACGATGCGGCTTTGTGCAATGCCTTTTTGGCCGGTGAGCGTTTCGACGATGTCGTCCGCGAGAGAATGCACGAGCAAACGCAGATTGTCGCGGCAGCCGCGGTAGGTCTTGTCGGCAAGCACGAGTTGGGAGCGGCCGTCGCGCAACTTTGCGGCCAGCGTCACTTCGCTGCCTTCGACCTCGATCTCAGGCTGTACCGTCAACCGGAACGGTTCGCCGCTGCCGCGCGCGGCCAATTCCAGCCACGGCGAATTCTGGCCGGCCAACTGCTCGTCGGTGCGGTAGGAGGCGATGACGCTGGACATCCACAAATCATTATCCAAAATATCCAGCACGCGCGACGATTCCATGATGCTGGCCTGTTTGCGCGGTGTGCAGTTCTTCAGCTCCACCGGAATGCGCGAGAAAGAATTGGTTTCCACGCGCAAGCGGACTTCACTTTGGCCCAGTACGGTTTCCGCGATTATAAAAATTGCGAAGAGAATCCAGCATCCTATTGGTTTGAAGAATCGCATCTATTGTCTGTTACTCCACGATACTGATTGACCATTCACAATTCACAATTGACAATTGATAATTGTGAATTATCAATTGATAACTAGTACTACAACGTTAAGTTCGCGTATTTGCACAAAAAGCAGCACGCAGCGTCATCTTATCCTACTCCTCCAAACCCGCGCCGGCAAATATTTTGACGACATTTCCAGCTAATGGCTGTACCAGCTACCAATTTGCAACGAAATCAAAATGAACGCCCAGTGTTTCCGTGCCCACGCCTTCGGGAAGTGGAGGCAGGGGATTGGCGTTGTGCACCGCACGCAAAGCGGCTTGGTCGAATGTAAAATTGCCGGACGATTGCTCGAGCTCCGCTGAGAGAATTTTACCGCTCTTGGCGATGACGAAATGCACCGTTGCCAGAAATTGCCCGGCACCGAGATAAGCCGGCTGCCATTGGTTTTCAATGCGAAATTGCAGCAACGCGATATAATGCGGAAACGGAAACTCCGGCCCGTCTACACGCGCCACACCACCGGTGCCGCTGCCCGCACCGATCCTGCCGCCCCCGCTCCTCGCCGCAGGAGAGCTTGTGGAAGCCGGTGCAGGGGTTCCGCTGCCGGGAGTTTTCTCCTGCTCGACCTTTCTCTTCTGCGCCGGCGGCGGGCTTTTTATGGAAACGGCGCGGGTGGCATTTTTATCCACACGCTCCTTGGCAACCTCCGGGCGGGGCGTTTCTTGCTTGGGCGGCTCGGCTTTCTTCTCGGCCGGCGGCTGCGGTGCGGTGACACTCGCACCTGCCGGCGCCGGATTCGCCCCGGACGGCGCCGTACCCTTCGCACCCTTGGGAACGAGCACGGCCGAGATCGTGCGCGGATAGCCGCGTTGGATGGGACGCCATTGGCTCGCCTGCATCACGATGACCAGCAACAGCATGTGGCCGGCGGCGGAAACCGCAAATGCTTTTTCAGTTGATCGGCGCATTTCAAATATCAAAGTCGGTTTTCTAGCGTGGCAATTCCTTGGCCGTCGCGGATTCCAACACCAGCGCGACATTTTCGACGCCGGCCTGCCGGATCATGTCCATCACGTGCATGATGTTGCCGTATTCCGCTTTATTGTCGCCTTCGATCAAGACTGGCAGACCGGGAGAGCGTTGCAGAGCCGCGGCCACTTTCGCGCCGATTTCGGACAAAGGTACACGATCGGCATTCACGAACGCCTGGCCGGCGCGATCGACGGTCACCAGCACCGCGCGCTGCGATTGCGGCTGGCGCACCACGGCGCGCGGCAAATCCACCTTCGCACCCGAGCGCAAAAAAGGCGAGGTGATGATGAAAATGATCAACAACACCAATACCACGTCAACGAGCGGCGTCACGTTGATGTCCGAGACGGCTTTCGATCTTTGTTTTCTCACGGAACCAGCTATGCGTGAAATAAATGTCCAATTCGATGTGCAGCCGGGAAAAATGGTCTTCGATCTTCGCCAGCCGCGTATTGAGGTGATTGTTGCACGCCAGCGCAGGAATGGCAACGACCAACCCCGCGATCGTGGTGATCAACGCTTCCGCGATGCCCGGCGCCACCACGGCGAGCTCGGCGCTGCCGGTCTGGCCGATGCTCAAAAAAGTGTACATCACGCCCCACACCGTTCCCAGTAAACCCAGAAACGGGCTGATGGCGGTGGTGGTACTCAGAAATCCCAGGCCGCTGCTGAGGTGAGAAATCTCGTTATCCAAAGTGGCCTGCAAACGTAAATGAACATCCCGCTCCGGCGTAGGGGTGGCAGAGCCCAGCGTGGTATCCGCGTAACGCGCCTTGCCTGGTGCCTCGAGAAAAGCCATCAATGTCAAATAACCCTCTTCGAAGATTCTCCCGGAGGGTCCTCCTATTTCTTTGACGAGCTTGCCGTAGAGCGCTTGCAGGTCGGCGTTCGGGCGCAAAATGTTGATGGCGCGCATGTACGATTCGAGCGCGGCGCGGAACTGCCAGTGTTTGTTTAAGGTAATGGCCCAACTGGCGACGGAGAGCAGCAGCAGCAGAAGGAGAATGGTCTTACTGAAGAGACTGCTATTGGCAAGAAAATGCCAGATGCCGATTTGTGACAATGAAATAATACTCCTTTGAAATAGCGCGGAAGATTCCAAGATTTTTAAAGGTTAGAAATCCCGGCGTTCAAATGCAAGAATATTTTCATCAGGAAGGGAAATTTGCAGAAACTCTCCCCACGTGATTTGTTTGCGCGCTGCGCGGCCACGCCCAATGATGAAGCGGCCTGGCAGGAGTTTTTACGCCGCTATCGCCCGTCTATTCTTTCTGCCATTCATCGCATTCTGGGCCATCCCCCGGCGGGCCGGCACGCGCATCTTTTTCAAGACGCGCTGCAGCGCTTCCATTTGCGTCTATTGGAAAATGACCGGCGCGCGCTGCATCGTTTTAGCGGCGAAAGCGAGAGCACCGCACAGGCTTATTTGCGCAAAATCGCGGCCGGCGTGGCGTTGAAGATGCTGCCGCGCAAGGGTGTATTCCAGCTGCCGCTCGAGGCTCTGGCGGAGGAAACCGGCCGCTTCCGTGGACCCGTTTTTCCCGAGCCTGCCGGCGCTCCGGAGGATTATCTCACTTTGTTGCACGACCTCGATGCTGGCCTCGAAAAAATTCTGCGCGGCCGCAAAAGATATCGCAATCTGCTGATTTTCAAACTGGCCTTTTTTTACGGTTTTTCTCCGGATGACATTGTCCGGGTGCTGGGATTGAAAATCAACTCGTGCCACGCCATCGAGCAACTCACGCACCGCACGCGCGCGAAACTGGCTCATCATCTGCGCGCGAGAGACGGAGCGTGACATTATTCATGCTGTTGCCGCATCGTACCTCGCCGGATGAGATTGAAATCGAAAAGCATTTGAAAAGTTGCGTTGACAAGGCAATCGCCGTGGCCCCGACGAATGACGTGGGCCGCGCCTCCACGCTCGCATCGCACGCCATGGACCTGCGATCATCTTCTGCGCCGGCATCCGTGCAGGCAGCGAGCCCGTGTCTGCCGCTCGACCGAATTGGCATGTTCGTCAAAAATGAACTGATCGAGTCCGAGCGCCTGCGCGTGGAAAAGCATTGCGCTTTGTGCACGCCCTGCCGCGAGCAGTTGGTTGAATTCTTGCGCCTGCTCACTTTACCCTTCGGCACATACCGGCAACAAAACTTGCCTTGCAACGTTTAAGCCAAATCATTGCTTATTGCAGTCCCATTACATTAGAATAGATGCATAAATTCTAATTCATGGTGCTGGGAATTGCACCACTCTATGGGTTCGCGTGTTCACTATGTCATGAGTGGCCCGAAAGCCGCCCACGCAAGGAGCCCGCGAATGCAGCAGTTCAAACGAGTTTTCGTTCAGATGCAAGGAGAATGAGTTATGAGTGTCTCAAGAAAATATTCCAGCATGATTTTTTTACTGATTGGCATATCCATCGGCGCGCTGGTTTTTTCACAATTCAACGAGCATTCGCAGCCTCGTGTTTTCAGTTCGCCGGTGGCGAGCGAATCCCAACCTGCTGCGGTACAACCCGCGCGCGACCGTGCCCTAAACTCTCTGCGTGACTTGAGCAATGCCTTTGTAGAAATCGCTGAAGTTGTCAACCCCACGGTGGTTACGGTGTTCACGGAAAAAGTGACACGCGTGCGCACGACGGCGAACCCTTTTTTCAACTTTGGCGATCCGTTCCGGGAATTTTTCGGCGAGGGCTCGCCCCGCGGGCGCCAACGCGGCCCCGAACGCGAGTTTCGGCAGCAGGGCCTGGGTTCCGGCGTGATTGTGCGGGAAGATGGCTATATTCTGACCAATAATCATGTCATTACGCAAACGGACAGCATTTATGTGCGCTTGCTGGATCGCCGCACGCTGCCGGCCAAAGTGATCGGCGCCGATCCTCGCACTGATCTCGCGGTCATCAAGGTCGAGGCGAGACATCTGCCGGCAATCAAGCTCGGCGACAGCGAGCAATTGCGCGTAGGGGAGTGGGTGCTGGCGGTGGGTAGCCCGTGGGGCGAGGAGCTGGCGAACACCGTGACGCAGGGCATTGTCAGCGCCAAGGGCCGGTCACAGGTGGACCTGGCCGTGTATGAGGATTTCATTCAAACCGACGCCGCGATCAACCCCGGCAATTCCGGCGGTGCGCTGGTGAATCTCGATGGCGAGCTGGTGGGCATCAACACGGCGATCGCGACACGCAGCGGCGGTTTTCAAGGCATTGGTTTCGCGGTGCCGGTGAACATGGCGCACCAGGTGATGGAAGCGTTGATCACATACGGCAAGGTCGTGCGTGGTTATTTGGGGGTCCGGCCGCAGAGCGTGAATGAGGCGCTGGCAAAATCATTGGAGCTATCGGATACCGACGGCGCGCTGATCAGCGAGGTGCTCGGCCATTCGCCGGCGGAAAAAGCCGGGCTGCGCGAAGGCGACGTGGTGCGCAAACTGAACGGCAAGAAGATTTTGAACGATCGGCAATTGCGCAATGAAATTGCGGCGACAGCCCCTGGCACGGAGGTGCAGTTGGAAGTCTGGCGTGAGGGCAAGCCCAAGAATTTTACCTTGCGTCTCGACGAGCTTCCCGCCGATGAGCAGCAAGCGCAGGCGCCGGGCCGGGAGGAAAAGCCCCAGGGCGCCGAAGATTTGCTGCGCTTTTCCGTGGCGCCGCTGGATCGCGAATTGGCCGGGCAATACGATATCGACCCGGAGCTCAGCGGTTTGGTGGTGGTGGATATCGACCAAAACAGCACCGCCTATCGTTCCGGTTTGCGCGAGGGTGATGTGATCCGCTCGGTCAATCGCAAACGTGTGGAAAGCCTGGCACAATTCCAGCAAGCGATTAAGACCATGAACAGCGGCGATTCCATTTTGCTGCAAGTGGTGCGCCCCAGCGGCAGTTTTTTCCTGGCGTTCAGTTTATGATTTTTGCACGACAAAATGGCAGGCTCCCACGCCGCATTGCAGCACATTCTTTTTGTCGAGTGACCCCCAAAAGCCTTCCGGATTTCAGCGTCCGGAAGGCGCGTTATTTTTAGGTTAATTTTTTTGTAGATTTTTTCCGCACCCCGCGCGAGAAGTTCGTACTGATTTTTCGTCTTTTATTTTTCGACAACCTCACTGTTTCTCATTGAAACAGACGGTTCGCTGTGAGCCAGGCAACGGCGCTCACCTCTTTCCCGCTCCTGGCCGGGATCGGCTCTTGCCGGTCTGCGCACATGCGCGCCCCGGCCCGGCTCGTGACTGAGGCGAGCTCATTTGGCTGCATTCAAAGCGCGATTCAAGATCACCTCCTGTCAATTCCCCCAAAAGTATTCCGCTTTTCGCACATTCTTGTTCGAGGCAGCCGCCATGTCCTGAGCAAGGGAAACGTATTTCTATCACCGCCATCGAGGTTTCTCTTGCTTGCTACCACGCACACCGTGGCCTTGCACTTTAGGCAGGAAGCGACTGCTTTCTTTGTACAAGGACGTCCTAAATTTTTTTTGGCTTGACAAAGAAAGGAGATATTTATGCTGCAGCGGAAAATCGAGGATGATCAGAACTTCACGATTAACATTTCGGCGAACCCGGGTCGTGAAATGGAAGAATTACCAAGCGTGGCGAGCATCATTTCGCCGGAGCAGCAAAAACGTTTTCTCAAAAAACTTTTCCGGGGAGACGCCAGCGGCTATAGCCGCCTGCTGGCGGAGATCGATACCATTCCGATTTGGGCGGAAGCGCTCCGGCACTTGGAGGAGTATTTCCAACAGAATGGCATCAATTCTTATCATGACGAAGCCGTGCGTTTTTCCGACGCCGTCTATCGCAGGTATTTTCCTCAAGACATCTATGTTTATTCCGTGCACCGAGATTTTGCCCAAACGGATTTGCATTTTTTGCCGTTTCTCCAACCGTTGCATTGAGCGCTTCTCCCGCCACGTTCAAATCTTTGTCCTCGAATGCCGGAATCTCCCGCGTCACGCGCGGTGATTCCGGCTTTCCAGGCGGTCGCGGCGCCGGCGAGCGCGTGGATTTTTAATCCCGGCATCGCCCAGGATCCGCATCACGGTGACGGTCTGGAAATAACCGCTACCCCTGCTTTTCAGCGCCGCCAGCGTGACCCCTGCCTTGCGTGCACACGTATCGCCTCAACAAAAAAAAAGCCAGCATGATTCCAATACCGTTGAGCAGCAGGATCGTACTGCGTGCCAGCGCCATGTTTTGACCGGCCGCCATCCGCCCCACCCAGCCCGTCCAGCCTGCAACTTGCCCGGGCATCCACTCGCCGCCAGCGGCTTCATATATAACCCCTCCGGTGATCAGGCTTATGAGCGGATTGAAAAAAGGAATCAACAGGTAAAACAGGGTATCTTCCACAAAACTGGCGAAGAGTACGGCCACCGCTAGCACCGGTAAAAAATTGCGCGCACGCGCATAGCACCATGACATGGCCCCCGCCGTGACCATCCCATATGCCAATTGATGGACATTGTTCAAGCGTTGATCGAGCGCCGTGAAGCCGTCGCTTTTGAGCAGCGCCGCGATCGCACCGCCGATGATCACATCATACACGGCGAGCCCGAGGAAGATCAGCAACGGCAGGAGCGAGGGAGATTTTTTCATTTTGGGTGTCTTGCTTCTTCCGGTGAGTTTTGGTAATTTGCCCGCAAATCGGAAACGATCCGTGTTGTTGGCGTCATACTTCGAATCAAACGAGGAATAAAATGCTGCTGCACGACAAAATTGCCCTTATCACCGGAGCTTCCAGTGGCATCGGCAGGGCTACGGCCGTGGTATTTGCGCGCGAGGGCGCCCGGCTGGCTTTATTGGGACGAGATGTCAAAGCGTTGCAAGCTTTTGCAAAAGAAATGCCAGGACATGAACAAAAAACGCTGATCGTTCCAGCGGACGTGACGCGCGCCGCAGACTGCCAACAAGCCGTGCAACAGGCGGCCGAGCATTTCGGCGAGCTCGATGTGCTCGTCAATGCCGCTGGCATTATCGGCAACGGCACGATCAAAAACACGACGCGGCAGGGCTGGAATGAAATGATGGAAGTGAATTTGAACGCGGCTTTTTACATGATGCAATACGCCGTTCCCCATTTGGAAAAAAAACGCGGCAACGTCGTGAACGTTTCCAGCGTCACCGGCCTGCGCGCCTTTCCGAATGTGCTGGCCTATTGTGTGAGCAAAGCCGGCCTGGATCAATTGACGCGCTGTGCCGCACTGGAATTGGCGGCTGCCGGCGTGCGCGTGAATGCCGTGAACCCCGGCGTCGTGGTCACCAACCTGCATCGCCGCAGCGGCATGGATGAAGGCAAATACGCCGCATTTTTGGAACACAGCAAAACGACGCATCCCCTCGGCCGCGTCGGAGAGCCGGAAGACGTTGCTGAAGCCATTTTATATCTCGCCTCCGAACGCGCGGGCTGGATCACCGGCGTAACGTTGAGCGTGGACGGCGGGCGTCAGCTCACGTGTGCGCGGTGAGGCCCCGGAGGAAAGTGCAGAGCACTGCTCATTCTTGATGCGGGTTAATTTCGCGAATTTCGATCGCGCCGCCGCAACTCAAGTGTGGACACTCTCTGGAAATCTCGGCGGCTTCCTGGAGATTCTGGGCTTCGATCAGAAAATAACCGCCGACGACTTCTTTGGTCTCCGTGAACGGACCGTCAACCACTTTGCCGTTTTTCACGCTCACCAGGCGTCCGCCGTCTCTTAATTCATCGCCGCCGTGGTATCGGCCCTCGCTGCGTAATTTGTTTCCCCAGCCAAAGTAACGCTCGACGATTCTCTGCATCTCCTCCGGAGAGTATTGTTTGAACTCTCCACCACGAAGCAACAGCATGTACTGTGCCATAACCAGGCTCCCTTTTTGAATACCGTGCAAAGTCTTGAGCTCCGGGCAAATTTGTGGCGTGATTCCACTTTTACCCAATTTGATCATATGACGATCAGTGAAATAAAAAATCGACAGATTTCTTGTGCAATTTGGAGTCTTTGGTTAAGTGAAGGCGGGTGGGGGAACCCGGCAATGCCGGGCGTCGTTCGGAAGAAGATCAATCCCAATGCCGAGGGCTGCTCGCAGCCTATTGCAGTGCTACCTAAATGGCAACTCTATCTGAATTTGCGGAGTTCAATACCTCGGCATTGTGGGATCGACCTCTACGGACCATTGCTTGATGCCGCCGCGCAGATTCAAAACGTTGGTGAACCCATTGGCTTCCAAAAATTGGCAAACTCTGAGGCTGCGGCCGCCGACGTGGCAATAAACCACGATGGTGTCGCTCGGATTCAATTCCTGCAACCGTGAGGGGATCTCGTTCATGCGGATGTGCACCGAGTCCGGAATGCGGCAATACGCCACCTCGTTCGGCTCGCGCACATCCAGCAATACCAATTGCTCGCCCGCCTCACGCCGGCGTTTTACTTCTAGTGCTTCGATTTGCTGCATGAGTTCTACGCCTCGTTGAACATTTTCAAAAGCTTTGCCAAATTCCTCAGATTTGTTTACTTTGAAAGTGCACAAAAACCGCCGCAAAGTCAAGCACAGGAGAAGCTTGCCGCCCTCAGACCTCATCTCTCCTTGTAACTATTCTTCTCAAAAGATGCGGTACACCTTTCGCGTCCCTGGCGGTACGTTCCGGGACTTTTCATAGCCATCAGTAATTGAATTTGAGCTTCAGATTATTATCTTTCGCTTGGCAAACATGTTGCGTGAATAAGTGATGATGGCGAGTTGGCAATGGCAGGAGGAAGATAGTTTCATTCGAAGGACAAGGATTATGGAAAAGAAAACTTTGCGCTTCGCGCTGCTCTTGCTGTGTGGCCTATTTGTCGTGATTGGCATCCATCGCGCCACCCATGGCGATGCCGCCACAGAAATTGCAGAGCCTGGTGTCACCGTGTATATTTTTCTGGCAGAAGATTGCCCGATCTCGCAAAGCGCGACGCTCGTGCTGAAGCAGCTTCATCACGAATATGCACGGGGCAAAATCAAATTTGCCGGCGTCTTTGCCAATGCGGCTTCAAATGAAGCAAGCGTGGCACAATTTCAGAAAAAGTACGAGCTCCCGTTTCCGGTGCAACTCGACGGTGAAAGCCGGTTGATGAAATCTCTGGGGGCGCGAGTCACGCCGGAAACTTTTGTCGTGGATCATTCTTCCCAGCGCGTTTTATATAAAGGACGAATCGATAACAGCTTCGCGCACCTGGGACAGAGACGGCAGGTGATCACGGCGCACGAATTACAGGATGCTTTGGCTGCCATTTCCAAGGGCCACGCAATAGCGGTGAAAGAAACGCAAGCCATAGGTTGTTTCATTACCCCGCGAAAGTAAAAGAGGGCATTTATCGAGGTGCCGCGTTCGGCAGAATAAATTGAAGCTGTCATGGCGGGAGCACGCAGTTCTTGGGTGCTTCGGCAAAGCTCCCGTCCTCACCTTTTACGCAGGAGCGTTACATGAAAAAACATGCCATTGTTCTGCTCGGTCTCGCCGCAAGCATTAGCCCGCTGGCGGCGCAAACGGTCAATTTCAGCGAACACATCTCGCCGATCATTTACAACAATTGCACGAAGTGCCATCGCCCGGGCGAGATCGGGCCCTTTCCGCTGACGAATTATAACGAGGCGGCGACGCGCGCGCAAATGATCAAGTACGTCACCGGTATCCACTACATGCCGCCCTGGATGCCGGACCGCAGCTACAGCAAGTTGCTCGACGAAAGATTTTTGACCGACGAACAAATCCAGCTCATTGCGCAGTGGGTTGACGCCGGGGCGCCGCAAGGCGATCCGAACCTGGAAGCGCCTTTGCCCAGCTTTCCCACGGGTTCGCAATTGGGCACTCCGGATTTGGTGCTGTCGATGAGCCAGTCGTACACCATCAAAGGCAATAATGTCGATGAGTATCGCATTTTCGTTCTGCCTACCGGCTTGACGCAAGACCAGGACATCGCCGCGGTGGAGTTTCGCCCCGGCAATCGCAAGATCGTGCATCATGCCTTGATCGCGATCGAAGTCAATGGCCAGGGACGTCTGCAAGATCAACAGGATGCGGCATATGGTTATCCCTCTTATGGCGGCTTCGGCGTGGCGATCCAAGGGCAGCTTCCAGGTTACGCGCCGGGCACGGTGCCGCGCTTTTTTCCCGCCAGCATCGGGCAGAAAATTCCAAAAAATGCCGATCTGCTTCTGCAAATCCACTACGCGCCGCGACCGGTTGCGGAATCGGATTCCTCTTCGCTCAATATTTTTTTCGCCCAAAAACCGATCGCACGCTATCTGCAGGTGCGCATCATGCTGCCTTTCGATTTGGTCAACGGCCCCTTCATCATTCCAGCCGGCGAAGTCAAACAATTTCACGGCATCGTCAACGTGCCCTTCGATGTTTCGCTGCTGTCGTTCTGGCCGCATTGCCATTTGCTGGGGAAAGCGTGGGAGCTGTACACCGTCGATGCGCAGGGCCAGCGCACGAATCTCATCAAGATCAATAATTGGGATTTCAACTGGCAGGGAGGTTATTCGCAGGAACATTTGATCAAAATTCCGGCGGGCGCGCAGGTTCATGCGTTCGCGACTTACGACAACACCGTCAATAATCCGCGCAACCCGAACCATCCTCCCAAACAAGTGACCTGGGGAGAGAAAACCACGGATGAGATGTATTATTTTCCGCTCGCCTTCGTGCCGTATCAACCCGGCGATGAAGACATTTTGCTGACCGGCGTCAAGGAGCGCGAAGAGCGTGCCGCACAGATTTCAGGCTACGCTTTGGCGCAGAATTATCCGAATCCTTTCAACCCCATCACCTCGATCAAGTTCTCCTTGCCGCGCCACGAGCGCGTGCAACTGGTGATCTATGACCTGCTGGGAAAGAAAGTTGCGACGTTGATCGATGACGAAATGCTGCCGGCCGGCGAGCACGTGCGTCATTGGGAGGCGAGCGGCGCTGCGAGCGGAGTTTATTTCTATGCTCTGCAAACGGAGAATCTTCGGTTAATCAGGAAAATGGCGCTGGTCAGGTAGATGGGCTGGTGGCACTCGCAGGAATGACAGCCAGTGAGAGCTGCAACACATTGAACGAAAAAGGCATCCACGCGGATGCCTTTTTCGCTTTTATGCCAACTTGCGCGCTTGATGCGGCTCCATGTAGTTTTCCGTGACCACGTGCCCGTCGAACAAATGCACCACCCGGTGCGCG
Source organism: bacterium (assembly GCA_044869275.1). Classification (GTDB taxonomy): domain Bacteria; phylum Zhuqueibacterota; class Zhuqueibacteria; order Zhuqueibacterales; family Zhuqueibacteraceae; genus JBIOXB01. The sequence goes on from JBIOXB010000249.1 coordinate 31,900, forward strand.
AACTCGGCGTAGGCGGGCGCGTGCGTCACCATCACGATGGTGGTACCGGCCTGGTTCAAATCTGTGAGCAGCTTCATCACTTCGTCGCCGTGCGTCGAATCGAGATTGCCGGTGGGCTCGTCCGCGAGAATGAGCTTGGGCGTGCTCACCACCGCGCGCGCCACCGCGACGCGTTGTTGCTGGCCGCCGGAGAGCTGTTGCGGGAAATGGTTGCGGCGATGCATGATTTGCATGTGCTCCAGGGCCGCTTCCACTTTTTTCTTGCGCTCCGCCGAGGACACGCCGAGATACAACAACGGCAGCTCGACATTTTCAAACACCGTGAGCTCGTCGATCAAATTGAAGCTCTGAAACACGAAGCCGATGTTGGATTTGCGCAAATTGGCGCGCTGGCGTTCGGTGTATTTCGAGACTTCGTGTCCGACGAAATGGAATTCGCCGTCCGACGGGTTGTCGAGCAGGCCAAGCAAATTCAGCAACGTCGATTTGCCGCAGCCCGAGGGCCCCATAATGGCCACGAATTCTCCGGCATTCACTTCCAGATTCACGTTGTTCAGGGCCGTGGTTTCCACTTCTTCCGTGGTGTAGACTTTTTTGAGGTTGTTGGTTCGAATCAGAGCGTCGGCCATGAGATTCTCCCTTGTGTGAAAAAATTCAAAACCCAAAGCTCAAAATTCAAAGGCACATTTGGATTTTGCGTTTTTAATTTTGGGTTCCCGCTTGTCCGGGTCATACGAAAAATTCAAAATCAAAGCTCAATATTCAAAGTCACGTTTTGAATTTTGTGCTTTGAATTTTGGCGTTCCGGCTTGTCCGGCATGCGTAAATTACTTCAAAACCAGCTTATCATTATCGCCGAAACTGTCATAGGTTGACGTAATCACCTGCTCGCCCGGCTGCAAGCCCTCCAACACCTCGAACACTTGCGGATTTTGCCGTCCCAGGCGAATCGCGCGCTTCGTCGCCGTTTTGCTGGAGCCTTCCAAAACGTAAACCCATTGCCCGCCGGTTTTTTGATAAAAACCGCCGCGCGCCAACAGCAGCGCTTCGGAAAGATCACCCAGCTCCAAACGAATATGCAGCGTTTGCCCGCGGCGAATGCCTCCCGGCTCCTCACCTTCAAATTCCAAATCGACGTCGAAACGGCCGTCGCGAATTTCGGGATAGACTTTGCGTGTGATCAATTTATAAGTTTTGCCGGCAAAGTCAAATGCGCCCGCCTGGCCGACGTTGATGCGCGCCAGGTAATGCTCGTCAATGCCCGCGCGCACCTTGAAGCCGTCGAGCACGTCGACCTGGCCCAGCCGCTCGCCCTGCGCTTTCGACTCGCCAATCTCGGCGTTGAGTGAGGTCAATTGTCCCGTCACCGGCGCGCGCAGAACCAAGCTCTCTTGTTTCTGCTTCACCACCCCGAGATTGTTCTGCATTCTCTTCAAAGAAGATTCCAACTGCTCGATTTGCAATTGCCGAAAAAGGGAATCTTGCTTGAAAGATTCTTCGGAAAGTTCTTTGCGCTTCTGATGATAGTTGTACTCGTCCCGCACTTGCTCGAATTCTTGCTGTGAAATCAAGTTCTTCTTCAATAATTCCAGGCTGCGTTCGTGCAACCGTTTCAATCTTTGCAGTTGATACTCTTGCTCGACCAATTGCTGGCGCAACGTCAGGCGATTTTGTTCCATCAGCAGACGCGTGTTGCGCAGATTGTTGCTCTGCTCGAAAAACTGCGCCTCGCGAAACATGATGTCGAGCACCAAATTGGTATTGGCCAGTTGCAAAATCGGATCGCCCTCGGTGACCATGGCGCCGGCTTCGATGAGCTTTTTCTCCACGCGCCCGCCTTCGATGGCATCGAGGTAAATCGTCTTGATCGGGATCACCGTGCCGGTGACGGGAATGAATTCTTGAAACGGTCCCTTGTTCACGGTTGAAATCGTGATCTTTTCGGCTTCCACGTTCAGCTTCGAGCTGCTGTCGCCAAACATGAAACTGTAAAGCGTGAACAAAACGAATACGGCGCCGCCTGCCAGTATCGCGATCTTTTTCGGAGGCCACTTCTTTTTTTCTAACTTGCGATCCATTCAAACTTCCTTGACAATCGATGTGAACATCTCGGTAAAAAATATTTTCAAGAAGTGTACCAACTTTGTTTTATAGAAAGTTAAGCATATTTTTTGACGGATGCAAGTATCCGCGAGCGTTACATGGGGTGTACGACAGCGAACGATGAGGAATTCCCGCTTGACAACCGAGACATGGTTTTGTATCATGTTTTTTATTCATGTTTGTGAATGCTTTCAAAATATCCGCACGGCGGCTTGTGCGCGTCTGGCATCGCGTTTTCCGGTATCCTCGGCCGCACCAACGGAGGGAGAATGGCCACCAAGATTCCGCCGGCCAAAATTTTAGTAAATCGCAGCATTGATTTCCAGGCGTGCCGGCATCCGCGGGAAAAATTTCTACTGCGTCTCATTATTTTTTGGAGTCTCCTCACTGCTGCCGGTACCATCGGGCTGGGCTTGCGCTTCCCGAGAATCTTCGTGATCACGGCGGGATCGCTCATATTGCTCGTGCTCCTGGTTTTTCTAAAAAGAAGATTCTCCTTTGCCCGGCTGCTCGGCAACAGCTTGCAAGCCAGCGCAGACAACTTTCCGGAAATGCAATATATCAAAACCGTCGTTTCCAAGGCATTGGAGGAGGCGCGGCCATGGGAGATTCACGTCTCGGACTCCGCGCCGCTCGCGCCGCGGGCATGGCAAGCAGCCGGGCGAGGCCTGCTGCTTTTTAATGACCGGATGGCGGGCGCCATGCTCAACCGCCATGACATTGGCCAGATGATCTGGTTGATTGGGCGCATGCTCGCGCTTCCGGCGAAACGCCGCAAAGTCGGGCTGCCGGTGCGCGGGCTATTGTTTCTGGCTGGTGTCAATCCCTTGGCCTGGCCTTTTTTGAATCTCTATCGCCGCCTCGAAGAATTCTCTGCCGATCGCATGGGGCTGGCACTCAATCTTTCTCTCATCGATGCCGCCGAAGCCTTCAAGAAAATGATGAGCGGCACCGGCCTGTTTGCGCGCGCGAATTTTGCGCAAATGGACGGGCAGGCCGCCGCGCTTCGCCGCAGCGGGCTGGCTTTGTTCGGTGAAATTGTTTTCGGCCGACCGGCGCTGGCGCGGCGTTACGCGGATCTGATCGACTTTTGCCGCGTGCAATATCCCGATCTTTACGCTGATTTCGAAATCCATCGCCAGTATGCGCTCAACGTACTGCCGAGCTATCGCGAAGTGCAGGAATTTTCCGAAGGCAAGGAAGAAGAGAAGAAGATCTTGCGCGATCTCGGCAAGCTCGTTTACGAGTTCATGAGTGCATTGCCGCCATTGAACGAAGCGGACACCATCAGCCGCAGTTTTCTGCAATTGCATCGCAATCGTGATGCCGCCGCAGAGTTGGAGGCCAAGATCAAGCGTTTGGACACGGCCAAAGGCGAATGGCAAAGCGTCGTTGCCAAAATCGAGGGGGCGGAGCAGAAACGTGAGAACGCCAATCGCGCGCTGGAGGCCAACTATCGGGAAATCGGCCGTGTTGCCTTTGCCAGCTTGGCGGAAGAAATTGGCAAGCTGCCTGCGCTGCAGAAGATTTTTGCGAAAGCACAGCAATACCAGGTGGTGATGCGCGACCGCGAAAGCGAAATCGCGCGGTTGGAGACGGCGGTAGGCGGCATGCTCGATAAATCCAAACGCAAAGTCGAAACTCTGGCGCTGCGCACGCAGATTGCGAACGACGGCAAGCGCATGCAAGCCGCGGCCGAAGCCGCGGGTGAAGAATTTTGGAAATATTTCGCCGACCATTTCACGCATGACGAGCTGGAGCCGATCAAGCTGCGCATCACCGGCGTGATTGCCGAGCTCGAACGCCGGCGCGTGGAATTGGAAAATCTGCACGCGCAAAAGCGCGAAATCGAAAAGCGCCTCGAGCCCGAGGGTCTGCCCTCCACCACCAAGCCTGACATTGACATTCCGGTATTCATTGAGCAGCTCAAGAACCAGGCTCGCGCCGCCAATGCGTTGCGCCCGCGTCTGCTCGAGAATCTCGGCAAAGCCTATTGGCAACACGAGCGCGATTATCATCCGGACACGCGCGGGGTGATCGAGCAGTTGAATGATTTGAAGAAGAGGATAAGGGGGTTTGAGCAGGAAGAGAATTCGACGAACTGAGGCAACAATTCAATTTTGTTTGTTTGCTCGTAACTATTCAGACTTTTTAGAAAAGCAAAACGATTACAGGTCAAACTATTGAAAAACTCTGGGCAAGATAATTTGATGGCAAAATGATTTCAAATTTCTGCCTTGACTCGGGTACAATGCCGAGTTCACGCCCTAGTGCCGGATTTACCAAGAGGTCTTCTGCGTGACAGAACGAGGATTTCGGACGGGCTCAAAGCCGCAATGCGTTTGGTTAGCAAGCCGAATCGCAGCGCACGCGGAATGCCACAGAATAAACCTGAAAAATCGCCAGATCAGCAGGTCACATGAAGAAGTGCCCGAACCTTCTTACCTTCCTCGTTTGAAATAAGCCGACAGGCCTCCTCAGTGGGTACGGCGACGATCTCGATGCCGCGTTGCTTGGCCTCAGCAAGAATTTCAGGCATGATCGGCAATTTCCCGTAGGCACCCGTGCCGACGATCAAGCGCTCGCCGCCCCATGGGATTTCCTCATCAACCGATAATGGCGTGTGTCCGTACTGGTCACGATAAACCTTGGAAGGCTTCTTTTTCCGTTTGCGGATCCCGATTTCGTCTATGATCACGTCATAGTCGTAGCGCTGGCCGTCAATTTCGATCTCGCCAAAATCGACAAACCGTGCATTCAAGATCTACCTCCTGCTCGTAAAGAGAGCATTATTTGAACACCCTTCAGAATAGCTGATTTTCAGAAAAACAACAAGCCACAGAGCGTCAGGCCCTTTTTTGAAAACCCCCGGGCAAAAAAAATCCCCGGCTTGTGCTGGGGAAATCTTTTAGTTGCTGATCGATTGATTCTAATAATAGCAAAGTGATGGAGGAAAAAATCGACATGGAGCGCGGGACAATGCCGCAAGTTTGGGGAACGGCGCTTCGTCTCTCTCGCATGCAGCTAAAGAGCGAACGCCTATAAAAAAAGTGGCTCAAGATGAGCAAAGCTCACCTTGTCCAATTGCGATGGACTCGCAATAAGGCGGTCTTTTGTCCCGCGCGGTTGCAAACTTAAGAAACAGAAAATGAAAAGGCAAACTATTTTTTATGTCATCAGTTCGCCCGCATTTTGACCAAGGCACGAACACCTGAGAACGGATCTATTGCGAATACCAATACCCGCCTGCGGCGTCTGAATCAGTTCTGGATCTTCGTCAGCTCTATTCGGCTGCCCCCTGCTTTGGGCTGAACTTCCAACACCTGACCTACTCCAGGCGCGTAGAATTTGAACTCACGCGCTCCTGGTTCAAGCGGCGTCCACTCCACCGTTTGCAGGCATTCTTCGTATGTCCCGTAGGGCACCTCGGCTTCCTCGGAAAGACTCACCACCTTCGCCATATCTTCGGCCACACCCTCGGCGAGCTCTTGCTGGTACTTCGTCCCTACGGTTGGATTGGCCAGCATGATGATGCCGGGCTGCGCTCCATTAACGCCAGCCTCCCACGAACCCGCGGTGCTCACGACTTGGCCATCTTGGATTTCTTTGGAGTCCTCGCCAAAATACCAGACATTGCCATCTATGTCCTGGGCGAACCAATCGAAGGTATCTTCGATGAGCTCCCCATTGAGAAACGCCTGATCGTGCACGACGGTTGTGACCACCCCAAGGATGGTCTTGGTCTGCTTCGTCACCTCGACCACGATCTGCTCGAGGCCATCCTCGGTCTCGCCTTCGTACGTAAACACTTTCCCGGGCGTGAACGCGAGATAGGCGTTATCGATCACTGCGACGAAATCCTCGGGCTGGGGGAGCTCTGGCAGGCTTCCGGTGGACCCTGCTCCGGTTGGCGGTGTTAGGGGTGAGTTGACGGTTGAGGGGGTCGAGGAATCGGTCCCACAACTCGCAAGAAACGCGCTCGTTAGGACCGCCAGAATGATCATGAACACGTTGCGATACATTGCTTACCTCCTGTAATCTTGTGTGAAGATGAACGTCATCAATTCCCTCACTCTGGCTTTATCATTACCCTCGCAAAGCATAGACCACTGTAGTGCACCCCATTTTTTGGACACAAAAAAGCCGGTTCTTAATGAACTTTGACTTCCGATTTGTTTTTTTGGTTCCAAACGGTTTCAAATTCGATCGGCGTCAAATAACCTAGAGCCGAATGA
>JBIOXB010000250.1:0-43771 GCA_044869275.1 bacterium
ATCGTAACACTGCCCGCTTTGCGTGAAGTCCTCCTGGGTGTAATCAATGACATGGTCTGCGCCGATCGATCGGATCATGTCCACGTTCCTGGTGCTGCAGACGCCGGTCACTTCCGCTCCGAGCGCCTTGGCAATCTGCACAGCGAATGTACCCACGCCTCCCGACGCACCGTTGATCAAGACCTTCTGTCCTGGCTGGACCTTTCCCGCGTCGCGAAGACCGTGGAGGGCCGCAAGTGCGGAGGTAGGTACGGCTCCAGCTTGCTCAAACGTGAGATTGGCCGGCTTCAGCACGAACATGCCTTCTGCAGCACACGCATACTCGGCGCAGCCGCCGTTGCACGCGCCGAATACTTCATCACCTGGTTGAAGCCGCGTCACGTTCTTGCCGACCGCCTCAACGTGCCCTGCCACATCGAATCCCGGAACATAGTTTTTTGGTTTTGGCCACCCGGCAACCATGCGCACGAGGTACGGCACGCCTCTCATCACGAAATAGTCACCTGCGTGGAGGGCAGCCGCGTGAACCCGTACCAGCACATCATCACCCTTGACCACCGGTTTGTCGATTTCCTTGAGTTCGAAGACATCCGGTGAGCCATACTCTCTTTGAACGATCGCTTTCATAAGTATTCCTGCTAATCTACTTTGATTTTTTAATTTTGAAACCCGATACTTCTCCAGCTCTTTCTTTTCGTTATGTTCCACAGTTATGACTACATTTCCCTGTCGAACTTCCCCCCTACGCGCTACCGTGCGATTCGACCACTCGATTCACCGACAGCAAAGACAGGCCAAGATCTCGGATTCGAATGATCACGCCATACAGCGCTGCCTGGTCAACGAGCGGTCCTGCCAGCACGGTCGTGCCATTTTCTTGACGCTCTATGGTCAATCCCTCAAGCCAGTTCGACCAGCGGTCGTCGAGGTGCCCTTTTACTTGAAACTCGTAGATGTCCATTGCCAAGCCTTAACTCCTCTTGCGGCAAAGAAAACTTCAAACCGCTAATTGGCGCCAATAAGCGCTAATTTGTATTCGCGTTGTTTAGCGTCCATTCGCGGTTCAAACCTGTTTGGCTGCGGCTCGACGTGAGCTCGCCGACACGGCTCGTCCGCCTTGGGGATAATATACAAACGATGGATGCCCCGCCGCATCAGCCAAAGGGTGTAATTAAGGGTGTAGTTTGGGATGTAATTAGGGGGTGTGGTTGCAGATCGGGAGGGAACGCGCTATTTCTTCGCTACCACTTCAGAAACGATCACGCCGAAGTTGCGATTTGCCAGTGTCAATCCGATTTTCAGCTTGCCGCGTACAGTGCTCCTCTCGCCTTCGAACGGCATCCGGCCCTGCGGCTTCACCCAAATCCCGCCGGTCTCGTCCGCAACTTTAATCAGGCTTTACGAAAGAATCGGAACCGCAAAAGTGGAAACGAGTTGTCCCAGCCAGTCGAGGCGGCCAGTTATTTCAACAGCAGCATACGTTTTGAAAACACCTCATTCTCTCCCACCGTGAGCGTATAAAAATATACTCCACTCGCGAGCAATTTCCCCGTCTCGTCCCTTCCATCCCAGACCACGGCATGGCGGCCCCGGGCTTGTTCCTTGCGCACCAATACTCTCACCACTGCTCCCAATTCATTCAGGATTTTTACTCGCACCATGCCGCCTTGCGCAAGAGAGTAGCCAATCATGGTGGAGGGATTGAAAGGATTCGGGTAATTCTGTGCCAGCTCAAAATTCTTCGCAAGCTCGAACCCTGCCTGCGGCTCTCGAACGGCCACTGCCGGCAATGAAATTCGACTGTAATAAACATCCTGCTCGCCGTTGAAAGTGCCAGCCCAAGCGAGGTGCGCGTGCGATTCTTCCGAAATCATGTGAAAGTAATCGCCGATTTTGTTCTGCTGCGGCCAACCCACGTGCGGATCGAAGGCCTCGGATAGTCGCTCGTTTTCCGACCAAGTAGCGCCGCCATCCCATGAGTGCGAGGAGTAGAGTGAGGAAGCGAGGCCGCCGGGATCGTTGCGCGTGTCGAGCCAGATCACGTCGATGCGACCGTTGGGCGCGACCGAGATCGTGCCGAACCATTGCCAAGCGCTGTTCGTGGTATCGTCATTGATGCGAATCGGTGCACTCCACGTCTCGCCGCCATCCGTGCTGCGTGCGAACATAACATCGCGCGGATCATCCGTTGAAAACCGCTGCACCGAGCACAGCAAATAAACATTGCCGCGCAACGAGCTGTTGGAGCGATCCGTTGCCACCCAGGTTTGGCCGAGAAGTCCGCCGGGATTGGGGCCGTCGCCAAATCCCATTGTGCCGTCCAAATTCACGATTGCGGAAAAGTCCCAAGTCACAGCTTGGTTCGAGTCGCGCGCGGCAAGTGACCTCGTCACCACAAATCCATTGTCGCTTTGTCCGCATGCATAAAGCTCGCCTTCGGGGCCGAGGGCAAGAGTGCCCCATCTCATGGTCTCATCCGGGATGATGATGCAATTCTCGAAACTAGCGCCGCGATTGTATGAGCGGGTAAAAAAGCCGGGCGCGCAAATGCTGAAAGCCTGCGTCCAGTACGCGTAGATATTGCCGTGGCCCATGCTGCCGGTTTTGTCTATGACCATCCATTGCTTGTCGCCGCCCTGCGCAAATGTTCCCGCATCCCAATTGCTTCCGCCGTCGCCCGATTTGAAGACGTGGCAAATGAAATCCGAACCGCTCAAAGTGAGACTATTGTAATAGAAATTGCCTTCCGCATCCGAGTCGAGCACGGGATCGGAGCGAAAAATGCCAGGCTCGATCACGCCGGGGAATTTCCACGTGTTGCCGCCGTCCTCCGTGAAGCCATAACCCGCTTGGCGAAAATTGTTGTTGATGGTATCGAACTGTCGCCAGCCAATCGCCATGCGATTGGGGTTCGTCGGGTCAATTGCAATCGAAGGCTCGTTCGCGGCGTCGCCTACCAGGTTCTCGCCGAAATCATCCACGTTCACTTGCACGGTGAAAATATCGGCAGAAGAAAAGCGATACGCCGGTGAAGTTTCCCGTCCCGCGCGTGGAATGTGGATATAGGGATCGTCCGGCACTTCCAGCTGCGCGCGTGACGAGGGCGCGAGCAGGGAATCTGTTACCGTCACTTGCGACAACAAGCTCGTGGCCATGGCGAGGAGAGCCGCAGGTGCGAGATTGCGCCCAACGAATCTGCTGACGCCAGGCTTTCTTTCGAGTGAGTCGTTGATCACGGCAACTCCGGAGCAAATCAAAAGATTTTTCCCTGCACGAGCGCCGGCTCTCTGGTATGCCACCGACGAGCACGAATAAATCACGCCGGGGAATTTGGCTTTCCTCCGGCAAAAACGCAACAGAATTGTTGTTTGCGTCGTTGGCTAATTTTTCGACTAAAGGTCGAAAGCATTGACACGCGCACGCCGTGCCGCACCTCCAACGGCAAGGCCATTGGAAGAATTGCCGTTCCGCCGCAAAAATACTTGCATGTCTTGCTCGTCCTGCTATATTCCTCGACAGAATCATGCGCGAGGCATTTCAGTTAAAGCAGAGAGGTCAGATACGAAAGCCGATCACAGTTTACCCGGGAATACCGCAGACTTTTCGGAGAGCCGCCCATGCGCAACATCAAATCGATTAAGGGGTGGAATAGAATAGGCCGGGCAACTGATTATGGAAACATTCGATTTTTAACACCAAATAGAGGCAATTTATGAATGTTATCTTACTCCGCGCCATAAGTCGGACCAGCCCAGACCAGACAAGGTAACCGCGAATGAGCGTGAATGAACGCGAATGAAAAAACATTAGCGTTGATTCGCGTTTGATTAGCGGTTTAAAACGTTTGCCGGAAAAGCACAGATTGCACTTTTAAAAAGCTAAGATGACTCCCGCCAAACAGCCCCGAGTGGAATCACCTACTAATTTTTCGGCTGCCGAGAGAATTAGGCAAAAAGAAGGAGAAACAATGCAAAAGCGCAAACTTGGAAACAGCAACCTGGAAGTCTCGGCTCTCGGGCTCGGCTGTATGGGAATGAGCTTCGGTTACGGCCCGGCTGGCGACAAGAAAGAGATGATCGCGGTTATTCGTTCAGCCGTCGAGCAAGGTGTCACCTTCTTCGATACCGCTGAAGTCTACGGCCCGTTCACCAACGAAGAACTCGTGGGCGAAGCTCTTGCTCCCTTCCGCGGTCAGGTGGTGATAGCAACCAAATTCGGCTTCGCGCCTGATCCCAACGGGGGGTCAAGGTGGAGTGCCCTAGATAGCCGGCCAGAGCACATCAAGCAGGTCGCCGAGGCCTCGCTCAAGCGACTCAAGATCGAGGCCATCGATCTGTTCTATCAACACCGCGTTGACACAAATATGCCAATCGAAGACGTGGCGGGAGCGGTGAAGGACTTGATTCAGGAAGGCAAGGTCAAGCACTTCGGTCTTTCTGAAGCAGGTGCGCAAACCATCCGTCGCGCACACGCCGTCCAGCCGGTCACGGCAGTTCAGAGCGAATACTCGCTATGGTGGAGACGCCCTGAAGAGGCGGTGCTGCCAACCCTAAAAGAACTCGGGATCGGATTTGTTCCATTCAGCCCTCTGGGTAAGGGCTTCCTCACGGGCAAGATTAACGAAAATACGAAATTCGATAGTACCGATTTCCGCAACCTCGTCCCTCGCTTTACGCCGGAAGCTCGGAAAGCGAATCAGGCCTTGGTGGATTTGCTTGGCATGATCGCAGAACGGAAGCAGGCGACGACTGCTCAGATAGCGCTCGCTTGGCTGCTGGCGCAGAAGCCGTGGATTGTTCCGATCCCAGGCACTACGAAGCTAAACCGGTTGCAGGAGAACAACGGAGCGGCTGCAATCGAACTTACGTCCGACGATCTCCGTGAGATCGAGACCGCCGCCTCAAAGATCACGCTGCAAGGGGCGCGGTACCCCGAACACCTGGAGAAATTGACCGGTCGCTGAGCGGCCGGCATGGGAAGAACGATGCAACAGCGCCGCTGTTGTGTGCCGGCATCACGACCTTCTCGCCCATGCAGCACTGGAAATTGTCGGCTGGCCAGCGCGTGGGTGTGATCGGACTGGGTGGTCTGGGTCACATGGCGGTGAAACTAGCCGTGACGCGCAAGGCGCACGTTACCGTGTTCACAACCTCGCCTGGAAAGATCGCAGACGCGCAGCGGATGGGCGCTCGGGAAGCGATTTTGTGGAGTGACACGGAGGCGATGAAGCGGCTTGCCAATCAGTTCGATCTGTTGATCTCCACGGTGCCCAAGGCGTATCCGATGCAGCAATTCGTGGATCTCCATCAAACTCGATGCCACTCTGGTGAATGTCGGCGCCATGGAGCAGCTTCAAGGAATAAATGGCTTGGCGCTGGTTTTTGGCCGAAAGAGCGTTGCCGGTTCGGTCATCGGCGGCATCGCCGAGACCCAGGAGGTCATCGACTATTGCGCGGCTGGCAACATCAAGGCGGATATCGAACTGATCCGCATTGAGGACATCAACCGGGCTTACGAGCGGGTCGTGAACAGGGACGTGCGTTACCGCTTTGTTATCGCGGCAATCATCAACAAAACCATTCAAACCAATGTTACGGCAAGCAAAGACTTTGTTTGGAATGGAAGTTTGATTTATTTTTTCAATAATTAGGTATATTTTTGGAATTCCGGTAAATGCTGTAATCTTGTCAAAAAGTAAACTTTTGGGAATTGCCTCAGTGAAAGTTTCTATGGCGAATTCCATGGCGAAAAAAATGACCGCGCACAAAAATAGTTTTGCATTCGTTTTTCCCGCTATACTTTCATTCGCGCTAATGTCGCGCGCCACATTCGCCCAAGACTGGCCACAATGGCGCGGGCCAAATCGGGATGGCGCATTCAACGGCTTCGTTGCGCCCAAAGCCTGGCCGGAGAAATTAAAACCGCTTTGGAAAGTGCCAGTTGGTATCGGCCATTCCTCGCCTCTGGTTATTGCCGGAAGAGTTTATCAACACGCGCGGCAAGATGATGATGAAGTTGTTTTATGCCTCGATTTACGCGGCGGTAAGATCTTGTGGCGGCAGAGTTATCCCGGGCCTTATTCGATGAATTTCGCGGCATTCGGGCACGGCAAAGGCCCAAAGTCGACGCCGGCGTTTTATAACGGCAAGCTTTATACGCTCGGCATCAGCGGCATTTTATCCTGCTTCGACGCCGCAACCGGCGCCTTGAAATGGCGTAAGGAATTTTCCAAACAATTCAATGAAACCTCACCGGCCTTTGGCGTTTCGATGTCGCCGGTTATTGACAACGGCCTTTGCATCATGCACGCCGGCGGACCGAATCAAGGCGCATTGACGGCATTTGAGGCCGAGACCGGCAACGTGAAATGGAGCTGGCAAGGCGATAATGCGGCGATTCTCCATGATGGTGACTTTCTCTTTCTCTTGAATGACGAAGCCGATCTCGTCGTTGCAAGAGCGAGCGCTAGGTCTTACGAGCCTGTTGCCAACTACACGATTGCCGACAGCGAGACCTGGGCGCATCCGGTGGTGATCGGCAATCAAATTCTCGTGAAAGATAAATCGACTTTAGCGTTGTGGAGCATCGAATAATTGTTTCAGCGAATTTAACAAAAGAAAATATCTCACATGAACACTGTCGTGATTCGGGGCGCCAGTGGAAATATCGCCGAACCTGTCAAAGGAGATCTTTCTATGAAACGCTATGCCTTGTCTCTCGCGTTGGTGCTACTCAGCGTGACTGCCTTCACAAGATCACCAGAGTCCTTCGATTGGCCGCAGTGGCAGGGCCCCGACCGAAACGCCATCTCCAAGGAAAAGGGCTTACTCAAGGAATGGACGAAGGATGGCCCACCGCTCGCCTGGAAGATCAGTGGCCTCGGCGGCGGCGACAGCTCTCCTTCCATTGCCGCCGGGCGGATTTTCGGCATGAGCAATCGTGGCAATGACGAAGTCGTTTGGGCTATTTCTGAGACGGATGGCAAGACACTTTGGGTAGCGCGCCTTGGGCCGGCTTTCCAGCAGCAAGCGTCGCAGTCAAAAAGATGGTCCGGGATGCACGCCGACGGTCGATGGAGAACGGCTCTATGTTCTCGGCCTGAGCGGCGAGCTGGCTTGCCTTCAGGCTAGTGACGGCAAGATCGTTTGGCAACGCAGCTTCCAGCGCGAGTTTGGCGGGGAAGTACCAACCTGGAGTTTCCGCGAGTCGCCACTCGTTGATGGTGATAAGGTCATCTGCACCCCCGGCGGCGAAGACGCGACTCTCGTGGCCCTCGACAAGTTGACCGGCAAGACCATCTGGAAGAGCCAAGTGCCCGGCAGCCCCGGAGCGGCATACTCCTCGGCCATCGCCATCGACTTCGACGGGCAGCGCCAGTACGTACAACTCACCGCGAAAGCACTCGTCGGGGTCGCGGCGTCCGACGGTAAGTTTCTCTGGCGATATGACCGGGCCGCCAGCAACAGCGGCATTAACTGTTCCACGCCGATCCACCACGAGGGCCTGGTGTTCGCCGCCTCAGCCTATGGTAACGGCGGGGGGTTGGTGAAGCTGAGCAAGGATGCAAACGGTGGTGTCAAGGCCGAGGAAGTCTATTTCACCAACAGGATGCAAAACCACCACGGCGGTATGATACTTTTTGAAGGCGGCCTGTATGGCGCCAACGGCGGCAATTCCGGCGGTTACCTCGTCTGTCTCGACTTCCAGACCGGCGACGTTCTGTGGGATGAGCGCCGCAGCGAGCGCCGCGCGCCGAAAGGCTCGGTGGCTCTGGCCGATGGCCGGCTCTACTATCGCACCGAGGACGGTACCATGCTCCTGATTGAGCCAAACGCGAAGGAATACCTCGAGCGTGGCCGCTTCGAGCAGCCCGACCGCAGCGGACAGCCAGCTTGGGCGCACCCGGTTATTGCCAACGGCAAACTGTACTTGCGCGACCAGGATGTGCTGCTCTGCTACGACGTGAAGGCGCGGAGCAAATAGCATCACCGCACGAACATTCCTTCACTGGAGATCGTCATGAAACTGCCCTCTCTCAAAATCTAACTCGATCATGCGCCGCACACCTTGCGGCGCTTTCCTCTCTCTCTCTCTTCAGCGCGGCCACGGCTGCGATTGCGCTGCTTTATCTGATTGAAACGGAGGCATGGTTCAATTCTCCCAATGACAATCTTCGAACCAGTAGCCGGTGATTTCAGAATTGTGCAAGCTCACGCCGTGAGTTCTCATGAAAATCTCATATTGCGCTCATGTATCTCAGAGTGGCTTTGTTTAACTTGCTTTGCGCCAAAGCGCCATGAGCATAAAAGAATCGGCTGCGCAATTTTATTGCGCCAATATGACTTTCTGAGGAGATCGCAATGAAACTCCCTTCCGTTAAGATCTTATTGGAAAACGCGCTGCAAACCGTGCGGCGATTTCCATTGTCGCTGCTCTCCGCAGCCACCATGACCTCCGCCATATTGTATCTGATCGAAGGGGAAGGCCGGCTCACTTCGCACAAAGTGGAGAACCTTGCGTTCGTAGCAGCTTTGGGCATCGCTCTCTTCTTTGTAATTACCATTCTCGTAGAAAAACGTCATTGGAGCTTGGCGCATTCCTTGCTCGTGCAAGGCGCAGGTGTGCTCGTGCTAGCGGGTTATTATTTCGCTTTGCCGAGTGCAGGACTTGAAAGCGCCGAAATGCATATGATTCGCTTTCTGCTCTTTGTGATTGCGCTTCACAGTTTCGTTGCGTTCGCGCCGTATTGGGGCAAAGGCGAACTCAACGGCTTTTGGCAATATAACAAGAATCTACTGCTGCGCCTGCTCACCGCGGGTTTGTACTCGGCCACTCTCTTTGTCGGCCTTGCGATTGCCGTGCTCGCAGTTGATAAACTCTTCGAGCTGAACTTCAAAGACGAGCGCTACGGCCAGTTGTTCGTTCTGATTGCCGGCGTGTTCAACACCTGGTTCTTCCTCGCCGGCGCGCCGAAAGGTTATGCCGCATTGGAACGCGACGACGATTATCCCAGAGGCCTTAAAGTTTTCACGCAATACGTGCTCTTGCCGCTTGTGGTGATTTACCTCGCGATCTTGTATGCGTATGAAACGAAGATCATCATCGCGTGGAGTTGGCCCAAGGGCTGGGTCGCGAATTTGGTTTTGTTTTTCTCCGTCGTCGGAATTTTAGCGCTGCTGCTTTTGCATCCCATTCAGCGATTGAGCGAAAACAAATGGGTGAGCCGCTTCGCGCAGTGGTACTATGTCGCGCTCATACCTCTCGTGATCATGCTGCTGCTCGCGATTCAAGTTCGCATCGCCGATTATGGCATCACCGAAAGCCGCTACTTCGTGCTCGTGATGGGACTCGCGCTCGCCGTGGTCGTGCTCTATTTCATTTTCAGCCGCGAGAAAAACATCAAGATCATTCCGATATTGCTCTGCGGCCTCGCGCTCTTTTCTTCTTGTGGGGCATGGGGCGCGTTCGCGGTTTCGCGCAAAAGTCAAACGCAGAGGTTCGAGCGCTTGTTGTCGAAGAACAATCTGTTGCGCAATGGCGTGATCATCAAAGCCGCACAAGCTGCGCCCAAAGAAGATGCAGAGCAGATTTTTTCCATCATGCGTTACTTACAGCAACGCCATGGCGTTGCCGCCTTGCGGTCGTTCTTCAAACAGAATTTGGACTCGCTCATCACCTCCACGGATTCGAGCAAAACGGTTTCGTCGCGCGATCTGCCGAGGCTCGCGTTGGGGTTGATGGGTTTGAGTTTGGATGGACATGAAGCCTCGGGGCATTGGAGTCTTGTTGCGCAACGCGAAGCCGTGCTCCCCATTGCCGGTTATGAAACGTTGCTGCGCTTGCAAAGCTTGAACGCAGCGGACTCGATGCAGAGTTTTGTTCATGAAGCAATGCGTTATACTATTTTTTTGGAAAAAGACCGCAGCCGGCTCGTGCTCACGGCGCAGGAAACGTGGACGGACACATTGCGTTTCGAGCTTGGACCTTGGCTTGAAGAACGTTTGCGCGAACGCCAATGGGAGCACGGCAAGGAATTGTTATTGCCAAGAGAAAAGCTGGTGTTTGAACAAGCTGCGCCGCATTTGGAAGTAAAGCTCGGTTTTAACAGCATGAATGGGGAAAGCGTTGCAGGCAAGCTGAAACTGATTTCCGTCGACGCCGAGGTTTTGATTCGCCGGCGATAACCATGCGCTCGTCGTGAAGCCTTCAGGCGTTTGTGGCCCATTGGCTAAAATTCCTAATAAGTTTTGATTGCCAAATTCGGTAATCGTCTTTCTAAACCTGTCAGGAGGAATCAGAGTGTGTGAAAACATCTTGTTTCGAGTCAGGCTGAGCGAAGTCGAAGCCTGATCATTGAATTTAGCACCCTTCGACTCCGCTCAGGGTGACACTTTCTTGGGTTTTCACACAACCTGAATGTAGAGGGTGATGAAAGCTTTAAATTCCATTACACGGCGGGGAAGAAGCGGTCTAAAGCTTTCTGGCGCAATTCCCCGGCGGGGTAAACCCGGTCAAAAGCTTCTTCACGCCATTCCCCGGCAGTGTATTCACATCCAAAAGCTTTCTCCCGCCATTACCCCCCGGAGGAATATGCTTTGCAAGCAATTATTTGCCATTCCCCCGCGTCGTAAAGTGCTGTACGAGCTTTTATCCACCATTACCCGCGGTTGTATCCGCGGTTGCAAGGCTTCTCCCGCCATTACACGGTCGTGTAATCCCCCACGAAAGCTTCCGCACGCCATTACACGGCTGGGAGCTGATCTTTTAACCCCGAAAGGATGAAGCAGATAGAGCGAAATGAGCAAATCAGTGCTTTGACAAACGGATGAAGCGGATGGAGAGGAGAGTGATGCTCAAAAAGCGAATTTTTGAAATCCGCAAGGAGTTCGAATGAATGCAAAATGATTTAAAATAATTTTGCCATTAAATCATCTTGCCTAAAGCTTTTCAATGGTTTTTGCCTATAATCGTTTTGCCTGCTCAAAAAAACAACTGAATAGTTACAATGCAAAAACATATCAAAGAGCGCTTCAAAGAACTCTTTCAAATCAAATATGATTTGTTGTTGTATGATGTGACCTCTACCCACTTTGAGAGCGAATCTTGGAATGGCCCACAGGACGTGCGCGCACGCCACTCTGCTTTCGCCAAACAAAAAGAGGGATGACTATTGGTGTCATCCCTCTTGTGTTTTGAAGGTTATAAAAAGTCTCCTACAGCGACCAGGTTGAACCTTAACTGCTTGGGGGGGGAGCGGAAAAGTTTCCAACTGCAGGAGACTTGTTTTCACAAACCAAACAGAATCGCCAGCTTCCGCCGGTAATGGTTCGTTACACGAAACGTTTTTGAACGAGAGGTACTAAGGGATGGTAATACGAGAAGCACAATACACAGCGCGCTGAAGGTGCCCCAGTGTTGTTAATAAAAAATAATGCAGGCTAACATAAAAAGCAAGCGATAATTCGTCTATTTTCAGACTACGCAAATCAGTTGCACTTTGCCTCTCCGAATCTCGTGGAGACGCGAGCGGGCCATCACTTGCGGCGAGTCCAATCCACTTCCAAACTCTAAGAGTGCTCATGGAGTTTGTGGAGGGTAGAAATGGAACCGCAAACCGGTTCCCAAGCCGCAATAGGCGGTTTGACAAACCGTCGAAGTCCACTGTGACACTTACGGTGGAAAAAAGTTGTTGCAATTAAGCTGGTACGTTTTAGATTTGCTTCATCAAAATTATCAAATAGTTATTGCAGAAAACCTCCTGTTTAGGATAAAATTTTCAATTGCGAGCATTTTTTGTGATAAATAACTTCAAAGCGGCGAAGCCTTCACTCAATTTCGCATCCGCGCAGCCGCACGCTGGAGGTGATAAACAAAAAGTAGAGGATAATCTAACGTAAATACAAAACGCGCGAAAAGAACATGAATTTCTTGGCTAACAGTGCAAATTTGAATCCCGCCCATGTCTTGTGGTTGGTGAGAGAAAAGAGGGTGCAAAGCTTGCGCGACTTGGACGAATACTTTCATTCCGCTCCCTCCCACCCTGGAAAACCGGAACTACTTTTGGGAAAATCCGAAATTCTGACTAGAAGTGTGTTTTTGCGTGAACTTTTGGGTCGTTTCATAGCAGCAGGCCTAATCGAAGGAGACGAAAGCTACTTTTCACCCTCGCCCAACATTGAAAAGATACAGGTTGCGCTTGGACTAAGTCTTGTCGAACTGGCGGAAAAGCCCTTTGGCGCGATTTGGGTGAATCCAATATGGGGAAAAGTAAATGACGATTCTGAAAAACCCGATGTCTTTGTGCTTATGCCTTTCTCCCGTGATTTGCAGCCTGTTTACGAGAAGCACATCCTGAAAGTCTGCAAAGAGTTGCAGCTGAAGACGGCAAGAGCTGACGACTTGTTTACCACCAAAAGCGTGGTCTTGGACATTTGGAATGCGATCTTTAATTCAAAAATCATCATCGCTGACTGCACGGGAAGGAATCCAAATGTTTTTTATGAGATCGGCATTGCTCACACCATTGGCAAACCGGTTATTCTCATCACCCAAAATCTCGGCGATGTGCCCTCCGATCTTCGCCATATGCGATTTATTGAATACGAATACACGCGAACGGGAATGACAGTGTTTGAGAAAGCTCTCGCGAAAACGCTCAAAACGGAATATCACAATATTAAAGTATGACAGAGACCATACTCGGATATCGCTCGAAGTCAAAAAGAAGTATTTCAGCGAGCACGCATAGCAAAAGCACACGTGAAATGAGCTGAAGGTATTCTTCTGGATTCAAAACCGAATTCCGTTCCTGATGCACCCATATAATTGGATGCATCAGGAATGGGTAATTTCCGGTCCGCCCTTTTCATCTAAGCACAGCGATTTTTATCGTCCTAACGCCGGCAACAGTGGTCAATTGACCAAAATAAACGCCGGTGCTCACCAAACGCCTGTGTGCATCACGACCGTCCCACACCCGCTGATGCCGGCCAGCGGGCAGGTCGACGCGATCGAGTAGAATGATGACCTCGCGACCCGTGAGATCGTAAATCTTAAAAGTCACCACGCTTTGTTGTGGCAAACCAAAGCGAATGGTGGTCTCGGGGTTGAATGGATTGGGGAAATTCCGTTCCAACACAAACTCTTTCGGCACACTGCCAACGTTTGCAGTCTCTTCCAACACATACTCTTCTTTGCCAACCACCAAACTCAAACGTTTAGGTTTACCCAAACCGCGCGCTTGATATTCAAAATCTGCCCGCTCGCGAAGATTCTGCTTGTAATCTAGCTCATTATCCACGAGATATACCGCGAGCTCGCCATCAATTTCCCGCAAGCCGTCGAATTGCAGATTCACCATCGCGTCGTGAATATTGCTTTCCACTACGAAAGTCCAGCGTTGGTTGGGATTGGCCGGCGCGCGCAGGTCATGGCTATAGCGATCAAAAACTTTTTGCCATTCTGCATGTGGAAAATAAAGTGAGACATACTCGCCGATGGGGGGCGGCTCGGCCAAATCATTTGCGTCCCAACCGTCGGTGCTGGTTGCAGCCGCGCCGGCAAAGTTTTCGGTATCCTGGGCTTCGTGGCAGCGTGCGACAATTTGGAGGTGCCATGATTGTGCTGCTTGCCGGGCCGTCAGCGGAGCAAGTCCCGGTGCCTGGCTGGGATTCACGATCAGTTCATCCGGAGACAAGCTGTTATTGGCAAAATAATATCCTTCCCACGGCATCGCCTCGCCGACCGTAATCCAACTACCGC
Organism: bacterium; assembly: GCA_044869275.1. Lineage (GTDB taxonomy): Bacteria > Zhuqueibacterota > Zhuqueibacteria > Zhuqueibacterales > Zhuqueibacteraceae > JBIOXB01. The sequence goes on from JBIOXB010000250.1 coordinate 13,762, forward strand.
CCGTGTACGTTCGCAAGGTTACTACGCCGCCGTTTTTCAGGCTCAATTTGTCCACGGGCACAGTAAAGTTGAAAGGCATCGCCACAAAATTATGCCCCGGCGCCAGAATGATGCGAAAATCCTGATCGGTTTGGACGGTCTGCCCGGGCCCGGCATCGATGACTTTGTTAGGCTCACGCACGATCAAAAACAAGCTTTGCCCGGGCAGGAATGCGCCTGTCGCAGACATTTCGGCATATGGAGATTTATTCGTGAGCGGTTGGCCGGCAACAAGACCGAAAAGCCGCCAGGCACTACTGGCATACGGGCCGAGGTCGTCTTCCAACACCGCGATTGCAGTAGCTTCGTTCAATTGAAACGGCACGGAAACCAGCCGGTAAGAAGTGCGTTCGCTGCCACCCGGAAGCGCCGTAGGCTTTGCTTCCACGCTGAACTGGATAGGAATGGAAAATATGCCCGCCATCGGCAGTCGTGCCGCGAGATTCGCTTGGTCCACGGCCGTAATGAAATACTCCGTTCCGCGCGCAGTTGCACCCGCGGCCGGAATGGTTGCTTGAAACACGCCGCCGTTCGCGGTCATCGGAACGGAGGCGAAATCGATGTCGCCGCCTCTGCGATAGTGCAACGTCGCGGCAGCCACGCCGGCATCATCGGTGATGTTGGCTTGCACCAGAATGAACTGTCCGGCGGGCCGCAGCCCAATCGCGGTATGAATGATGTTCGGGGCGCGGTTAGTGATGTCGATGACGGTGACTTGGAATTCCGTGGAATCTTGCAATTCTCCGTCATCAGCAGTGACCGTGATTTCTGCCACACCTGTTGCCACCGGGACTACAACGAGCAAGCCGCCCGAAACTTCTGCCGTGGCGACGGCGGTTGCATTCGAGCTTGCCCGATAGGTTAGCGCGTCGCCGTTGGCGTCGTTGAATACTGCCGGTGGCGCGCTCAAATCAAGCTGGAACGAAGGGCCGCCCAATGCGAGAGTTGTATCGGGTATTTCCCTGGCCACCATTGGCCGCTGGTTGACTCGAATCACCGTAACAGAAAACGTATCGGCAGCAGTTCCGCCGCGGTTGTCATTGGCTGACAGTAAAATCGCAGCCTCGCCGGCAGACACCGGAGCAAGCGTGAGTGTGCTTCCCGAAATCGTAGCGGTGGCGACGTTCACGGCACTCGAGCTTGCCGTATAAGTAAGCACGTCACCATCGGGATCATTGAATACCGCAGGCGCGGCATCCAAATCAATTGTAACCGGATCATCCCCAATCACGAGCGTTTGATCTGGAATCGGATTTGGTATGATGGGAGGCCGATTTATGATCGTGCCGACCATCACGGCAAAGGAGGTCGAGTCCATTCCCCCTCTGCCGTCATCGGCAATCACCATGATGGTGGCATTGCCCACGGCTACCGGCGCGACGGCCAGCATGCTGCCTGAAATGTGGGTGGTGGCAATAGCCGTTGCGTTCGAGCGCGCCGTGTAGCTCAGAGCGTCGTTATCTGGATCATTGAAAACAAAGGGGGAGGCATTCAAATCATGCCGCCATACGCTTCCGCCCACGGGCAAGCTCTGATCCAGAATCCTATTGGCAACAGCAGGCGGGTTGTTCACCAAGTTGTAAATGATGCCGCCGGAGAGCGTGAATCTCTGAGTGCCGGCTCGGCCTGTTTCAGTAATCTGACCGGCCGTGCCGGTGAGCGAAAACGAACTCGACTGGGCTGTTCCACCAGCGGTACTAAAGACCGAGTTCGTAATCGCCGTTTGAGCAAAACTTGTTCCGATCAAGATAACAACCAGAACACATATTAAACGCCTTATGAGTTTAGTAGATACACGATTCATCGTTCGAGTTCTCCAAGAAAATCTTGCTACGCTCCATGTGTTATCCTGGTATTATCCCTGCCTCTAATCATTTTTTGCCTCAGAGGTTCGTCGCGCTTCCCAAGCTGCACGCTTTTCGGGATAGAGATTGGGGTCGTCATCTGACCACGGCGCACGCTCCAAACGGGCACGCTCATAGTCGCGGCGTTTCGCCACCAGGCGATATGAAAACTCGGCATTGGCATCGCCATCACGGAGCTGAACGGTAAACGCACCGGAGCCGCGCCGGCTCACGTAGAGGTCGGCGTTGCCATAAGCCTGAATGAAGACGTGATATGAGATATTCAGATTGACGGTTTCGGCAAAGGTGGGATCAATGGCGATCACGGCCTGGCCGTTTTGCAGGCGCCCGAAGCCATAATCGGCAAACCAGACTTCAGTGGCTTCTTCCGTATAAAGCAGGCGCGCCCCTATTGAGGTGCCCACCACGGCATTCTTTGTCCCACTAACGACTTGCAGCCCAACTTGACCCGAAGCAGCCGAAATGTTAACGCCCTTACTAGAGCTTCCAGTGCCCACAAAAGATCCCGCGAAACCGGAGCCATCAGTAGTGGCGTCCAATGCATTATTCCCATTGCTTGGGTTCATAATCTCAAAGGAGCCGCCAACGCCAGCACCAGTAGCGAGGCCGTAGATGGCTGCAGTGATACTGTTGTTGCTATTGCTTCTGCCCCTGAGCGCGGCAATAGCGCTTGCAGGGTTGTTCACTTCAAAAACGCCGGCCCGCCCGGCACCAATGTTTGTCACGGAAAAAGCATCACTGTTACTGGTAATCGTTTGGCTGAAGGGTAAATTCAATCCTCCACTGGAAGCAGCAGTCGTCTGCAGCGTTCCGTCTGGAAAACGAATACCGTCCTGGCCGGCTGTGCCCGCGATATGAAGCTTTGCCGCCGGCGCAGTCGTTCCTATTCCGATGTTTCCAGTCGTGACAATATTCTGCAGGCCGAAGTTGGGGCTGATTTTCGTGCCCGCGATCGCGGCAGCTGTGCTCACCTTAACATTTGTCACGGCGCCATCTTGAATCATGTTGCCGGTGACCGCATTCGCCTGGCCCTCATTCACATATTGGCCGTCCGTAAAAGCAGTACTGAGCGCCAGGGCCACGTCACCGGATGCGCCACCGCCGCTCAAACCGATGCCAGCAATGACTGAAGTGATATCAGCACCGGCAATGGCAGCCGTCGTTTGCACCGTTCCGTCGGCAAAGCGAACGCTATCTACGCGCGCTGCTCCGTTGATATGGAGTCTGGCACTGGGCGTAGTCGTCCCAATTCCGATCCTTCCCGTGGTAAAAATGTTCTGTGTGCCAAAGTTGGGATTGACTTTCGTGCCAGAGATCGCAGCCGAGGAATTGATGTCCACATTTGTAATGGCGCCATCGGCAATGTCGATGCTTTCCACCACGCCGTCTTGAATCATGTTGCTGCTGATGGCATTGCCTTGGTCTTCATTAACGTAGCTTCCGTCCGTGAAAGCCCTGTTGAGTGACACCGAATCCCCTGCGACACTGATACCAGTGCCGGGGTTGATGTTCAACGTTAGATCTCCGGCATCTCCACCACCCGTCAAGCCTGCACCGGCATCGACCTTGGTGATATCACCCCCGCTGGACGTGGCAGAAATCGTCAGACTATTCCCGGTTGGTGTAATCAAGACGTTTGCTCCTGGCAGAAGAGTGATGTCGTCGCGTAGATTGTTCAGGCTTTTCACCACTTGCCCGCTCGTGATTTTTGTCGCTATCACCGCACCGTCTTGAATTTTATTGCTGGTTATAGCATTGTCGGCGACGCCGTCGGCCTGGCTCGCGCGGAGGGCGAAAGCCGAGCTCACCAATTGAAAGCGCGGCGCCATCTCCGTATCATTGTTCACCTTGATGCCCAGGTACCGGTCGCCGCTCCCGCTGAATAACGTGCTTGGAAAAGGCGTATTTCTCCCTAACAACACACTAAATTGGCCGCCGGCTATCGTAACTTGTTGTGTCTCGCTCCACAGCGCCGTACCGCCGGTAGCGGTAGAATATATCGAGAAAATGAGATCAAAATCGCCTGAAGCCGCAGTGCCGCCTGTGGCCAACCTGCCTTGATAGTTGAGAAAATTGGGAACCTGTGCTTGCAGGGAAGCCATGGCAAGAAGAGTGCTCAATATTGCCGCCGGAATCATTTCGGATTTCAGTTTCATCGTCCGCTCCTCAGTAAGTTTTGGGTTAGATGAGTCACCATACTACTCAAACGTGAAGATTCTGCCTCTACAGAAAAGAGTGCTTTCCAAAGAAACATATTATAAGGCTGAACGCCGCGTTCAATCCATGTTTTCAGAATGCCGGAGGCGTCTTAAAAAGAGGTGGGATGCACTATTTTTCGATCATCACTAGCTTGACAATGTTAAGTTGAGTGTCTCACCCACTGTTTGTCATCCTGGAAGGATCTTTTTCAGCATAAGCACAGTGCCAAGTGCAGAAAAGGATCCCTCCAGGATGACATGAATCGGGGGAGGTCAGCCAAGTTGACATTGTCAAGCTAGCACGACAACGTTAAGTTCACATTTTTGCACTAAAAACCAGCACTGTCAGCCCGAAGCATCGGGATGACATGCCTGGTGGTGGCGTTGACTTAACGTTGTAGCACTAGATCGATCATCTTCAACTACCATGTAAAATTCAAATAGTAGGTCCTCATCTGACCACTACCATCTTCCTCGTTCTCGCACCATCAACCGTGAGCAAACGATAAAAATAAACTCCGCTACCTACTGTTCGTCCCTGCGCATCACGTCCATCCCACACGCGTTGGTGCCTGCCGGCGGGCAACTCCGCATGCTCGAGCACGGTTGCCACTTCGCGGCCGGCCAAATCGAAAATTTTGATCGTGACTGCACTCTCTTCCGGCAGACCGAAAAGAATCGCAGTTTCGGGATTGAACGGGTTGGGAAAGTTTTGTTCCAGCACGAAATCCTCCGGCACGCCGGTAAAGTTTGCGGTCTCCTCCAAAACATAATCTTCTCTGCCAACCACCAGGCGCAAGCGCTTGGGTTTGTCCAAGCCATGGGACTGATATTCATAAATCGTGCGCTCACGCAAATTTTGTTTATAATTCATTTCTTCGTCCACGAGATAAAGCGCGAGTCTCGCCTCCATCTCGCGTAAGCCGTCGAATTGCAATGTCACCATCTCGTGGCTGAAGTTACTCTCAACCATAAAATCCCAACGGTGATTGAGTGTCTCAGGCGAACGCATGTCCTCGCCATAGCGGTGAAATAGTTTCTGCCATTCGGTGTGTTGGAAATAAAGCGAGACAAAATCGCCGACAGGCGGCGGCTCCACCAAATCGGTTTCATCCCAGGCATCCTTGCTGGTGAAACCGACGCCGGCAAAATTCTCAGTATCTCTCGCCTCGCCGCAGCGCGCAAGGATTTGAATCCGCCATTTTGCATTGCTGCTCGCTACGGTTCTCAGCCCGGAAAGCCCCGATCTCAAATCGGGATTCACCCAAAGTGTGTCATTGATCGTGCTGTTGTTGGCAATGTAATATCCTTGCCAAGGCACCATTTCATTGGCCGTCACCCAGTTGCCGGCATAGGTGTGCAACACCACCACGCCGCCGCTTTGCAAGCGCACTTTGGGACTGATGAAATTAAACGGCGTCGCCACGAAGTTGTGTCCGGGCCGCAACGTAATGGAGTATTCCCCATCGGTTTTCACGGACTTGGCGCTGCCGATGGTGACGAATTTGCCCGGCTCTTTCACAATCAAAAGCAAGCTCTGGCCCGGCACAAACGCATTCGCGCCCACGTTTGGGAACTCGACAAAGGGGCGCTTGTTGGTGGTATCTTGGCTCGTCGCGTCTGGCGCCAATCCGAAGAGCCGCCACTTGGTATTGTCATATGCGCCAAGATCATCTTCCAAGATCGCTGCAGTTGAGGGATCATCCAGCTGCAGCGGTATGGAAATCAGACGATACGCCGTTGCCGCACTACCGCTCGCGAGCGCCGACGGTTTCGTTTCGCCGGTGACTTGTACTTGAATTGAAAAAACGCCGGACTGCGGCAGCCGGCTTTGCACGTTGTCAAGGTCAGTTGCCACGGCGAAATATTCCACACCGCGCGAGGTCACGGCGTTTACGGGAATGTTCGCCTGATAACTATTGCCACCGATGAACGCCATAATGGCCTCGGTGAAAGCCGGTTCGCCGCCACGACGATAGTACAATTGCACATCAGCCAAGCCGCCGTCGTCCGTAACGTTGATGCTGACAGTCAGGCTCTGGTCTCCCGGCTGCAATAAAGACGGCACGTGGGTAAGAATGGGCGCGGCATTCACTGTTGCCACAAAAATCGTGGCAACGGGCGCATGAGCTCCGTCATTGGCGGTGAGCGTAATCGTCGCCATGCCGGGAGCAATCGCCGTCACGGTGAGCATACTACTTCCGGAAGGTAAAGCGACCAGGGCGACGTTTTCGGCATTCGAGCTCGCCGTAAACGTCATGGCATCATCCTCGGGATCGTTGAAAACGGTGTTGAGATCGCGCGCAAAGGTTGCGCCCACGCTCCGCAAGCGTTGATCCGTAATCGCATTCAGAACAATTGGGGGTTCGTTATCGTTTTTCACTGTGAAGGTTTGCGCCAACGAAGTGCCGCCACCCGGCGCCGCATTGGTGACAGAGAAATTGCGGTTACCCGGCGTTGCTGCAGCGGCAATGGTAATGCTTGCGGTCAAGCTAGTGATACTCTCCACCGTGATCGAGTTGACAGTGATGCCGTCTCCAACGTTTACCGTCGTGGCATCACTGAAAAAACTCGTGCCGGTAAAGACCACGTCAAGCGTTCGGTCAACCGCGCTGGTTGCGGGGTCTATACCGATCAAAGATGGGGCCGGGTTTTCGATCGTGAAGATTTGGCTGTTGGAAGTTTCAACGGAAAAATTGTGTGGGCCTGTCGCGGCCGCTGAGGTGATGGTCAAATTCGCCGTCAACTGCGTCGAGCTGTTCACGGTGGAGGAGTTGACGATGATGCCCGGTCCCACTTTCACGGTATTCCCACTGCTGAAATTGGTTCCTGTGAAGACCACCTCGAGCGTTTCCAAGCGATTGCCGCGCACGGGCGAAATGCTCGCCAACGTCATGGTTTGCTCCCGCAGCTTGAAGGTTTGCATCGTGGAAGTGCCGCCGCCGGGCGCGCTGTTCGTCAGGGAAAAACTGCGAGTGCCTATGGCAGCAGAAGGAGAGATGGTGATATTCGCAGTCAAGCTGGTCGCACTGCTTACCGTGATTGAGTTGATCGTAATACCGCTGCCCACATTCACGGTGGTAGCGTCGCTCAAAAAATTGCTGCCGGTAAAGACGACGTCCAGCGTTTGTGCGACGCTACCGGAATCAGGGCTGATACTCGTCAGGGTTGGCGCAGGATTGTTGACGGTAAAGATTTGGTTGTTTGAAGCGCCAACAGAAAAACTACGCGGGCCCGTGGCCGCGGCTGCGGTGATCGTGAGATCGGCGGTCAAGTCTGTCGAGCTGTTCACTGTCGAGGAGTTGACGGTGATGCCCGGTCCAACGATCACGTTCAACCCCGCCGTGAAATTGGTCCCCGTAAACGCCACGTTCAATCGCTGCAAGCGATTGCCGCTTACCGGGGAGAGGTTGGTCAACGTCACCGGCGAGGGCTGGACAGTGAACGTTCGAATCGCCGAGATTCCGCCGCCGGGGCCGCTGTTGGTAACGGAAAAATTGCGATCACCTGTTGCCGCTGCCGATGTGATCGTAAGGTTTGCGGTCAAGCTGGTGTTGTTATTTACGGCAACGGAGTTGACCGTAATGCCGGCACCGGCGGCTACAGTCGTAGCGTCACTTAGAAAATTCGTACCAGTGAAAACCACGTCCAGCGTTTGCCCAGCAATACCGGCGGCAGGGCTGACGCCCGTCAACGTTGGAACGGGATTGTTGACCGTAAAAGTGGCGCTGTTGGAAGTGCTTACCGAAAAACTGCGTGGCCCCGTCACCGCCGTTGCTGTGATCGTGATATTCGCGGTCAATTGCGTGTCACTATTCACCGTCACCGTATTCAAGTTAATACCCGGCCCCACATTCACGGGCAGGCCGGTGCCGAAATTGGTGCCGGTAAACACCACGTTCAGAGTTTGCAGCCGATTACCGCTGGCCGGATTGATCTCCCGCAGAGTCAGGCTGGTAGAAGTGGTAAAACGAAAGACGCTGGAATAGACGCTGGTACCGAACAGGTTCTTCGCATGCACGCGCCAATAATACGTGGTATTGCTTGCCAGTGTAGGAACTTGCTTTGCAGTGGCGGTGATCGTAGAATCATCAAAAACGATGCTGGGGGAAGGAAAGAGTACCTCCGTGGCAACTTGTAAACGATAAGAAGTCGCACCCAAAGAGGCGCTCCAAGACAATGTGGGCGGAAGCGGCAGCTCGGTCGCCCCGTCCGCCGGCAAAACGAGCAACGGCGCGCTTAGTTTCGAGGTGGCACTGTTCGTGCCGCCGTATGTGCCCATGTTGATGCGCCCGCCATTGGGCGCAGGCTCGGCGCTGAAGGGATCGGCTGGATCGCCGGCATCTAGGGTCGGCGAAGTATTGTTGACGCGATAATCGCCATTCACGGGATCGAGATATTTAGGATCCAAGCTGATATCGCCAAGGCCGGGGACGCCGCCACTCGTATAGTTGAAAATGTTCTTGAAAAAGTCGTTGTACCGATAAGCGCTATTGCTGATAATGCCCACCAGACCGAAATTGTTGTTGGTTACAATGTTGTTTTTGATCACGACCGACGAGCCTTGGCCGCCGGAGACGCTGATCGCGCGAATACAACTGTCAATGGTGTTATTCACAAAAACCACCGGGCCGGAAATCTCGGCTCCGTATCCGTTCCCTTTTCGAATTCCGGTGATGAGATTGTGCGAGACGGTCGCTGCAGCGTTCAAATCCAAAGCGGTTTCCGCCAAGTCGTTACCGTCGAACACGAAGCCGTCGATCGTGCAGCCTTTGGTGTCTGCCAGCATGGTGGTGTTGACGGCTTGCAGGACGGTCTTGTTGGCAAAAATATCTCGGCCGGAAGTGAAAAAGCCGCTGGCATAGCCGCCGAGCAAAACGATTTTGAATTGCGGTACGACGGTTTCGCTGTAAATCCCGGCCCCAATCTTGATGGTGTCACCCTCAGCTGCACGCAACAAGGCCGTGGAGATATTTCGCAGCGGCGCAAGAGCAGCGCCGCTGTTGTCATCGCTGCCGGTGACGGAAACATGTAAAGATTTGTTCGTTGAGGGAATTCCGAAGATAAATAGGCCATAATCACCTTGAGCTTCTCCAGGGTAATCGTCGCTTGCCAAAACGGTGTAAGTGCCCGTACTGGGCAAAGTCGCTTGCATTTCAGCTTGCGCGCTGTTTGAGGCCGCGATTAAGGAATCCCCTTGGGGATTGAACAGTTCAATGAAAGGTTCTATGAAAAAAGGAGAATTTTCAGACATCCGTAGGGTGATCTTGTCTCCGCTGCGGCCGCCAAAGGAATATGTATCAACCTCGCCCACTCCGGAAATACTGCCCGCTTTGGTGTCGCCATATGCAAAAGAGACGGCATTGCCGGGATTGGAGGTTCGTTGAAGAAATATGCCGTAGCTGCCAATATCTTCTCCAGGATGGCCATCACTCACCAAAATGGTGTAAAGGCCGGTCTCGGGCAAGGCTTTCCTTATCCTTGCCTGCCCAACGTCCTGTTTTGCGCTTAGCAAAGCCCCTTGCGGTGTGAATAACTCAATGAAAGGCTCTGAAGAATAGGGAGAATCCTCCGTCAGCCGCGCCACGACGACATCCCCGGCGGATGCTGTAAACGTGTAGGTGTCTATTTCGCCAACTTGCGAAATGCTGCTGGTAATCGTATTGCCATAAGCAAGGGCCGTAGAATTTCCCGGATTAAATGCACGCTGCAGAAACAAGCCATAGTCGCCAATATCATCCCCGGGATAGTAATCGCTGACCAAAATGGTATAGCGACCACCTTCGGGCAAACTCTTGTTGATCGCAGCCTGTCCAATATCATTATCCGAGATCAACGAATCTCCCGTAGGAGTAAACAGTTCAATGAGAGGCTCGAGAAAATAAGGGGAAGTCTCGGTCAGCCGCACGATGGCTAGGTCTCCAGCCGCAGCAGTAAATGTATAGGTGTCTATCTCACCGGCTTTTGAAATACCGCTGGCAATCGTATTGCCATAGGCAATTGGTGTTGCATTACCTGGATTGGATGTGCGCTGCAGGAACAATCCATAGGGGCCAGTTTCGTCTCCGCCCTGATCGCTTGCAAAAATCGTATAGACTCCATCCGCGGGCAAAGTGGCGAAGGTTCTGGCTTGTCCTGCATCTGAAGCCGCTTTTAGCGGAGCTCCCATTGGCGTCAGCAACTGAATCGTCGGTTCCAAGAAATAAGGAGAATCTTCGGCCATTCGAATCAGCACTTTGTCGTTTTTGATGCCGCTAAAAGTATATACATCTGTCTCACCGGCTTGGGAAATATTTCCGGCTATATTCTCGCCGAAATTGATTGGCGTGGGAGATGGTGTAAAATCTGCCGTTACGCTTTTGGCAGAGTTCATGGTGAAAGAAAGCGGATTGGCGGTGCCCGAGGCATCTCCACTCCAGCCGGAAAATGAATAACTGGTATTCGCGTTGGCTTGCAGAGATACCTGTATGTTGCTTTGATACCAAGAATCAGATGAAGCAGGAGTGGGGACAATCGTACCTCCCGCGGGCGGCGAAGGGGTCAGCGTCAAGAGATATTCCGTACTGTAAAACGCGGTATAAGTCGTGTTTTGCTCGAGCACTATAATGGAATGGGCTTGCGCCCCGCCGTCGCTCCAGGAATCGAAAAAAGACCGCGTACCGCTGGATTGAAAATAGAGCGCCTCCAGGTTATGCTGGCTGCCGATGAACCAAGTAAAAGTGCGTGGGGCGGTGTAGGAGATGCCATCCACCTTGATTGGCCGCCCGGGCCCTACGGTATTCACGGTGACCTCGACCTTCCCCGGCTCCAGCCTCAAGCCAACCCAATCCGGATCCACGCCATAGTTCAGTGCGTACAATAATACGTCATCGGTAAATCGCCGGAACTCCAATCTGAAATCATAGGTGCCCTGATCAGTGACGCGCAAATTGCTATAATCAAACCCGTTGGGCCCGGGGATGAGGTTAGCCGTATCCATGAGCGCTAAGCTCGAAACGTTAAAAGAGTTTCGTTGCAAGAGATAGCGGCGTACTCGCTGCTCCGAGCTCGAAGATACGTCACAAGTCAATCGAAACGTTTCGTAATAACCATTGTCGTCTCGATCTTCGAGCAGTTGCGAGGTGGCACTGACAAGGGTGATCGTCTGGCCCTGCGCAACCAGCGGCAGGGTAAGTAAAAGGCAGGTGCTGAACAGTCCAATTAACGGAACCGACGTTTTTTTCATTCTAATTTCTCCCATCAAGCATAGCGCGAGAATGTTAATCTAACAACTGCCTTTACTTCAGCACTGCCATTTTCATTACCCTCACGATGCGTGGTGCAGTCAAACGGCAGAAATAAACGCCGTTGGACACGGCATGACCCGACGCATCACGTCCATCCCACACCCGCTGATGCCGGCCCGCAGGCAACTCCACATGCTCGAGCACCGTCGCCACTTCACGGCCGGCGAGATCGTAAATCCTGAGCGTCACCGTGCTCTGTTGCGGCAGTCCGAAACGAATCGCAGTTTCGGGATTGAACGGGTTGGGGAAATTTTGTTCCAGCACAAAGTCCTTGGGAACACCCGCGGTGTTCGCAGTCGCATCAGATACATATTCTTCCTTGCCAACCACCAAGCTCAAGCGTTTGGGCTTGTCCAAGCCGCGGGATTGATATTCATATGTCGTTTGCTCGCGCAGGTTTTGTTTGTAATTCAGCTCTTCGTCCACGAGATAAACAGCGAGTGCCGGCTCCACCTCCTGCAGGCCCGCGATTTCTAATGTCACCATCTCACGGCTAATATTGCTTTCCACCACAAAATCCCAGCGCTGGTTGAGCGTTGCCGGTGAGCGCATATCATCGCTGTAGCGGTCGAGTGGCTTTTGCCATTCGGGATGCGGGAAATAGAGCGAAACATATTCGCCGATTGGCGGGGGCTCGACCAGGTCTTTGTCATCCCAGCCGTTATCGCTGCGTGAAGCAACGCCTGCAAAATTTTCCGTGTCGACTGTTTCGTCGCAATGAGCGAAAATTTGAATGCGCCAACTGACGTCATTGTTCTCGTTTCTTACCGTGGATGAAAGCAAGCCCGATGGGAGATTCGGATTTATAAAAAGAATATCAGCGCTCGTGCTGTTGTTGGCAAGATAATACCCTTCCCACGGCGTAAGACTATCGGCTGATACCCAACTGCCGGTGTAGGTTCGCAGCACGATAGCGCCGTTGCTTTGAAGACGTAAGTTATTGCCGCCAACGATGAAGTTAAATGGCGAGGCAATGAAATTATGCCCGGGTACCAATGTGATTCTGAACTCCTCGTCGGTCTCTAAGGACCGGCCCGGCCCGGCGTCAATCTGCTTGTTGGCTTCTTTGACGATCAAAAACAAACTTTTCCCTGGTGCAAAAATGCCCGTTTGAGAAACCTCAACATAAGGCGCTTTATTACCGAAGGGCTCTCCGGCTGCGAGTCCGAAGAGCCGCCATTTGGCACTATCGTAAGCGCCAAGATCGTCCACCAAAACGTCAGCAGCGGAAGTATTGTCCAACTGAAAAGAGACGGAGACGAGCCGATAAGCATCGAGGGCACTGCCCCCCGGTTGCACGGTCGGTTTGGTTGCAATGCTTACCAGAATAGGAAGCGAGATCACTTTGGGGGATTCTGGATTCCGCGTCTCAGCACCGTCCACATCCTTGGCCAAGATGAAGTACTCGATCCCACGAGAGTCAGATATTCCTGCCGGAGTAATTGCTTCATAAGTACTGCCGCTTTTTAGTGTCATCGGCAGGGAAGCAAAACCGATCTCACCACCTCGACGGTAGTTCAGCGCAGCGCTGGCAATGCCCGTGTCGTCGGTGAGGTTGGCTTGAATGGCGATCTGCTGGCCACTTGGTTGAGGTGCCAGCGGCGTCACCACGATGGCCGGAGGTTGATTCGGTCTGAGAATTACCGTGACCACAAAAGTTGTCGAGTCCATTCCGCCCTTGTTATCATAGGCTGTTATCGTGATCGTTGCACTGTCAGGCGCCACGGGAGCAACGGTAAGTGTACTGGCCGAGAGGCTTGCTGTTGCGATATTCGGCGCGCTCGATCTGGCCGTATATTCCAGTGCGTCGCCATCGGGATCATTGAACACCGGGGGGGTGGCATTCAAATCGCGCCTGAATGATAAATCGCCCACGATCAGGGTTCTGTCGGAAATAGGATCCCACACGAGCGGCGGACGGTTGGGGATCGGACTCGTTGTAAACGTCATCTCCGCGCCATTTGTTGTACCAACGCTATTTGTCCCGACGGCGCGATAATGATATAGCGTGTTGGGCGCAAGGCTCGTCACCACGGCGCTGACCGAAACCGTGTCAGTTCCGGTCACCGGGCTTGGCATAGCAGCAACTTCGCTCCCGTAGCTCGTCGTGACACCGTATTGGAATTTGACCGTAGCGCTGAGGCCGTTCGGATTCACCATCGCATTGAGCGTAGCAGAAGCTGTGGTCACATGCGTCGCTGCACTGGTGACGACCGCCGGAGCGCTCCCGCTCTCGGTAGTCGTAAAGCTTCGGTTCGCGCCTTCCGTTCTCCCGGCATTATTTGTTGCTACCACACGATAATGATAGCTCGTGTTCGGTAAGAGCCCCGTTAGTCGAGAGCTAACCGCTATGGTGGCAGCGCCGTTCACAGGGCTCGGTGTTGCTGAGATTTGATTGCCGTAGCTCGTGCTCATGCCATATTCGAACATGACCGTCGTGCTGAGATTATTGGGATTTACGGTGCCATTGAGCGTGATGGAAATCGAGGTAATATTGGTTGCTTCATTCGTGGTGACGGTGGGCAAGGGCAGATTAGTCGTGGTAAAGGTTTGGTCGTCACCATGCGTTATGCCGGTGTTATTTTCCCCCACGAGGCGATAGTGATACAACGTGTTTGGTATGAGCGTCGATAGTGTGGCCTTGACGGCAACTGCACCGACGCCGCTTGCGGGGCTGGGCGTTGCAGTGATTTCGTCGCCGTAGCTCGCAGTGGTGCCGTATTGAAATCTGATGCTCGTACTGAGGCCATTCGGGTTCACCATGCCATTCAGGGTGGCAGAATTTGTGCCTACTTCTGTTGCTGCATTGGTCGTGACCATGGGCGCGGCGCCGGTAACAAAGATTTGATCTGCGCCGTTGGTGGTGCCGGCGCTATTCGTGGCAACGGCACGATAGTGAAATATCACGCCAGAAGCCAAGCCGGTTAACGCCGTGCTGACCGAAATTGCGTTGGCACCGGTTATCGGGCTCGGCATTGCAATGGTTTCGCTGCCGTAGCTGGTAGTGGTGCCGTATTGAAATTTAACGGTTGCGCTGAGGCCATTCGGATTTACGGTCGCACGAAGAGTACTGGAAGTCGTGGTCACGTCTGTCGCAGCATCGGTGCTAACTGTGGGTGCCGCGCCGGTAACCAGGGCCTGATCCATGCCATTAGTTGTACCGGCGCTGTTCGTGGCAACGACACGGTAGTGAAATACAGTACCAGTAGCCAGCCCGGTTAGGGCCGCATTGACCGAAACTGCACTGTCCCCGGTGACCGGGCTTGGCCTTGCCGTGGTTTCGCTGCCGTAGCTCGTGCTGGTGCCATATTGAAATTTGACGCTTGTGCTCAGACCATTCGGGTTCACTGTGCCGTTCAGCGTGGCGGAATTGGCATTAATATCTGTTGCCGCATTGGTAGTGGCCGCCGGTGGGACCCCGGTGGTGGAAAAACTCTGGTTCGCGCCTCGTGTTGTCCCGGCATCGTTTGTCGCCGCCACGCGATAATGATAGGAGGTGTTCGGCAAAAACTCCATCACTTGAGCGCGCACTGCTACCGTGGTGGTACCATTGACCGGGCTCGGCGAGGCCAAAATCTCGTTGCCATAACTCATCGTCGTACCATATTCGAATATGACTGTCGTGCTCAGATTATTGGGATTTACGGTGCCATTGAGCGTGGCCGAAGATGCGCTTATGTTGCTTGCATCGTTCGTGGTGACGGTGGGCAAAGGCAGAGTCGTCGTGGTAAAAGTTTGATCATCGCCATTGCTCGTTCCGGCGCTATTCGTTGCCACCACACGATAATGGAATGCTGTGTTGGGGGCCAGGCCGGCCAGCGCCGCGCCGGCCGAGAAGACGCTGGCGCCAGCCACCGGGCTTGGCGTTGCCATGATTTCACTGCCATAGCTCGTGGTGGTGCCATACTGGAATTTAACGGTCGTGCTGAAGCCGTTCGGATTCACGGTCGCGTTGAGAGTGGCGGAGGTCGTGGTCACATTTGTCGCCGCATTGGTGATGGCGGTGGGCGCAGCGCCCGTGAAAAAAGTTTGATTCGTACCCGTGGTCGTTCCAGCGCTATTCGTTGCTATGATGCGATAGTTGAATGCTGCGCCGGTGGCAAGGCCCGTGAGATTGGCGCTCACGGAAATAGTGCTTGAGCCTGCCGCTTCACTCGGCGTTGCGGTTATTTCATTCCCATAACTCGTCGTGGCGCCGTACTGAAACTTGATGGCAGTGCTGAGGTTGTTGGGGTTGACTGCGCCGTTGAGTGTGGCGGAGGTAGTGCTTACATTCGTCGCTAACCCAGTGGTGACAGTAGGGGCTGTGCCTGCAACTGGGACGGTCACCATCTGCTCTGCTGCGAATAAGGATCCAGCAAAAGCATTGTCAATAGCCTGGACACTCCAGTAATATGTCGCTCCTTGTTGCAGATTTTTGATCGTCCAACTATTGCGATGATTCATATTGCCCAATTGCGGAACCCGGCGAAAGCCGGTAGGATCAGCCATAGGCGAAAAAATTTCGCCGCCACGAGGCGTCGTGCCCACATGCAAATTATATGTCAAAGCATTCGGCGAGGTTTGAACATCGCTTGCTTTGCTCCAACTAAATGTGAGGGAATTTCCGTTTGCCAACGTGCCAAGATTAGTCGGTGTGGTGGGAACGGTGTTCTGAGTTCCGCCGTCGTTGCGGTAGACTTTGACAACCCGGCTGCCGGACATGTCTTCTCCGGTTAAAACGATGTCCAAATCTCCATCTTTGTCATAATCGCCCCAGGCCGCGGCGCTTTCATAAACGTCCGTGAACAACCCGGCAAGGCTGATGAAACTGCCATTGTCATTGCGATAAATACGAGAGCTGGCGCCGTTCCCTGTGCCCGTGGTGGTGCCGGTCAACAAAATATCCAAATCGCCGTCGTTGTCATAGTCGCCCCAGACCGCGGACCCATTCTCAACACCCGTTAGGCCGGCATTGATATCCGAAAAGGTTTCATTCTTGTTATTAAGATAGACTTTGGCAATGCGATTGCCATTGCGATCGCGCCCGGCTAACAAAATGTCTAAGTAGCTGTCGCTATTATAATCACCCCAGGCCACGCTGCCTGCCAAAACTCCCGCCAAATTTGCGCTGTTGTTGGCAAAACTGCCATTACTGTTCTTGTAAACGAAGGTAACCGGTGTGTCTGAAATATCTTGACCGGCCATCAAAATATCTAAATCTCCATCGTTATCATAATCGCCCCAAGCCACGGTGCTGCCACCCGCCAGGTTTATCAAGTTGGCATTGATCGGTGCAAAAGTGCCTGCGGTATTGCGATAGATTTCCGAAAGATTGACTCCCGTGCCCGGAGAACCCGTCAACAAAATATCCAAATCGCCGTCATTGTCGTAGTCGCCCCAGGCGGCGGTGCCGTTGCGTGTTCCGGGCAATCCCGCGAAAATCCGGGAAAATGTGCCAGTGCGATTATTATGATAGACTTCGGTAAATCTCTCCGTGCCAGAGCCGCTCGCGTCGCCTGTCAATAGAATATCCACGTATCCGTCGTTGTCATAATCGCCCCACGCCACGGAACCATCGCGCACGCCCAGTAGTGAGGTGACTCTCAGCGCAAAAATGCTTGAGCCCTCATTGCGATAAACACGGGACATTTCACTGCCGTTACTGTCCCGGCCGGCCAACAAAATGTCTAGATTGTTGTCATTGTCATAATCGCCCCAAGCGACCGAGCTGCCACTCGCTCCCGTCAACGCGGCGGAAATATCGGTGAAAGTTTGTGCTGTTGGAGTGGTAATCGCAACATTATCGACACACACCGTGCTCTGGTATGAGCCGAAGCCGATGTAGCCCGTGACATATGAGCCATCGCTAACTTGGAAAAGCAACTGATTATCAACATAAACCGTAATCGCCGGTGCCTGCCGCACGATACGGAGGCGGTGGTATTGATTGTCGCTGGCAAAGCTCCCTGAGGCGGTATAAAGGAGTGCGGGGGTGGGGCCTTCAATGAAGACTTTGTAAAGCTTGACGAGGGTAGGCGCGAACTGCAAATAATAGGAGTTATTAAGATTGTTGGTGTTGGCCGCACCAAACAAGATAAAGTAGTTTTGATTGTCGGAGGCATTCGATTTCACGTCGAGCTCGAGCGTAAAATTGTTCCACGTTTGCGTCGACAGAACGCTATATTCGTCACCGGTCGCACCGGCCAGGAACAAACAATATGCCGGGCTCCCGCTCTGCGATTCGACGCGCCAGCGATGGGAATTTAGGGGCGCCCATCCATTCGCGTTGCCATCATTGAAGTCGTCAAAAAATTGGGCCGCAGCCCTATTATAGCTCAAACCCAAGGCGGCACAGGCAATGACAAAACGAGCGAAGTTCTTCACGGTACTCTACCCTCCAGCGTTTCGTCCTTCCAAACAAAACAGTCATCACTATTCTGTTCATTAGGTGACGCAATTATTTCATCACGGTCATTTTCATCACCCTCACGAGGCGTGGTGCAATCAATTGGCAGAAATAAATGCCGTTGGACACGGCTCGACCCGACACATCGCGGCCGTCCCATACACGCTGATGCCGGCCCGCAGGCAACTCCACCTTCTCGAGCACGGTCACCACTTCACGGCCGGCGAGATCGTAAATCTTGAGCGTCACCGTACTCTGTTGCGGCAGACCGAATCGAATCGTAGTTTCGGGGTTGAATGGGTTGGGGAAGTTTTGTTCCAGCATAAAGTCATTGGGCATACCGGCGGTGTTCGCAGTTTCTTCAGATACGTATTCCTCCTTGCCAACCACCAGGCTCAAGCGTTTGGGCTTGTCCAGGCCGCGGGATTGATATTCGTACATCGTTCGCTGGCGCAGGTCTTGTTTGTAATTCATCTCTTCATCCACGAGATAAACCGCGAGTGCTTGATCCAGCTCGCGCAAGCCCTCGAATTGCAATTTCACCAACTCGCCATGAATATTGCTTTCCACCACGAAATTCCAACGCTGATTGAGCGTGGCCGGCGAGCGCATGTCGTCACTGTAGCGTTGAAATAATTTTTGCCACTCGGCATGCTCAAAATAAAGCGAGACAAAATCGCCGATCGCCGGCGGCTCCACCAAATCGGCCTCATCCCACGCATCCTCGCTGGTGAAGCCAATGCCGGCAAAGTTCTCGCTGTCGCTGGCTTCGCCGCAGCGTGCAACGATCTGAATGCGCCATTTCGCATTGCTGCTCACCATGGCCATCGGCCCGGAAAGCCCGGCGCCCAAATCGGGATTCACCAACAGCACCTCATTGCTGGTGCTGTTGTTGGCAATGTAATATCCCTCCCACGGCGCCATTTCAATGGCTGCCACCCAGTTGCCGGCGTAGGTGCGCAGCACCACCTGGCCGCCGCTTTGCAAACGCATTTTGCCCTCGCGGCGAATGGTGAAATTGAACGGCGTGGCCACGAAATTGTGCCCCGGCTGCAATGTGATCGAATATTCCTGATCGGTTTTCACCGATTTAGCGTTGTTCATGGTGACAAATTTGCCCCCATCTTTCACAATTAAAAGCAAACTTTGGCCCGGCACAAAAGTATTCGCGCCCGCGTTCGGGAACTCGACGAAGGGCTGCTTGTTGTTGAGATTCTGGCTGGCACCGGGCGCCAATCCGAAGAGCCGCCACTTGGTATTGTCATAAACCCCGAAGTCATCTTCCAAAACTGCGGCCGCCGAAGGACTGTCCAATTGCAATGGCACTGAAATTAAACGATAGGCGGCTGCAGCACTGCCATTGGGCTGCGCCGTCGGTTTGATTTCGCTAGTCACTTGAATTTGCACGGAAAAAACACCCGTCAGGGGTTGCCGGCTTTGAACGAGATCCACATCCGTAGCGGTGATGAAATATTCCAACCCGCGCGAAGTGACAACCGTGGCCGGAATATTCGCTTGATAATTATTGCCGCTCACAAGAGTCATGTCAACCGGAGTGAAGTTCGCTTCGCCGCCACGGCGATATTGCAACTGCACACCGATAATGCTTCCATCATCAGTGACGCTTGCTGTGATAGAAATAGCCTGGTCGTTGGGTTGCAGGAGGATGGGCGAGTGCGTAACGATCGGTGGCAGATTATCTGGCACCGTAAACACCTGAGTGGTAGACGTGCCGCCGCCCGGCGTGCTGTTGGTGACTGAAACAGCGCGCGCCCCGGTGGCCGCCCCTGCCGTGATGGTGATATTCGCTGTCAAACTCGTCGTGCTCGTCACCTTGATCGAATTAACCGTGATGCCGCTGCCAAAATTTACCATCGTCGCATCGCTGAAAAAATTCGTGCCTGCAAAAACCACGTCCAGCGCTTGTCCGATATTGCCGGTGGTTGGATTAATGCCGGTTAGTGTCGGCGCCGGGTTGTTAACGGTAAAGGTTAGACTGTTCGAGGTTCCTATCGAAAAGTTGCGCGGGCCAGTGGTCGCGGCCGCCGTAATCATCAGGTTGGCCGTCAAACTCGTCGTGTTGGTCACCGAACTCGAGTTGACGATAATGTCTGCGCCCACATTCACGCTCATGCCGGAGCTGAAATTGGTGCCGGTAAAACCAACATTCAACGTCTGCAAGCGATTGCCGGTGTTCGGCGAGATGCCCGTCAACGCCACCGTTTGCGGTTGCACGGTAAACGTCTGATTGGTTGAGGTGCCGCCACCCGGCGTGCTGTTGGTGACCGAAACATTGCGCGCCCCGGTCGCGGCCGCTGCCGTGATGATAATATTCGCCGTCAAACTTGTCGTGCTCGTCACCGTGATCGAATTCACCGTGATGCCGCTGCCAAAATTTACCGTCGTGGCATCGCTGAAAAAATTCGTGCCCGTAAAAACCATGTCCAGCGTTTGTCCGACATTGCCGGCGATTGGATTCATGCTGGTGATTGTCGGCGCCGGATTGTTCACGGTAAAGGTTTGGCTATTCGAATTTCCGACCGAGAAACCGCGCGCACCGGTGGCGGCTGTCCCCGTGATCGTGATATTCGCGGTCAAACTCGTGGCGCTCGATACCGTCGTTGAGTTAACGGTAATGCCTGCTCCGACATTTACCGCAACACCGCTGCCAAAATCAGTGCCGGTAAAAACGACGTCCAGGGTTTGCAAGCGATTGCCGCTCGCCGGAGAGATGCTCGTCAGAGTTGGCACAGTGGTGCCCGTGGTAAAGCGAAAAACATTTGAAAAGTCGCCGGCACCAAAGATATTCTTCGCGTTGACGCGCCAATAATACGTCGTATTGTCGGTCAACGGCCCGATTTGCCGTGACGTGGTGGTGAGACTGGAATCATCGAAAACAATGCTATTGCCCGGAAAAAGCACATTGGTGGCAACCTGCAAGCGGTAAGAAGTGGCTCTCGCCGAGGCATTCCACGAGAGCGTGGGCGAAAGCGATAGACCGGACGTGCCGTCCGCGGGAGAGGCAAGCGTCGGAGCTCTGACTTTGATTGTGGCGTTTTTCGTGCCGCCATATGCGCCCATGTCGATACGCTCACCGTTCGGATCCGGCTCAAGGCCAACTGGATCGCTCGGGTCGCCGGTATCGATAGTCGGTGACGTGCTTTTGACGCGAAAATCATTATTTGCAGCATCGAAATATTGGGGATCCGCACCAATGTCGCCAGGGCCCGGAGAACTAAAAGGGTAAGGAATGCTGTTCTTGAAAAAATCATTGTAGCGGTAAACGTTAGGCGCATCGCCAGCAAGAATGCCAAAGTTATTATTGGTCACAATATTGTTCTTGACCACGGCAAACGACGCTTGACTACCTGAGATGTCGATAGCGCGAACGCAGCTGTCAATCGTATTATTTGAAAAAAGCACGGCGCCAGTGATCTTGACGCCATAGCCGAGGCCCTGCTTCATTCGCAAAATAACATTATGTGTGACTGTGGTCGCGGCGCGCAAATCCAAACCGGTCTGCGCGACATTATTGCCATCAAACAAGAAGCCATCAATTGTACAGTCTTTGGTGTCGGTCAACATCGTGGCGCTCAAGGCCTGAATGATGGTCTTGCTGGTAAAAATATTCCGTCCGAAGACGGAAAAATCGCTTGAGTATCCGCCAAGCAAAATCACCTTGGCGGGCGGATTGAGAGATTCCGTATAGGCACCGCCCGCGACTTTAATCGTGTCGCCATTGGCCGCGCGCAGCAAAGCGGTGGCAATATTTCGCCAGGGTGCATTAGGCGCACCGGAATTATCATCGCTGCCCGTCATCGCAACGTGCAGCGATTTGGCGGCCACCACCGTAACGGTGAAATTGGTTGGTATGGTTTCGCCGCGGCCATCATCAGCCGTGACTGTAATCGTGGCGCTTCCGATCGCAAGCGGCGTGACGGTGAGCGTGCTTATCGAAATGCCGGCGGTGGCGATATTCACCGCGTCCGAGCTGGCGGTGTATGTCAAAGGATCGCCATCCGGATCGGCAAATACTGGCGGCGAAACATCCAAGTTCCGCGTGAAAGTCAGCCCGCCCACCGTGAGCGTTTGGGCCGGAATGACGTTTGCCACCACCGGCGGCCGATTGACAGTTTGTGATAAATACAAAGCGCCAAGATCTGCGCGCGTGCCGTCCGCATCCTGCGGGCTGTTAGGATCGCCGGCATCGAGCGCCGCCGAACCGGCGCGCAAATGAAAATCACCGTTGGCAAAATCAACAAAAAACGGATCGCCTTCGAGATTATTTTTTGCCTCGAGCACTTCAGAATTCAGCGCGCCAGCAGCAAAATATTCATTCGTTCCTTCATCGCGATACAGTCCGGCGCCGTTCGAATAAAACAAATTATACCAGACCCTCCCCGGATCGCTGGCGGCATTACTCTCGTTGAGGCCATAGCCGGAATGATTGAACGCCAGAATATTGTTCAAAATCGAATCCGGCGAGGCCGATTCAAGCAGAATGCCATCCGCGGTGTTGTCGGCAATCGTGTTGTTGATGATTTTGGAGTTCGAAGCGATTGCACACCAAATACCATGATCGGTATTTTTCACCACGACATTCTTTAAGAGGCGCGGCGAGCTGGTTGCGCCGGAAATATACACACCGCTGATCGCCGGCAAAGAACCGAAGTCAGCCTTAATGCGATGATCCGTAATCGTATTGTTCGACAAAACCCCTCCGGCATTGAGCACGGCGATACCTGCGCCCAAAGTGGTTCCCGAAGTAGCAAATAAACGATGCAACGTATTCGCTGCAAGCATGTTGGCATCGATAATTGGCGTCGCGGCGTCGAGCACGCATATCCCTGCGCCGTAAGCAACTGCAAAAAAACTATTTTGCACTTCATTGTTGCGAATAATATTCTGCTTGATGACAGGCGTCGAAGAACCGACCACTGCGACACCGCCGCCATAGGCGCCGAAATCAGCCGGATCCGAGGGCGCTTGATTCGCGGTCACGATATTGTCGGCAATCTCGTTATTCGTGATGGTTGGGGACGAATTGAGGATATAAATTCCGCCCCCGAATTTTTTGCCATTCGGCGTCGGCTGCACGGCATTGCCAGTGATCTTATTATTCGCGACCGTTAACATCGAACCCGCGGAGATGAACAAGCCACCGCCACCGGAACTATTGCTGCCGCCGCGAATGGTAAAATTTTTGATCATCGTGCTGGCTTCGCTGATGCCAACACCACGGATCACGCCATTACTTCCCTTTGCATCTAAAATGCACAAGCTTTCTCCTGCGCCAATCAGGGAAACGCCGTTTTTTATGCCGAGGGGAAACGTCTCGCCCAGAGCCGAATCATACGTTCCAGCCGCCACATGAACCGTATGCCCGGTGCCGCTGATCTGGCCCAACGCATACGTGACCGTCTTCCACGGATCGGCTTGCGTGCCATTGCCTGGCGCGTTGTTGCCGGTGGTCGCATTGACGTAGTAGTCGTTGGCTTGCGCAGCGTTCAAGCACCACAATGCGCTGGCAGTCATGAGGAGGGCTTTCTTCATTATTGCATACCTCGCGTCGGAAATATGGGTTGGTATTACGAATGACCGGTCGCTATAATACAAACTTGCAGAACATTGCTTTTTTTAAGAAGGTTTATGGTTACGACTCCGCCGCCCTGTAAGTCTCTGCGAGTCTTTGCGAAGCTCTGCGTGAGTCTTTTTCGGGTTGCGGCTTGGCCGCGCTGGGAACGACCGGTCAATTTTACTCGCTTGCAATTTTCATCGCATCCTATCGCACAACAGTCAGCTTCATCGCCTTGGAAAAACTCCCGGCGACCAGGCGATAAAAATAAATTCCGCTCACCACGGTCCGGCGTTGCGCATCGCGACCATCCCAAATGCGTTGATGGCGGCCCGCCGGCAACTCGATGCGATCCAGCAGCGTCGCGACCTCATGACCGGCGAGATCGTAAATCTTGAGCGTCACCACACTCTGTTGCGGCAGTCCGAAACGAATCGCAGTTTCGGGATTGAACGGGTTGGGGAAATTTTGTTCCAGCACAAAATCATTGGGCACACCAGCGGTGTTTGCAGTTTCTTCAGATACATATTCTTCCTTACCAACCACCAGGCTCAAGCGTTTGGGCTTGTCCAGGCCACGGGATTGATATTCATAGACCACGCGCTCGCGGAGATTTTGTTTGTACTTCATCTCTTCGTCCACGAGAAAAACAGTGAGCGCATCATCGATCTCACGCGGCCCATCGAATTGCAATTTCACCATCTCGCCATGAACAATGCTTTCCACCACAAAATCCCAGCGTTGGTTGGAATTTGCCGGCGAACGCACGTCCTCGCGATAACGCTCGAGCGGTTTCTGCCATTCCGCATGCGGAAAATAAACTGAAACATATTCGCCGATCGGTGGCGGTTCGGCCAAATCATTTTCGTCCCAGCCGTCCACACCCGTCACCGCAACGCCGGCAAAGTTTTCGAGATCGTGCGCCTGGCCGCAATTGGCACGAATTTGCAAACGCCACATACTCGCCTCTTCTGAGCTCGCCAACGGCAAGGCCATACCGGAAGATAAATCAGGGTCGACGACAAGCGTGTCTGTCTCGGTCCGATTATTGGCGAGGTAATAGCCTTCCCAGGGCGCCAATGTTTCCGTCCTGAGAAAACTGCCGTTGTACCCCAGCAGCGTGACCGGGCTGCCGCTTTTCAATCTTAATTTGCCGACCGGAATCGTGAAGTTGAAAGGGTTGGCAATGAAATTGTGCCCGGATTCCAGCGGAATTTTGAAGGCCTGATTGGTTTTCAATGTTTGTCCCGGCCCCGCGTCAACGGTCTTGCTGGATTCTCTCACAATTAAAAAGAAGCTTTTCCCCGACGTAAAAAAGCCGGTTTGCGAGATTTCAACATAGGGTGATTTATTGGTCAATGGCTGGCCAATCACCAAACCAAAGAGCCGCCACGCGCTGTTGTCGTATTGATTCAAATCGTCTTCCAAGACCGCCTGCACGGAAGCGTTATTCAGCTGCAGGGGCACGGAGAGCAGGCGATAAGCACTTTGCGCATTGCCCCCGGGTTGCGCGCTGGGATTGGCAACATTGTTGACTTGAACGGCTATGGCAAAGACCCCGCCGGTTTGTGGTTGGCGAGTCTGCGCATTGTCCGAATCACTGGCCGCAATGAAATATTCCACGCCGCGCGAGGTCACGGCGCTGCCCGGAATGGCGCCTTGATACGAGCTGCCGCTGGTTAACGTCATCGCCACCATGCTAAAGCCGGCGTCACCGCCACGACGATAATGCAAGCGCGCATCGGCTGCGCCACCGTCATCCGTAATACTCGCCTCGATGGTTATGGCCTGGCCTTCCGGTTGGGGCGCGATCGGCGTGTGTGTGACCACGGGCGGTTGATTGGGATTGACCAGAACTTCAAAATTCGTTGCGACCGTTCCGCCTTTGCCGTCATCAGCAGTTATGGTTACGCTATCGCTGCCAGCAGCAAGGGGCGCGACCGTGAGCAAGCTCGCTGCGAGGTTGGTGGTCACAGTATTCGTTGCTCGGGAACTGACGGTATAGCGCAAGCTATCGCCATCAGGGTCATTGAACACAGCCGGCGAGGCATTTAAATCGCGCACAAAAGGTGAGCCGCCAGCCGCCAGTGTTTGGCCGGCAATCGTACTGGCCGCGATCGGTGGCCGGTTGATCGTCACCAAAAAGGTATCGGCAACGGGAGGCAGATTGATGCCATCGTTTGCCGTAACGATGATTGTTGTAGTGCCGGCGGCAACTGGTGTAACGGTTAATCGGTTGCCGGCGAGGTTTGCCGTCGCAATCGCCGCCAGAATCGAGCGCACGGTGAAAGTCAATGGATCACCATCGGGATCCCTGAATACAGCCGGCATCGCATTCAGATCGCGCGAAAATGCCGGCCTGCCCAAAGTCAGAATGGTATCCGGAAGAGAGTTTTGGACGATGGGCGGATTGTTTCCGGCGCTGCCGGTTAAGGCCACATCAAAGGGATTCTCATCCGGATCATTGCTGGCGAGCCGGAGGGTTGCATTTTTCACTCCCATCGCGTTCGGCGCGAAACGCGCCACCAGATTGCGCGACGCGTTGGGGGCAAGATTAAAAGCCCCGCCGCCGCTCATGATTGTAAATTGATTGGCATGCGTTCCGATAAAGCTCGTGCTATTCACCACCAGTGTCGTATCGCCCGTGTTGGAGATGATGAAAGTTTTGTCAGCATTGCTTCCCACGGGAACGCTGCCATAATCATGCGAGGGCGGGTCTACGGCAATATTAGGTACGCGCAGTTGGGTCACGGTTACGTTCAAAGTGTCGGCAGCGGTTCCGCCCCGGCCATCATTCGCCGTTGCCACAATAGTTGTACTTCCCGCAGCGATGGGCGCGATCGTGAGCATGCTGCCGGAAATAGTTGCCGTGGCGACGTTCACGGCGCCCGAGTTCGCGGCATAAGTCAATACATCGCCGTCAGGATCATTGAAGACCGCAGGCGCAGCATTCAAATCGCGTATGAATGGTAAGCCGCCAACCGTGAGGGTTTGATTGGGAATCGTATGGGTAACCACTGGTGGCTGGTTCGCAACAGTTCCGATGGTAAAACTTTGTTCCGCAGCAAAAACGGAACCGGCAAAGGCATTATCGATGGCCTGCACACTCCAAAAGTAAGTTCCATCGGTTAAATTCTTAATCATCCAACTATTCTGATGATTCGTATTTCCCAACATGGCAAGCCCGCGGTAACCGGTGATCAGATTAGACATCGGCGAGACTTTTTGCACGCCACCGGAGGTGGTTCCCAAGCGTATATTGTAGGTCAAACCATTTTGCGGCGTTTGGCTATCAATTGACTTGCCCCAACTCAAGGTGACTGAATTTCCGCCAACTGATGCTGCAATGTTGGTTGGTGAGGTAGGACTTTGGTTGGTCGTTCCAATATTGTTTCGATAGATTTTAGTAGTTCGGCTTAGATTCAAACTACCTGATAATAAGATATCCAAATCCCCATCCTTGTCGTAGTCACCCCAAACGGCAGAGCCATTTTGGATCGCAGCAAGCGAGCCGAAGATCTCGATAAAACTTCCTCCATTATTGCGATAGACTTTCGAGATATCGCCCGATCCGGAGATGCCCGCTAACAAAATATCCAAATCTCCATCGTTGTCATAATCGCCCCAAGCGACAGAGCCATTGCTCACCGGTGCCAGCGCAGCGCCGATATCCACAAAATTATCGCGATCATTTCGAAAGATTTTGGAAACCGGGTCACCAAATGCCGATCGACCCGTCAACAAAATATCCAAATCCCCATCGTTATCATAGTCGCCCCAAACGATGGAGGCTTCATCTACGGGCGTCAGCGCAGCACCAATGTCCACAAAGTTTCCGCCATCATTCCGGTAGAGGTTGGAAACCCGGCCAGAACCTGAATCACCTGCCAACACAATATCCAAATCCCCATCATTGTCATAGTCGCCCCAGGCGACGGAGGCATCATCAACTCCGGTTATTGGCGCCGAAATATCCGCAAAACTGCCGGCCTCATTTTGATAGATTTTGGAGATATTGGAGCCCATATTCCCCGACAACAAAATATCCAAATCCCCGTCATTGTCATAGTCGCCCCAAGCCACTGCGCTAAAAGAGACTCCCGTTAGCGCAGCGACGATATCCACAAAGTTCCCTTCATCATTTCGATAGATTTTTGAGACAAGTCCTGCATCAGAATTGCCCGTCAACAAAATATCCAAATCGCCATCATTGTCATAGTCACCCCAAGCCACGGCACCGAGATTTACTCCTACTAGAGCGGCAGCGATATCAACGAAGTTGCCGCCAGTGTTCCGATAAACTTTTGAAACACGACCTGAGCTTGACAAACCGGTTATCAGGATATCTAAGTCGTCATCATTGTCATAATCACCCCATGCGGCTGTACTGCCATTGACTTGAGCGAGTGGAGTAGCGATTTCAGTGAAAGAAGACACAACGGTGACAGAAAAAAAACTCTGTGCCGTTCCACCTCTGCCATCACTGGCCGTCACCGTGACCGTAGCGGTGCCGATACCCACGGGCGCGACGACGAGTGAGCTGCCTGAAATGCTTGCGGTCGCAATATTGATTGCACTTGAGTTTGCAGTATAGCTTAGGGCATCACCGTCCGGGTCCATAAAGACGGTAGGTGGGGTGTTGACGTTGCGCATAAATGAAGCACCAGTAGTCAGGATTTGGTTCGGGATGGGATTAACTTCAACTGGTGCGCGATTTTGTGGTGCTGCAGCTATATTCCGGTAAAAGTAAATGCCGCCTACACTATTCCCCACAAACATGTCAAGATCGTCATCATTGTCGATGTCGGCAAAACTGGGAGTGCTATTATTTCCAACGTCAGCAGAAGCAAGGCTGTCTGTTACAAGAGAAAACGACGGAGTGGTGGTGGTGCCAGTATTGCGGTGAAAGTTGATGTTGCCATCGCGTTCTCCCACGAGCAGGTCAAAGTCGCCGTCATTGTCAATGTCGGCCAAGCTGGGAGCACTCTCGGATCCAACATCAATAAAAGCAAAACTTTCTGTTACAAGCGTAAATGCCGAATTGATGATGGTGCCGGTATTGCGGTAAAAGTTGAGGTTGCCAGAAAACTCCCCCGCAAACAGGTCAAAATCACCATCGCCGTCAATGTCGGCGAAGTTGGGAGTACTCTGAGATCCAACCGCAATAGAATCAAAATTTGCTGTTTCCAGTGTAAGAGTAGGATTGGCGGGAGTGCCGGTATTACGGTAAAAGTTGATATTGCCTCCAAAACCATACTCCCCCACAAATAGATCTGCATCCCCATCATTGTCAATGTCAGCAAAGACGGGGGCACTCAGAATTCCGACGGAGATAGCAGCAAAGCTATTCGTTACAAAGGAAAATTCCGGGCTGGTGGCCGTACCAGTATTTCTAAAATAGCTAATGGTCCCACGGGCTTCTCCAGCAAAGAGGTCAAAATCGCCATCATTGTCAATGTCGGTAAAAGTGGGGATACTATTAAAACCAACATCAAGAATATGAGTAAGATTTCCAGTTACAAAGGTAAATGCAAAATTGGCGGCTGTACCGGTGTTGCGATAAAAATTGAGATTACCATCATCCTCTCCTATGAACATGTCAAAATCGCCATCATTGTCAATGTCGGCAAAGGCAGGAGTACTTTTGTCCCCAACATTAATAGAAGAAAAACCTGTTGTTAAAAGGTTAAACGCAGGACTGGTGGCGTTGCCGATATTAGGATAAAAGTAAATGCTCCCATAGCCTAGTCCACCCACTCCCGAAAACAGATCAAAATCGCGATCCCCGTCAATGTCGGCAAAGGCAGGGGCACTTAGACGACCGACAGCAGACACAAAGTTTTCTGTCACAAAGCTAAATGCTGGGTTGGTAGCGCTGCCGGTATTGCGGTAAAAATTGATGTTGCCACTGCCTTCTCCCACCAACAGGTCAAAATCGCCATCATTGTCAATGTCAGCCAAGGTAGGAGCACTATCATCTCCAACATCAATGGAAGAAAAATTTGCTGTTACTAGAGTAAATGTCGGATTGATGGCAGTGCCGGTATTGCGGTAAAAGTTGATGTTGCCATCAAGCTCGCCCACTAACAAGTCAAAATCGGCATCATTATCAATGTCAGTAAAGCAGGGGGCACTGAAAGCTCCTACATCAACAGAAGCAAAACTCTCCGTTATTAGAGTAAACGCTGGGTTGGCTGCAGTTCCCGTGTTGCGGTAAAAGAAGATTTTGCCACTCGCCTCTCCCACAAACAAGTCGAGATCGCTATCACTGTCAATGTCAATGAGGGCCGGTTTGGACGAGCTAAATCCACCCACAAAAGGGTTGGCAACAGGTACGCCATCGATGAGAACTGGGATGGAGTCAACTTCGCGACGGAACATAGGCTCCTGTGACAATAGCGTGGTAGCATTAACTAGAAGAGCCAAGGTAGCGCTTGATAAGATGGATGCTGGCTTATTCATAGTAGTGTACATCAATAACTAAACGTGAAATCAGCTTGACGGTGTTTCATCAAAATATTTCATTTCGATTCCTGTAGTGCACCCCATTTTTTGGACACAAAAAAGCCGGTTCTTAATGAACTTTGACTTCCGATTTGTTTTTTTGGTTCCAAACGGTTTCAAATTCGATCGGCGTCAAATAACCTAGAGCCGAATGA
>JBIOXB010000251.1:0-3246 GCA_044869275.1 bacterium
CAGCATGCCGTCATTCCCGCGCAAGCGGGAATCCAGGGAGCACGAGGAACTTGGATTCCCGCTTTCGCGGGAATGACAGGTTTTCATCATGATAGGGTGTCAATCCGGACATGGCAATTCCTTCTGACATAGTCAAGTGGGTGCAAAAATTATGGTGACAGTGCACTAGCTGTAATGACGTCGCAATTTAATAGAAAAAACTTTATGGCAAAATTGTTTTTTGAGAAACGGACAGCACTCTTGCCTGAGAGCGATCTTTTGGTTATATTGCGCTTGCCTTTTCAAGCACGCGCGCTTTGGTGCGCTGCAATTCTTTCGGTGTGGGAAAAGCCCATGCGTTTTTGCGGAGCAAAAAGAAAAGAGAATGAATTCTTGATGATTGCTGACTGGGTGACGCCCCCCGTTTTTCATGCCACTTCCAAATCGTCTTTGTCCTCCTCCGCGCCTTCGCGGCCGAGGCTCTCCACAAGAATTTCAACAGAGCTGCCTTTGCGCTTTGATGCAATGCGATGACGGCATTGCAGGGTGATGGAGGAAGAGCCATGCCTTATTTATTTCAAAAAATCTTCAAAACCGGAATCGTCACGGAGCCGCTCGGCCCGGACGAGGCCGAGGTAGTACAACTGGCCCGGCAAGTGGACGAAAAAGCGCGGCGGTTATTCGGCCGTGCGCTGGCCATTCGCGAAGTGGATGCCGGCTCGTGCAACGGCTGCGAGATCGAAATCACCGGTATTACCAATCCGGTGTATGACAGCGAGCGCTTTGGCGTGCACTTCGTGGCCTCGCCGCGCCATGCCGACATGTTGTTGGTGACCGGTCCGGTAACGCGTAACATGGAGGTGCCGCTGCGCAAAACCTATGAAGCCACGCCCGATCCCAAGCTGGTGGTGGCGGTCGGCGATTGCGCGCAAAACTGCGGCGTGTTCCAAGGCAGCTACGCGGTCGTCGGCAGTGTGGACAAAATCGTGCCGGTGGACGTGTTCGTGAAAGGCTGCCCGCCGGAGCCGGCCGATATTTTGCGTGGTATTCTCGCGGCGCTGGGGCGCATGCCGAGGAAGTAAGGCAAAAAGCCAAAGGCAAAAAGAAAAAAGCAAAAGGCAAAGAGCAATAAAGCGATCCAGCGGTTTTTCCCAGTTAAACGTACGTTCGTCAAGTAACACCTCGCTGTCATCCTGAATGGTTACGAGGTTGGAAGCAATCGAAATGATGCGGACGTTGTTCTTATTGATGGTAACCGCTTATGGCGCCGGCGCGCTGGTCGCGCTGCTCGGGGGAAAAGGCGCACTTGGGCGAGGGCTGGTCGCACTGTTCGCAGCAATTGGCGCCGGGATTGGAGTCGCGCTTGGAATCACGGTCTTGACTTCGGGTGAAGTTTTTGTACAGTCCATTCCGGAGCTCTTGCCAATTGCCGGAGGCCTTGCGTTGCGTCTCGACCCGCTGGGGGCTTTCTTTCTCGTGCTCATCGGACTGGGCGCGATTCCAACAGCGATTTATGGCGCGGGATATTCTGCCGGCTATGAAAATGGGCGTGCCTCGCTGCGCTTGTTGGGCGTTCTGTTTAATTTGTTTCTGCTCAGCATGAGCCTGGTCACGTTTGCGGACAACGTGCTGACCTTTCTGCTGATGTGGGAGGCAATGTCGCTGACCTCGTACTTTCTCGTGATCACGGAAGCCAATGAAAACGGCACCCTGCGCGCCGGGCTCTGGTACGCGGCGATGACGCACGCGGGGCTGGTGTTATTGCTCACGGCTTTTTTGATGATGATGCATGGCGGCACCGGAACGTTCGCGGATTTGCGCAGCGGCACCGCAACCCTCTCTCCCGCCCCGCGCAATCTGATTTTTGTGCTGGCATTTCTCGGTTTCGGCTCGAAAGCCGGCGTTGTGCCCTTGCACGTGTGGTTGCCGCGTGCGCATCCGGCAGCGCCGAGCCATGTTTCCGCGCTCATGTCCGGCGTGATGATTAAAATGGGTGTGTACGGCCTGCTGCGCGTGACCCTCGATCTGCTCGGTGTCGGGCCAAGCTGGTGGGGCGCGCTGGTGTTGATGCTCGGCGCCCTCTCCGCCGTGATCGGCATTTTGTACGCGCTCATGGAAAACGATCTCAAACGGCTGCTCGCCTATTCCAGCGTGGAAAACATGGGTATCATTTTAATCGGCGTGGGCGCTGGCTTGTTCTTCGGTGCGCGCGGTATGCCCGCTGCCGCCGCGCTGGCATTCATCGCGGCTTTGTATCATGCGCTGAATCACGCCGCCTTCAAAAGCTTGCTGTTCATGGGCGCGGGCGCGGTGCTGCATGCCGCCCACACCCGCGATATGAACGTGCTGGGCGGATTGATCAAGCGCATGCCCTGGACCTCGTTGTGTTTTTTGATCGGCGCCGTGGCGATTGCGGGATTGCCGCCGCTCAACGGATTTGTAGGCGAATGGTTGCTGTTCCAATCGCTGCTGCCGGGAGTCAACCTGCCGCAGCCCGTGCCGGCCGCGCTTATGACTATTGCCGTCGGCATGCTCGCGCTCACCAGCGGCCTGGCCGCCGCGGGATTCGTCAAAGCCTTTGGCATTACCTTTCTTGCCATACCGCGCTCGCCCGAAGCCGCGCACGCACGCGAAGCACCGCTGACCATGCGCCTCGGCATGGGGATGATGGCGGCGGCTTGCGTGGCGCTGGGCCTCATGCCATTTATTGTAGCTCCTCTTTTGGGAAAAGTGCTCGCCGGTTTGAAGGGATTGCCGGCCATCTCGCCAGCATTGACGATCGGCCTGTCGCTAAATCTCGCTTCCGGTTTCGCGCAAGTCTCGCCGGCGCTGGTGGCGGCGGGATTGTTTATCATTTTGATTTTTGCCGCCGCCACGCTTTGGGGCTTGCGCCTGAATCGCGGTCTGCGCACCGGCGATACCTGGGGCTGCGGCCGCATCGGCCAGACGCCGCGCATGGAGTACACCGCCACTTCTTTTGCCGAGCCGTTGCGCCGTGTGTTTGTCGAGCTTTATCGGCCGACAAAAGAGCTTACCATCGACTTCAATCCCGAGTCCAAATACTTCGTGCAGTCCATCGAATACAAAAGTGAGATCACGCCGTGGTTTGAGGCGTATTTCTACAACCCCATGCTGCGCCTGGTGCGGGCAGTGAGCCTTCAAATGCGACAACTGCAATCCGGTTCCCTACACGGGTATTTGGCTTATCTTTTCATCGTTTTGCTGGTGATGCTCGTGGCGTTGCTCTTGCCGGGGAAGTGAGAGTAT
>JBIOXB010000252.1:0-43252 GCA_044869275.1 bacterium
CAGCATGCCGTCATTCCCGCGCAAGCGGGAATCCAGGGAGCACGAGGAACTTGGATTCCCGCTTTCGCGGGAATGACAGGTTTTCATCATGATAGGGTGTCAATCCGGACATGGCAATTCCTTCTGAAAGACAGGGTCAAGTGGTAGATGAATTATGGTGGCAGTACACTAGGTTGCCAAGCTGCAGCTCACCTCGAGACCTCAAGCCTGCAGAAAACCCCATTGTGATCGGAGAGAAAAACCCCGTGATTGAAGACCACCCGCGCTTCGAGGGTGGCGATTTTCAAGCTGCCGCCGGGGCGATAGAAAATGTAGTCCAGCTTCTGCGGCATTTCCGTGGCGTCGATCATGAGCTTGGCGTAGACATTCTCCCGCCCCGTGTAGGTGATGGTCTCGGCATCGAAGCGGGGCAGCGTATCCACAAAACCCTCGGCCATGATCCTCTGGTACTCCGGCGTAAGCTCGTAGCGCGTATTCAGGGGGAAGTGGGTAGTGGGAGAGGCGTTGAAATCTCCCGCCATAATCACGGGCGTTTCCGCCGGGCAATGCTCCCGCAAGTGTGAGAAGAGAATCTCCAACTGCTGCAGTCTGATCTCAGTTTCCCTTGGCGCCCGCCCGGCGTTTAGGTGTGCGTTGACGACATGAATGGCGCCCACAGCCGTTTGGATTTGGCTGATGACGAAGCCCTTTCGCCCCAATCTTTCATCGAACCTCATGCGCGAAGATCGCGCATGCTCCACAAAGCGATAATCTTCGAATGGAAAGCGCGAAATCACCGCCAGCCCGCCCGTGCGATCCGCGCGCACCAACGGCAGCATCCAGCGGCTCTGCAGCGAGCCGGCACAGGAATAGTCCTTGGGCAAGCCGGCCAGGATTTTTTGGCGGTGCTTCAACGTAAACGATTCTTGCAAACAGATGAGATCGGGCGAGAGCGCACCGAGGTGTTGCGTCAGTTCGCTCATGCGTTGTTTGCGATTTAATTTTGGCAGCCAGACCGGTAAGTCCCAGATGTTGAGGGAGAGACAGGAGAGTGTGATGGCCATCAGTTCAATTTAAAAGTAAATCGTGAAGTGAGTCTGCGCCAGGCGGTGCCCGGCGGCGCTGTCGATGGTGAGAACATATTCCCCCGGCCGCCACCAGTCGTGATGATAGTAGCACAGGCGGCGGTTTTGCTGGTTGTCGATCTTCATGGTGTGATTCACGTCGTGCATCAAATCATTGCCGCGATAGAGGCGAAATCGCGCGGGATATTCGATGGTGCTTTGGTTCGGCAGGCGGAAATTCATGCGACACACCATGAACATGCCTTCCTTGTTCAATTTAAAAACCTGGCTGCCGGCGGCAGTTTGAAAATTGGTGCAATCTGTGGCTTGCTCTTCGGTTTCAGCCATGAAGAGCGCCAGTTCCTCGATTTGAACGCCTTTTTGCTCGGGAAGCAAATCCTCATCGGTCACGTTCGAGATTTTATCGTCTTGCATGTGCAAGCGCACGGTCTCAAAAATCCGCAGGGAAAACGTCATACTGGCCTTGCCGATCTGCAAAATGTTGCGGCCCGTGGGGACGTTTTCCAGGACGAGCGGCGTTTCCCCTCGCAAAAGACTATCGAGATAGACTTGCTCTCCGGGTGGTTGGCTGGTGAGGATCAGCATCCCGGTCAGGGGGATCATGCGCGCTTCGCGGCGCTGGCGAAAGGGCCGCGGGCGCACGTGGGCGTTGATATTGCGAATGCGGATTTCGACGAGCTGGTCGCGGTAAATCGTTACGCGATCGATATAGGCATGAAACCCTTCTTTTTCGACGCGCAGTGTGTAAACTCCCGGGGTGTACTGGCCAGCGGCCTCGCGCAATTCCTCCTCATTCAAAAAAACCTTGACGTCCGGCTCCCAGCCGGAAACGCGATAAAAGCCCTTTTGCGCAAGAACAGGATGGTGCCACGCCAGTATCAGAAGAACGGTCAGGGCGGCGATCAGCCGTGCGAGCGTCACCATGATGCGCGTTTGCGGATACGATATGCAAATGGCCTCAATTCTGCCGGAAGCGGCGCACGTAATTGACCGCGGCGCGAATTTCCGCTGCTGCAAGGGTGGCGCCAAATCTGGGCATGCGAGTATCTTTGCCATTGCTGATGGTCTGCGTCAGTTGCTCGTCCGTGCGGCTGTCTTGCCATTCAGGATCGGTGAAATCGGGCGTGCCCGGCGCGACGCCGTCGCCCGCTTCGCCGTGACAAAATACACAACCATTAGATTGAAACAAAGGCTTAAAATCAATGTCCCGAACTGGCGCGGTAGCCGAGGTCTGCGCTGCCGCTTTGGTGGCCGGAGCCGCAGCCGCCACTAGAGCCGCCGGCTTCGCCCCGCCGTTTTCTTTTACGCCGTAGATTTTGGCCATGTAGCGGCCGAGGAATTCCGCTTCATCGTCGTTAATCCAACTGCGGTGGCGTGTGGACATGCGTTTGACCAAAATCTTCCACTCGTGCTCAGTACGGCGCTGGTTGAACGCGCGATCGAGATTATGGCACTTCGAGCATTTCGTGAGCATTATGTTCTCCGCCTGCACCGCCGTCACCTGCTCGGGTATTTTAATATTCTGCCGCGCGCTCAAGAAATGCACCGCCTGTTGAATCTGATCCGCGCTCATCCAAGTCGGGTCGCGCTCGGACATGCGATTCACCGTGGCCAGCCAATCTTCCGGCGTTTTGGCGATCATGAACACGCGGGTGAGATCGTGGCATTTGTTGCATTTCTGCAGCACGATCGCGCGCCCGACTTCGACATCGAGATAGCCTGCTTGCGCATTGAAGGTGCTGCGGTAAGTGCCTGTGGCTCTTTTGATGAAATAGTAGCCGCCCATCAGGCCGACCAACGCCACCGAAATCGTGAGAATGGCGACACCCATGGGAAGAACATATTTAAAAGCCTGCGGATAAAATCGCACGATCAAAATCTTGACGAACAGGATCGGCAGAAGGGAGAGCGCGAGCGCGGCATGAATGATGGTGCGCGTCTCGAGCGGCGCGTTGTTTTGCGCCAGACGCTGCACCATGACATAGGCGAGAACAAAATAAATCAACAAGAAAAGCCTGCCGTTCCAACGGTGCAGCACGGACATGATTTTTTCGTTGAAGCGCGGCTGCTCGCGGCCGATGACCTCCAGCATGAGCCAAACTTGCACGGCCGCAGAAATGACAAAGAGCACTCCCAGAGTCGAAGTGAGCAACGGGTTCATACAGGCTCCTCCTCATGGTAAATACCGCACAAACCTGCCAGTGCAGACAAGCAAAACCGTCAAGTTGCCTGATTCTGGCGGAAAAAGAGGTGTAGAATATTTTGCGGAATGGCGGACCGATTGGCACTTTGTGCAATCATGACATTATCGAAACGATCCCGTGGTGCGATCGCGATCATATGGTCTCGCTCCAGATGACCATGCCCGCCTCGTGCGCTTGCTCAAAAAGCGCGGCACGGGGAATGAGGCGCAGGCGCAGGCCATGAGGCTTTGGTGCGCCCTGGGTGAGGGTGAGGTGATATTCATAAATCCCGTCCGCCTGCGCTTTTACCAGGCGCAGGGGCAAAACGAACCCGTTGGCATGTTTGGTTTCGCTGACACATTCCACTTGCAGCCAACTGGGATCGAGCTCGCCCAAATAGACGCGGGCGCCAATCACGGTTCGTCCCGCCGTTCTGCCTTTTCTTTCGACGGTGGCGAAATGCAGCACCGGCCAATGCAAGCGCAGAAACTGCTTGTAAAGCATCGCCAGCTTCGCGGTGGAATAGTCCCGCCGCATGAGTCTTTCTGCGCGCCGGCGGGCCGGCGCATAAAATTCGTTACTGTAAGCCTGCACCATGGTATTGGTATTGAATTGCGGAGTCAACGTCGCCATTGATTCTTTGACTCTTTGCAGCCAGCGCTGCGGCATGCCCTGGTGATCGCGATGATAGTACAGCGGCGCGACTTCATTCTCGAGCACGCGATAAAGGTCGGCGGCATCTTCTGCGTCTTGTCTGGCCTCATTTTCGTATTGCTTCTGCTGGCCGAATTTCCAGCCGTTTTTGCCGTTATAGCCTTCTTCCCACCAACCGTCGAGAATGCTGAAGTTGAGTCCGGCATTGAAGGGCACCTTCTGGCCGCTGGTGCCGCTGGCTTCCATGGGCCGGCGCGGATTGTTCAACCATACATCCACGCCTTGCACCAGCATGCGGCCGGCGTTCATATCGTAATCTTCGAGAAAAACGACTTTGCCGAACAGGTTTTTGCGCTGGGTCATGCGGAACACGCGCTGCAAGATGAGCTGTCCTGCCTCGTCGCGCGGATGCGCCTTGCCCGCAAAAATGAATTGCACCGGCCGCTGGGCGTGATGAATGATCTTTTCCAGGCGGGCGAGATCATGAAAGATCAGATCTGCACGCTTGTAAGCCGCGAACCGTCGCGCAAAGCCGATGGTCAACACCTCCGGAGCCAGGGCATTCTGCGCGGCCTTGATTTTTGCGGTGGCGGCACCCTGGCGGCGATATTGTTCGACCAAACGTGTACGCACGAAGGCAATCAACCTGGATTTGGCTTCAAAGCGCGCCTGCCACACAACTTCGTTGGGAATCATCCTGGCTTTGTCCCAGAAGGAAGGATGAGCGAGCTGCGCGCGCCAATGCTGGCCCAAGTATTCGCCGTAAATGTCCGCGAAATGCGGCGCCATCCAAGTGTCGGCATGCACGCCGTTGGTGATGGAAGTGATCGGAATCTCATTGGCCGGCACGCCGGGCCACAAGTGCCGCCACATTTCACGCGAGACCTGGCCGTGCAGTTTGCTCACGCCATTGTTCGCGCGTGAGAGCCGCAATGCCAGCACCGTCATGCTGAAATATTTCCAGCCGCTGGGCTCGGTTTGCAGGCCGAGGTCGAGCAAGGCCGCCAAATCGATCTTCAGATCGCCGCAAAAATTTCGAAAATACTTGTGCATCAACGGCAGCGCAAAAGTCTCATTGCCGGCGGGCACCGGAGTGTGCGTGGTGAAAACGGTATTCGCGGCGACGGCTTCGAGTGCGTGCTCAAAACTCAACCGTTCTTCCTGCAGCAATTCGCGTATGCGTTCGAAACAGAGAAACGCTACATGACCTTCGTTCAAATGCCAAACTGCCGGCTCCAGGCCCAGCGCCCGCAACACGCGCACGCCGCCCATGCCCATGATGATCTCTTGCGCGAGCCGCATTTCGCGGTCACCGCCGTAAAGCTGGCCGGTGAGTTGCCGGTCCTGGCGACGGTTGCTCGGGATATCGGTATCCAGCAGGATCAAGCTCGCGGAGCCCACGCTCACGAGCCAGGCTTGCGCGTAGACGGTGCGTTCGGCCAATTCCAATGGCACGATCAATCGCCCGCCTTTCCGGTCATGCAGCGGGAGCACCGGCAGCTCGTCGAAATTCAAATGCGGATAGATAGCGTGCTGCCGTCCTTGCGCATCGACGCGTTGGATGAAATAGCCATGCTTATACAACAGGCCGACGCCCACCAGCGGCAAGCCCAAATCACTCGCGGTTTTGACGTGGTCGCCGGCGAGCACGCCCAAACCGCCGGAATAAATTGGCAGAGATTCGTGCAGGCCGAATTCCGGAGAAAAATAAGCCACGAGCGCGGTGCGCTGTTGCGGATATTTTTTGGCGTGCCAATGCCCGGCGGTGTCGAGATCGGCATCAAAATTCTTCATGAGCGCGCGATAACGCGCGACAAAAGGCGCTTGCTTGCCCAGCGCTTCCAGATTCTTCCGGCATTCGCGCAACAATTTGACGGGATTGTGGTGGCGGTGCCAATGCTCAGGATCGATATCGTCAAAAAGGTTCTGCGCCTCGGGATGCCATGCCCACCACAAATTATAAGCCAGTTCCGGCAGGCGTTGAAAAGGCGCCTTGCATGAAACGGGATATTCTATCGCTTTCATCGCATTGAATCGAGCCATAGCGTTTTCGCTTCTCCTTGCTTGGGTTACCGTCCACTCGCGCAATAGGTTTGCAGTAAAAGCATCGAACAAACGAACGGGCAGGATAGCATTCCAGTCATAAAAATGCAAGCGGAAAAAAATCGCGTGAGAGCTGCCGAAAAATCGAGGGAATCAAAAAAGCGGCCAGAGTGGCACGGCGAGCTGGTGCGGGCGGCCTGGATGAACCGCCATCATGGCAATGCCGGTGAGCTCCACCGTCTGCAATTCTCGTTCATTCACAACGGCGCGGTCGTTTTGTTGCAGGCGCACGACCGCGGGCGGGAAATGAAGGCTTTCACCGGTTTGCGGCCGGAGGCCCAACCGCTGCACCATGCGCGTGTACAAATGATGGTCGATCCACATGCGCACTTCTGCGCACACCGCCGGATGTTTGCTCAAACCGCGGCGCCGGCCTTCCGCCGCCAGAAATTCGTCGCGCACGAGCGTTTGCAGATCGCTCTCCAGAGTTTTGCGCATAGCTTGCGGCGACTGCTGGTTAAACGGCAGCTGGCGCAGCCGCAGCTTCTCCAAAGTTTGGCGCACGCTCCATTGCCCCCCGGCAAAAACGATCAGGGCCTCATCGAGATGCTCGTTCAACTCTTGCGCCGCGCGCTCGTAATCTATCTCAGCCAGTTGCTGCAACGCCGGCATGGCTGCGGGCGTCTCAAAGTCGATCCGCCGGGCCAGGGCTTTGGTCAAGACCGCAAACGAGCGCCCTCGCAATACCACGTTCTGCTCTTGCATAAATTGTTGCACGAATTGCGCGGAAAGCCGATCGGCTTTGCGTGCGCGCAAGGTTTTCTGCACCGTGGCGCGCTGCTGGGCATTGGTGCCTTGGCTGAAAGCCGGATGGCGATTGGCTTCCTGCACTTGCACGACAAAAAAACCGCGCGCGGTCGCAATGACCTGCGAGGTTTGGCCCACGGATAACGCAAACACCGCGTTCTCCAAAGCCTCATCGGCGTCTCCAAAAGTGAATTTCGAAGTATAGTTTTCCGCTGCCGGCGTTGCGCGGGAGAACGACCGCATCGCTTCGTCGAAAGAGACATTGTTTTGCATGAGCGCGACAAAGCTCTCCGCCTCGGCGCGATGAGGGGATTGAAAGAATTTGATCTGCAGGGAGGTTTGCGCGCGCGCGCATGCGCTGTCGATCTCGCTCTCGCGCAAATCGACCCTTTGCAAAACTTCTTCGCGATACAATTGCTTGGCAATCGCGAGATTTTCCGTATACTGGCACCATTGTTTGAAGGCCTCGTCGCGGTTCAACCGCAAGCGTTCCGCTTCATTGGCCAATACTTTCTCGCCGATCAACAATTCCAGCAAGCCACGGTTGCCGGAAAAGCCGTTCACGTTCCGAAAAGCCGGCGGCGGACTCAATTCCGCGCGTTGGACGAATTCCTCCACGGTAATATACCGCCCTCCCACCTGCGCGAGTATGTCTGCCGGCAAATCCCGTTTTTGACAAAGGCAAAACAGGAAGGGCAACGAAAGCACCCAAAGAAAAAAGTGTAGTTTTCTGGTCACGAGTGCACTGTTTCTTTGATTTTCATGGGCACGCGCGCACTGTCACCTTACAAAATATATCCTCAACTATGTCATTCTGAAAGAATCTTGGTAGAATTGAGCGCTGTGTTTATGCGTCACAAGATTCCTCCTGAATGACATCATGAAGTGTTTATAAAAACAAAGGTGACAATGCACTAGTTCGAAAAGAATCACGCCAGCCATTTCCAGTGCAAATCTTGCAAGGCGACGGATTGGCCTCCAGGCGGAGTGCGCATCAAAATACTTTTTTCTTCACCCGCCTCCAGATCAAAGAAGTTGTCAGAAAGTTCCACCCCTGGCGGCGGCTCGAGCAGCGCCAAGCTTTTTACAAAGCAGTCGGAATTCACCTGCAAACGCCAGGAATCTGCCGCGAGGTGTTCCAGGCGGAATTCGAGTCGTGGCTGCGGCCACACCAGATGCTTGAAGCGGCAAAAGAACAGCCGATTCTCCGTGACGGTTTCGCCGTTCTCGAATAAACGCACGCGCACATAATGCTGTTGGGGATCGAAGCGCACCAGCTCTTCCCATGCCGGCGCCGCCAGCCGCAATGCGGCATTGCCTGGAATGAGCACGCGCTCGCGCCGTGCGAAGATTTTTTCGCCTTTCCAGCCGAGCATCTCGAATGCCAATTCTGCCTCCCGGCTGCCGCGCGTGTCATTGGTTACCCAAAGCTCGCTGTCTTTCCCGTGCGTTTTCACACTGACCAGCAATGGTGCAAAGAAGCGGCACGCATACCAATATGCCGCTTTGGGTTGCATCTCGCTGTCGATCACGGACCAGCTCGATACCGGCCAGCAATCGTTGAGCTGCCAAAACAGCGCGCCGGCGGTATGAAATTTTTCGCGGCGCCAATGCTCGACCATGGTCTTCAACGCTTCGGCCTGCACGATTTGCGTTTTATAAACAAAATCTTCGAATGAAACAGGCATGTGCATTTGACCCGCGAGAAAGCGAAAAAGCCGCTCCGGGCCTTCGGTCTGTTTGTTATGATGCTCGAACACCGGGCTTTGCGGCGTGCGCTCCGGTTCCGCAAGATATTTTTTCCACGTGTGCAGACTTGCCGGCGCTTGAAAACCGAATTCCGAAAGAAAGCGGCCGCGATCCTTGCTTACGGTCGCGGGATCGGCCCAATTGCTCCAGATATTCCATTGGTGGCGGTCCCCCTGCTTTTCTGCATTGGGATCATCGCCGCCAAAAGGCGAGCTTTGCCAATAAGGCCGGGAGGGGTCAAGCGTGGCGCAGATTTCCGGAATGATTCTTTGAAAAACTGTAAAACCTGGCATTTCGTGATAAGCGCGTTGCCTCTCCATGTGCCACAGCCATTCGTTTTCATTATTGCCGCACCAGAGCACAAGCGCCGGATGGGAGCGCAATTGCTTGACCACGGCCGCAACTTCATGCCGTACATTTTGCGCGAATTCCGCCTGCTCGGGATAACCTCCGCAAGCAAACATGAAATCCTGCCAGATCATCAAACCCAGCTCATCACACAAATCGTAAAAGCGGGGATCCTCATAGATGCCGCCACCCCAAACGCGCAACATGTTCATGTGCGCGGCGCGCGCTCGGGTCAGCAGCGTGCGATACTGTTCGAGGGTAAGTCGCGGAACGAAAGAATCGGCGGGAATCCAATTCGCGCCCTTGCAAAAAACCGGCGTGCCATTGATCACGAAAACAAAAGACTCTCCGCCGCTGTCCGGCTCGCGGCGCAATTCCAGCTTGCGCACGCCGAAACGAATGCCGTGCACGGCGATTTCTTCGTGCCCGGTTCTTAATGTCACCCGCGCAAAATAGAGCGGCTGCTCGCCATAGCCATTTGGCCACCATAACTGCGGCCGCTCCAAATCAAATATGCATGCCACCTTCTCCCCGCACGAGGACAGGTTTTGTTGTGCGTGAAAATTCGGGCCGGTGATTTCGACATGGCAATCGATTTCATGTGCAGGATTCCTTTCCAGATCGGCTTTGACGCTGACATGCGCGTGCTGCAAATCATCGGAAAGCTGGATGTCCACGGCCAAATCGACAATCCGCCCGTGCTGGTGGGCTTCAAGCCGTATCGGCCGCCAGATGCCGCTGGTGGGGAGCTTGGGCCCCCAATCCCAGCTGAAGGAATATTGGGCTTTGCGCACATAGACGCGCGGACTCTCCAGCGCCACCGGCAGCTTGCCGAAGCGCGTTTCCAGCTCTTGCGCGCGCGCCAGCGGAGAATCGAATCGGATTTCAATTTCATTTTCACCGGCGCGCAACCAGGGCTTGACGTCGAAACGGTGCGCGATGAACATATTTTCCGTTGCCGCGACGCGCTGGCGGTTGAGGAAAATCGTGGCAAAGGTATCCAAACCTTCGGCAATCAGGTGTATGGCCTCATGCTGCAAAAAATCAGGCGGAACCTCAAAGGTGCGCCGGTAGCACCAACCCATCTCGGCGACCCATTGCACCCGCGTTTCATTGTCGCCATAAAAAGGGTCGGGAATTCTCTTCGCCCGCAGCAAGTCCGTGTGCACTGTGCCGGGCACTTGCGCCGGCAGCCATGTGTCCCGTGCAAAGAGAGTCGAGGGCAAAAGCGCGGGCCCTGGCGATTGCCAGTCCGGCTGCAATTGCCAGGTCCCGTTCAAATCAATGGTCATGACCTACTCCGTCCTTGCCTGCGATTCGCACTGCAGCGCCGGTATGGAATCTGCTCCCATGATGCATGCACCTCGCGCACGAGCGGGAAATTCTGCACTCCCGGCTGAAGCCGAATGAAAAACAAAATGCAGAATATTACAGATGGTGTTCCAACAAGTATTGAAAAAAATCTGCCGCACCCTCGGCAGCGTGCTGCTGGGCAAAATAAACGCGCGCATAATCCTGCAACGAGTTCTTGACTGCTTGGTCTGTGCCAACGCATGCCAGCCAGCCGCCGCCGCGGCGAATGAAATCAAATGCCGCCTGATCGTTATTGGAATCGCCCACAAAGGCGGCGGTGCGCGGCGCAACCTGCAAGAGTTCACACACCAGCTCGATGCCTCTGCCTTTGTCGGTGTCACGCGCAGAAATATCGATAGCCGCTGAAGAATAGGTGATTTCAAAATCTGCCAGTTCCTCTTGCAAAGCGGTGGCGACACGCTGGCTCCAAACCGGCAATTCGTCGGCGCGGTGGCGAGGAAAACTTTTGGGAAAGAGAGTGAGCATGTGCTTTTTCTCGCCATCAATCCTCAAATGCTCCAGCAAGCCGCTCGTGGCAATTTTTTCCGCCAACCTGGCGAGGCGCGAGGAGGCCAAGCCGCCGCTCCGGCGCGCGTCCCATTCGTTTGCGGCGGGATCGAGGATGATCTCCGCGCCGTTTTCAGCAACGATTGGGCCGTTCAAATCGAATATCCGATGCACCGCGCACGCCGATAATGTTTCGCGGCCCGTCACCAAGCCGATGGCGACACCCCGGGACATGAGTTGCCGCAGCAACGGCAACAAGCGCGGGGAATGGCCGCGACCGTTCGTGCCGGTGAGCGTGCCGTCAATGTCGCAGAGCAACAATTTGATGTTTGACAAGCTTTCAAAAGCCTTTCGTCATTGTAGCGCTTAACGCAGGACAACAATTTTCTGTGCGCGCCTCTGCGACGCCGTTTCCAAAATCAAGACATAGATCCCAGCCGGAATGTTTCCCGCATTCCAGATGATCTCGTGGCGGCCGGCGGATTGCGGTCCGCGCTGCAACGCCACGA
Source organism: bacterium (assembly GCA_044869275.1). Classification (GTDB taxonomy): domain Bacteria; phylum Zhuqueibacterota; class Zhuqueibacteria; order Zhuqueibacterales; family Zhuqueibacteraceae; genus JBIOXB01. The sequence continues at coordinate 11,218 of JBIOXB010000252.1, forward strand.
TTTCTTGTCCAAGCAGGTTGAAAACGCGAATGGTCACATGCACCGTTCGCGGCAATTCATAGGTCAACCTCGTGTCACGCACAAGCGGATTCGGGTAGCTCGGCTGCCAGTTCAATTCATACGGAGGGGCCGTGCCCTGCTCGCCTTCTTCGCGCACGGTCGTTGCCGGAGGCAGCCTCCATTCCACCGCCAGCGCTGCGTTCACCGGATGGGCAAAAATCTTCCTCTGCACCACGGGCTGCAGCATGATATAATCGACGATCGCCGTGCGCTGCGGATCAGCTCCGGCATAGCGCAAAACGATCTCATGGTCGCCCGCGGGCAGCGTCATTCTCTGTGGCGCAGGAGTCACCCACAAAAATGTAGCCGAGGCTCCGCCCTGCGCGTGAAATTGTGCCACACCATTCACTTCAATTGAAACCCCGACGGCATTCGTGTCGCCGGATTGCCAGCCGAACTGGAGATAAACGGCATACTCATTATTCGCCGCTGTCGCGGAGGAGGTGGTCACGCGGTACCGCACGGCGTCGTTCTGGCGCAGCTCGAGATAGCGTCCATTGCTTACTTGTGCCGGGCCATAAGTTTGAGAATTGGAAATGAAGGGCGAGCCGCTGGCGATGTTCGAATAATTTTCCGCTTCGAGAATGCGATAGGCCTGCCGGCTTTGTTCGCGGTAGAAAAGAAAGGGCTGCGCTTCGGGCTCATAAAAAACGATTTGCAAGCCGAGCAGGCCTTCCGCCACGGACTCGCCGCCGCTGTTCAAATTCACGCCGTTGCGGTCAATGCCATCGTAACACCGGCCGGTGCTGGAATCATACATCGCGAAGTTGGCGATATTGTTGCCCAGCCACCAACTGCCGCATAGTCCCGCCCATTGTGCGTATCGTTCTTCATTCGTGGCTTGATACAGCGCCACCAGGCCCGCGACGGCCGACGCCGTGCCGTATTGAATCTGAGCATACTTTTCAAAGGAAGGATTGACTTCCGCGAGCCAATCAGCAGTGAGCAGATGCAAATAAAAGTGCTCCGCGGCCTTTTGCGCCGCCGCGATCCAATCCTGCCGCTGCAAAACTTTTCCCGCCAGCGCCAGGGCCATCATTTGCCGGCCGCCCCAGGCATGCCAAAGATGAATATTGTTGGGAGAAGAAATGAACATGCCAAAAGGAAATTGCGCAGCCTCGCCCAACTGGCAGGCGGCAATGCCGTCGCATAATTTTTCGAGCAGAAGGCGCGCGTCAGCATTGGCCGTGGTTTGATAATAATAGGCCAGACCCAAGACCATCTCTGCGGAAAAATCCGCGCCGTCACCCAGCAGCCAGCCACTGGCAGGCACACGGAAGCCGTAGCGAACTTGAAAAGAATACGCCGCGGTGACGGACCGGCTGGCCTTCGCGACCGCGCGATCCAGGCGTTGGAGGAGTTGCAGTTGCATCTCCGGCTCGACATCTTCCTCTGCGAAGACTTGCAGCGCGTAACCCATGGCCCAAACCGCACGGCCGGCCCACCAGTTGAAGCGATCGTTGTTGCTGGTCGTGCCGTTGCGATTGATGGAATAGTCCGGCCAAATGAAATTATAAAAGCCGCCATCATCAGCTTGCATGTAAAAAAGAAAGCGCAACAGCAGCCGGGCCTGCAGCAGGCTGTGCTGATCTTTGCTGCGCGCAAAATGATCCAAATAAGCAACCGCCGCGCGCGCGGCATCGTCCACGGCCGCAATACCCTCGTCCGCATCATCAACCCATTCGTAATCGGGGTAATTCGAATACAAATGCACGATCGCCATGGTGTCGCCTTGAGTCGCGATGGTCTGCGTCATATGATCGAGATGGGCAAAATTGATCAGGCCTGTGGCCGTGGGCAGGTGAATCCCGCCCAGAAGGAAGGGATTGATTCCTTCGACACCGTCAGGATCTTGCCAGGTCACCCGCACCTCGTATGACCCACCCGGGGTGAGCCCGGTCAGCGTCGCGTGGAATTGATTTCCTGCCCGCGCCATGGGTTGTTCCGGCGACCACGTTGTGGCCGCGCGATACGCAAAACTCGCGGAGGCATTTTGATTCTCGTCGCCCAGAATTTGAGCCGTAACCGTGATGGCGTTGCTGGTATGCACTTCCTGCACGTTCTGCACAATCGTATGCGCCAGCGTTCCGACTTTGACAAACAGCGCCGGCCGCAGAGTGGAATCCCCGTGCTCGCTGGAAATAAAGTCGAGTATGCCGTTGTGTATGGAAATATCGGTCTCACGCAGCGCGACGCCAAAATTGGAATCGGGATGCGCAATCCACTCTTGCACGACTGCGGTGAGCGGCCAGGCAAACCAGTCGAATTTCAAATCCGCCGGCGAAAAAATCTGCGTGGCGGCGGGATGCGCCGCGCGATCTTGCGGAATGCCGTTCCCGCCGGCGAGCGCCCATGCCGCCGTGTTGAATTGCGCATATTGCCAATTGGCTTCGCCATTTTGCGCAGGGCGGCCGTCGAAACCGCCGGGGTCGTCGCCGGTGCCCTCGCCCCACGTGCGGGATAGTCGATAGACCCCCAACGTTTTTTCGCCGCGCAAGGGTGTTCTGGTTTGCGCGAGATAAAGTGCGACCCAGGCGGAGTCAATTCGTAAAGTTACCGGCAGCGCGGAAAGATCGAAGCGCAACAGCGCGTGCTTGGCATCGGACTCCCCGCCATTGCCCGAGGCCTCCAGCATGATCTCGTCCCCGGCATTGTACCCTGGTTTGTTGCTGAGAATGTGATTATCCGCTGTGCCGGCATAACCCGCGCGTCCCTGCTGAAAAATGAAAAGTTGCTGCGCGTGGCTGCTCTGCAGCAGCAGGAGAATCGCAAACAGCGCGCTGCCTCGATATGAAGGCTTCACTTTGGGCTCAAAATCCCAAGTTTATGAGAGCGATAGAAGAATCGCAGATGAAGACCGCTGCCGGTTCAAATCTTATGGCGCTTGAGCTCTTGCACCAGCTCGCTCAATTGGCATTTGGCAAGGCCGATGGCTTTGTCAGCGCCGCCGTAATAAACCAGCAGCTCATCTTCAAACAAGGCGGTCCCGGTCGGAAATACGACATTGGGCACGTCGCCGACTTTTTCGAACGAGCGCTGCGGCTCGAGAATTGGCTCGGGAAAGCGCGCCCTCACCCGCAGCGGATTGTCCAGATCCAACAAGGCCGCACCCGCGCGATAAACCAGTTTGTCGTCCACGCCATGATAAATCACCAGCCAGCCCTCATCAGTGCGAATGGGCGGTGCGCCGCCGCCGATCTTTTTCGCTTCCCATTCGTATCGCGGCCGCAGCGCAGTGTAGCGTTCGAGATCTGAGAGATGATTTTTCCAATAATCCTTTTCCGGATGCAGCAGATGCTCGAGATCGCTGAAAAAGGCCAGTTGAATATTCGGCTCGATGCGATGCATCAAAATCAATTTGCCCTTGACCGTCTCGGGAAAAAACATCGCGTCCTTGTCCCAGACCTCGGGAATGATGATGCCGTGCCGTTCAATCTTCTTGAAGTCGGCAGTCGAGGCCAAACACACGCGCACGGTGACGCCGTCGTACGCGACATACACGAGATAATAGCGCCCCTCGAACTGGCTCACGCGCGGGTCTTCCACCCCGCGTTTTTCTTGTGGTCCTTCGCGGCGCAAAATCGGCTCCGGCCAGCGCTCCAATATCTTTCCGGCGCGATCGAGCCGCGCGTAGCCGAGGGTGGAATAATTGTCGCCTTCTACCGCGCGATAGACCAGATGAACGTGATCTCCGGCGCGAATCGCGGCGGGATTAAAGACGGCTTGGGATTCCCAAGCGTGGGCCTTGATCGGTTCGAGAACAGCCTGCTCATGTCTTTGCAACTGGAACATCTTTTTTCATGCCTCCATGAGAATGTCGTGTGGTGCAGAATTGCTGGATTGCTGGATTGCTGGATTACTGGATTGCTGGATTACTGGATTGTTAGAGTAGTGCAATATTCCATCAATCCATCAATCCATCAATCCATCAATCCATGAATCCGTCAATCCACCAATCCATTGATCCATCCCTCCAGCCTTTCACTCCTTCACTTTATTAGTTGATACAACCTTCCCCGCGCCACCGCGCTGGCTTCCACCTCCAGAAGGGCGAGCAGCGCTTCAATGGTCGATTCCGCGCCAGCGTTGCGGTTGATTTCATCCTGGGAGAGAATGCCGTCGTAACCGCGTCCGCTGCGCGGATCGTACATCTGCGCCTGCGCGGGATTGTTGCCGAAAAACCAGGTGGCCAATTCGCCCGCGGCTTCGGCATAACGTGGCTCATCGGCAATCTCACCCAGGCGCAATGCCGCCACCACCATCGGCCGCACGGCATAGGCGATCTGCGGAAAACTATCCGCGCGCGCCACACGCCAATCGCGCGGTGCAAATTCCATCTCGCGCAGCCAGAAATTCTTCCTCCAAAATGGATGCAAAAAATCAGCCTCGCGCTCAACGGCAATGCGAATCTTGTCGTCCGGCAGCACCGCCGCCGTTAACGCCAGCGCCTGTGACTGGCTATTGCCCCAGCCGTGCCAAATGTTCCTCCAGGAAAGAAACAAGCCCCGGAATCGTGATCGCTCGTCGTTGATTTGCATGGCCAGCAGGCCGGTGGAAAATTTGCTGAGATACTCCAGCACGCGCGGATCGCGGGAAGCCCCGCCATAACTCGCCAAACCCAGCATCAATTCCGAAGTAGCATCGGCGGCAGAATGATACAGCAGCCATCGCGGCGCGGGAAAGCCGGAGCTCGTGTCGATTTCGGCATAATGCGCCAGCAAAGTATCGAGGTGAAAGAATGTTTTACGTAACGAAGCTTGCAGAGACGCGGCATATGAAGAATCTTGCTTTTGCCAGACGCGATACCCTTCGCCCAAAGCCCAAACGGCGCGCCCCGTCCACCAGCCCAGGCTCTTGAAGCTGGTATGGCCCTCGCGATTGATGCTGTGATCGGCACGAATAAAATTATAGAACAGCCCGTCGTGCGCTTGCATGGCGCGGACAAACTCCAGCAGCATGCGCGCACGGCGCAAGCTGGAGGCATCGCCACTGATCTCGTAATGGCGCAAATAAACCACCGCCGCGCGCGCGGCATCATCGACGCAGGCAATGCCTTCATCTTCATCACCAACCCAGCGATAGTCGGGATATTCGCAATAAATGTGCACGATCGCAACCGCCTGGCCGGCGAGTTTGATCTCTTCATAAAGATGATTGAGGTGAGCCAGGTTTGCCAGACGCAACTCTTGCTGTTGTGCTTTTGCGCCAGGGATGAAGAATGAGAACAATAGGATCAAAAAGAAATTGATCCCCAAGGAGCCAAACCAAAACGCCGAGGGGCGCAAAAATCCCGAGCTAAAGTCATCCCGTGAGACCTTTTTTGAGCGTTTGGCACAATGCCAAAATGAGAGGCAGTGCCAATACTTCACAATCCCGACGCCTTCGGGACTGCGGAACGACATGGAGGGCGGAGTATTCATTATACCGTGCCTCGCACCAGCAGCGCCTGGTTTGCGCCTTGGTTCTTTGTATGCAATCATTCTTTTAATCCTGTGGCAGCCATGCTGGCAATGAAATATTTTTGGAAAAACGTATACGCGACGACGATGGGCAGGGCCAGCAAAGTAGCCGCGGCCAATTGCACGCCAAGCTGGCTTTCGGCGGCGCCGCCCACGACGAACAGAGCCACCAATTGCGGCATCACCATTAATTCGCTTTTGCGAATGGTCAGAATCGGCCACAACACTTCGTTCCAAATGCCCATGAAGGTGAGAATGCCGACGGTAATCAACGTGGGCACGGACAGCGGCCAAAAAATGCGGAAGAGAATGCCGAAATTGCTCGCGCCGTCGATGCGCGCGGCATCGATGACGTCCTGCGGAATGGATTTGAACGCCTGCCGGAACATGAGCACGCCCATGGCATTGATGGCATAGGGCACAATGAGCGCGAGGTAGGTATCCACCCAGCCCAGCTTCACCATGAGAATGTACAACGGGATGAGGATCAATTGTACCGGCAAAATCATGGTGAGAATGACCAGCGTGAAGATCAAATTTCTGCCGTGAAACTGCAGCCGCGAAAGCGCGAAGCCGGTCATGGAGCCCAAGATTAACACCATGAGCACGACCGCAAGCGAGACGAGCAGGCTGTTGGCAAATGCACGCAGCAGCGGTATTTTCTGAAAGACGGCCACGTAACTCGCCAGCGTCAATCGCGACGGAAAAATATCGAGGCCGCCGATTTCATTCTCCGGCCGCAGCGTGGCGGAGAGCATCCACAAGAAGGGATAGATGAAAACGACCGCGGCGAGTGCGAGAGAAATGTAGCGTAGGATTTTGTGCATCGATCTATTTTTCAAGGAATTTTTACGGATGAAAAGCTGCCAATGGATGGGAGAAATTTTATTAAAAAATCCGTTGGCAGCCTTTATCCGTTGGTCTTAATCTATCCGCTGGCGATTTATTCTCGCTCCACCAACCTGCGTTGCAGAAGCACAACCAACAGCACAATCACCGTGAACGCAAAGCCGAGCGTGGCCGCGTATCCCATGTGATAAAAAAAGAATCCCTGCTTGTAGATGTAGAGCATCGCCGACATGGTGCGATTCATGGGGCCGCCGCCGGTCATGATGTAAGGCTCGATGAACAGCGAAAAGCCGCCGATGGTCGACAGGATGACCACCATGAACATTGTAGGATTCAATGCGGGCAGCGTCACTTTTCTAAACTTTTGCCAGGCACTGGCGCCTTCAATATCAGCGGCTTCGTACATTTGCCTCGGCACACTTTGCAAGCCGACCAAAAAAAGTACGATGTACAAGCCGACGTTTTTCCACGTCGCCATCAGCGCAATCGCCGGCATGGCAAAGAGCGGCTCGGTGAGCCAGCCGATCCTGGGCAATCCGATATGCGCCAGCAACGCATTCAACACGCCCGTGTCGCGAGCATAAAGCTGATCCCACAGAATCGAAATAACCACCCCGCTGACGACCACCGGCAAGAAAAATACGGCGCGAAAAAAGCCGCGCCCCCTGAGGCGCTGGTCCAATTGCACGGCTAAAAACAGCGCGATGACGATTTGCAGCGGAATATGCAACAGCAAAAAGATGCCGGTATTCAGCATCGCCTGCCAAAATAAATTGTCACGCAACAGCTTGGCAAAATTCTCCAACCCCACCCACACCATCGGCGAAATGATATCCCACCGGTGGAAAAGCAGCAGCAGCGAGAACACCAGCGGAAAGCCAATGAATACGGCGAAATGGAGCAGGTATGGAAAGACGAACAGATAACCACTGTGGTCGCGAGAGCGCATCAAAGATTCTCGAGAATTGAAGTCTTGGATGGATGGATTATTGGATTGTTGGATGATTGGATGACTGGATTGTTGGACTCCCGTACTCCAACAATCCAACAATCCAACAATCCAACGATCCACCAACCCGCCAATCCCATCATCCGGGTTTTATTCCAAAATCAACCTCACACGCGCAGCCGCATCATGGACCGCCTGCTCCGGGGATTTGGCGGCATAAACCACGGCGGCTTCGTATTCCTGCGAAATGGCATCGAAGACTTCTTTCATCACCGGCGATTGGTCGATGCCGCGCACGTGCTCAGCTTGTTGCGCAAATGCAATCATGCGCGGATGCTCGGCGAAATAACCGGAAAACAAAGAGTCGTTCAGCATGCCTTTCCGCAACGGCAATTGACTCGTCATCTCCAGCAAGCGCAAATCATTCCTTCGCGCTATCATGAATTTGACAAACTCCCATGCCGCCTGCGGCTGCCGGCAGGTGGAAAAGATGACGATGTTTTTCAAATCGCCGTAGGTGTAAACCGGCCCGCCGTAACCATCCGGCACCGGTATGGGCGCGAAGTCGTATTCGAAGCCTTCAGGCTTGTGTTTTTCCGCATTGCTGATTTCATAAGGGCCGTTGAAGCGTGAGGCGGTTTTTCCCAGAAGAAAAAAATCGGCCGTGGTGGTCATTTTCTGTTTGGGAAAATAGCCTTCGCGATAGATGGTCTGTAGAAAATTCATGACGGCAACCGCGCTTTCATTCTCAAACAAGACGCTGTCACCGTCCACCAATCCCTTGCCACCGGAGGCTGCCAAATACAAAGGGTAAAAATCGAAAAAGCGCTGCCACCACAAAACTCGAATGTCACGAATGCCCAGCCAGCAGGAGAGCTCGTCGCGGAACCGTTTGCCAGCCGCCAAATACTCTGAATAGCTCGAGGGCGCGCTCGCGAAGCCGGCACGCTGGAAAAGTTTGACATTGTACATCAGCATGACGGGATTGGTTTTCCACGGTATTTGGTAGAGATGGCCATCGCGCGCGCGCGATTGCGCGATCACTTCCGCATGGCAGCGCGCGGTGATGGCGCTGTCGAAATCGGCAAATTGATCCAGCGGCAGCAAGGCCCGCGCACGCACATAAAACTCGACGTCGCCGGGCCAGACGTTCGAATAAATATCCGGCGTGGTGCGCCCGGCCACTGCCGCGAGAATCACTTCCTCGCTGGATTGGCCTTCGGGAATGGGCTGATGATGCACCGGCCGGTCCGGGTGCAAAGCATTCCACTGCGACACGATCTCACGCGCCAATTCTTGCTCGTAGGGATTATTCGCCGACCAGTAAAGCAAAGCCGGACGGCTGGCCTTGCTTTCATGGCCGCATCCCGCAGCCATAAACACCGCGAATAGTATCGAGCAGGGAAAGGCTGAAAAGCGCCTTCTCGAGCTGGCACGTGCGTGCGAATTCCGAAATTTTGTCTTGGGATCCGGCATGGGTGCCCGGCCTTAAAATCCGAACTCTACCGTCGTGTTGGACTGACGAAGGCTGAATTGGCAACTCGCGACGACCACTTCACTATCGTGGAACATTGATAACAATCCCGCGCGATCTTCTCCATCAAGTAACAGCTTGCGAGGAGCTGAAGGCGAAACCACCTTCAAGTGCGTGCTCTGCCCGCGAATGCCCTGGATCTCGACCGCGAGGTTATGGCGCACACGATCATAGTGAACGCTGGTAACAGTAGCGGAAGCATAAGCGAGATAAGGGTGGACCGGCACGCCTCGCTCCAGAGAAATTCTTTGGGGAGACGAGAAAACCACTGCGGAATTCAAGACTCGATCGTCCGCCGCAATTTGCTTGAAGTATTTACCGGCTCCGTGCCAAGACACCTGGCAGCGCTTTCCGTTGAGTGTCAATTCATAAGCCGTGTGTTCGAATGCCCTTGGCAAGTTAGCGTCGAATGAAATGTTCCATTCGTTTTCGCGAACGCCATTCAAATGATACAGGGCGTATAAAAACCATCCGGCGGCCCAGAGAAAAGTCGGTTTGTCAATTTGGCCATACTGCGGCGAAACCGGATTCGCGTTCCGATATTCGAACAACGCGGGCTGGCCGTTCGGACTATGGCGAATGCCGGCCAGCGTCAAGTATTTTTTAATGGCTTCCTCTGCGGCATCAGGTTTTCCCGCCGTGAGCAGGCCGAGTGCGTACCAGGCAATGCCCTGGGACCAAACGCCGCCATTCATGTACAAAAACGGCTCGCCGGCTTCCATGCCGTTGAAGCCATACACCTCGATGAGCTGATGAAAGTCAGCGGGCATGGCATTGCGAATGCCGATCTTGTCGTCCAAAAGCTCGCGGCCTGCGGTTTCGAGCAGCTGGCTTTTCTTCTCTTCATCGAGGAGATCGAAAGCCGCAGCCAGCAACGAACCCGCGTAGAAGTGATTATCCCAGGTGGTGGCATCGAGCATGTTCATCAGGTAACCAGCGTCTTCCTTCCATAAGCGCAGGCCCAAGCCTTCTTGCATACGCAGCGCCCAGTGAAGATACTCTCCCAGCTTTTCTTGCGGCTCGCCAAGCTGCAGTGCGACAAAAGAAAACGCGCGCAAGGCACGAATCATCAATGTTGTGATGTAGGCGCGAGCGCCATAAACTTTGCCGATATCCCACCAATCGGGACGCGAAGCGTACATCAAATCGCCGGCCCCCCGGTGCCGCAGCATCAATGCGAGGCTTTTCTGAAGCATGGGATAGATTGTGCTCAGCGTCTGTCGGTCTCCGCTGTGTTTGAGATAGGAGCCAGCCAAAATGATAAACCAAAGATGATTCCAATTGTCCGGAGCGCAGAATTCGGTTTTGAAGCCATCATCGCGCCAGTAATAGGCATGAGGCAGAACGGAATCCGCCTGCGCTAATGTATGCAGGAAGAGCAGGTCATTCTGCACGCGCTGCAGATCAAAAAAAACGGCGCCGAGATCTGTAACCAGTACATCGTGTGTGAAGAAAAAGTTATATTCGGCCGGACAAGGCATCGGCACGATGCGGCCGTCGAGGAAGTGGCGATTCGCCGCCAGCACGGCTTTTGCCCAACGCATGGTTTGTGCCAGTGCCGTGTCCGGAATGACGTATGCCGCCGGCCGGGTGGCGTACGCTTCAATGCGCTTTTCGTATGCTGCAACGCTTTGTTGCCAGTCTCGCAACGAGCGCTCCAGAACGTTTGTGCTCTCCTGCCGGCGGCACGAACCGATGAGCTGGACGATGGCAAGCTGCTGATTCGGAGCTAGCGCTCTTTCATATGCAAAGCTGACAACCGGCACAGGCCTTGCCGGCTGTGCCGTGCCTTCTGCCTCGGACCGGATCGTGCTTCGTGCCCTCGGGCGTTCGCCCGCGTTTGCAACGAAGATCTGGGTAGAGTCCGTGTCGACTTCGTCGAAATCCGTCAAAGCGATCGCGTGCGAATCGATATAAGTCAGCCTGGCATTGTCCTTTCGAATGTAGGATTGGCACGTGCGCAGGCTGGTGGCTAAAGCCGTCGCGACGTGAAACTCTTTCTTTTCCTTCGAAAGATTCCGAAGCTTAAGCTCAAACACCATCACCGGCAGATCTTCACAAAAACGATAGGAAATTTCGATCTCGTAACTCGGTTTGGTTTGCGTGAAGAGAGCGCCGAAGGGCGTCCAGCGATAGCCAAAAGGTTCGCGGCCGACGGTGTCGCTTTTCCCGTCCATAGCGATCACGACAGAAAACGGCCGCGATTCGTCTCTGCGCCAGTAATCATCGCTATGATCGATGCTGTTGGCAACCGGCGAGTAAAAACTGATCCGCGCGGGCAGAGGAAAGCTGTGATGAAACTCAGCGCCCACGTATTTCCCTCCAATTTCGAGCTGGCCGTATTTGCCCTCAAAATCCACAGCGATAGCGCTTTGCGGCACAAGTCCGGACTGCGCGTGCACGGGAGCAGAAGAGGAAATCACCAAAAGCAACAGCGCGCGCTGGCGCCAAAGCCGCCGGCTCGACGATCGGCCAAGCGAAAGTGCCTGGCGTGAACTCAAAAAATTTCCGGAATGACCAGGATAGTAAGATGGCATTCAAAATTCCACGGCTATGGAAAAACGTTGCTCGTTTTCCAAGCGGCCGAAATCGGCAAAGGCGTAATCGAGCTTCCAGCGCACGTTGCCCAAGAAACGCATGGCCACGCCGCCGCCCAGGGCAAATGTCTGCTCGCCGTCACGCAGAAAAAGATCGCGATAGCCGCCGCGCAGGAAGATTTTTTCTTGCAAGGCATATTCGCCACCGAGATTCACGCTTTCGGTATTGTCGCTGGGATGCAGAGCGTCGGCCGCCAGAGTGAGACGGTGGTGTTCACTTTTAACGAGCTCCATGGCCAGGCCGAACTGAAAATTCAACGGCAGCGCCCAGTCCTGCGTTTCGATTTGCGAGGGCACGCGATCGTTATTACCGTCAATCGCGGGGTCGAGATCATGGAACACGAGCAGGTCTTTGCCCTCCATGCGCATATCGGTGCCGAAGTTGTACAACGAAGCGCCGATGCGCAGGCCGCGAAAGCCGGTGACAAAGAGTGTGCCCACGTCGAGCGCGAATCCCGTGGCGCTTTCGTGCCAGATGCGCTGACTGATGTATTTGGCCGTGAAGCCGATGGAGAAGCGATCGGTCAGGCGGCGGCTGTAAGTCAGCGCCAAAGCCAGATCCGAGGCGTTGAATAATTCGCCCGTGCCGTCTGGGAGCTCGATCGTGCGCACGGCCATTTCATCCATGGTGAGGGAAGTGAGGCTCGCGCCCAATACGCCGAATTCGCCGAGCGGCAATACCGCGCCGGCATAATCGAAGCTCATGTCGGCAATCCAGGCAGTGTGCACCAGGAGCAATTCTGCGCGGCGCAAGGAAATCAGCCCGGCGGGGTTCCAATACAAAGCGCTGGCGTCATTGGCCGTGGCGACGAACGCGGCACCCATGCCGGTGGCGCGCGCGCCCACGCCGATGGTGAGAAATGGCGCGGCGGTGATGCCCACTTTGGAGACCTCGGTTTGGCCTTGCGCGAGCAGCGGCAATGCCGCCGGCAATAGGAGGAATTTAAGAATGATTCTCTTCATGGCTATGCCTGGGTTTCTGTTGCAGAAATCGTGAAGGCCAGTTTAGTTTGATCAATGTAACTCTACTTTATCACCGCAAATTTCCCAATATAGCTGCCCACATTGGGAGCATCAACGTGGTAAACATAAATACCGTACGCGATGTTCATGCCGTCTTTCGAAACCAAACCCCAGGAGGACGCACCGTTTTCTGCGGGTGCATCATGCACAATGGTGTCCACCAGATAGCCGCGCACGGTGTAGATGCGAATGGTGCAATGCGCCGGCAGGTTGATGAAATAAATTCGCCGCTCGCCGCGCCCGAATTGGAAAGGATTTCTGGGTTCCCACGTGACTGCGCCGGCATAGGGATTCGGCACCACGGCAATGTTGGTCATGGCGCTTTGCGCGCGGCCACGATCTACCTGCGCTCCGTGCACTTTGAACTCAAACGACTCACCCTCGCGGAAGGGCTTGCTGGTGACGAGGCGATAAATATCTCCCGGCTGCGGCGGCTGCGGCGCGCCCGTAGGAGCGTCAAAAAAGAAGGCCCAAGCTGCGCGAAAACGGTTGCCTTGCGGTGGCTGTCCCAATGCCAGGCCGGTGACGATGGTCACCGAATCGCCGGGCGTAAATTGCGTGTTGTTATCGTGATCGCCGAACAAGAAGTCCATTTGGCGATTTTCCGTCAAATTCCATATGGTGAAATTCACCGGAATCCTTTGCTGGCCGAAGAGCAGGGCAATCGAAGTATCGACGATGCCGTCGTAAAAGCGCAGTTCAAAATCCGCGGGATAACTCACAAAACGCCCGCTCAAGCTGCGATTCACCCCCACGCGCACGGTATAATTGCTCGTGCCCACCAGCCAGCCGGTTTCAGCTTCCAATACTTGCGCTTGCGTGTCGTTGAACAGAAAACTCACAAAGCCCTCGGTAACGCTCGTGGTCTCGCGGCCTTCGAGAATGGGCTTCGCGGTGATGAGAGTATCGCCGGTGGTGAGATTGATCAAGACATACTCTGGCGCGGGATCGAGCGCGAATGCCGAGGTATCGGAGAAAACAAACCGATAAGACTGGCCATTCTGTACGCGCGCGGGATCGAGCATTTGAATTTCGATGGTGCCTGTGCCCGGGCCCTGGTGCACGATTTCGCCGTCAAGGCCGGGGTCGAGGTAGCCCGCGGACGGCGCTTGCGGCGTGATCATAGCGGCATTGATGTCGGTTTTCTCCACCACGCCGGCCACGCTCACTTTAATCACCGCCGGCGCCTCGGACGGTGTGATGCCCGAGATTTCACCCGTGGCCGTGGTATCGACCAAGCCGCGATCGTAAGGCACGATCGCGTAATAATACGTCTGCCCATTCTTCACATTGCGATCGATATAAAAATGCTGCAAACCCGTGTCTTCGCCGAGATTGAATTTGATGCCTTCGACGTCGATGGGATGCAAACCCTTGATGCCGTTGTTCAAATCAAATTTCGCAATCGGCTCGCGGAAGCGACTCTTGCCGTAGCTGTCGGTGATGGTCTGCACTTCGAGAAACTCCGGATCAGTGGAGCGATAGACGTTGTAGCCTTCGAAATCGAACTCCTGCAAAAACGGATCGTAGGATTTCTCGGCTTTCTCGTCCCAATACAACACCACCTTGCCGTTGCCGGGAATCGCGGTGAGCGTGGGTTTGTCCGGCGGCTTGGCGAAGCGGTAATCGGCGTTGTAAATCTGCTGCACCGTGCGTTTGGTGCGCGACAAGTCCTGATTGTCTTCGGCGAACAGCAATGACATCGAATAGAACTGCGTGTCGCCGGCGCGCAACGCGAACGGGCCCGAAGCGAAGAACATGCCGAGGTTGGTATTCTGCACCAGACGATCGCGCGGCGGCAGCGCGGCGCGCAAGCCATTCCAATAGGCCTCGTCGTTTTCCATTTTATATTCGTGCAGCACAAAAACGTTGAAGCCGGTCAAGCCGATCTGATCGCTTTCATCTTTGTCGGTGAAGTCGAAATCCGGCTCACCGGCGGTGGGTACGCCGTCGCCTTCGCCCACATCGCGGCCGGGATAATTGGAGTCGAACGGCCCGAGGCCATCCGCGCCCACGTCGTCGAGCAGCGGCTCGCCGTTGTCCCACACGCTGTTGGCGTTCAAATCTTCAAAACCGTCCCAATCGATGTTTTCATCCCCGGACCAATGCGGCCGCAGTTGATGCTCAGGATAAAATTCTCGAAAAGCTGCGACGTTTTGCACGCCATAGGGGAACTGATCCAAGAAAACGCCCGGGCCGCTGTCGCGGCGTTCATCGAGCAAACCATCATGGTCATTGTCGCGGGCATCGCGAAAAATACCGGGGCTTTCGAGAAAGGCAAAACCGCCCACGCCCACCGGCGACCAATTACCGGGGCTGCCGTAGCCGTTGCCGTCGAACGCCCACGCGATGTCGAGATCTTCATCATAGTTGCCGCCATCGTCTGCGGAATCGTCGATGCCGCCGATGCCCCAATCGAGATGAAAGGCGAAATAGGTGCTGTCGTAATCGGTTTTGCCTTCGTTGGTGATGAAGTAAATCGCGAAGATCACATCTTGCGCCAGCACTTGGTTCCATTGAAAGAGACGTGAGGCCACTTCCAGGCCGAGACCGCGGCGCGAGGAATCGGAAGGATTGGGAAAGAACAAAAACTCTTCGTCCGGATCGTCGTCAAAAACGACATACCCTTCGAGGTCGGCATTGGTGACGCCTTTGCCGAAAAAGCCGTTCCACTGTCCCGCCCAATCCGGCGGGCGATCGGGCCAGGAAACGGGCCACGTGCGCGGATCGTTGCTCAGCGCCGGCGAGTTGATGGGGTTGGTTTTGGGATCTGCATTGGAATATCCCGGCAGCGGCGCAAAGCCCCAGGGAATTTGCTCGGGCGAAACGTCCATGTCTTCGCGATAGCGCGTGATCACGGAATGCTGCCGCCGACCCTGGCCGTCAACGACCGGCGCGGCCACCACCAGTGCCACGCCATCGACGTAAGAATGTCCCGTCCCCTTCGGCCATTCGCCCGAAGGCTGATTCGGCCAGTCCGAAACCTCGCCGTGATTCCAAAAAATCGTGCGCACGAGATTGCCGTCCATGATGCCCTTGCGCGTGAATTTCAATTCGCCGACCTTAGGGTCGGGCACGCGCTGCGCAAAGGCGGCGGCGCTCAATGTGACCACTACTGTGAGGATGGTTTTGCGAGCGTTCATATTCTTCTCAATTTGATGCAGGCGCGGGGGATTGGATGACTGGATGACTGGATTACTGGATTACTGGATTACTAGATTATTGGATTATTGGATTATTGGATTGATGGATTGATGGATTATTGGGGTCTATAGAGATTCAATATTGGATGGATCAAGCTTCCATCAATCCATTGATCCATCAATCCATCAATCCATTAATCCATTAATCCAGCATCCCGCATCCAGTAATCCAGCAATCCAACACTCCATCAACCTTCTAAAACTCCACTGTAAACCCTACCAGCACCTGCCGTGGTGCCGAATAGAAATCCGGGCGCGTGTAGTACTCATCGATCGTGTTCAAACCGAAAACCGTGCCGCTGTTCAACGCCGAGAGCGAATAGTTCGCCCGGCCGGTGTCGGTGAAAACCTGCAATTCGTTTTTGCGATCGAACACGTTGTAGATGCGCATAAAAACGGAAGAATTCAAGCCTCCCACTTGCAACGGCTTATTAATGTAGGCATCGAAATTCATGTACAGCGGCCGGCGCTCGCTGTTTTCCACGCCCGTGCGTACGTTTTGTGCCGTGGGCGTATAGGGCAGGCCACTGCCGAGCTTGCCGATCACGCCGAGGGAGTATTTCGCGGGATCGCCGGCGATCAAGCTAAAATTCAAACTGTGGGTGCGATCCCATTCCAGCGGCACCAATTCCTTGGCCGGCTCGCGATTGGCTTGCGCGTCGAGGAAAGCCGAGTTGGGGTCGCTGGCATTGCCGCGCGCGACTTGATAGGTGTAGTCGATGGTGGCGCCGAGACCGTCGCGCGACTGCCGCTTCTCGAACGACACTGTGAACCCGCGCACGTTGCCATAATCGCGATTGATATAGCGCGCATAACGAGTGCCATTCACATTTTCCAAAACCTCTGTGCCGAGCAGATTGCGAATATCCTTGTAATAGGCGGTGAGGTCCAACGCGAACTGCTCCCCCAACTGCTGCTGCAAGCCGAGCTCATAAATGACCGTGCTCTGCGGCTCGAGCTCGGCGTTGCCGATGGTGTTGGGCGTGCGCTCTGGCGGCGGCGTGCTGCCGAAATCTTGCGTGGGATAAAGCTCGTAATCCGGATTGGAATACAAAAACTCGAAGCTGGGAACTTGAAAAAAGTGACCGTAGGACACGTGCAGCACACCGCGATCAGTGATGGGATAGGCCAGGCCGAAGCGCGGGCTCAACTGCGTGCTCGAACCGGCTTTTTGCAAGGCGGACAAATTGGGCTCGCCATAATCCACGGGCACGCTGCCGTCGGAATAGAAGTAATCGTAACGCAAGCCGGCATTGACGATGAGATACTGGAACTCCATTTTATCTTGCAGGAATACCGAAAACTCGAGCGGCCCTTGCAGATATTCGTCATTGTTGCTGACGTTTTTCGTCGTCGCGGGGACGAAAGGCTTGAAGCCGGTATCGCGATTCAATCGAATCTCAAACGCGCGCAGCCACAAACGATGTTGCCGGCCTTCGAGCCCCATCTTCAGCAGGTGTTGCGGCGTGGCCTGCCAAATCAAATCTGCTTTGCCGATGTAGGTGCGGGTGTCGCGGTAAAAATGCCACATTTGCTCGCCGCCGCTGCGAAAGGCGTTGCCGCTCGCCGCGCTCAGCAATTCCGGATTGACATAATCCGGATCGAGCGCATTCTCGTGCACGAACTGCTGGTAGTTGTTGCTGAGCGCGCTGGCTTTCAATTGCAGGTAAGTGCGGGCATTGAAAATTTGCGTGAGCGACAAGGCATTGCTCCAGCCGCGCTGCTCGCGCTGAAAATCGCCGTTGGGATTGAAGCGAAAACTGTGATCGTACTCGCGAAACTGGCGCAGATTGAGCAGGCCGTCATATTCGAGTTTGAGGGCGGAGCTAATCTGCAGCGCCAGCTTGAGCTGGGCGCTGAAACGCTGAGTGGGATTCATCGCGACATAATCGGCAGAAGACTTCAGGCTGTCGGCCACGCGTTGATACTCCGCCTGGGAATCAAAGCGATAACCCACGCCGCGCGACTCCACGTACCAATCGCGCACGGCATTGCTGGGAAAGCGCGAAGAATCCGAGGGCAAATACACCTCGCGGCCATAGATGGTGCCGGCGTCGTCAAAATAGCGCGTGGAGGTAAAGAAGGTCAGCCTTTTGCCCAGAAAAGGCACGGGGCCGGAAAGCGTGGCCTCGAGATTAT
This sequence comes from bacterium, assembly GCA_044869275.1. Taxonomy (GTDB): domain Bacteria; phylum Zhuqueibacterota; class Zhuqueibacteria; order Zhuqueibacterales; family Zhuqueibacteraceae; genus JBIOXB01. Next base: position 29,031 of record JBIOXB010000252.1, read on the forward strand.
AAATGGGATTGAAGGCGCCCACGTTCCAAAAGATATCGTCATGGTTACTCACGTAATCGCCGAGGTAACCCGAGAAGCTGCCGTGATAATTCTCGCCTCCCTCTTTTGTGACGATGTTGACCACGCCGCTCATGGCCTGGCCGTATTCCGCATTGAACGTGCCGCTGATGACTTCCAGCTCCTGAATGGCTTTGTTTTCCACTTGCAGCTCGAACGAGCCGGAATACACGTCGTTCATCGGTATGCCGTTGACGAGATACGCCACTTCGCCGGAGCGGCCGCCGCGAAAATGACCTTCAATCACACCCGCTTGCAGATTGACCACGTCGGAAAAATTTTCCACCGGCAGCCGGGAAATCACATCCGCGCTGACGGTGGCCGAAGTCGAGGTGAGATCTTTCTGCACCAACGGCCGTTCCGCGACGATCGTAACCGTTTCGCCTTCCAACACTGCCTCGCCCAGTTGAAAATCAAGACGCGTGGTGAGATCCACGGAAACACGGACTTCGTTGTAAACGATTTCGTGATAGCCGAGCGCCGAGGCTTTGACCGAATAAACTCCCGGGGGCACTTGCAGAACAATGAACGTGCCGTCTATGCTCGTGGCCGCCCCCAAGCGTGTTCCAGTGACAATGACGTTTACACCCGGCAGCGGTTCGCCGGTGTTCTTGTCAGTAACTTTGCCCGCGATTTTTCCCGTGGTGCCCGCAAATGCCACGTGGCCGAGCGCTGTGATCACAGACAATAAAAGGCGTTGATAAGCTCGCATTGACCGCCTCTTTGAAAGCAAAAAGGGAGAAAGGGTGACGGGGAGAATGGGAGAAATGGCATGCCCGCTCTCCAGCCTTGATTCGCAACTCCTCGACTTCTCAAACTCTCGCTCCAACACTCTGCGTTGGAGTGGCTTGCTCGACGCTCTGCGTCGGAAGCAGTTTAGTCTTGTTATCCTCGTTCCCAGGTAATGGCCCACTTCCCGAACATGCTTACGCGTGATGTCATTCCGTAGGAATCTTCCTTGGCTCTGGGATTATCCTCCAATTGAGGATTGTACCCAGCGCGTAGGAAGATTCTTCCAGAATGACAGGAATCATGTAATGACTGAACGAGAACGAACCTTCTCAAACCAGCGCGTGCCGATCCCGGCTCGTGGGGACCGGCACGTGAAAATAAAACTCTACCGCACTAACAGCATGCGCCGCGTGAGCTTCAACTCTTTCGTGCGCAATTGATAGAAGTATAATCCGGAAGCAACGTTTTGTCCCGTTACGTCGCGGCCATCCCAGAAGACTTCGTGCGTGCCGGCCTTCTGCATAGCGTCAAACAGCGTGCGCACTTTTTGGCCGAGCGCGTTATAGACTTCCAAAGTGACGTGTGCATCCTGCGGCAAAGCATAACTAATGCGTGTTTCGGGATTAAACGGGTTGGGATAATTCTGCGCCAGCGCGTAAGCCGCAGGCAAAGTTTTGCCGTCTTTGACGCGTGTCACCTGCCCTTCGACCACGGCAAAATCATCGAAATACACCTGGCCGGTGGCCTGATGCTGCATGCGGCCGCGAATCGATAGGCGCGTGGCCTCTGCCGGCGTGGTCACCAAGAAAGAGTATAACGTCCAATCTTTGTCGGTCACGGATTGATCGACCACGAAGATATCTTCGCCGCGCACTTCGGCCCAGCCCGCCGCGGCACTGTGATACGTCACCGTGAAGAAAATTGCTTTCTCGACGTCAAAAGGCACATTCGTATTCACACCCACGGTCTTCACCCAGGCGGAAACTTGATACACACGATTGGGCTGCACCTGATTGCGGTTGCCAATCAGCACCACTTCGTCGGGATTCGCGGCATCGTCGGAAACCAACAGGGAATTATCGCCGGTGTGCGCGAAATCACGCGAGAGGCTCACCACGCCTTTGCCGTTGGTGCCCTGGCCCAGATTGCCCTTCCAAAAGAACCAGCCTTCGGGCGTGCCGAAATTGTTATTGAACAAATCGCCGAGCCAGCCCTGGGCCCCGGGGGCGTTGCGCATGAAAATATCATCCAGCCAAACCGTACCGGTGGCATTGGCTCCGAATTTGAACGTGACCACGAGCGAGTCCGCGTCCGTGGGCAAAATCACCGGCGTCGAATTCTTGATTTCGGTCCAGTCAGCGCTGGCTTGCGCTTGCGGCACATCAATGGCCACGGACTGGCCGAAAATGAGATTCTTGTTCAGGTCATAGAACGAATAGAGCAGTTGGATCTTTTGACTCTCGTTCGTGGGATTCGTGTTGACACCTTCAGTTTTCACCCAGCCGCCGATTTCCATTTCAATGTTCGGTGGCGTGCCCGTGGTGGGATTCCAATTCAGCTTGGCCATGTTGGCGCGCGTCACCCACGTGGGTTCGCCACCACCGCTGGCTTTACTGATTTTCAGCGCACGCTGATCGGAACGGAATTGATCGTTCGCCCATTCCACGGTCGCGCCATCGGTGTTCATTTGCATCCAGTACGCCGGTACTGTCGCCTCTTCAAAGCTGAGATTGGCCTTGGGCGTGGCGATGGGCACCACTTGGAATTCGTCCCAGTACACGTCGCCCGTGGCTTGATGCTGCAAACGTGCGCGAATCGACAGGCGATATTCATCGGCGCGCGTTGCCAAACGGAAGGAATACTGCGTCCAGTCGCGGTCCGCCGTGGTTTGATCAACGATGAAGATATCCTCGCCGCGTTTTTCATCCCAGCCGGTCGCACTGTTGCCGTGATAGGTCACGGTGAAGAAGATCGCCTTTTCCACGTCGCGCGGCGGCGGGTTAAGCACGGTACCGACGCGCTTCACGCGCGCGGTGACGAGATACTCCGTGTTGGGCTGCACCGGGTTGCGGTCGGAAATCGCGACGACCTCGTCCGGGTTGGTGTCATCATCCTGCACGCGCAACGCATAGCGGCCACTGTAGGAATAGGTATCGCTGATCGAAACGATGCCTTTGCCATTCGTGCCCTGGCCGAGATTACCCTTCCAGAAGAACCAGCCTTCGGGGGTGCCGAAATTGTTGTTGAACAAATCGCCGAGCCAGCCCTGCGCGTTGGGCGCGTTGCGCATGAAAATATCATCCAGATAAGCCGTGCCGCTCGCATTCGGGCCCATGTGAAATTCAACGGCAAAGGAGTCTGCATCTGCGGGCAGCACCACCGGTACGGCGTTTTTGATTTCCGTCCAATCCACACTGGCTTGCGCCTGGGGAACGTCGAGCGTGACCGGCTGGCCGAAAATCAAATTCTTCTGCGCGTCAAAGAATTTGAAGCGCAGTTGGATTTTGGCGGCGTCGCTGGCAGGATTGGTGTTGACGCCTGCGGTCTTCACCCAGCCGCCGATTTCCATTTCAATGTTTTTCGTGACCCCGGTCTCGGGATTCCAGTTGATTTTGGCCAGCTGCCGTGCGAGCCACATGGGATCGGCCGTGCTGCCGGCGGGTTTGTTCAGCTTCAGGCTGCGCTCCGGCGAACGAAAAGCTTCGGCGCTCCACTCCGACACACCGTTGCCGTTATTGAAGTTTTCCCAATATGCCGGCCGCAAAGCTTCGTCAAAGGTCAAATTCTTTTTCGCCACTTCCACGGGATACATGCGGAAATCGTCCCAGTAAGTTCTGCCCGTGGCTTGATGCTGCAGGCGTGCACGCACGGATACGCGCGTGGCGTTTTCCGGCGGCGTGAACGTGAACGAGTACAGCAGCCAATCGCGATCGGAGTTCGATTGATCAATCACAAAGAAATCTTCGCCGCGCACTTCGGCCCAATCCCCGGCATTGGAATGATACGTGAGTGTGAAGAAAACGGCTTTTTCCACGTCAAACGGTTGGTTGGTATTGACGCCATCGAATTTCACCCACGCCGAAATCCCATACGAGCGCCCGGGCTCAATCGGATTGCGTTCTGAAATGGCCACGACCTCGTCCGGGTTGCTGGCATCGTCTTCCACAAGCAGCGCATGACTGCCACTGTGCGCAGTGCTATTGGTAACACTGACCACACCCTTGCCATTGGTGCCCTGGCCGAGATTAGCCTTCCAGAAAAACCAGCTCTCGGGAGTACCAAAATTGTTGTTGAAAAAATCACCCAGCCAGCCTTGCGCGCCGGGCGCATTGCGCATGAAAGTATCATCCAGCCAGACCGTGCCGGTCGCACTCGCGCCGAATTTGAATTGCACATGCAAGCGTGCCGCATCGGTGGGCAATACCACGGGCGTGCTGTTTTTGATCTCCGTCCAATCGGAGGTGGCTTGATTTTGGGGCACGTCGAGGACCACCGGCTGGCCGAAAATCAAAGTATTTCCGGCATCATAAAACCAAATCGACAGTGTAATTTTCTGGTCATCATTGGTGGGATTGACATTGACGCCTTCGGTCTTCACCCACCCGCCGATTTCCATTTCGATGTTCTTCGTCGTGCCGGTAGTGGGATTCCAGTTCAATTTAGCCAGGTTGTCGGATTCCCACATGGGCGCGTCCGGGCCTCCGCTCTCGCTGATTTTCAGCGAACGCTCCGGCGAACGATAGACATCGCTGGCCCATTCCACGGTGGCATCACCGGCATCGGCTTTGTGCCAATACGCCGGGGCCTCGGCCTTCTCAAAACCACCGTTGGGAATGGTGTTGATTTGGCTCCAACTCGTTGGTGCCCAGAAGATGAATAAGGCGCCGGTTAGAACTAGCGAAGACTTGAAGCACAGTTTCATAGAAACCTCCGTTACTTGTTGAAGTATACACTGCGGATAAAAGATTTGAACACGGCAAAGACGGCAAAGAAGGTATAAGGCGATTAGGCAAAACAGCTCAGAATAGCATCTGACAGTCTCTTTGACAGGATGAATAGGATTTACAAGATGCACATTCAATCTCGTAATTCCTCTTCATCCCGTCAAAAACAAGCTGCCACGCGCGGCAGCACGAGCGTTTTTGTGGTCATGCCGTTCCTGGCGCTCTCTACTGCACTGGCAATCTGTTCGAGGGAAAAGTGGCTGATCGTCAAAGAAGAAAATTTGATTTTGTTTTGCACCAGCAAATCGACCGCGCGCTGAAACGTGAAGGGATTCAAAATCGAAGCGATGATACTGAGCTCTTTGCGAAACACGGCCTGCAACGGCAATCGCGCCAGGGCCGACTGCGAAGCCAGACCAAAGAGCAAAACCCGGCTGCCGCGTTTGGTGAGCGCGAGCGCAGCTTCCACGGCTTCGGCCTTGCCCACGCATTCCATGACTGCGTCGCAGCCGCCGTGCGTGCGCTCGACAATTTCTTCGCGCGCCGAATGCTCCAGCGGGTCGAGCACGAGATCGGCGCCGAGATTTTGCGCGATCGTGCGTTTCGCTGCTATCGGATCAAGCACAAAAATCGGACCGGCGCCCGCGAGCCGCGCCAATTGCAGCATGAGCAAACCGATATTGCCGGCTCCGACGATGGCGACGGATTCGCCCGGTTGCAGCGCGAGGCGATCCATGCCATGCACGCAACAAGAGAGAGGCTCGGCAAAAGCGCCGTGCTCCAGCGAAAAATCCGCCGGCAAAGGGTAGCATTGGGATGGTGGCACGAAACAAGATTCCGCAAAACCGCCGTCAATGTCGACGCCGAGCGCGCGCAGATTTTCGCAGAAATTGATTTGCCCGCGGCGGCAATAATAGCAGGAGCCGCAGGCGATGTTGGGATCCACGGCCACGTGATCACCCGGCCGCAGGCCGCGCACGGCCTTACCGCTCTCCACGATCGTGCCCGCAAATTCATGCCCGAGAATCACCGGCGGCCGCGCCGGCGCTTCCCCGGCAACAATATGAACGTCGGTGCCACAAACGCCACAAGCTTCGACCTGCACCAATACCTCTTGCTCACGCAAGGCGCGCAACGGCTGGTCGATCACCTGTAGCACAAGCGGCTTGTGGAATTGCGCTGCTTTCATCCGTTTGGAAGATTGAGGGTAAACGCTATTTTTCTGTCCGTATTTCTGTTGCTTTTTTGGCAATCCTCGTCAGCATGGCCATCCGCAGAAAGACAAAAAGATAGAGGACAGAAGAATGTTAGTTAACGGTGCTCGCGCTCTCGACCTTCGGTGTACTCATTTGGTTATCTCATTTGGCTGCCACGCCGCCGCTGCGGTCGATTGCCGCACCACCAACTCCACCGGACTGAAAACACGGCCGGAGAATTCCTTTTTACTGTCGATCATTTCCACCAGGCGGCGCGTGGCAATGGCGCCCAGTTCCTCCTTGTCCACACGAATAGTCGTCAATTGCGGCGAAACGTGAACACACGCTTCCACGTCGTCAAAACCAACAAGAGATACCTCGGCGGGAATCTTGCGCCCGCTCTTCTGCAGTACCTGCATGGCCCCGAGCGCCATGGCATCATTCGCGGAAAAAATAGCCGTAAACGGCACTCTTTTGTCGAGCAATTTTTGCGTGGCGCGCTGGCCGTCGAGCTTGCTGGTATCTTCTTCTTCGCTCTCAATTAAATTGCCGTTGAGCGGCAATTGCGCCTGGGCAAGGGTTTGCTGGTACCCTTCCAGCCGCGCAGCGATACTGGGGTGGGCCACATCACCGCCGAGAAAGGCAATTTGACGGTGGCCGAGATCGAGAAGATGCTGCACCGCTTGCGAGGCACCCAGCAAATTATCCATCATCACCACATTGCTGGTTTTGTTGCGCGGGGAGAAATCGATAAACACGTGCGGCAAGCCCAATTCGCGCACGTGTTGCACCAGCGCCAGCGGCACGCGGCCGGCGAAGAGAATGCCATCGACATTGCGCTCGCGCAAAAAACGCGGCAGATCAGGCTCCGCGCGAAAGCTGCTGGGCACGGTGGTCAGCAAAATGTAATAATGGTGTTTGCGGGATTCGAATTCGGTGCCCAGAAAAATCTTGGTATAAAACGGTTCAGCGAGGGAAAAGTGTTCTTCGGTGAGAATGAATCCGATGTTGCCGGTTTTTTTCGAAGCCAGGGCCTGGGCGTTGCGCCGCGGATGAAAGTTCAACTCGCGCACCGCCTGCAAAACGCGTTCTTTCGTCTCAGGATTGACGTTCGGCCGGTCATTGATCACGAGCGATGCGGTTGACACCGCTACCCCGGCTTTCCTGGCAACATCCCTGATCGTGGAGGCCATAAATCAAACCGTTTCGAATAAAGAACGAAAATGTGTGAGGTTAATTCTTTAAAATAACATTGTAACAATTCCGTTATATAGAGATTTCAAGCGCTTACAGAAGGGGAAAAACAAACAAATAATCATCAGAGCAATTCGGCGATGCAGTAGCATTGAAATGCTCGGTTTCCGTTTTTCTTGAAAATGCAAGAAATATCGAAACGGTTCGATAATAACGAATCCAAAGTAGATTGTCAAGATAAAAATGACATGCAGGCATTTCATGATGCACTCTTCTGAGAAATCTTCACATGCTGTCGGGAATCTTTATTATATTCAGCATCTTGGTACAGATGTTTTACGACGACTTTTGTGTTCGCTATGAAATTTGATTATCTTGCTCTCACTTCACCACGAAAGACACGAAAGCAGGGAGAGCTCATGACTACTCCGCTCGTGCTTTTAACCGATATCCTGCAAAAAAAACCCGAAGATAGAAAGATGTAGGGCAGAAAAATGTTTCTCGCTGGCCCGATCCCGGCACTCATCTGCCTACGGGCATGAGATCTATTGCTATCTTTCTGTCCTTCATTTTTCTGTCTTGGCTTTTGCTCAATCCGAGGCAACATTGCCAAATTGTCTATTGTTCTCAATCAATCAGTGGCTCATAAAGTTTTTCCGTTGCAATAACCAGCAGAAAAGCTATGTCCATGTCCAAGTTCAGTGCGGTTTATCGATGCTTCAACGGATGCGCGGGCGAGTACGGATTGAACGAGCTGATTTATCGCTGTCCACAATGCCAGGATCTGCTCGAAGTCGCGCATGACCTGCAAGCACTCAGCGCCATCTCGCCGCCGGAATGGCAGCGCCGCTTCGCAGCGCACACCTTCGCTTCGGGCGTCTGGAACAAAAAAGAGTGGGTGCATCCGGCCTTGCGCGAGGAGAATATCGTCACCTTCGGCGAGGGCAACACTCCTCTCCTGCCCGCGCCGCGCTTTGCCGAACATTTCGGTTTGGAACATTTGTGGATCAAGCTTTGCGGCCACAGCCACACCGGGTCGTTCAAAGATTTAGGCATGACGGTATTGGTTTCGCAAGTCAAGCAAATGATCCATGAGGGAAAAAGAATTCGCGCCGTGATTTGCGCCTCGACCGGCGACACCTCTGCTGCGCTCGCGGCTTATTGTGCCGCCGCGAAAGTTCCGGCGGTAGTGCTGTTGCCCGCCGATAAAATCAGCCCGGCGCAGCTGATTCAACCCATCGCCCACGGCGCGTTGACGCTGGCACTGGAGACGGATTTTGACGGCTGCATGCAGATCGTGAAAAAACTGGCGGAGCAGCCGGATTTTTATCTTGCCAATTCCATGAACTCGCTGCGGTTGGAAGGACAAAAGACGGTCGCCATCGAAATCGCGCAACAACTGGCATGGGAAGCACCAGATTGGGTGATTTTGCCGGGCGGCAATCTCGGCAATGTTTCTGCGGTGGGAAGTGGTTTCCTCATGATGCGACAACTGGGATTGATCGACCGCTTACCGCGTCTGGTCTGTGCACAAGCAGAACATGCCAATCCCTTGTATGAGAGCTTCCAAAACGGCTGGCGTGAATTTCACCCTCAGCTCGCGCGCACTACTCTCGCCAGCGCGATTCAGATCGGGAACCCCGTCAGCGTGAAGAAAGCGATCAAAATCTTGAAAGAGTTTGGCGGCGTGGTGGAACAGGCGAGTGAAGAAGAACTGGCGAATGCCGCCGCCTTAGCCGACCGTGACGGATTCTTCTGCTGTCCGCAAACTGGCGTGGCGCTGGCGGCCTTGATCAAGCTGGCAGAGAAGGGGGTGATTCAAAAGGAAGATCGTGTGGTTGTCATTTCCACCGCGAGCGGGCTGAAATTTGCGGACTTCAAGATCGGCTATCATCGGGAGATTTTGCAGGGTGTGAGCGCGCGTTATGCGAATCGCGTCCAAACATTGCCGCCTGACTTGGAACGCGTGCTCGCCGCCCTTCCCCGGGCGAACTAAGAATCATAAGCAACCACAGCATGGCCCGGACAAGCCGGAACGCCAAAACTCAAAGCACAAAATCCAAAGCACAATGTCCAAGACTGGTTTTTGAGTTTTGAGCTTTGGATTTTGGATTTCTTTGCTCAAAAAGCATAGATTTCACTTGTATAATGTGTCTTCGATTTTTTGATCCATGAACAACAATGAGGCGTTCAAAGCTTCGACCAATTTTCGCGCTTCTTGAACAACCAGTGTTTTTTCCAACGAATCCCTTATCTCGACCGGTATGGCTGCAGACATTGTTCGACCCCCGCTTCTTGAAAGTGCGCGAGAAAACTACTAAAAATATTGCCTCTGCCAGAAATGATCAACTAACCATGGTTACATACATGTCCAAAACAACGATAATTCTCCAAGAAAGTCAACCTCTTTTTCCAGCAATCATCATCAAACAAACTCTCATCGAGATCCGATTCTTTGCGGGCGTGCTTCGTAGGTTCACAAATATCACCAGGAATTTTTGCTTGACACGTTGCTGTGCTACCATTATTGTTTTACTATTTGACGTAAGCTTCAGCAATACCTGTGCAAAAGAGGTTCCGCATTGACCCCCTTTCTCACCTTTCGCGCATTGCGCCATCGCAACTATCGCCTGTTTTTCCTGGGGCAGATCATCTCCTTTGCCGGCACCTGGATGCACAACACGGCGCAAGGCTGGCTCGTCTACGATTTAACGCATTCTTCCGCCTGGCTGGGAGTCGTCGGGTTTCTGAGCTTTTTACCCTATTCAATTTTCTCTTTACTCGGCGGCAGCGTTGCAGATCGCCTCGACAAGCGGCGTCTGATCGTCGTCACCCAGACCGTTGCTTTGTTTTTGGCTCTGCTTTATGCCGTCTTGGTATGGGAACAGTGGATTCACGTCGCTGGCATTGCCCTGCTCGCGTTTGCACTGGGCGTGGTCAATGCTTTCGACACGCCTGCGCGGCAAGCGTTCGTAATCGAGCTCGTCGGTAAAGAGGATCTGCAAAACGGCATCGCGTTAAACTCCGCCATGTTCAATGCCGCGCGCATGCTCGGCCCGGCCCTGGCCGGAATCGTGATCGCAAAATTCGGCGTGGCGTGGTGCTTGTTTGCCAACGCCGCGTCCTTTCTTCCCGCCATTGTAACCTTGTTGATGCTTCGCTTTCCCGCTACCGCTGCCCAGCCAGCAGTGCAGCACTTTCCGTTTTTGCGCGCACAGCGCGAAATCTGGCATTACATTAAAAACGCCCCGGCGATCGCGGGACTGCTGATATTGGTGGGCGTCACCACGATCTTTGGCTGGTCATTTATCGTGGTGCTGCCGGTTTTCGCCGAGGAAATATTGGGAGGCGGTGCCCGTGAGTTAGGCCATCTGCTTTCAGCCAGCGGTTTGGGCGCGCTGGCGAGCGCGATGACGGTGGCAGTTTTGGGTAATCGTTTTCGCCCGCGCCAATTACTCCTGGCGGGGCTGGCCATCTATGTCTTGGCCATCGCCATTTTCGCGCTTTCGCAGCATCCCTGGTTGTCCCGCGCAGCTTTGACTTTCGTCGGTTTCGGCTTGATTATGTTTTACGTGAACTGTAATACCGCATTGCAGCGCCGCGTGCCGGATCATTTGCGCGGCCGGGTCATGGGAATTTATGTGATGTGCTATGGCGGCTTGATGCCCCTCGGCAGCCTGCAAGTGGGATTGGTTTCAGAAAAAATCGGCGCCCCCGCTGCGTTATTGTTGAATGCCGGCGTGTGTGCGCTGGCCGGCGGCCTCGCTTTCCGAATAATTGCACGCCATGCTGCTGCGGGGCACAAATCACCCGTCATTGCGGCTGTGGAAGAACCACTGGGATAGCAGCAAGCGCAGCGTGGGAGTTTTTGCTTGACATCCTGCTTCACCCCAATTATCATTTACGCACTCAATTCAAGGAGGAAGCATGGAAACCCGCTTTCAATCTTTCACAGATTTCTATCCCTATTATCTCGGTGAGCATAGCGACGCCAAATGCCGCCGCCTGCATTTTGCCGGCAGCGCTTTGGTGCTGGTAATTTTGGCCTATGCCATTTTTACGCAAAGATGGCTCGCGCTCGCGGCGTTGCCTCTCGTGGGTTACGGCTTTGCCTGGATCGGCCATTTTATCTTCGAAAAGAACCGTCCCGCCACTTTCAAATATCCGCTCTACAGCCTGATGGGCGACTGGGTCATGTTCAAGGATATTTTGATCGGCAAGGTCAAAATATGAAAACCAGTCAACCTTTCATTCTTTTCACTTTCATTCTTATCGCTTCTTCGGCCGAGGCGCAAAACCAACCAAGGCGTTTGACCATCGTTCATACCAATGATTTGCAGTCGCGCTTGCTGGGATTCGGGCCGAATCGAGAATACACCCCCGAAATCACCGGCGACGACGCCACCCTCGGCGGCCTCGCGCGCATTGCCACGGTGATCAAAAACCTGAAAGAAAAATCTCCGGAAACGACTTTGGTTATCGACGGCGGCGATTTTCTCATGGGCACGCTGTTTCACACCATCGCGCGCGAAGAGAGTGCGGAATTACGTCTCATGCATGCCATCGGTTATGACGCTGCGACGTTGGGCAATCATGAATTTGATTATCGTCCCGAAGGTTTGGCAAAGATCATACAAGCGGCAATGGCGAAAGGCGGTTTGCCGCCGCTGGTACTGGCGAATGCGGTTTTCAGCGAGAGCGATGCGCGCGATGATGCGCTGCAGACGTTATTCCAGCAAGGCCTGGTCAAAGCATATCGCCTCTACGAACGCAACGGCCTCAAGATTGGCATCTTCGGTCTGATGGGAATAGATGCGGCGGAGGTTTCGCCTTTTGCCGCGCCCATGCAGTTTGCGGATCCGATTGCCACGGCAAAGCAAATCGTCGCAACGCTGCACGAGAGAGAAAAAGTCGACGTGGTGATTTGCGCTTCGCATGGCGGCGTTTGGCGTGAACATGAGGCGGCCGATTGGCACGGGGAAGATCTCGACCTCGCCGCGCAAGTGCCGGGCATCGACGTCATCGTCGGCGGGCATTCACACACCTTGCTGCCCGAGCCGCTGCGGGTGCGCAACACCCTCATTCTCCAAGCCGGAGCGGAAGCGCGATATGTCGGCGTGCTGGATGTGGAAATTCTTGAGGCCAGTGTGGCGTTACAGGAATATCGCACCGTCAAAATAGATGACACGATTCCAGCAGACACGAGTATTCAATCCGAAGTCGAACGCTGTGAGCAAATCGTCAACCAAAAAATCCTATCGCCGTATGGCTATGCTTTCGACCAAGTGCTTGCGGAGACGGCGTTTGATTTGCGCATTGCCGAAGACAATTCCAATCTCGGCAATCTGGTGAGTGATGCGATGCGCTGGGGCATCGATCGCTATGAATACGACCCGCGACGCCCGCATACGCGCACCGCGATCGTGATCGAGTCGAATGGCATGATTCGTGACGACATTCTCAAAGGGCAAACCGGCGTTCTGCAGGTTTCAGATTTATTCCGGGTCGTGCCTCTGGGCCTCGGCATGGTGGAAGACACGCCCGGCTATCCCCTGGTGAGCTTTTATTTGACTGCGGCCGAGATCAAACGCGCGCTGGAAGTTTTGACCACCCTGCATCCGCTCAAAGGCTCGAGCTATTATCTTCAGCCTGCGGGTTTAAAGTTTGAGTACAATCCGCGCCGGATGCTGTTTGATCGTGTGATGGCCGTCCAAATCGAGGATGGACAAGGGGAATATCGGAACCTCGATCTTTCTTCACAAAATCGCGCACTGTACAAAGTGGGCTGCAACTTTTACGTCGCCACGTTCATCAAAATTGTCGGGGATTTCACCTACGACTTGCTGCGCATCGTGCCCAAGGACAGTTCGGGCAAACCCGTGCGAGATTTGCAGTCCGTTTTGGTCGATGCCGATCCCGGCAAGAGTGGCATACAAGAAGTGAAGCAATGGGAAGCTCTATTCGCCTACACACGTACCTTTCAAGACCATGATGGCGACGGCATTCCAGAAATACCGGAAAAATATCGCCGCGCCCAGCCGAGGATCACCAGCAGATCGAGCTGGAATCCCACGCTGCTCTATCAAAACGCGACCTATGTCATGTGGGGCAGCACGGCGGCAATGGGGTCTTTGCTTGTCATCGCCGCGCTGCTGCTGCGTTTTTTTTCAAGTGCACGTAAACGAGCCGTTTGAGATCATCCATAGCCAATTTTTTTGAACGCGGATTGGGCGGATTCTCGCGGATTGTTGTTTTATCAGTGAAAACCCATCTCGTCTGACCAGTCGGTTATGTAATTTGTTCTGCTCCGCCGAATACTGTGGTAAGTTTTCAATTAACAACCGACCAGTCTGAAACTGACCGGTCACTTGAAGTGACCGGTCAGTAAACAATGGGAGGAACCAACATGCCAGCTCGCTATCAAGAATTCCAAGCCGGGGAATATTACCATATTTACCACCGCGGCGCCAACCGCCAAAAGATTTTCTTTGAATCGGAAAACTATCTGTACTGCTTGCGTCTCGTCAATAAATATCGCCAATTACTTGCCATGAATGTCGTCGCCTACTGCCTGATGCCCAATCATTTTCACTTTTTGCTCCAACCACAAGAGACTGGCAATCTATCCGGCTTCATGCATCGGCTGCAAGTCAGTTACGCCCAGGCCATCAACAAACGCTACCAACGCACCGGGCCCCTTTTCAGCGACCGCGAACGCTTTCAACATAAACACGTTTACAGCGAGCGTTATCAAATCTTGCTATGCCGGTATATCCACGTCAACCCGTTGAAAGATGGTTTGGTGCAGCGGTTGGAGGATTGGGCGTTTTCAAATTACTTCGAGTTTATCGAAACCCGGAGAGGGGAACTTCTCGTATCAGATTTTCGTGAGCGCTTTTTCTCGACACCGGCCGCTTACGAGGAGTTTGTCGCGGCTTATGGTACAGAAGAAGATAAAGAATTGGAGAGGTGGTTAACTTGACTATGTCACATTTGAATTGACTTTTTTCAGCTTTTGTTGCATCAACTATAGCCGCCAATAGCTCGCTGCCTTCACCAAAAAGGCTGCGCGATGCGATCGTTTCGACTGCGGGTGTCA
>JBIOXB010000253.1:0-29908 GCA_044869275.1 bacterium
AAATCCGGCAACATATTGAGACGACTAATCTGCTGCGTCCCAATCGCCAAGAAACCGGGAGGCATATCTGCCTGGCGCAAGGCGTGCAAACTGGTGATCGTGTCGCTGCCGGTTCCGAATCGCGACAGCAAACGCGGCGGGTGCAAGCGGGTGTTGGCCAGCACGCCGAGCCCCCAACCCGGCGCCGCGACGAGGAGATAGCCCCAGCCCGAAGCCATCGCGCTGAGCGACCGGCCGTGCATCTGCGGCAGTTCGACTTGGCGAAACTCCTTGATCACACTTTTGGCATCAATCTCGTGCGCCGCCTGAAATTGGATGACCGCATCTTCAAAGGCCAAAGCCTGCCGGCAAGAGCGGCAAAATTTTGCGAGAGCGCGGTTGCTCTCTCCGCAGGCTGGACAAAATTGCACCGGCTGCGAGCAGCCCGCATCGCCGCAAATCGCATCGAGGGTATGGCATTCAGCAGCGAAACTCTCGGCCTTGTCCGGGCTCGGTTTCGAACCATTTTTCGTATGGTGCGGATAGGGACAGGCCCAATCTTTCTGCATCTTACTGCCGGCGCCTACGGCATTGTCGGAATTAGCATTCATCGACTTGTTTAATAGACATTAACGCACAACGATGCAGAAAAATTTGAAGCAATTTTCAAAAATGAGAGGTGGGGCGAACACGGAAGGCAGGAGAAACTGTGACAGAAAGGATATACTTTCGTCTCACCGAGGCAGAAGCAGGGCACAATTGCCAGTATTTTCAACGCTCTTTCTCGATGAAACTCGGAATCCAGACTTGAAAAAGACGGTGGAGGATTTTTTTGAGAACAATTTTTACTTCGCCGCAGCTTTGCGCAGGCGGTCCATGATTGCACGCCCCAGACCGATTTCCGGGACAGGTTCGACATAGATCACATCCAAGCCGGCACGATCGAGGCGATGCAGGCATGAGAACAGGTTGGCGGCAGCCTCCTGCACGTCTCCCGAAGGTGAAAGAATTTCAATTCGCGCAAAAGGCAAATTTCCCGAGGGTGTTTCGAAGGCCAGCAAGCCAGCCCGTTGATCACCGGGGAATTTGAGATCATTGGGCAAGAACTGAACCGGCGTGCGCGGCGCGTAATGGCTCGGCAATTGTCCGGGCCCGAGCGGGCGAAGGGGATTCGAGGCCAGAACTTCGATTTCGCCCATCACTTGCACGAGTGCTTCCCAGGGCACGCCGCCGGGCCGAATTAAACGCGGCGTTTTCGTGCTGAGATCGAGAATCGTGGATTCTACCCCGACCGGGCAGGGCCCGCCGTCCAAAATCAAGTCGACTTTCGCGCCGAGCTGATCGGCGACGTGTTGCGCGGTGGTCGGGCTGAGGTAGCCAAAGGGATTCGCGCTCGGCGCGGCGATGGGCGTGTGCGCCGTACGAATTAATTCCAAGGCGACCGGGTGATCCGGCATGCGCAGTGCCACATAGGGCAGCCCCGCGGTTACAATATCGGGCACGAGATCGGTTTTGGGAACGACGAGCGTCAGCGGTCCCGGCCAAAATCTTTCCGTGAGCAGCCTGGCGCGCTCGTCGAATTGCGTGCACAGTTTTGCCAGCCAGTCCACATCGGCGAGGTGCACGATCAGCGGATCGAAATAAGGCCGGTTTTTCACGGCAAAAATCTTCGCGCACGCTTGCGCCGCCAGAGCGTCCGCGCCCAAGCCGTAAACCGTCTCGGTCGGAAAAGACACGAGGTTGCCGTTGCGGATGATTTCCGCAGCAAGCTGAATGGAAGTCGGTGTCGCGGCTACTACATTCATTTTAGATTTTGAGCTTGGGAGTTCCGATGCTGAAATTGATCGTGGCTGCTTGATGTTGATCTCTCAATTCATGGCGTGCCGGAGAGTGATCATTGCTTGCCCTCCTCCAGCTTCTCCGCCCGTTCCAGCGCCATCTTTTCCAACTGCGCCTTGTATAACTTCACCCGTGTGCGAATTTCCGAAAATTTGACGCCCAGCATTTGCGCCGCGAGAATGCCGGCGTTTTTGGCATTGTTGATGGCGACGGCGGCAACCGGAACCCCCGCGGGCATTTGTACGATGGATAACAATGAATCCAGGCCTTCCAATGACGAGGCTTTAACCGGCACACCGATGACGGGCAAAGACGTAAGCGCGGCGACCATGCCGGGCAAATGTGCCGCGCCGCCCGCGCCGGCAATGATGACTTGCAGGCCTCTCTCTTCTGCCGTGCGCGCATAGTCATACATGCGTTGCGGCGTACGATGCGCGGAAACAATCGTCATCTCAAAGGGCACGCCGAATTCCCGCAACATCTCCGCGGCTTGTTGCATGACGGGTAAGTCGGAATCGCTGCCCATAATGATGCCAACGAGGGGGTTGAACATAGGACACCTTGCTTGATGCTGGGTGCTTGTTACTTGTTGCTGGAGGTCAGATGCTCGACTCTCAATTCTTACTTTACGATCGAGGATCGACGATCAACTATCCACAATTCCTCTCCACCGCCTGCACTTTCAAAATCTCTTGCGCGCGCCGGGCATTAGACAAGGCCTTTTCAACATTGTCGTTGAGAATGGTGGCGTGCCCCATTTTCCGCAACGGCCGCGTTTCAGCTTTTCCATACCAATGAAACGAGAGGCCCGGAATAGCCAGCGCTTCGCGCAAGCCTGCAATCGCGGGTGGGCCGGAGAAATCCGGATCGCCCAAAAGGTTCAACATCACCGCCGGCTGCAAGAGCTGGGCCGAACCCAGCGGCAAGCCCGTGATCGCGCGCAGATGCTGCTCAAATTGGCTGGTGGCACATGCTGCCATGGTGTAATGACCGGAATTGTGCGGCCGCGGCGCGACTTCATTCACCAATAATTGCCGTTGCCGCGTCAGGAAAAATTCAATCCCAAAAATGCCCACGCCTTGCAGCGCTGCCACGCATGCCGTGCCGATTTCCTGCGCACGCATCTGTAATTGTCGCTCGATGCGCGCGGGCGCAATGACGACGTCCAAAATATTGCCCGCCGCGGCGAATTGCATTTCCACAACGGGATAGCATTGCGTTTCGCCGCTGGCGCTACGCGCCACCATCACCGCCAGCTCTTTTTCGATGGCGACGCATTCTTCCAGCAGCGCGGCGCCAGGCAGCGCCGCGGCAACCTCCTCCGGAGCGTGCAAGATTTTCACCGCGCGGCCATCGTATCCGCCAAAGCGCAGTTTTTGCACCAGCGGAAACCCGAAGCGTTCGCAGGTTTCCAAATCGATTCTGTCTGCCTGCTGAAAACGCGGTACGGGAATGCCGTGGCGCGCCAGGAACTCCTTTTGCCGCAATTTATCCTGGATCATTTCCAACAAGGCCGGCGCGGGATGAATGTTGAACCCCGACGCTGCGAGCTCTTTCAAGACCGAAACGTCGATGTGCTCGATGTCATAGGTCACCACTTCGCTCGAGCGTACCAGCTCTTGCAGCTTTTGCGAATCGTAAAAGTTGCCGACGAGCTCGGCATCGGCGAATTGCCCCGCGGGCGAATTTGGCGTAGGATCCAGCACGGCGACAAAAAAGCCCATTTCCTTGGCTTTGCTGGCCATCATGCGGCCCAATTGCCCGCCACCCACGATACCCAGGCGAACGAAAGGATAGTCGAAACGGCTGCGGTTTTGGTAACTGGTCATGGATTTCTCACCAACGGCCACCCCGTGCCCCTGGGCGAGTTTTTCAGCTCCAGGGCTCATTTTCCAAATCTTTGTCCAGTTTCCGCAGCATGATCTTATCCACGCGCGGGCCATCCATATCGACGACTTCAAAATGAAAATTCTTCCACTCAAAAGACTCGCCGGCCACCGGGATGTGCTCGAGATAGATGATCACGAAGCCGCCGATGGTCTCGTAATCGCCACGCTCGTCCCCAGGCAATTCTTCGATGCCGAAATACTCTTTGAACTCGTGGATGGGGAGCAGGCCATCAATGAGCCAGGAGCCGTCTTCACGCTGGACGATTTGCGGCGCAGCTGCGGTGCCGACGTTAGGCAGATCGCCGACGATGGCTTCGAGAATATCGTTGAGCGTGAGCAGGCCTGCGATTTCGCCGTATTCGTCGATCACCAGCGCAATATGCGTGCGGGATTTTTTGAACAGCTCCAAAACCGCGAGTGCGCGCATTCTCTCATGCACGAAGAGCGGCTGCCGCAGCGCGGCATGCAAATCCATTGGCTGGCCGCTGAGCACACGCGCCAGCAAGTCTTTCACGCGCACGACGCCGAGAAAATTATCCAGGCTGCCCTGGCAAATGGGAAAGCGTGAATAGCCGCTACTGGCAATCTTATCGCGAATAGCTTCCACCGAATCGTCGAGATCGAGCCAGACAATGTCACTCCGGGAGGTCATCAGCGAGCTCACGCGCCGGTCGGCCAGGCGAAACACGCCCTCGACCATGTTTTGCTCGGCTTCTTCGAACACTCCCGCCTGGGTGCCTTGATCGATCATGGCCACGACTTCTTCCTCGGTGACCGGGGGCTCTTCCGAGGGTTTGACGCGGAACAAGCGCAGAATCGCATCCGTGGCAACACTCAAGAATCTCACGAAAGGCGAAGCGAAAACCGACAGTGTGCGCATGGGAGCCGCCATAAACGCCGCAATGCGTTCGGGATGGTGCAAAGCCAGTCGTTTGGGCACCAGCTCGCCAAGAATCAACGAGAGCATCGTAATCACAAAAACGACGAGGCCGAAGGCAAACGCTTCGCTGTGTGCTGTCAGCCAGGGCGCGGTTTTCAAGGCTTCGGCCAGCTGCTTGGCAATGGTCGCGCCGCCGAAAGCGCCCGCAAAAACGCCGATCAAAGTGATACCGAATTGCACCGTGGACAGAAAACGCGTAGGATCGTTTGCCAATTCAAGAGCGACCGCCGCGCCATGGTTGCCTTCGCTGGCCCATTGTTCCAGACGCGTTTTGCGCGAGGACACCACCGCAGTTTCGGACATCGCCAGGACGGCGTTGGTGACGATCAACAACAAAATGCACATGATTTCCAGAGTCATAGCTCGCTCCCGCACAACCTTTCGACTCAAATCGCTGAGACGCAACTGCACCTGTATTTACTATCGCTGCCCGGCGCGTGCAAGCGCACGATCCATTTCATGAGCAGGTATACGGATAAACTGGAGCGGGCGCTCCACGGGCGGCGCATCAACTCCTGGCCAGGCGTTTCTCTCTCCGCGCGAGCGTCAGCTTTGGAGCGGGCGGTGTGACCAGAATGGTCCCGATCACCATGATGACGATGGCTAAAAAAAACGGCGTCGTCGATCACCGCGACGCGCAGTGGTGCCGCTATTGCACCTGTTCTTTGCTTTTCTTCTTGCGTCGAGGCTCGGCCGCCGGAGGTTCTCCCTTCTCTGCTGGAAACACGATCGAAAGCAAGATTGAAGCAGACAAAACCAGGGCGACGACGCCGAGCGCGACCGCGATGGGAATTTTGACGAGATCGGCCAGCATCATTTTGGCGCCGACAAAAATCAGAATCAGGCCGAGGCCGTAGTTGAGATAATGAAAAAGCTTCATGATTCCCGCCAGCGCAAAGTACAACGCGCGCAAGCCCAAAATGGCGAAAACATTGGAGGTATAAACGATGAAGGAATCCGTCGAAATGGCGAGAACCGCGGGAATCGAGTCCAGCGCAAAAACCAAATCCGTGGTTTCAATCATCATCAAAACGATGAACAGCGGCGTCGCGTACAGCCCATCCTTGCGCACAAAGAACTTGCTGCCTTCGTAACGCTCGGTCACCGGCATGAAGCGGCGGAAAACCTTCAACACCGGATTTTTTTCGGGGTGAATCTCTTCATCATCTTCCTTGAACATGCGGATGCCGGTAAAAATCAAAAAGGCCCCAAAGAGGTAAATGATCCAATGAAACTTGGCGAGCAGCGCCACGCCCAAAGCAATGAAAATCGCGCGCATGATCAACGCGCCAACAATGCCCCAAAACAAAACTTTGTGCTGGTAGCGCCCCGGCACCTGGAAGTAAGTGAAAATCATCAAAAAAATGAAGATATTATCGACGCTCAGCGACTTCTCGATAAGATAGCCGGCGAGAAACTGCAGGGCTTTTTCCGCGCCGAGGAAATAATACACGCCCACATTGAACAACAGGGACAAGCCAATCCACATGGCGCTCCACCACAAGGCCTCCTTGGTTTTCACCTCGTGCTCTTTGCGATGGAACACGCCGAGATCCAACGCCAACATTGCCAGGACGAAAACGTTGAATCCGACCCACAACAGAATGGTATTTGACATACGCTCTTTCTATAATAAAAAACCGGCGCCCAGTTCTGATTCTTCATCACTGAGCACCGGCCAACAGTTCAGCAACCTTACACTGCTTGGAATTTGGTATCGATCCTGTCCGCCGGAGCGAAGTCCTTCACCATGGGAGGCAACGTCCGGCTACAGCCGCATGCCTTCCAGGCGCGCGATGCGTTCCTCCATCGGCGGATGCGTGCTGAACAAACTGGCAATGCCGCCGCCGCTCAGCGGGCTGACGATGAACATGTGGGCGGTGGCGGGGCTGGCCTGCATCGGAATGCGTTCCACGCCCAATTGCAGTTTGTGCAGGGCGGCGGACAAATAACGCGGATTGCCGGCAATGCGCGCGCCGTCAGCGTCAGCGACGTATTCGCGCGAACGGCTGATGGCCATTTGGATCAGCATGGCGGCGATGGGTGCGACGATGATCATGAGCAGGCCGACGATCGGGTTGCTGCCACCCTCGTCGTCGTTGCTGCGGCCGCCGAACAGCATGGCGAAATGGCCCATCTGTGCGAGCATGCTGATCGCGCCCGCAAGCGTCGCCGCGATCGTGCCGGTGAGTATGTCACGATTTTTGATGTGCGCCAACTCATGCCCGATCACGCCAGACAACTCCTCGCGGCTCAACATGCGCATAATGCCTTCCGTCGCCGCCACGGCGGAGTGCTCCGGATCCCGGCCGGTGGCGAAAGCATTGGGTTGTTCGCCCGGAATGATGTACACCTTAGGCATGGGCAAACTCGCGCGCGTCGCCAGCGTTCGCACCATGCTGTAAAGCTCCGAAGAAGGGCTGGCTTCCTGCGCGTGGTACATTTTGAGCACGATTTTGTCGCTGAACCAATAGCTGATAAAATTCATGAGCACCGCGATCATGAACGCCATGATCATGCCGTTTTGTCCGCCGATGAGATTGCCAATGAGAACGAATAAGGCGGTGAGCGCCGCCATGAGAATAAAAGTTCGCGTGGTATTCATATAAATAGTCCTCCAAACTGAAAGGAAAAAAATCAATCAGTGTTCACATTTTGTCGCTCCACGGCAGCCACCGCAAAGCGTTACGCACAGGAATATACGCAAAAACAGGCTTTACATCAAATCAAATAAAAGCACGAGCGGCCCACCATGGAAGAAAATAGCACCTTCCGGCCCAATGCCACCGGCGATGGCGGGAGCAGCTTTGGGCTTTTTCAGCAATTTGTCGGATTCATTCTCAATGAGTTCACACGGGGAGGAGGATCAAGTGGCTCAAACGAGGAGTCGCAGCAGGAATTATTTATGCGAAAGGATGGAAATTTTTCACAAACAGGAATGGGAATGGCCTGGTCGAATTCCGCCGGAAGCCCTTCCCACTCTAACATGACGAGTGCTTGTGAGGACGCAGCAGAAGAGCCGCAGGCGGAATACGGCGTTTCGCTATTTTGCGCCCGGGGCTGCTCAGCGCGGACATGCACGGGCGCGGACGCGGCGCAACTCAAAGCGCCGCCGCCGTCGTGCTCACAGCTGCGATGCGAACTCAGCCCGGAGAAACCGAATAGTGAATTGAGCAAAATGGCCACCAGGGCGAGGCGCACTACCGCGGCCATTAAAACCGCGTGCCGGCATAACGCTCTTTCAAAATACTTGGAGTGCAAGGCATGCATAGGGAACATGATATAAAAATTCGCCAAGATTAACAAAAGAATTTTTGCTTATATTGCGCATGGCAACCTTCAGGCTTTGCCAGCATCTTATGCGGAGAGGTGTAAAACAGTCCTCCCCCTCTGCGAACCGGAGGCTCGCATGGCGTGCTGCAAGCAGGAGGCAGGCGCCACACCCGCCGAGTCGACCAGCCTGTAGTCCTTGAAATAAAACGGCTTGCGCGAAGTATGTGTGCAACATTCCGCCACAAAATTCGTCATTCTAAAAAAACCGCAATCGCCAGCAACACACCAGGCTACGAATTCTCACCGAAGGAGGATGCCAATTGCAGCGACGTGACTTTTTGCGAATCGCCGGCGCGGGCATGGGTTCACTCATGCTTCCCCTGATGGGCCGGCCGGTTTCGCTGTTTGGAGCGCTTACGCCCATTCCAAATGGTGAAAAGAAAAAACTGGCAGACGTTGCTTTAAACGCGGCGCGCAGCAGGGGCGCGAGCTATGTCGACGTGCGCCTCGGCCGTTATTTGAATCAATTCGTCATCACGCGCGAGAACAAGGTGCAGAACGTCGTCAACACGGAATCGTACGGCGCCGGCATCCGTGTGATCGCCAATGGGACGTGGGGCTTTGCCGCCACCAGCACGGTGACCACCGACGGCATCGCCAGAGCCGCGGAGCAAGCCGTCGCCATCGCCAAGGCCAACGCCAGGATTCAAGAAGAGCCGGTGCAGCTCGCGCCCAATCCCGGTTATGGCGAAGTGATCTGGCGCACGCCGATCGAGAAAAACGCTTTTGAAGTTCCGATTTCGGAAAAGGTGGATTTGTTGATGGCGGTGAACGCGGCGGCCATGAAAGGCGGCGCGAACTTCATCAACTCGTTCTTGTTTCTGGTGAACGAACAAAAATACTTCGCCTCCACCGACGGCTCGTACATCGATCAGGACATTCACCGCATCTGGCCGAATTTTACGGTCACCGCGATCGATCCGCAGAAAGGCAAATTCCAGACGCGCAACGCGTTGAGCGCCCCCATGGGCATGGGGTGGGAATACCTGAGCGGCCGCGCCGAAAGCAAAGTGGCCGGCATCACCGCCCGTTACGGCAAACACTACGACATGCTCGAAGACGCGACTGCCGCAGCCCAACAAGCGCGGGAAAAACATGCGGCCAAAACCGTGGAGCCGGGCAAATACGATTTGGTGCTGGATCCTTCCCATTTGTGGCTGACGATTCATGAGTCCGTTGGACATCCTTTGGAACTGGATCGCGTCCTGGGTTACGAAGCCAACTATGCCGGCACCAGCTTCGCGACGATGGACAAATGGAAGTCCAAATCATTCAACTACGGCAGCAAGATCGTCAATCTTTTCGCCGATAAGGTCCAGCCCGGCTCTTTGGGCGCCGTGGGTTACGACGATGAAGGCGTGAAATGCAAGCGCTGGGATTTGGTGAAGGAGGGCATTCTGGTGAATTATCAAGCCATTCGCGATCAGATTCATATGCTCGATGAAAAAGAATCGCACGGCTGCTGCTACGCCGACAATTGGGGCTCGGTGCAATTTCAACGCATGCCCAATGTCTCGCTCGCGCCCGGCAACGCAAGGTTGACGGTGGAAGAACTGATCAAAGTCGTGGACAAAGGCATTTACATTGTCGGCAATGGCTCGTATTCCATCGATCAGCAACGCTATAACTTCCAGTTCGGCGGCCAGTTGTTTTATGAGATCAAGAACGGCGAGATTGCGGGCATGCTGCGCGACGTCGCGTATCAATCCAACACGCAGGAATTTTGGAACTCTTGCGTGCAGATTTGCGACGAGCGCGACTATCGTCTCGGGGGCTCGTTCTTCGATGGCAAGGGCGAGCCGGGGCAAGTCAGCGCCGTGTCGCATGGCTGCGCCACCGCGCGGTTCAATGGCGTGAATGTGATCAATACCGAGCGGAAGCTCTGAGGCCGGATGATTGGAATGCGGGATTATTGGATTGCTGCAAATCCATCGATCCATTCATCCACCCTTCCCTTGAATCCAAAGACCAACTCACTTTCGCATTGCAAATACTTACAAACGAGGTTCATAAAAGATGGCTCTCTTAACGCAAGCACAGGCTCGTGAAATTCTGCAGAAGGTCATGGGCTATTCCAAAGCGGATGAATGCGAGGCCAATCTCAACGGCAGCGAAGGCGGCAACATTCGTTATGCGCGCAATACCGTGACCACCAGCGGCATGCAAAACGATATGACCCTGGCTGTGCAATCGAGCTACGGCAAGCGCACGGGCACAGCGACGATCAATGAATTCGACGACGCTTCGCTGCAAAAAGCCGTGCGCCGCTCCGAAGAGCTGGCCCAGCTCGCGCCCGAAAATCCCGAATATGTGAATTTCCTGGAGCCGCAAAAGTATCTGAGCTCGAACGCCTATTTCGATGGCACCGCGCAGATCACGCCGGAGTATCGCACGCAAGCGGCGGCGAGCAGCATCCAACCGTGCCGCGCCAAGAATCTGATTGCCGCGGGGTTCTTTCAGGACAGCACCGGTTTTCAAGCGATGATCAATTCCAAAGGCTTGTTTGCCTTTCATCGCCAGACCGATGTCAACTTTTCCGCCACGGTGCGCACGCCCGACGGCACCGGCTCCGGCTACGTCACGCGCGATCAAAATGACGTGGCGAAGATGGACACCACTGCGGCCTCGCAAATTGCGCTGGAAAAGGCGGAGGGCTCGCGCCATCCCGTGGCGATCGAGCCGGGGAAATACACCGTCATTCTCGAACCGCCGGCTTCGATCGAGTTGCTGCAAAACATGCTGTTCAACATGGACGCGCGCCAAACCGACGAAGGCCGGACCTTTCTCGCCAAACCCGGCGGCGGCACCAAGCTCGGTGAAAAAATCGTGGACGAGCGCGTGACAATTTATTCCGACCCCACGCATCCCGAGGTGCCGGTCGCAACCTGGAGCGGCGACGGCAGACCGCAGGAAAAAGTGCTGTGGATCGAAAAAGGCGTGGTGAAGAATCTCGCTTATTCCAGATTCTGGGCGCAAAAGCAAGGCGTGAAGGCCGTACCGTTTCCCAACAACGGCATTATGGAAGGCGGCGAAGCTTCACTCGAAGACATGATTCGCGGCACCTCACGAGGCGTTTTGGTGAGCCGCACGTGGTACATCCGCACCGTCGATCCGCAGACTTTGCTGTACACCGGCTTGACGCGCGACGGCCTGTTCTATGTCGAAAACGGCAGGATCAAACATGCCATCAAGAATTTCCGCTTCAATGAAAGCCCGGTGATCATGCTCAACAATCTCGAGGCCCTGGGCAGGCCGGTGCGCATCAACGGCAATTTGATTCCTCCGATGAAGATCCGCGACTTCACGTTCACCAGCCTTTCGGATGCGGTGTAGAAGGGACCTTCCAAGTTTGCAGATCGGGAAGGTCTTCCATTGGGACACCGGCTCATGACGCGCAAGGAGTTCGTGACCACGCTCACGTTCGGCACGGCCGGAATTCTATTGTCGCCGTCCGCCCATGCCCGTGCCTCGGCATTCAAGCGCCGGCGCGCGGAATTCTTTTTCACCCGCCTGCAATATCTCTCCGGCGATTGGGATGTCGATCAGCGCATGCCTTCGAATTTGCTGAACTCGCTCGTCGAGTACACCACCATCGCGATCGACGCGCAGGAGAAAATCGTGCCGCTGAGCGACACCGAAATGCTGCATTCTCCCTTCTGCTATCTTTCCGGCCACAAACTCGTGCAGTTTACCACGCGCGAGCGTGATCATTTCGAGGCTTACGTCCGCCACGGTGGTTTTGTGTTCGTCGATGACTGCAATCACGATATCGATGGCTTGTTCGCAAAATCTTTTGAAGCGCAGATGGCGGCAATTTTCGGTGCGGAGGCCTTGCGTAAAATTCCCAACACGCACGAGCTCTACCGCAATTTCTTTCAATTCGAGAAGGGGCCCCCCACCACTGCCTTCGAGCTCAACGGCTGGGGCGACGATCTTGTGCACGATTATCTCAAGGGCATTGAAATCGACGGCCGCCTGGTGGTGCTCTACAGCAACAAAGACTATGGCTGCGAATGGGATTACGATTTTCGCAACAAGCGCTGGCTGGCGGAGGATAACACCAAGTTTGGCGTAAATATGGTCGTGTATGCGATGACGTCTTGAGGCAGGTTGTAACCTTGATTTTTGTAGCCACTTCACAAACTGTCATTTGGAGGAATCTTGTGCAGCATAATCACCGTGCTGGATTCAACCAAGGTTCCGTAACGACAGTGATTTTCTATAGGATATTTATTAGACTCTTTTAGACCACGGATGGCACGGATTCGCAATCCGCGAAAATCAGCTCAATCCGCGTCATCCGTGGTCAGAATAGTATAAAAACTGCCTTTGAAAAACCTCTGCAACGGCGGGATTCTGGGAATCTCGCCGCTGTTCTCTCTTCCCTCCTCTGCTTCCTCACACGTATTGTCCTAATTGCTGCTTCGCACCTTTTCACAAGAATCACCGCGGTGAAAATGAATTGTATTTGTAACGATTTGGTATAAATTGCACCAGGACTCAATCATGGCCGCTCAAATATTTGCCAGCATATGGTGCGAAAAAGACTAGGTCCTTTCTTGGAGCCCAACTGATATGGATGGTGCCCTATCGCTGCTCAGCGATGCTCTGCGGGTGCTGACGATTCCGTTATTGGTGTTGCTGAATAGTTTCTTTGTCGCTGCGGAGTTTGCTTTGGTTGCGGTGCGGCGTACGCAGGTCGAAGAAATGGTGCGCGGCAGGAAATCCGGCGCACTCGCGGTACAAAAGGCCGTGGCGCGTCTCGACGACGCCATTGCCGCCACTCAGCTCGGCATCACCCTGGCCAGCCTGGCGCTGGGCTGGATCGGCGAACCGGCCGTGGCGCACTTGCTTCATCCATTGATAGGCTGGCTTCCCGGAGAATGGTCGGAGGTCGCCAGCCATTCCTTGGCGGCGGCGCTGGCCTTTACGTGTATTACTTTTCTGCACGTGGTGATCGGCGAGCTGGCGCCCAAAGCGCTCGCGCTGCAACGCCCGGACGAAATCTCCCTGTTCGTGGCTTCACCCTTGCTTGCCTTCTCCAGCCTTATGCGCCCGGCGATTGCGGTCATGAACGGCGCCGGCAACGCGATAGTCAAAGCGTTCGGCTTTAGGCCCGTTTCCGGACATCAAATGGTGCATTCCGTGGAAGAGCTCAGCCTGTTAGTGGAAGAGACCCGGCGCGCCGGCATGCTGCCGCCGGATCAAGCCGAATATTTGCGCAACGTCTTTCGGCTTTCCGCCAAGCGCGTGGGGGACATTATGATTCCGCTCGCACAAGTCGCGACCCTCGAAGTGCACTCTTCCGAAGCGGAAGTGATCCAGGCCGTGCGCGAAGGCGTGCACACGCGCATGCCGGTATACCAGGGTCACATCGACAACATCATCGGCTTCGTCAACGCCAAAGATCTGTTCTATCTTTTCGGCCTGCAAGGCGTGATCACGTTGATGGATGCTTTATACCCTCCGACGTTTTTTACGCCGACGATGTCGGTGGCGTTTGCCTTGCGGGAATTTCGTCGGCAGAAAAAACAGATGGCCGTGGTCAAAGACAAAGAAGGTCACGTCCTGGGCATGGTCACACTGGAAGACGTGCTGGAGGAAATCGTCGGCGAAATCGAGGACGAGCACGACGCCCCCTGAGCGCAGGGGCCATTTCATTTGAACGTTTGGCGCGCTTTGCCAGTCCCCCTCACATTAGAACTTTCGCCAGATTTCGAAGACGATGGAAATCACCGAAAAAGAAGTTACCGCGCTGAGGCAGCGCCTCGCCGCCATGCGGCAAGAGGTCGAAAAAACCATCATCGGGCAGCACGAGACGATCGAACAATTATTGATCGCTTTCGTTGCCGGCGGGCATTGCCTGCTCGAGGGCGTGCCCGGGCTTGCGAAAACCTTGATAATTCGCACGCTGGCGCAGGCGGTACATCTCTCCTTTCGCCGCATCCAATTCACGCCGGACTTGATGCCCACCGATATTCTCGGCACGGAAATTTTGGAGGAAGAACATGCCACGGGCCGGCGCTTTTTCAAATTCAATCGCGGCCCGGTTTTCGCGAACATCGTGTTGGCGGATGAAATCAACCGCACGCCGCCGAAAACACAGGCAGCTTTGCTGGAAGCGATGCAGGAATTCGAAGTGACGTATGGCGGCACAACCTACCCACTGGAGAGGCCGTTTTTTGTGCTAGCGACACAAAACCCGATCGAACAAGCCGGTACCTATCCTCTCCCTGAAGCGCAGCTCGATCGCTTTTTGTTGTATGTGAAAATCGACTACCCGCGCGAAGCGGACGAGCGCGCGATTCTGGCGAGCACGACGGGCATCCAGAACATTTCCATTCAACGCGTGATCACCGCGACAGAAATCCTGCTGGCGCAGTCCTTGGTGCGCGAAGTTCTGATCAACCAGGACTTGCTCGATTACGTGAATCGCCTGGTACGTGGCACTCGCCCGAATGGGGAGGCCATCGCATTCGTGAAAGAATGGGTGAGATGGGGTGCTGGGCCGCGCGCGGGGCAGGCGCTGATTCTGACCGCAAAAGCGCGCGCGTTACTGCAGGGGAGATTTGCCGTAACCTTGGCCGACTTGCAGGCGATGGCCGCGCCGGTTCTGCGGCATCGCATTTTGATCAACTTCAAAGGTGAAGCCGAACGCGTAACCTCCGACGACGTTGCACGCGAATTGCTTCAAAAAACTTCACCCCCGCGCAGCCCCTTGCTGTGACGAAGATAGAAAATCGAAGATCGAGAATAGAGGTATCGTGGCACGCTTTGCTTACCATTTTCTATTCTCAATCATCGATCTTCTAGACTCGAGCGTCAACAAAGTTCAAGAGGATTTTTTCTTCGCTTGATACTCCTGCACGATTGCCGCGACCATCTGCTTCAATTGTTCCTGCTCCTGGAAACGCAGATCAACTTTCAAGAATTCCATCGCCCATTTGTTTTGCATTTTGTAAAGCGTCACCAACGCCAGCTTGCGCACGCGCAGGTCCGGGTGGTTGCGGTAAACGCGCATGACGTCGTATACCGCATCATTGATATCGAGCTTGTCCGCATGCTCCACAAAGAAGGCCATGGCCGATTGGCGCAGCCCTTCATTGTCCGAGGCCAGTGAACGAACTAAGTTTTTGCTCACCAGCTTCCAATTGATTTCTTTTTCAGATGCCAAGCTGTTGCCGGCGCCCAAAGCTGCAAAAGTAATCGCCGCAGCTATTACAAAACCGAATACTCGCCTCATGAATAACTCCTTTAAGAAACGATGAAATTGCGATGAAAGGGTTGTGAAGGTCACGCATGCGTCGTTGCTGTCGAATAGGACAACGTCGATACTCAAAAGGTTGCATCGACGGCGAAATAATACGCGCACGCATGGCGTTTGTTTCATGGATAAGGTATGAAAAAAATTTAATTGCAGGTGGTCATAATGATTGCAACATTCGTACGCCCCGCAAGTCTGTTTCGAATTATGGGGTCTTGCAGAAACGAGGAATACGCGCTTGGGGAGGGAGTTTTACGCACCTCGGCGCGAGGCCACACCACGGGAGGAAAATAAGGCTGGATTTCTCATCATGGGATAGTGTTTGGCACCGGCAAATACGATAAACCATGTCCGTTTCGACGTATCGCTTCATCGATCCGCACATTCTGGCTGCGATCTCCGATCTGCCGCTGCTGGCCAAGACCGTGGTTGATGGTTTCATGCTGGGCGCGCACCAAAGCCCGCGGCCGGGCGCAGGCCAGGAATTCAACCAATATCGCAGCTACCAGCCCGGTGACGACCTGCGCCGCGTCGATTGGAAGATGTATGCGCGCTCCGACCGCTTTTACGTGCGCGAATCTGAAATTGAAACCAGCGTTGCCGTGCGCTTCGTTCTCGATGCGAGCGCCTCCATGGCACACGCGGACGGCGCAATCGTGAAATTTGACTATGCGCGATTTCTGGTCGCCGCGCTTGCTTATCTCGCCTATCAGCAAGGCGACGCGATCGGCTTGCTCAGCCTGCCGGCGAACGCGGCGTCCGCGCTGCCGCCCCAAAGAGCGCATCAGCAATTGCATCGGTTTTTGCATCAGTTGGAGCAGCTTACACCCAGCGGCACGTGGCCGGAATGGAAACAGATGGAGCCCATATTTGCCGCCACCCCCATGCGCGAATTGATCATTGTGGTCAGCGACCTGCACCAGTATCATGCCGAAATTTCCACGGTATTGGGCAAGCTGCGCGGTTTGAAACACGAAGTGCTGCTCCTTCATCTCCTGGGCCGCAATGAAATGGATTTCACCTATACCGGCGAGGTGACTTTTCAAGATTTGGAGACCGGGCAAACGCTGCCCGCCAATACTGAGGCCGCGCGTGGAGAGTATCAAAAGGCGATGCGAGAATATCTGCTCGCCTTGCCGCGGGAATGGCGCGAGCATGACATTGCCTATCAATTGCTGGCGCTCGATCAACCGTTGGATTTGGCCCTGCGCCGCTACTTAACCCAAAGAACAAAACTGTCGTGATGCAGTTTTTAGCGCCACTCGGTTTGCTGTCTTTGCTGGCCTTAGTCCTGCCTATTGTGATTCACTTATTGAGCCGGCACGCGGGCAAGATCGTCAAAGTCGGCAGTCTTCGCTTCTTGCTTTCCTCGACCAGTGTGCGTTTTAAAAGCCTCAAGCTCAGTGAATTGACCCTGCTTTTCTTGCGCCTCGTGCTGCTTGTCTTACTCGCCATGATGCTGGCTCAACCTGTGTGGTTGAAGGAAACTGGCGACACCTCTGCTTCCGCAAGAGGGCCGGTATGGGTCGCACCTGAGCTGCTCGCTTCAGCTCATCGCCCTCGCGTCTGGCCTGTGCTCGACTCCCTCGTCGCGAACCGGCATGAGCTTCGCCTTTTTTCCACCGGCTTCCCGGCCTTGCATTCCGGTGACTCCACTCTATCCGTCATGGATGAACGCAACAACTGGTCATTGTTGCGCGAACTTGACCAAACACTGCCCGCTTCGACACTCATACAAGTCTTGGCCGCCAATCGCCTGCAGTCCTACCGCGGTGAGCGCCCGAATTTGCAGCATGAGGTTGCTTGGAAAACCCTGTCGACTTCTTCACCGCGGCGCTGGCTGCAGGCGGCGCAGCGTTTTCAGCAGGATAGTTTGCGCGTCGTGATTGGTTTCAGCAAAAGCAATCAGACTCGATTCGCCTGGTATTTTTTCCGCATGCCAGCACAAAGATCCATGCTTTCTGCCGAGGGCATGCCGCCGCTCGAATACATTCCACCGGCGAATGGCGCAGGCGCAGTGCTGCGCCTCGTGCAATCAGAGGGCCTGAACGAGGAAAAGGGCTTTCGCTTCCCCGTGGAAACGGATAGTATCCGCGTTGCCATCGTTCACACCATGCTGAGCAGCGAAGAAGCGCGCTACCTGGAAACCGCCCTGCATGCCGTGCGGGAAGCAGCCTGCCCACAGCTTCGCATCAGGACAGCATTGCCGGGGGCCGGTAAGCTGCGATGGGAAGATTTTGATTTTATCTTTTGGCTGGCGGAGGAGGCGTTGCCGGCGGTGGCATGGCAGCGCATCGAACAAGGCCTAACGCTGGTCACGGTCGCCCCGGGACCGGAATACGAAACATGCGCAAGCTGGATGGTGATGCCGCGTGCCGGTGCGAGCTCATTCCCACGTTTGTGGCGCCGAAGCCCGGCCAGCGAGGTGGGTGTGCCGGTTTGGACAGACGGTTTTGGTGTGGCTTTGCTTGAGGCCGAGCGCCGCGGCGCAGGCTGGCATTATCGTTTCGCGAGCCGGTTCGATCCGGCATGGAATGAACTGGTGCTGCATGCGGCGTTTCCGGAATGGCTGCTGGCTCTACTGCGGCGTGAAGACATTTTTTCGCCCCGCGAGACCGGACAGCACGACCTGCGGCGCCTCAGCGCCGCGCAAAGCGCGCCGCAAAAAAATAAAGATAAAAACTTCCCCTCGCCACGCTTTGCGGCACACGCGCTTCATTTTCCGCTGTGGGTGCTGGCGATTGTCATCTTTGGCATGGAAAGATGGATGTCCGACTGGAAAAGGAACTAGCGGTTGCCCGCAAGCAGTTGCACCGTTTGGCGGGGCACTGGCGCTTACGCTTGCTGCGCAGTGCAGTTATTCGGTCTGCCGGTCTGGCTGGCGCATGTTTTGGGCTCACCGGCTTCATCTTAGAGCAACAAACTTTGTCGCGCATGGCGATTTCAGGGGCGACATTCCTGCTAAGCTGCGCTGGTCAAATTTTGCTGCTCAGAAAGAAAAGCGGCGATGCTCACACCCTGGCGCGCCACTTGAATCGCGTCCGGCCGGCAATGGAGGAGAGTGGCGAATTGCTGCTCGCGGCGGAAGATACCCTGACCCCTCTGGCGCGCCTGCAACGCCGGCGTATTTTGCTGTCCTGGCCCGCTGACTTCGACAACACCTTGCTCCCGCGCCAACCTGTGCTCGCCGCCTGGCGATTCTTCGCCGTCACCGTGTTTTTGGCTTTGCTCGCGATGGTTTTGCAGCTCCGCATACCCAAGCAAAATCGCTTTCAAGCCTCTCCCACTTCTTTACCGCCGGTTCTTTCCTCCACTTCCCAAGCCTTGCCGGTGGAGATCAAACTGGCAACGATTGCCATCGCCCCGCCGCGTTATACCGGCAAGCCGGCGCGCCGGGTTTCGCAATTCGACTTGCATGTGGAAGAAGGCGCACAAATCACCTGGCAGATCGTTTTCAATCAACCGTTGCAGGCAGCCGGTTTGGTTTTGATGAACGGCGATACGCTGGCATTGCACCGCATATCAGCGCAAACCTTTACGGCTGCGGAGCGCGCCTCGGAAAGCACTCTGTATCATCTTTGGGCCGTGAATCCAGAGGGCAAAGCACAGCTCTTTGAATATCATCGCATCGAAGTCATCAAAGATCTGCCGCCGGCGATCGTGATGATTCATCCCGAGCCGCGCACCGAAATCGATGCGGATCAGCCCACGCCCGTGCGTTTGGAAGCCA
Organism: bacterium; assembly: GCA_044869275.1. GTDB lineage: Bacteria > Zhuqueibacterota > Zhuqueibacteria > Zhuqueibacterales > Zhuqueibacteraceae > JBIOXB01. Next base: position 18,975 of record JBIOXB010000253.1, read on the forward strand.
TTATCGACGATGACTACGGCGTGCAGCATGTCGAGCTGGTCGCCACGCTCGCGCGCGGCTCGGGTGAGGGCGTCAAGTTTCGCGAAAGCAACCTGGCCCTTGACCAAATTCAAAAGGACTCGCGGCGCCATTGGCGCGCCAACATGCGCTTGGATTTGCCCGCGCTGGGGATGAGGCCCGGCGACGAGCTATATTTTTATCTCTTCGCGCACGACAACCGCGAGCCGCAAAAGCAAAGCAGCCGCTCGGATACCTATTTTATTGTATGGCAGGACACTACCTCGGCGGAACTTCCGGAAAGCGCGAGCTTGTTGATCAATCCCATTCCGGAATATTTTCGCAGCCAGCGGCAAATCATCATCGATACTGAGAAGCTGCTGCAGGACCGTTCACAGCTTTCGGAAAAAGATTTCGAGCGGCGCTCGCAAAACCTGGGATTGGATCAACAGGCCTTGCGCTTGCGCTACGGCCAATTTTTGGGCGAAGAATCCGACAAGGAGGCGGATTTCAATGCCTCCGCCGGCACCCTTGCAACAGCGCACAAAGATGGGGAAGAGCAAGAAAGCCCAGGCGCCGCCTCCCAGCTCTTCAAGGATAAAACCGGCGCTGACCAAATCATGAAAGAATTTGCGCACTTGCATGACCTCGAAGAAAACGCGACGCTGTTCGCCCCTTCCCTCAAGGCACAACTGCAAGCTGCGCTGGCGGAAATGTGGGAAGCCGAGTTGCATCTGCGCACACACCGTCCGCAACAAGCCTTGCCGTTTGAGTATCGTGCCCTGGCGCTGTTGAAAGCCGTGCAGCAAAGCAGCCGCGCTTATGTCCAGCGCGTGGGCTTCGAGCCGCCACCGATCAAAATCGAAGAAAACCGGTTGAGTGGCGATTTGGCAAAAGTAGCGGGCGGCAGGTGGGAAAAGAAGACAGCCGGCAAACAGGTTTTGCCTGAAGTTCGAGAGGCTTTGGCAATTCTGGAAAATCTTCAATCTCAGCAAACGCACAGCACAGCGTGGCGAGTCGCAATTTTGGAGCGCGCGGGAATTGAGCTGGCGCGGCTGGCCCTGGCCCAACCCGGCCGCCACTTGCGGGCTTTGCAAGATTTGCGCACATTGATCAATGCCATCAAGAATGACGGTGAGATATGCGCGAGCTGCGTATTGGCGGTGCAGAGTGCTTTGTGGCAAGCCCTGCCTCCGGTTGAGCCGCAGCCAACGCCACGGCCTGAAGCAAAGACCTCCCTCGCCCAAAAATATTTTATGCGGCTCGGTAACGAATGATCAATCTCGGCCCAATTTTCCTTTCTACGCCAACGCCCGCCATCTGGCCAATTTCACTGGTGCTTCTTGCTTTCGTGGTATTTTTGATTGCGCGACGCCACAATCACAAACGCTTGGCAATACGTCTGGCCGCAGGCATTCTTGCCGTTCTTTCACTGGGAGCACTGGCCGTTCAACCGCTCTGGCTGGTTTCGCATAACCCCTCGGACACGGTTTTGCTTACCCCCGGCGCGGAGGTACAGCAACCGCACGCTGTGCTCGATTCGCTTTTGCAAACCACCCGAAGCTTCTCTTTGCCGGGGCTCGATACTGCTTTTTTCCGTGGGCAGAAGAGCAAAACAATTCCCGATCTGGGTTACCTCCAGCGGCATGATGCGGTGATGGGCAAGCTGCATGTGTTCGGCCATGGTTTGCGAGAGTACGATTGGGCAGAAATGGACTCCTTCGAAATCAGCACGCATCTGGCGCCGGCTGACCTGGGAATAGCATCCATTTCCTGGCCAAGGGAATCATATCTCGGAGAAAAACTGCGGGTACAGGGCAGCCTGGCAGGATTGCTGAACAAAAAATACATTTTACAGCTCGTCGACCCCGGTGGTGACGCGGCTTCTTTCGAGATTTCTCCCCCACCTGGCGGCGCTTTCGCCTTTCAACTCTTGCCGCGCGCCGCCGGAAAATTTCTTTACCAATTGCTGCTCAAATCAGAACGAGGCGATACGCTCACTCGCGAAACTTTGGATATCGTCGTGCGCGAACCGCAACCTCTCAAGATTCTGATTCTCGAAGCTACAATTCGTTTTGATACGAAATATCTCAAAATTTGGGCGAGTCGTCATCACTATGGTCTGGCGAGGCGTGCACTCCTCAGCCGCGACCGCTATCGCGAGGAGTTCATCAATCTTTCGCCCACTCCGCTCCGGCAAATCACTCCAAATTTGCTGCGTGATTTTGATTTGATCATCGTAGACGGAAATACACTGGCGGTATTGCCCCCCACTGCACGCCGGTCTTTGCGGTCAGCCATAGAAAGCGAGGGCTTGGGCATGTTGATTATCCCGGATGAAACCATTTTCGGCAAACAAATTTTTCCGGAAAGAGATTTTTTCGCTGCTTTTGATTTCGAAAAATTCGCCGGCATGGATCAGCGCTTGCTCAAGCCGATTTGGCCGGATCTCGATACTTTGAGAGTTCATGCTGTTCCCGCCGAGCCTTTTGCGCTCAAAAATCTTTGGGGCATGAAACCGCTGATCCTGGATGAAATGACGCGCCCGCTTGCTGCCGCCGTGGTTCGTGGAAACGGGAAAATTGGATTGAGCTTGATTCGCGATTCTTACCGTTGGGTTTTGGCAGGCAAGTCCGATTTGCATGCCTCCTATTGGTCGTATTTGCTATCCGAATTGTCGCGGCCACACGACCGGCAGGATCAATGGAATGTCCGCCACGCCGGACCGATATTTATCGATCAACCTTTGGCCCTCTTTGTGAATACGCAACAGAGCGACCCCGTCGGCCTCATGGAAACGAATGCTGGCCAAGCCGATTCTGTTTTTCTGGCGCAGGATTTTACTGCGCCCAGTCGCTGGCATGGCACATACTGGCCGAGAGTGACGGGCTGGCATGCGATTGCCACGCCCACCGGCGCGGCCTCGTGGTTTTACGTCCATGATCGCGGGCAATGGCTGAGCTGGCAGCAAGCGCAAAAAACCACGGCGACTCTGCAACAAGCCGCACGTAATGGGTCCCTCTCGAGACAAAACTTAACGTCTACATTCCTGCAGGTGGAAACGATTTCGCCGATTTGGTTCTTCTTGGCCTTCTTGCTGGGCGCGGGCTATCTCTGGTTGGAAAGGAAGCTTTGAAATTCTGGCGAGCCTGTCGCACGGCCATAGCTGTTTCATCACGGGCTAGAGCACGAGGAATCTCCTGGGGGCGCTTGTCGATTCCCCGGCTGCGCCCTTGGCCTTGATTTGCACAAAATGCTCGCCTTTGCGCAATTGCCAGCGCGCGCGAAACGGCGCCGGCACCATCGCGAGCGGAGAGCCATCCACCAGCCAGATCACCTGCTCAGTGCCCTCCGTCACGACGCATTCCAACAAGAGAGTTTGAAACTCAACACGCAACACCGGGTCGATTTTGAAAATATCACCGTCGTCAGGAAAAGTAATGCGCAAAGAATCGCGTGGCGATTCGAGGTGTGTGTTGCGAGCTGCGGCATGCTTTTGAGCTGGCAAGAACTCCACCGCAGATAAGAGTAAAGGCTGGCGAATGCCTTCAGAAGCCGCCCAGGGCTGGTAGAGCGCGGGATAAAACAATGCCAAACGCGGCTGTGGTTTCAATGCGCGTGCGTCGATCCATGGGTCGGCGCTCTCGGCATGCCCCAGCAAAATGCGATGCCAATCGCAACGCTCGCGGGGCGGCGCCTCGGGCAGAAACAATTCGGTCATTTGATTCGGACAATACTCATTTGGCAGCATGCCGGAAGAAGTGCAAATTGAAATAGCTTGCAAAGCCTGCGGCCGGCTGGCGCGCGCAGGCGGAAAGTCGCGATGCAACGCCAGCATGATTTCACGGAAAATGGGACCGGCGCCGCTCACGCCGGAGATTTTGTTCATGGCCGTTGCGTCGAAATTTCCGACCCACACACCTACGGTATATTCACTCGTGAAACCCACGGTCCAATTGTCGCGAAAGTCCTTCGTGGTGCCGGTTTTGACGGCGCAGGGAAAAGGCAAATCCAGCACACTGCCTTCGCCGAAGGCCGGCTTGCGCGCGGCATGGTCGCGCAATATATCGCCCAGCAGAAAGGCAATTTCCTCGGAGAAAATCCTTTCCTCGGAAATCGGGGAGAGGGCAGGGAAGTTGGCCCCAACAAGCAAACGCAGGTTTTTGCTCACACCGCCGTTTTGCAGAGCAACATAACCCCGTGTCAATTCCAGCAAAGTAACTTCGCCGTTGCCCAGCGTCAATCCCAAGCCATAATGGTGGGCATTTTTCTGCAAGGAAGAAAAGCCGGCGCGGCGCAGCCTCTGCCAAAGCAATTCCGAGCCAAAATTTTCCAGCACGCGCACGACGGGAACATTGTAAGAACAGGCCAGGGCCGTGCGCAAGCGCACCGGGCCGTGAAACCGGCCGTCATAATTCGTGGGAGTGAAATCGCCGCCGGCCGCGAAAACGGGCGCATGGGTTTGAATATCCGGCAAAATGCTGGCTGCCGTATAGCCGCGTTCGAGGGCGAGGCCGTAGGTGAACGGTTTGAGCGCCGAGCCGGGCTGGCGCAACGCGAGCACGCCGTTGACCTGGCCTTGATGGGCCTCATCAAAATAATCCGCAGAGCCCGCCCATGCGAGAATCTCGCCACTGCGGTTGTCAATCGCTAATACCGCGCCGTTGGTGACATGGGCGGCTGCGAGCAACTGCAAATTACCGCCGAGGATCTTCTCGGCTTCATGTTGCCAATGCGCATCGAGGGTAAGCCTGACCACTTTGGCAGCCGGTGGCAGGGAATCTTTCATCAATTCCAGGGCCAAATCACAAGCATGCGGCGCGAGAAAGTTTTTGGACCGCGCGGCGACCAGCAAGGACTCGCCGCATGCTGCCAGGAATTGCAGAGAATCAATCACGCCGTTTTGCCACAGCCCGTGCAGCACGCGTTTTTGCCGCGCGCGGGCGCGCTGAAAATGTCGAAACGGATCATACGCCGAAGGCGCCTGGGGCAAACCCACGAGAAAAGCAGCCTCGGCCAGGGTGAGATGCGCCGCCGGCTTGCCGAAGTAGATTGAGCTCGCCGCTGCAATGCCAAAAATCTGATTGCCAAAGGGCACACGATTCAAATATTGCTCGAGTATTTCATTTTTGCTGCGGCTGCGGTCCAAACGCAGCGCGAGCCACACTTCCACCAGCTTGCCCAAAGGCTGGGCTGGCAGATCATAAATCTGCCGTATGAGCTGTTGCGGCAAGGTCGATCCGCCGCTGACGATGCGTTTGCTTGAAATGTTTTGCTGAGCCGCACGCAACATCGCCCGTGGATCGATGCCGTGATGCCGGTAAAAGCGCCGATCTTCCGTGTTGATCAGGCATTGGGCCACCCATGGCGACATCTGCTCCAGGCGCACCCAGCGGCTGCGGCCTTCTTTGGTAGAAAGTACTTCGCGCAAAACGACGCCGTGACGATCGACGAGACGCAGAGATTCGACTTCGGCGGATGCAAGCCGGGAGGCAGGGATGGGCAGATAAAGGCTCGCTGCAATAACGATAAAGCAAAGTGGCGGCAGGGCAAGTAAGAATTTCGGCGAGCAGAGTCGAAGAGGCATCATCGATCTGAACACATCATGCAATAAATATCAATTCTCAACTAAACTTGCGTGCACGAATTCAACTCGTGAGCGAGTAACAATTTTTGCTCCGCCGCGCCGGTTTCATCGCCGCGCGAACCCCAGCCGTCGCGAATTTCATGATCGTCCCAGGTCATGAACATCGGGCAATGCGAAGTGACGCGCTGCACTTGAGGAATGTGCAGATATTTGTAATAAGCTTGCTTGTACTCGTACAGCAGCGCGGCGGCGGACAAATTGTAATAGTATTCTCCGCCCGTGCTCTTTTTGCTTTCCCACAATTCATCGGTATACACCTGATCGCCCAATCCCAGCAGAAAACGAATCTCCGGCACGGCCTCAAACAAAATGCGAGCTTCATTCGAGCTGACGCCCACGAACGGCCCGACTTCGAGCGGCATGTAACTTCCTTCCTGGGCTGAATCTCATGAAGAACCAGCAGCGCACAGCCTGTGTCGGATGGGATAAATGCTCAATGCGTGAAAAGTATTGCAGGAATCAAGCTATAGAATGGGGAAGGAAAGCGCAAGGAGAAATTTCGCGGATCGGATGCTGAATAAAATCAAAGCTGCAGAAACTCGTCATTTCAGCAGCTTGCTCGAAAACTCATCGCCCGCCCACCACATAAAACGTATCTTGCACGGCGGCAACTTCCAGAGGATTGCGATAGGCGTCGAGTATCAGCGCATTGGAGATCACCAAGGGCGAACGCGCCCCCGCGGCCGCAGCGCTGTTGACGTGGATTTCAACATTTGCCAATGCCGCCGGGTCATAAAAAACCGGCAAACGCCGGCCATTGCCATCGAACATCAAAATCCGCAATGACTGGCCGTTGCTCACCACATTGCTTTCGGCATGGTTCCAGGGCAATGCCGCCAAGGGCACGAGGCGTTGCGGCGAGATGACAGCGGGATCGAAATTCAAGTCGAACTGCATGCCACTCAAAGAATCGGCGCTGATCAGCGTGAGCGGCATGAGGTTGCTGCTGGAGCCGGGCACGCCAGAAGCCGAACCGAGAGCAAGCACAACGCGGCGGCCGCTGAGAGGAACGGGATAAAGGGTGAGCGGAACGACTTGCACCGCTTCCGGCACCACATCGATTTGCGTCTGAATCCCGCGCAAAATCAAGCCGGCGGTGCTTTCGACGCCGGCATCATCCCACGCTTCGACGATGACGCGGCGATCTTCGCCCGCCGGAACTTCCAGGCTTGCCGAGAATTGTTGCGCGCCGGCGGCAATGGGCTCCGTCGCACGCGCCAGCGTATCATTTTCGGATATGACGTAAATCTCCACACGTGTAACTTGCGCCGCAGCGCTCGCCCGCGCCAGGGCATTTTCCTGCTCGGGTTCCAGCAACGTCCACTTGGCCACGCGCAGCTGCAAGGCGAGCGCGGCAGGCTGATGCGCGCCGGTTGGCTGCTTAAAGCATCCCATCAGATTGAGGCCAAAGAATACAACGGCTGGCAGGATTTTTTTCATTTCAGTTTGAGTTAATGACGTTGACTGTGATTGGCATTCGAGATGAACCTTGGTAAAATCGAGCGCCGTGCCGGTGCGTCACCATATCGACGCTTCGGGGGTTTTTCAAAAGTAGTTTTTTATACCTTTTGACCACGGATGCCACGGATTAGGCTGATTTTCGCGGATTTAGTTCTGATGAATATCCTGTAAAAAATCGCTGAGGCTTCGGGATTTCGCAATGACATAAACGGGATATTCCATAAAACGAAAGTGACATACTCAGCGCAAAAGCAAGCGTTCGCGTTTTTTGAAACTACCGGCCATGAACTCGATGAAATAGACACCACTCGCCAGTGCTCGTCCGCGCTGATCGCGGCCGTTCCATTGCCACTGGCCACGGCCGGCGGTTTGCCAGCCCAATGCCACACGGTTTGTTTCCTGGCCGAGCAAATTGAAAATTCTGAATTCCACCGGCGCGGCCTCGGGCAATTCGTACCGCCATTCCACGACGCGATGCTGTGTGCGCAGCAAGGGATTGGGAAATGCGCGTGACAATGAAAACGCTTGCGGTGGCGCTTGGTCCTGCGACCGGGTTTGCGCTTCCAATTTCAGCATCTCACCTGTGGGGCTCAGGCCCGTTGCCGCGAACAGGCCCTCCGGCAGCAGGGCGAGCGGCAATATGATTTCGCCCGAACGGGTGTCTGCGCCCGCAGAAGAAAATGCCGCAGGCCAGATCAAAAGCGAGAGATGATTGCTCGTGATTTTCCAGTGCGCTTCAAATGCGCCTAAACGCGCCGATCGCAGCGGCTGATCATTTTGCGTGCCCGGCAGTTTCCAACGGAGTTGCCAGCTCTGCAGCGGCTGTTCGGTCTGCCAAAGCAATCGTGTTGGCGTGGCGCCGGAGTTTTCCAAAAGAAAATCCATGCGCTGAGTCAGCGCCAGATTTGCGGAAAAAGAATCGTTCAACAGGAAATCGATGAGGGTCAAGACGTCGGCGAGGTTGAGCGTGGTGTCCACCACCACGTTCGCCGCCCAAATATTGCGGCGCGGCGGTGCTGGGACGCGCTCCAAAACCAGATCGACGAGAAACGACAGATCACGCAAGTCGAGCAAGCTGTCACGGTTTGCGTCACCGCGTTGCGCCACCCATTCCTGCAACACTACGCTATTATTGTCCGTGACGATTTCATTCGGCACCGAGGTGGTATCGATTTCGCATCGAATCGTATTGTGGCCGAAAGGCAAAGACAGCGCCGGGAATTGCAGATCGAAAGTTTCACCCGGCCCCAAGGCTGGCACACTCGCTCGGTAAATGACTTGGCCATTGAGCCAGAGGAGCGCCTGTGCGGGCTGAGCCGCAGCATCGCCCAGGTTATAAACCACAAATCCGGCGACATAGCGATAGTCGACCGTATAGCAGTCCTCCAGGTCGACGGATTTGGTTCGAATCGACAAATCCGGAAAAACCGGTCGTGGATTCACCACAAAATTCACGCGCACGGTTTGGGCGCCGCCGTCGGAGTTGACCGTAAAGACCTCGGCGTAATTGCCCGCGCCGATCGCGCTGATGCTGGCAATCACGCGAACGCTGTCGGTGCCGGTGCGCCTCTGGCCGCTGCGGGGTGAAATGGAAAGCCACGTCACGTTTTCATCGACGCTCCATTGCAGCGTGCCGCCGCCGATGTTGCGGATGTACACCGATTGCGCCGGGGGATTCGAAGTGCCCTCCGTCGTCACAAAATTCAGCGCCGTGGGCGAAACTGACAAAGCCGGCGGCTGCGGACTAATATTGAGCGCCACTTCCAGTGAATCATTTCCGCCGTTCGAAGTCACCAGGATTTTGCCGGCATACGAGCCGGGGGGTAAATTGACAATATCGATGGCTGCCGCAACTTGATCGATTTCCAGAGTCGTCGTGCCACTGTTGGGAGCAGCACTGAGCCAGGGTTGATTGGCAGCCACGCTCCAAATCAATTCGCCGTCGCCACCGTTTTGAAGGGTGAAAGCCTGCGGCGGCGGGTTGCTGCCACCCTGGGTTGCGGCGAATTCCAGCCGGCGCGGCTGCATTAACAAACTCGGCAGCAACGGATTGATCGTGAGCGTCACCGGCACCGTAATATTTCCGCCATTCGAGGTAAAAACCAGATTCGCGTGGACGCTGCCGACGGACAAGCCCAAAAGGTCGACACTAATCGCGACTTGCTGCGTATTTTGCGTGGGTTCCTGCGTCACGATGCCGGAAGCCGGCGTTGCCCAAAGCCAGGGCTGATCCACGGCGACGCGCCAGCGCACGGTGTCACTGCCGGCGTTGCGCAGCGTCAAAATCCTCGCCGCGGAATTGGTTTGGCCGAAAGTGGCGGTAAAACTCAGAAAATCCGGACTGAGCGCAAGCGTCGGGGCTTCTTCGACTTTGAATGGGAATCCGCTGTTATTGTTCTGCTCGTTGAGCTCGGGCAATTCGAGCGTATAATCCAGCGTGACGCGCAGCGTGTAATTTCCAGGCTCGAGCGCGCCCAAGTTGGCCTCGAAGCTCCCCTGCCCGCGGGCAGGCAGAAACGACACGGCCACAGTGGTGTCAATTTTGGTATTGATGCATTCCACCAGCGCCGTGGAGGGCGCTGCCGGAGCCACGCCGGCATTCAATACGCTGAATCGAATTTTGATAGAATCACCGCGTTGGGGGGTTTCCGGAGAAACGGTCAAGTTCGTAATCTGCAAATCAGACAGCGCGGCTTGCGTGAGCACGGCGCCAATGCGCGGAGAGAGTGAATTGCGGTCGCGATCATTCCCGGTGTAAACGGCGAGATAGTTTCCCGACGGTGAAAAGGCGCTTTCGATTTCCAGGCTGGAATTGGAAAAGTTCGGTGTGCGTACAATTTGGCCGATTTTCGTGACCGGCCGTTGATCGCTGGCGAAGATCTGGCCAAAAACTTCGCTGAAGAGGGAATCGCGCGGATCGCGCCGCGACCAAAAGGAAACGAAAAAGCCCTGTTCGTTCGAATTCACCACCACGGGCGTTTTCATCGTATCCAGCGCAGTGAGGTCGAAGGTATTCCCCACGGGATTGCCGCTCAAATCAAAGCGTTGCGCGCGCAACGAAGCCACATTGCTTCCGGCTTGAAGAGCTTGCCATTGCACGATCAAAGTATCCGCGCTCAAGAATGCGAGTGTGGGCTGTGCGACCTCGCGTGCGGCAATATCCCTTTTACCATCGATGAAACTAGCGGGATTGTCAAACGAGCGGAAATTAACGCGATCTTGACCACCGCCCAAACCGCGCCAGGTGATCGCGGTCACGCCCTTAGAAGAAACCGCCACATCCAGTTGATCGCCGATGCCGCGATCATCGCCGCTCTCATCGATGAAAAAAACCTCACTGCTCGAGCTGGCATCGATATTGAAAAATCTTGCCACCACGAAAGCCGGCCGGGATTCCCGCACCCACGCGGTGATCATGCGACCGGTCACATCATAGGCGACACGAGGCCGCGAGGTCAAGCCCGTCGGCTGGAGCTCGAGTGAAAAGGCATTATTAACGGGCTTCAAATCGCGATTCAAGATTTGTGCGACGGCTTCCGTCGTTTGCCGCCGCGTGGTTTGATCCCATACCAGCCACAACAACCCTTCGGGCGTGAAGGCCAGGTGCGGGTGTGCCACAACCAGCGTGTCGTTTCTTTCCGTGACCGGCCGAATCTCGGTCAACGGCCGGCCAATGCCATCGAAATAGCGCAGCAGGATCTGTGACTGGCCTTGTTCATAAGCCACCCACACCACCGCAAAATTGCCGCGGGTGTCGAAAGCGGCCACTGGCGCGCTGACGCTGTCGCTGCGCGGCAGTTGATCGACTTCAATGAAAGTGATGACGGAA
>JBIOXB010000254.1:0-4139 GCA_044869275.1 bacterium
CCGTTGTACGTCATTCGCGCAGGCAGGATCATGATCCTCGTGATGATCGGAGTCGTCACCCTTCCGGATAAATGTCTGGAATTCACGCAAACGGCACTCTCGCTCTTGGATCAGATCAGGGAATCACGCGGCTGCGTGAGTTGTAACATTTATCAGAAGTGCGAGGACGAAAATTCTTTCTGCCTGTTGCAAGAATGGTCCTCGCCGGAGGACTTTGAACACTATGCGCGCACGGAAACCTTTGCCATCCTGCGCGGCGCCATGCGTATTTTGCTCAGAGAGCCGCCGGAGGTCAAGATCAATGAAATCGCAGTAAGCGTTCCACAAAATTCTGGACGCACGGCAAGCGGAAATGGCGGAAGGTGAATCTACTGGGCACGGCCGGAGCAGTCTCGGAAATTCTTGCCCAAATCTGAAGCGTTTCATGGTCCCGGCGATTTGCGCGAAAGGAATCTCGATAACGCCATAACACAGATGCTGGCAAAATTTCCGCCGAAGTGAAAGCCGGCATCGAGAAGAGCTGGGGGGAAATGAAAAGCGCGCTCTCCGGCGCTTGGATCAAATTGTGGGATGATGATCAACCCGATGCAGCCGCGTGAACACGCGGCTGGGGAACGCCAACATGCAACACCGTTGTTCCACCAAAAACCTCGGAAAAGATGAAGATGAAGAATCCCCGCGTCGTTTTCAAAACGACCGGTCGCATGGAGCCGGCCGGTCGCGTTTCAATTATCGGAAGGTACTTGGAAGACCTGGAAGGATGCCGTCCCATACCCGTGCAGGAAGAGCACGAGTTGGTCCGCCGCTTCAAGCGCGGCGAGCAAGGGGCCTTGCACCAGCTCATCAAAGCCAATTTGCGTTTCGTGATCAAGATCGCGAAGAGATACCAAGGCCGCTGTCTTCGCAGGAAGTCGGCCGCCATTTTCATTTGACGCGCGAGCGCGTACGCCAAATTCGCAAAAAAGCGCTGGCGCGCATGCGCTTGCAGGTCCGGCAGCAACTGTTACGCCCATATTGGGGCTGAGCATGGTCCGGCAGCGGGCTTAGCATTGGCCTTACCGGCAAGCGCGCCGGCAATTTCAGGGAGCGTGAAGAATGGAAGACAAGGTGCTATTTATGGACAGGCTCTCAGCCCAGCTCGTGCACTGGGAGCATGAGCTTGATGAGCTGAAAATATGCGTCGATGAGATGGCCAGAGGGAGCAAGACTGACCTGCTTGAGCGCGTGGCCGAGCTGCGCGCCATGAAAGATGAAACCAAAGTCAAATTGGCCCAGCTCATGGAAGGCGGTGACGAAGCGTGGAATGAGGCAAGGACCGGAATCGAGAAAAGCTGGGTAGAGATGAAGACCGCGTTCACCAGCGCCTGGGCCAAGTTGTGGGAGGAAGAGCTGCCAGATGCTGCTGCGTGAGCGCGAGGCTGGTGTCAAACGGGAAATCAAAAATGCACTGCAGCTCATCGAACCTCGTCAAACTCTATGCAAACATTGGGAGGACCAACTGCAACCAAGATATCAAAAAATTTCCAACGGATAGAAAAACCCAACGGAACGGATAAAGCGGATTTCAAAAACTGTCAGACTGTGCAAAAACACTTGATTCCAACGCCGGCTGAGCTTGTCGAAGCCGGCTTTTTGAACTTAGCACCCTTCGACAAGCTCAGGGTGCGGCATTCCCAAGTTTTCACACAGGCTGTGTCTTTCAGAAACACTATCCGTTCAATCCGTACTGGCCTTTCTGTGCGTGTCGTGGGATGAATCCGTCCGGGCGCTGTTCGTTCCTTATATATTAGTTCGGGAGGCGCTGATTTCTCACTAAATCAAGCTCCCAGCCCGAAACACCTCGCGTCCGGACGGTATTCTGACTTTTATGCCTTGCAAATCTGAAAATCCGGCTTACAAATAGGTGCCGTGCTTGCTTCAACCAAGATCCCTTCGGGATGACCATTCAGGGTTTTCGGAGAGGCTCCAAGCCAAGGGACTGGCCCAATGGCTGCACCTAAGCAAAAAATCGATCGTGGTCACGAACGCGCGCCCCAAGCGGCACGCCGTACGCCGTTCCTGCTGCTGGCCGGGTTTGGCGCGGTACTCGTGGTATTGGCCGCGGTTTTCATGTTTGGACGAGGGCAGCGTGACGAAACGATATCGCCCGCTACCGGCAGTGGCAGCAGCCCGGCCGGGAACGTTGCACCGGCGCAGCCCGATTTCCAAAGACTCATGGGCCAATGGCAGCGGCCCGATGGGGGTTACGTCATCGACATTATGAAGATTGAGGCCAACGGCAAGATGCAAGCGGGATATTACAATCCCAGGCCCATCCACGTTGCGCGTGCGGAGGCCGCGGACGAAGGTGCGGCGATCGCGGTCTTCATCGAGTTGAACGACGTCAATTATCCCGGCAGCACATATACGCTGCGCTACGATCCGGCAAACGATCAACTCCACGGCGTTTATTATCAGGCTGCACTGCAGGAAAGCTTTGAGGTGGTGTTTGTCAGAATGAAATGAGGTGAGATGAGGTAGAAGCGTATGAACATTAAAAGGATCGCCGTCATTGCCGCCGCATACCGGCATCGAGCAGGCCGATGTCCTGAGACGGAAAAACATGTGACCGAAAACCAAAGAAATTGAACACTGAGCCATTTTTCCCGTCGGTTTGAGGCGAAGTTTCGCTGGATAATTAACTTGAATCTAGCTCCAAGAACCTATCCAAAAACCTCATCTTGTCATCCCGCCGCTGTTTGTCCACATGGGTTGCGCGAAAAAACCTAAAGGCAAATTTGGCTTGACAATATGTTGCCTCTTTGTCATATTTGTTATGTCAGGAGCATAATGAAATCGTCGATTTTGAGTTGCAAGAGGTTGCAATGGTCATCGAAAGACGCGGGCATTTACGTTGCAGGCGGCGTGCCAGTGATGCAACAACACCGTGCCTCTTAGCAGCCCATCTGTGGTGGGAGCAGGATGGTTGAGAATTCAGAGAAAAAACAAGGCGCCGTTGCACCGTATTTCCTTCCCTTTCTTGATCGTGGACGTCGCGGCCATGATTTTTTTTCTCTCCGCGAATTGACCCCTCCTCGCAGAATGATTTCAGTCTCTCAGCTTTGTGGCGTTGCATGCCCGTAAACGGGCGAACCACTGCCGGAGCATTCGGCTTCCGGTTGCGGTTTCCCACGCCAGGCAAATTTGCGCCAGCCTGACCTGCAAAACTTATCAACTGGAGGCGACTCGACATGAATATCGAACCTTTTCGCGCCGTACGCTCGAACTGCTCGCGTCTCGCGCGGGTCCTCATCATCGCACTCTGGGCATTCTCCTCTGTTGTGGCCTCTGGCCAACCGGCATGGAGCGGCCCAACGCGCATGCCGGGCAGCAATTTAGGAAAGGCCTATCGCGTTTCTGCTCCGGCGCCGTATTACAGCGGCTATCCCTACGGTTACAATACCTCGAAATTCATGCTGTTTCCGTACGTTTGGCTCGTCAGTCTGGACGGAACCGTGGCGGTGGACAATGTCAATGCTCCCGTCAGCATCAGCTTGGGGGATGCGCTCTCCAATCTCGATCCGGCGCTCTCGCTTCATTTCGAGGGCAGCGCCGGACGCTACAGCATTTGGTTCGATGGCATGTACTTGAATCTGAGCAGCGATCCCTTCCGTACGGCAAATAATGTCCAAATGGAACTGAGTTTCGAGTATGTCATCTCGGAATTCATTGTCAGTTATCATCCCGGTGAATCGAGGCGTTTGTTCGAGCCGTTCATTGGCGGCCGCTATACGAATTTGTACGCCAGAGTCATCTCCGACAATCCCCTGGCAAATGCCTCACGGCGCCGGGATTGGTTTGATCCTCTGCTGGGTGGGCGTTTCGTGACGGAGCTTTCCGAAAGAATGATTCTGATCGCGCGAGCGGATATCGGCGGCTTTGGCGTGGGTTCGGATTTGACCTGGGGCCTCACCGCCGGGTTGGGTTTCAGGCTCTCCAAGAGCATCGTGCTCACCGGAGCTTATCGCCTGTTGGACGTCGACTATGAAAACAGCGAGGGCGTGAGCAGCTTTAAGTACGATGCACAGCAGAGCGGCGGGCTGGCGGGGGTGGCGTTTCTGTTTTAGGCACGAGCTCAAATCATCTTGAATTCAAGGAGG
>JBIOXB010000255.1:0-25329 GCA_044869275.1 bacterium
TTGCACCAACAGCAACTTATGGCCACGCAAATGCTCATTTTTCACGGTGGCAACGACGTCGCCCACCACACGGCAAATCAGCATAAAGACACCGTCGCGAGGGAGAAATATGTTCACAAATCGGAAAATTGTGAAGGAAAGTAAACAGAAATGGCGGGAAAAGCAAATTCAAAAACGGGAAGTGGAAACCGGCAGAACGCCAGGCCGAATGATGCGAAGAGCAGGAAGCGAAGCCGCCTGGCTCCGTGCAAGCGTCACAGCGCAGCACTTTGCCGGGAGGGCGAGCGCAAACGAATTGCCGGGCTAATATCCAAAGACATAAGTCTGTCGCAGCGTTACATCTCCGAGGGAAGAATCTACCTTTCCGAAATCCTTCCAGCGCGCGATCTTGGTCAAAATGCAATGCTCCAATTCCGGCAAGTCAATGGTCGAAGCAATGATGCCCACTTCCTTGACATAACCCTGAGGCGAAATCTTGAGGCGTACCTCCACCTTGCCTTTGAGCTGGGCATTATTCTTGAGCTGGGCGCGATAGCAATCTTGAATCGCGGGATTGTGCGCCAGGACAATTTCCTTGAGCACCTTCGGTTCGCGCGAGGCTTGCTCGATCTCCGCGCGTGCGCGCAAGCCATCGAGGCCTGCCGTCACATTCCGTGCCCTGCCGTCGATCA
Organism: bacterium; assembly: GCA_044869275.1. Taxonomy (GTDB): domain Bacteria; phylum Zhuqueibacterota; class Zhuqueibacteria; order Zhuqueibacterales; family Zhuqueibacteraceae; genus JBIOXB01. Next base: position 672 of record JBIOXB010000255.1, read on the forward strand.
AGCGCGGCACTTCTGCGACTTTTTCGAAATTGCGATGCGCGGCGACTCTTTTCTCCGGCGCTGCCGCCAAAGCACCCACCAAATCTTCGGCGCTCACGCCCGCTTCCGTTTCACGCTGGCCTCGCACCTGGCGCTGTGCCAGCATGATTTTTTCCGGCTGAATGTCGCCGCCCAGTGAAGAGCCGATGACCGATCCGAAATAATCAGTGCCGGCGCGCGGCACCTTCAAGATGCGCACTTCAGATAATTTTTTCTCCAGATCTACGGCGTTCACCTCTGCAAAATTCAGAATCTGTTCCACCGGCTCTGTGTTAATGAGGCCGGTGCCGCCGCCCGTGATGATACCCAAAACGCCGACGCGACCCACTTGTTCAGACAAGGCCTCGCGTGCGCGGCCCCGCGAGGTCGTGCTCGAGAGCCGGCGTGCTTCTCTGGCTTCGCGCGTCCCAGTGCGCGTCTCACGCGTGCCTTCACCAGGTGCCGGCACAGAGAAAGCAGGTGCTGTGCCAAAAGCTTCGCCTGCCAGGTTTTCGGCATATTCCTTCGCAAACACCAAAAGCTCGTTTTTGGGCCTGTCCGGCGCGGGTGTTTCCACCACAAAATCCTGCAAGAATAGCTCGACATACTTGCTTTGCAGCTTGGCGACGTATTTTTCGTTCGTGCTTGGCGGGTGGTTCAGGATCAAGTAAATGATGAGCGCAGGCTCCAGGAGCATAATCACCAGCAATACGATGGCAAAGCGCCGGTCCAGCGAGCGCAGGTATTTGCGGTTGAACTCCTTGGGGAAGGGCATGTGCGGTTTCGCCGCGGAAGCATTCCCTTCATCATCCTCCGGCGGAATACGTTTGCGGTTCTGGTGATGGGCTGCAAGCAATTCTTGAATGCGAGCGCTATCGAACGAATGATCCACGTGCACGGCTCCGACTTCCAACTTGTTTCAAAAAGTTAAAAGCTCGATGGTCGCGGCGAACTCTGAGCATCCCGCTAGAGTTGCCGGATTGGTAATTGCAAAAGACATTTCTGAAATTACGCCTGAAGGCCAAGCCCAGGAATTGCAACGCCCGTGCATGGATTGTCCGAACGCGCAAGAGGTTGAATCCCTAAGCATACAAGGGTTGTGCCATGATTTCGCATGGTCACAGTCACTCGCAGCGAACGGAGCCTTTCTCGCTTTCGCCAACCCCATTCACATCCTGCGGCTGGGTTCGAGCTTGACCGTGAGCGTTTTCTTTTCATTGTTGCGCAGAAAGACGACGTCGACTTCCTGGCCCGGCGCAAATTCGCCCAGGGCGTAGGTGTAGTCATAAATGTTCTTGATCTCGAGATGGCCGAATTTGACGATGATGTCCCCGGCTTGCAGGCCTGCTTTTTCCGCCGGGCCGCCGGGCCGCACGCCACTCAGCTTCAGCCCTTCGACCTCTGCGGCATAATCCGGCACCGTGCCCACACTGACCCGGAACGCACTGGCGGTGCGCGGTTGGTCGGATTCAGTCTTAGTAAATAGCGGCACCGAGTCGGAATTGGCGATTTCTGTAACAATGTCTGCAATGAAATTCAGAATCTCCGTCTCCCCCGCAGCGTTGATTTTATCGGCGTCATCGCTCACCTTGTGATAATCCTGATGCAACCCGGTAAAGAAAAACAGCACGGGAATGTTTTTCTGATAAAAGGACGAGTGATCGCTGGGCCCCAGGCCGTCTTTTTTCAAACTGAGTTTGAAGGATTTTGCAGAATTGAAACTTTTCGCCAACACCGGGAAACGCGGCGAGGTACCTACGCCTTGCACCACCAGCGCGCTGTCTTGCAGACGGCCGATCATGTCCATATTGATCATGGCCATGGTTTTTTCCAGCGGGAAAGTGGGATGGGCGACATAATGCGCCGAGCCCAACAGCCCCAATTCCTCACCCGAGAAAGCCATGAAAATGAGGGAGCGTTGCAGTGGCTTTTGCCGCGCGGCAAAGTATTGCGACAGCTCCAGCAAGCCGGCCGTGCCCGAAGCATTGTCGTCGGCACCGTTGTGAATCTGATTTTCCAGTTCTGGATCCATCGCACCAGCGCTGCTGCGGCCGAGGTGATCGTAATGCGCGCCCATAACGACCGCCTCGGTTTTCAGCAGGGGATCGCTTCCTGGCAAAATACCAATCACATTCTCGGCATGGCGGCGAACCTTGTTGACTTCCGTTTGCACCTCGACACGCGCCTCGGCAATCGTGAACGATTGCGGCAGGCGCGTCGTATTGATGCGGTCTTGCAACGCGAGCAGCGTGTGCCCGCTGTGCTGCAGCACCCAATCCGCCACGTGCGTCGTGATGAAGATCACGGGCAAGCCGGCATCGCTGGCGGCGCGATCATAACGCAATTTGGGCAGCCCGCCGTGGCCAGCGGCGGAATCGGCCACAATGAACAAAGCTCCGGCACCGTGTTCGCGCGCCTGCATCGCTTTGAAGCGCAACGGCTCGTAATCTGCAAAACCGCTGTGCGGATCGTTCGACGCGGGAGAATAGCGCAAAACCAGCACCGCCTTGCCTTTCACCTCGAGTCCCGCATAATCATCATAATTCAGCGTTTTGGCCGAGATGCCATACCCGCCAAACGCGATGCCTTCGGCAAGAACGAGACTGTCCGATAGCGAAAAAGCCGCCGGCATGAAATCCACGCCGACCTTCCAGGTCGTGTCCGCCACTCCCCTTTTCATGCGCAGTTGATTGTCGTTCCCCAACACGACGCCGGCGGTGAAATCAAATCTTTGGAAGAAGGAGACGCCGTCGCCCAGCGGCTTCAAGCCAGAGCGTTTGAATTCCGCGGCAATATACTTTGCCGCGGCCTCGCCACCCGGCATGCCCGATTCCCGGCCTTCGAGCAGATCGGAAGCGAGATAGTCGACGTGATATTGTACGTCTGCCGCAGCGAGGTCAGGTTGGCTTTGTTTGTTGAGGGGCATGGGTTCTCTGCAACTGGAAGCAAACAAACCAGCCAGAATCACGAATGAAAACATAAGTCTGTGGAACATGTTCCACCTTTCTAGAGATTGATAAAGTTAATTCTCTGCAACATTCAATTTCATTCAACGCAGCTACGAATGGCTGCTCCTATTGTTATCAAAACAGTCGGGGATTATCACATGAAGATAGAAAAGAAACATACATTTCGTTCACAGCCTCGGGAAGGTCTTTCCTTGAGTGCTGCTAAACGGATGATCATGGATCTTGAATTTTTCGATTCAACTTGGAATCGTCAAGCGAAAGGTATAACCAGAGATTACGGACGAATACAACGTCATGGACAATGGGTTATTGTTGACCCAGCGACTCACCTCATATGGCAAGAAGAGGGATCGCCGGCGAAAATCGTTTACGAAGAGGCTATAAAATATGTTGAAGAACTAAATAACAACGGGTTCGCAAATTATAATAACTGGCGCCTGCCAACGCTCGAAGAAGCAATGTCGCTCTTAAAGCCGGATTTCGAAAGCATAATAACAAACGAGACGGCAATGCATATTGATTCAGTTTTTCATCCTGATCAAGAAGATATATGGACATCAGACAAATGCTCGCCATCAGAAATTTGGATTGTGCATTTTAAATTGGGAACATGCTCGTTAAATGATGTGCAAGTAGTTAATTGTGTCAAATCCTTCGTTCGTGCTGTTCGGACTGGAAACAGGATTCCTTGAACTACTTGCAGACTGATGCAGCAAACTCAATTGTCAGAATTCAGAATAGTGCTTAACCCTTCTTCATACCCCATCAACTTCGTCTTCAAAATCCTCTGTGCCTCACTGGAATCCAACGACACGTCCTGCGGCCGGGGCGCGGGCATTCTGACCTCAAACATCGAAATCGGTTCCAACAAGCTTTCATTAAAACTCATCAAGCGGCATGCGCCTCTCGCCATTTCTTCCCGGCTGCAGCGCTGCGTGCCCGCAATGTGAAGCACGCCTCTGAAATCCGAATCCGCCAGCTCCAGCACGGCCTCGGCCATGTTGTCGACCAATCCCGGTGTGCGATACTGATCTGAAAAGACGCGCACTTTCTCGCCGCGCTGCAAACTCTGCATCATGCTCAGGAAGAAATTGCTTCCCCCGGCAGCGGGAAAGCCGTAGAGCAGCGGCAGGCGCGCCACGCAGGCTTGGGAGCAGATTTCAAGCACGGTTTTTTCCGCGGACAGTTTATACTCGCCGTAGCGCATCACGGGACGTGGCACCTCGGTTTCCCTGTACCAACGGCGCGCGCCGTCGAACACGAGATCCGAAGAAATGTAAACCAAACGGCGTTTTCTCCTGGCACACCAACCTGCGATGGTGCGCGTCGCCTCGACATTCACTAGCTGCGCCAGACGCGGATCGCGCTCGCAAGCATCCACTTGCAGAACGGCGGCGTGAATGATGTACCCGGGGTCCGCTGCCTCCAAAATCTCGAGAACTGCGGGCGCCTCGGCCAGATCCATGTGCACCGCATGAACGCCGGCGGGAATCGTTTTATTGGCATGGTAGGCGCCCATCACCTCCCACTCTTGTTGCGCCTGCCGGCAAAGATGTCCGCCGAGGAAGCCGCTGGCGCCGGTAATCAAAATCCTTTTCATCCTGAGTATGACAAGCACGGTAAGGAGATGAAACGGGTGGCGCGGATACGAATTTCATGAACCTGAATTCTTTTTATCCACTCCCTCCGCTTGCAAATTCTTCGCTCATACGTTGAAATATTTCGCTTGCGGATGATGCACGATAATTGCTGAGGTTGACTGCTCCGGCACGAGCTGAAATTCCTCCGTCAAAGTCACACCCAGGCGCTCGGGCTGCAGCAACCGAAAGAGCATGGCTTGATCTTCGAGATTGGGACAGGCGGGGTAGCCGAAGGAATAGCGCGAGCCGCGATACTCCTGCCGGAACAGCGCGGGAATATCGTGAGCGTCATCTGCCGCGAGCCCCAGCTCCGCGCGCATCATTTTGTGCCAGTACTCGGCCAGCGCTTCCGCAGTTTCGACGCTCAAGCCATGAAAATAGAGATAGTCCGTGTATTTGTCGCTCTCAAAGAGCTTCTTGGAAATCTCCGAGGCGCGCCGGCCCACGGTGACGAGCGTCATGCCGATGACGTCGCGTTTGCCGGAGCTCAGGGGCGCGAAGAAATCGGCAATGCATTGGCAATTGCCTTCTTGCTGGCGCGGAAATGTGAAGCGTGCGATCTCAGTTTTGCCCTCCGCGCCGAACACGATCACGTCATTATTCTCGCTATTGCAGGGAAAATAGCCGTAGACCAGTTGCGGCTGTAAGCTCGCTTCTGCGATACAGCGTTGCTGCAGTTCGGCGAGCACCGGCTCGAATTTTTCCTTCACCATCTGTTCATATTCGTGCGGCAGTAGTTTTCCGCGCCGCACTTGCCATTGCCCGCGAAACAGCGCAATGGGATTCACATACGCAAACACCGTCGCCAGCGGAATGTCGGTGACGAGCTTCGTGCCGAAAAACGGCGGCTGCGGAATTTCCACGGGCTGCCATTTCGGCTGTGCTCCTGCAGCAGCTTGCGCCATCTTTGGCCCCGGGGGCTGCTGTATCTTCGCTCTCGGATTTGCCCTTGTCGCGCTTCGATTTTCATCTACTTTCACCCCGCCTGGAGCACAAATCTCTTGCATGAAATGCAGCCCGGCAAAGGCATCTTTGCCATACGCCAGCGGGCCTCGGTAAATGGCGCGCAGATTATCTTCCACGTATTTTCGCGTCAGCGCGGCACCGCCGAGAATCACGGGAATGCGAATCTCGCGCTCGTTGAGCACTTCCAGATTCTCCTTCATGATCATCGTGGATTTCACCAGCAATCCGCTCATGCCGATCACTTGCGCGCGGTGCTCCTCCACGGCATGGAGCATTTGCTCGATCGGCACCTTGATGCCGAGATTCACCACTTTGTAGCCGTTATTGGTGAGAATGATGTCGACCAGATTTTTGCCAATGTCGTGCACGTCGCCCTTAACCGTGGCCAGGACCATGGTACCTTTGCTCGAGCCTTCCACCCTTTCCATGAACGGTTCGAGATGTTTGACCGCGGCTTTCATGGTTTCAGCGGACTGCAACACGAACGGCAATTGCATCTGTCCCGTGCCGAAGAGCTCGCCCACAACTTTCATTCCGTCGAGCAAGATGTCGTTGATGATTTCGAGCGGCGGATATTTTTGCATGGCCTCGGTCAAATCTGCATCCAGGCCCTGCTTGTTGCCGTCGATGATGCGCTGCTTCAGGCGCTCTTCCACTTCCGCCGGCAGCGCGACTTCAACCTTGGCCTGGTTGCTTTTGTCCGCATAGAACGCAATAATCTCCTGCACTGGATCGGAAATGCATTTGCCGCTGGCCTCGAATTTGCGCTCGTCAAAAATCAAGCGCCGGTGCAGCTCGAGTTCGGCCTCGCCGATTTTGTGCAAGGGCATGATTTTGGAAGAATGCACGATCGCCATGTCCAGACCGGCTTGCACGGCATAATACAAAAAAACCGAATTCAACACGTGGCGCGCATGCGGCGCAAGTCCGAATGAAACATTGCTCACGCCCAGAATCGTGCGCACGCCGGGCAATTCTGCTTTGAGACGGCGAATGGCCGTAATCGTCTCCAGGCCGCTCTTGCGGAATTCTTCGTCGCCGCTGCCCAGCGTGAAAGTCAGGCAATCGAAAATCAAATCTTGTGAACGCATGCCGTATTGGTGCACGGCAAGATCGTGAATCCGTTTGGCGATCGCGACTTTTTCCTCCGCGGTTTTGGCCATGCCTTTTTCGTCGATGGTCAAGGCGATGGTCGCCGCGCCGTATTTTTTGCACAACGGCAAAACGTGCTGCATGCGCTCTTCGCCGTCTTCGAGATTGATGGAATTGACGAGGGCGCGGCCGGCGACGCGTTGCAGGGCTGCGTCGAGCACTTGCCATTCCGTCGAATCGATCACCAACGGCACGGAACTCTGCGTGTTGAGCCGCTCGATCAGCGGAATCATATCCTGCACTTCATCGCGGCCGACGTAGGCGACGCAGACATCGAGCATGTGGGAGCTTTCGCGCACTTGTTCCTTCGCCATCGCCACCATGGCTTCCCAGTCCTGCTGTGCCAGCAACTCGCGAAACTGTTTGGAGCCGTTGGCGTTCAAGCGCTCGCCGATCAGAATCGGCGGCGGGTCAAGATGCAGCGGCACGCTGTTATACAAGCTCGCCGCGGAAGGAGTGAAATCGACATATCTTTCTTTGGGCGCGAGGTGGCCGACGGCTTGCACCAGCATCTTGATGTGGCGCGGCAGCGTGCCACAGCAGCCGCCGACGATTTGTACGCCCAGATCTTTGACAAAATGCGAGAGGTATTGCGTCAATTCTTCCGGCGTCAATTTATAATGCGCCTGGCCGCCCACGTTTTCGGGCAAACCGGCATTGGGCATGCAAAAAACCGGATAGGGGCTATTGGCCGCGAGATACCGAATATTCTCCGACATCTCCTTGGGGCCGGTGGCGCAATTCATGCCGATGGCCGCGAGCTCAAATGGTTCGAGCGCCGTGAGCGCGGCGGAAATGTCGCTACCGAGCAGCATCGTGCCCATGGTTTCAACGGTCACGCTCGCAATGACCGGAACGCGCGTGCGCTTCGCAGCAAAATATTCGAAGATCGCGCCCAGCGCCGCTTTGGTTTGCAGCAAATCCTGGCAGGTTTCGACGATGAGCAAATCCACGCCGCCTTCGATCAGGCCGGCAGTTTGTACTGCAAACGTCGCCTGCATGTCTTGATAAGAAATATTGCCCAGGCTCGGCAATTTCGTCGTCGGCCCCATCGAACCCGCAACAAAGCGCGGATGTGCCGGCGTGGAAAATTCACGCGCCATCTTGTGCGCAATCTCCGCGGCGCGGCGATTATGTTCATAAGCCCGATCTCCCAAATCATATTCAGCCAGGACAACGGGCGTAGCGCCGAAGGAATTGGTTTCCACCACGTCGCAGCCGGTTTCGAAAAAACTGGCATGCAGTTTCTCCACCGCCTCCGGCCGCGTGAACACCAGATGCTCGTTGCAGCCATTCAACGCCTCACCGCCAAAATCATCGGCGTTGAGATTCATATATTGAAAACTGGTGCCGGTCGCCCCGTCGAAGACAAGAATTTTCTCCTGCAGGCGCCGTTCAAAAAGGGTCTTGTTCATGATATACCCGTGCTTAGTTCGTTGACAGAATGCGCAAAATATAGGAAGGGATTGCGGAAAAGCAAAGGGGATTATTCCGCATAAAACCACGGTGACGATCACATCCGAATTGCGGGCGGCCTCAAAATTGCCTTGACATCTAACAAATGATTGACTACTATTTCCTGCGCAGATTGGCCTGTTTTCAACAGCCAAATCGTCTGGTTGATCACGGCCCCCTCCTTCTCGCTGAACATCAACTTCAACCATTGCATCCCGCATCGAGAACAATCGCCTCCAGGAACGAAGCCATGGCAACGTGATTTTCGCCCGGAGCTGGTTTGTCGTCATCTTTTGGGGTAACATATCACTTTGCAGCCGCTGGCCCAGGAGCGAGCGCAGCGGGCATGAACGGGCTGTCGCTTAATTCGGGACCGGTATGGATTTCGGCGCTCTCAGCCACAATGATCTGATCAAATTCATAGCGGCTCATCCGGACGATCGACAGGCCTGGGCGGAATTCGTCGCGCGCTTCAATTCTTTTATCTATGCCACCGTCTTTCGCGAGTGCAAAAAACACGGCCGGTTGTCCGCTGCCGTGACCATTGATGATTTGGTGCAAGAGGTCTATCTCAAGGTGTGCAAAAATCTCGAGCGTTACCGCGGGGAGTATGAGAATTCCATTTTGCTATATCTCGGGATGATTGCGCTGAATACCGTCAAGAACTCCTATCGCCAGCAACATGCCGCGGGGCGCCCACAGGAAGAGAAACGCATTTCCCTCCACGACGTGCATGCAGGTTTGCAGCGCGAACGGCCCATTCCCATGATTGAGCTTTTGCCCTCCAAGGATTGGGAGGAAGAGGAGCGTTTGGCCGGCTTGCTGGAGGAAGTTGAGTATTGCCTGCAAGAAATCTTGCGCAGGAGCAGGCACAGAGTGCGAGACGAGTTCATTTTCCACTATTATTTCGTTGGTGATCTGAGCGTCGAACGGATCGCGGCTTATCCGGAAGTCCATTTGTCCCAGCAACGGGTTTTCGGCGTGCTGAAAAGTTTTAAGCAAAAGATTAAAGAATGCCTGGGAAGACTTTGACGCGAAATTTGACTTTACGACACTGAGTCAATAGGCTCTCAAAGGTTGCGGCATTGCGTGGGCTAAAAGCCGGAGATGCTGGAAGGACTGCCCGGTAGATCCCAGTGCCGCAAACTGCCTATTTTGTTATGAGAGAAACTGGAACACTTGTTGTCTTTATAAAAAACGTGATCCAGTAAAACATTCGTAAGGGAAGCATGAAGCATGTCGATTGCAAACCAAGCCGACAACTACGGCGCGGGGAAGTCATTTTCGGGAGAGCATCCCGCGGAAACCGAATTGTTGCAATACTTGGAGGGCAATCTCGAAGCGCAGGAACGGGGCCGTATCGAAAAACATTTGGAGACATGCCCCTCGTGCTTGCAGGCTATTCTTGCCGTGCGGGAACAGGAAGCCCGTACCGTCGCGGCGCAGGAATTGGAAGAAGCACAAAAGCTGGCCGTTTGGACACCAGAGCAACATGTCGCGAAAATTCTGGAAACTCAAAAGAAAGAGCATGAGAAAAATCGCGGCTCTAATGCGCCTTTTTTAGAAGGAAGGCCGCCTCGCCCAGTGACTGGACCCAAGCTTCCGGGTTACTGGCGGCCACTTGCGGCGGCAGCAGTTATAGTATTGGCATTGGTCGTCGGCTCTCGGGGCATGCGATATTATCAAAGGGATTACCAAATCGCCCAAGCCACTAAGCTGTTGAAAGAACAACACCGCATTTTCATCAAAGATGCGCGTTTGTCGGGCGGTTATGCTTCTTCCGGCATTAGTATTTTGATGGGTGAAGCGGAGGAGCAGCATTATTTGAAACAATCCCGAACCCGCCTCGAAAAAGCCATTGGCCACGGTGATGAGTCGATCCAAGCCAGGCAATTGCTGGCGCAAATCCTCATTATCGAAAAGGAATACACACGAGCAGATTCCATTCTACGCTCTTTGGCGCCTGTCGCGAGCCGTTCACCCGCGTTGCTGAACGATCTCGGCGTCTATTATTTTCAGCGGCAGGATTGGGCGAATGCAGAAAAATATTTTTTAGAGGCGGTCAAAGCCGATCCGAAGTTCCCCGAAGCGCGATATAACCTGGCATTGGTCAAACTGAAAACGGGTACAGAAGAAGAAGCCACGGCGATTGTGGACGAATATCTGCAAATTGAAACCGACGAGAATTGGAAAAGGGCCGCACAGAGCCTAAAGGATGATCTAAGGAAATGAGTCGTGCGGTTTTGGGTGATGGCTCCCATGAAGAACTTTAGGAAATGATCCGAGCTCTTCCCTTCTGCATTGCAAAGGGTTGTGGCCATATGGCGGCAAACACTTAGTATTACGCGTCTCTTAAACTGTAATCACGACGAGGGAGGGAACAATGATCAGCATAATATTGCTACTGATCGAATTGATCGGGACGATGTTTCGCCGGTTTCGGCTGCCGAGCGCCGATATTATCGAAATCCGCAGGATACCCGCCACCAAGTCATTGCGCGCTCATCTCTTTGGTTTGTCCCTCGGTTTTCTGCTTGCCAGTTTGAATTTGCTGTTCGATCTCGCGTTTTCGAACCTCGCCGCAAGCGCGCTCTTGCTGATCTGGTTCATGCTAACCACTTATTTCAGCAGCATCTTCTTCTTCTTTACCGTGCTGGCGTGTGCCGTAATGCAATGGTCAGCGTTTCCGCTGGGAGCCACGGAGTTCCTCATCATGAACGATCTGCATTGGTATGTGCTGGGTTACCTGTTCGGCGGAGCCCTGGCTTTGCTTTATAACGACCTCTTGTTTCTTTTCCTACATTTTATCGAGGGGAGAAGGTTTCCGCTGGTGTTCGCCTATCATCCGGGCCGGAACATCAATATCATCAAGTCTCCAATTTCCACCGAGGAAAGCGCTTTTGTCGTGTTACGGGACTCGGCCTCCGATGCCGAGGAAATGAACAAGCAGCGTTTGTATCAATATCATTTGGCCGCACCGCCGCCCAGGCCATACACCATCGTCTTTGCGGCCAATCCGAGCGTTCGCCGACGTGGTGGAAATGAGAACGACACGAATGCCTATGATGATGATCCCATTCTTTCCGATCGCGATTTGTTCCTGCGCATGGTGGATCAAGCGTTGGAAAGCTTTGAAATGGATCCCGTCATCGGCCGTCCGGAAATCTGGAGTCGCGTGCGTGTGCTCACGGTTTTCAATCCCAATCTGACGAACGGGCCGGAGTATGGGTTGGTCGAGCCGTTTCTCGCCGATGAGGCGACGGAAAACAACAATATGATCGCGCCCCGAGCCGGAATGCACACCAATTTCAGAAACCTGTGGAGGGATTCACGACAAGCCGGCGACCCAGATTTTCCGGCAGACGAATTCGACGTCATTTTTGCAATGACGGCTTCGCCCACACAGACGCGATCGATGGCCGATTTCTCGGATTGGCGCGCGGTCGGAATGAATGAACGGCTTGACAATTTGCCGAAGATTAGACCGGGGGTACCTTTTGAATTCGATTTCAATCCTTGTCGCAAGAATCCTCACGGCAACAAGAAGAACACGATTTTTCCCGTGCTCGATCCCAAGAACAAAAAACAAAACGAATTCAGGCAAGTCCACGACTACTATGCCACGGTTCCCGGACGCGTGGCCTTGAATGTCCTGAGCGCGCGTTACAAAACCTATACGCATGAATTTGCTCATGCCATGTCTTCATACTTTCACGGCACGATCGCGGACGAATACACCGACTGCCTGGTGTTTGCAAATGTGGGCAGCGGCTTTATCTGCCCACAATTCGAGCACTTTTGGGCCAATCGCATCGACCGGAACGGCGACGTCATGCGCTCGTCCACGCCGGTTCCGGTTCCCAAGGTGTTCGCAGAGTACAATTGCACGCGCTATCCTGCGGACATGAATCACCCCACAGCCGAAGAAAGTTGGGCCGGCTATTTTCCCGAAAAATTCGACCGGCATACGCATTGTACTATGGATCGCGAAATGGGACCTTATCGCTTTGATGAATTGATCAGCGCATTCATTTATGATCGCATGATGGCGAAAGCAAGCCGCCCTTGATGGAACTTTCACGAACAGTCCCTGGCCGCTCTCATGAAACCATGGAGATAAGTTTATGATGCCACTCCACCCCAATTTTCGAAAACTGCTATTGGTGAAGATTCGGAAGCTCAAGCGCAGTGATTTGGACAATTATGACAGCCTGCTGGCTTTGCGGCTGCAGGCAACACATCAAAAGAGCCTGATGGAGCCAAGGTCGGAATCACGTGCAGCCGTTGAAAAGCTGATCACTGAAACTACCAGAGCAGCGAATAGAGTGATTTCTCCTTTTCGGCAGCAATTCGATGCATTGCATCTGTTATGGGCTTATCGGCGTCGATTGGCGCTGCGGCAAGGAAATCTATTGCAGATTCCAACCTCTTGGAAGAACTTGGGTGGGCTGGTCCTCGCTGCGATCGATCATTCGGGGGCACAATTTGCTTACTTTGGCTCGCTGCTGCTCCGTTGGATTAAGAGTCTTTTTCCCGTGCGTGCGCAAAAACGCGAGCCCGAAACGCATCAACCACAAAAAAACGGGAAGATCCGCCAGTAGCTGTTATGAAGATTAACAAGAAGACAATTCTTGCTGGGCTTGTTTTGTTTGCCCTGCTCACGGCCTTAGCAGTGTGGTGGCGGACAATAGAGAAGCCCACGCTGGTCGATTTGCAGAAGCGCTATCTCTTCGCCCGCACCGAAGCAGAGCGCGAAGGTGTGGTCGATCAATTGGAGCAATATTATATAAACCTTCCGGTTCCGGATTCAATCAGCCGCAATGTTGACAAAGCCGTGCAAGCCGCTTTGGACACCACAAAAATCGACCCCGCCAATCTCACTTTGGATCAAACAGAAGCGAATGTTTATGTACTCGAAGGGCAACTCACTGCCGCGTTGAAAACCGCAATGATTGCACGAGCGCGGAGAGATGATTTGGCATTCGAAGAAATTATGAATCGCTTGCGTGAGACGGCCAAGATTGTGGACGAAGGCCTGCAGTCAGATTATTGGAGTAACTTCATTGCTAGAATGGCGCAATTCAACCGAGAAGAAGCTGTTTCATCGCTAAAGGCTGAAAGGGCAGAGAAGCTTTGTCACTTTGACAATACGGGCGGCCGGTTTCTCATTGCAGAAAAGTATGGCGCGCTGAGTTTGAAGTATTTACAACAGGCTGAGGATACACGGCTGCGCTTGACGCTCATCCAACGTTTTCAAATTATTCTCAACCACTACTACGGCTTGAATGATTTATCCATCGCTCTGGCAAATCGCTATTTGGCGAAGGCGCATCGCATACGATATCATCTACGCGCTCTCGGCTTAGCCTTCAATGAAGGTGGATCGCTCCAAGACAACGGAGAAATCGCGCAGGCATTAGAAATTTTTCAACGAATCATAAGTTCGGCGGAACAATACCAGGCCGTGCCCAATATATCGTGGTACAAAATCAATGCGCTAATACTAGCCGCCACTGCATATTGGCAATTGGGAATGTATAAAGAGACCTTGGCATACTGCCAGAAAGCAGAGCAATTGGAATTATCAAGTATTGAAAAAACTGAGTTGCATGCCATTCGCGGCTTAGTGCAAAGGCGGCTGGGAAATTACCAGGAAGCAGAAACCGAATATCGATTGGCATTACGATTAACGCAATCAGATACTGTGAATCTGATCCGAATTTTAGGCAACATTGGACTTATGTATTATGAGCTAACCGAATATGATCAGGCATTGGAATACTGCCAGCGAGCGCTCGATATTTTACAGCGATTTTCCCCCAAACATTATGAAAGAAAAAGCAACCTCTTGATCGATATCGCTAAAATAATGGCAAAAAAGGGCCGTTACTTTACAGTGGATTCGTTGCTCCGCGAAGCGGCGAAACTGATCGAAAAAGCTGCTGATCTGCCGCGGCGACACGCCGACTTGTTGTTCACCACCGGTAGATTCAGTTCGGATATCAATAAGAATCAACAGGCACTCATCTATATCCAGAAAGCCGACTCAATTTGCGAAAAGCATGGGCTCGTGAGATTGGGTTTGGATATTAAACTCGATTATGCAAGAATTCTAGCCCAACTCGGACAATTTTCAAATGCTCGCCAACAGCTCGAAGAAGTATTAAGGACAGCGCAACAACTTGATGAAAAGGAAAAAGCAATTGACGCAAGTGCAATGTCTGCTAAAATCGAGGCACAGCAAGGGCGCAGTGACAACGCGGCAAGAATCTCTGAGATTGTGATTCAAGATATTGAAGAATTAAGTTCCCGATTCGACAGCCCCGAGCGTTTGGCGGCTTATCGCCAAAAAATCTACGACTATCTAAAGGAAGCTGTCATTTATGAAATTAGCAACAAGCGCTTCGTCTCGGCTTTTCAAAAGCTGGATCATGCCAAAGCTGCCACATTAAAAATGCGCAATCACATTAGCGACAGTGCGAATGGCGAACCGTCAAGTTCTTCGCACGCAGTCGCTCTAAACGACCTACAAAATCACCTAGATGAACGCAGCTTGGTAATTGATTTCTTACTCATGCCGGATACGCTCTATGCTTTTGTTTTGAATCGTGGCGGCCTGCAGCTTTTCAGAAAAGAATTGAGTATAGAGAATTTAAAATCGACCGTATACGCTTACCGAGATTCTATCAATAATACCATTGCAGTGTTTCGAGATGGTTATAATGCCCATGCGATCGACGCTCATTTCGAAGGGACAACACAATTGGGTCGAAAGCTGTATCAAGATCTGTTCGGGTGGCCGGAACTAAATGCCTGCTTACAAGGCAGTAATTCAGTTTATATCATTCCTGATGAATTTCTCTACGACGTGCCTTTTGCAACCTTGGTCTTGGATCAGCCGGATTCGACAGTTTTTCTAATAGAGAAAGTCGCACTTATGAACTTGCCCAGCGCCTCACTCTTGCAAGGGCATGATGCCAATGATCTTGCCTTCGGAGTCGAGTACAAAGAGCTGATGGTAAGCGCTGATACTCGAATTCCAGAAGCGCGGGAGTTCGTAACAGAGATCAAGCATCAATTCCCTTTAGCGGAAGTATTGCAAACCGATCGGGAAGTCATTGAAAAAAATCATGTGTTGACTGCCATGAATCAGAGCCATGGAATATACATCTTCTCCGGTCACAGTGTTGCAAACGTCGTTGACCCCGATCTTTCTTTCATCGAAATCTACGTAGCGAAGGCGGCGTCCCAAACTGCCCAGACCATTCAAATGCAGTGGGCCGATCTGAAATCGCTCGATTGGTCAAAGGCGGAATTGGTGCTGTTATTGGGATGTCAAACCGCGGCCGGAAAGCTCTATCGCGGCAGCGGCATCTCCGGTCTGCAACAAGGTTTTCTGTCGATGGGGGCAAAACGCGTGGTGGCTAGTTTGTGGCGCATCGATGCCGCCCAATCCCTGCCTCAGGCGCAAAGCTTTTTGCAATCTTGGGTTCGGTTGGGATATCCGGCATGGGCCATGAGAGAGATGCAACTACAGTCGATTCGAAGATTGCGGCAACACAGCTATTTTAGAAAACCTCACCCTTACTTTTGGGGCAGCTATATTCTCACTGTCAAAACAATTTGAGAGGGTATAATTCAGGAGATAACATGCAAGGTCGCGTATTTATCGCCGCAGAAGAGTCTACGCCGAAGCCCGGCGGTGGTCAGCCAGAAGATGAACCAGGGTTCGCACGCGTTGCGCTGCGCTCGCAAGGTCTATTAACGCTGGCCTTCGGCTTCGCGCTGGGTCTGGCTTTTATGCTGCTTTTCGTTCTAGTCCGAGAAATGGGCACGCCGACACCGGCCGGTATAGTGGCCACTTTCGTGGCGCAAATCAATCCTAATCTGTGGCTGAGCTTTCTCGCCGGTTTCCTGAGCGGTACGCTGTTGGCAGCGGTATACAACCTGCTCGTCGTGCGGCGCATCAATCTCTTCGGCCTGGAAAGCAGCGCGGATTAACGAAAAATGCCCGCCAAATGAGCGGGCATGCGAATATGAGAACGGGTTGCTTGCAGGCAATAAATTCTGCAGTCGAAGATTAGCGCTGCACTCCCCGGTCGCGGGTGAGATTCCACTGCACCCAATCGTCCTGCTGCTGCAACGCGGTATTGATGGGCGTTTGCGCGTAGCGGCCGTCGTTGCGGATCTCCATTTGATACCCTTCCACCAGGCGCACCCACTGTTCGAGCGTGACTTGATAGGGTCCAGGCACGCGTGTGGGACCGGGCACTTGTTGGGGCGCACCGGGCCGCGGCGCTTGTTGTTGCAGCTTGTCGCGCAAACTCGTGGTCGGGCCGACATCAACCTGGCCGTCATAAACCGCCACGCGCGTGGTGCTGTCCGCGGCAATGCTATAAATCGTGCCGCGAATCGCACACACGGCGGTGGGCGATTTGATTTCAAATTTTTCCTTGGTGCCGAACAGGCTCAAAATGTTCGCCCAAATTTTCCCGTATGAAACCGAAGCATTGAACTGCCGGGCGTCTTTAGCAGCGCGCGAGGTCTCGAAATCAAACATAGATTTCTCGCCGATGCGAATCAGGCTGCCGTCGCTCAATTTGATCTCGCAGCGCGACTCCGTCTGGGTTTGGATTTTGTCGCCCTCGCGCACAGGCATTTGCAAAGCCGCGGGGCTCCACTCGTTGCCAGCCGTATGCTGCACGCGCACTTCGCCGGCTTTGCCCAGGAGAAAATTGATCTTTCCCAAAGCCGGGGGATAGGGTGAATAGGTCGAGCTGAGATGAATGCTCCCCAACAACATGATGCCAAACAAAGTTGCTGCTTTGGAAACTGTCATGAAATTGACTCTTTATTTACTCAAACCTATCTTCTCCGGACGCAGAGCGTCATCGTCTGCATTCCACCGCGTAGCGGTGGAACGAGAGTTTTCACACGGTCCGAATCTTCGTAGGGCTTTAACCGCTTCACATCTTGCGCTCGACTTTTTTGTAACCTGCGGGCGTGCTGAACACCTCGGCGCTGAACGTGCCGGTTTTGATTTCTTTGGTCTCTTCGGACGATTCAAACATCACGCTGCGTCCCGGTGCGCTGCCTGGTTTAGGCGCCATTTTCTTGCCGAATCCGCCGAGCAGGCCGCCCACTGAGGTCGGCATTTCTTGTGTTTTTGCGCCCTCGGCTGACGCGGGCGCTGCCGCTGTGGTTTGATCGGACCACGTTTCAAACACGCTTTCGGTTTTCACGGCAACGCCTTCCAGCTTCTTGCCTTCTTCCGCCAGTTTTTCTATGGCCTTCGCCAATTGCGGGTTGAACGCCGCGAGCGCCTGCCACTGATTCATAGGGCCCTCTGCACCCATGGCGAGGCCCATCTTTTCGGCAAACTTCTGGCCGAAAGCCATCCCTTCCTCCTTGCCGGGCGCGTCCTTCGCCATCCACTGCGTCGAAGTGATGATCATTCCGCCCTTGCCGGCCGCAGAGGTGGCCGTGGCCTGCGTCTCTCCCTTGGCCTGCATGGTGACGATCACTTTTTCCGCATTGAAGCCGGCGATATTTTGCTTTTCGCCGGTGCGGTCCACTTTGTAATCATATTCCATTTTGACGTCCGCCGCGCCTGGCTGCGCCGCGGGCGTTTGCATGCCGGCCATCTTCTCTTTCATCTTGGCCATCATCTCCTTGAATTCCGCGAAAGTCATCTCGGTGTATTCTTTTTTCTGGTGATCGACGTTGATGATCACCTCGCGGTCGAGATCGGTGATGGTCGAGCTTTCGAGCTTGCCCTCCTCGCTCATGCGGTCGGAGCGCGAGTGGCTGCCGTCGAGATACGTCGTGGCCGTGTACGTTTTGCCGGCGCCGGACATTTTCATCATGGTGCCCAGAAAGCCGTGAAATTTGGTGCTGGTGGTTTTCACGGTTTTGACACCGGGGTTGGCAAATAGCGAGACGGCCAACGCCACGATCAGAACGAGCGCAACGCGGAAAGATTTCATACCTGGTTCTCCTAGTTAGTAAAAAATCCTCAACAAATCTTCCGGCACCAAGGCATAAAGCTGCACGGCGGCACCGAGAGATTTTTGAGTTTCTTGCTCGGTGAGACTTGATGGGTTTGTGCCTCGATGCTTTCCATTAAATATAAATCACTTCTTCTCTCTCACAATATCTCCCTTGTCGAAGCCGGAGCCGGACAACACCTTGCATTCCGAGGCCTTGCCTTTGCCGCCGTAATTGTTGTCGAGCACTTGGATGCTGCCGAGCTCTTCTTCGGAGGAGCCCAGAGATTCGCCGGTGTCGGGATCGATCAAATCTTCACCTTTGCGCACCACAACGAATACGTCTCCCACTTTGACGCCGCCTTCCTTGCCGGAGTTGATCAGGACATTGGCGCCTTTCATCATCACCACTTTTGCTTCCCACGCACCGCCGCCGCCACCTTGTTCCTCGAGCAGCTTCGCAACCTGGTCAATGGCCTCACGCGTGGCCTTGCCCACCAGCGATTCGTCGAATTGCGCTTGATTCTCGAAACTGATGTCGCGTGTATCGATGTCGACGCTGCCTTTAGAGTTTTCTTTGCGCACGCTCTCCGCGGTCTTAATTTCGCCGGAGCTCACGTCCACGAAGCGGACGTCTACACCAACGACCGCACTTTGCTTGCCGAAGCTGGCGCCAATGCCGATTTTCTTCAGCGCGCCACCGGTGGAAACTTTTTTGTAGCCGAATTCCGTGACCGCGCCCATGATGGCCAGCTCCACTCCCAGCATTTTGCCGGCTTGCGCCGCGGTCTGCGGCGTGATCACACCGGACATGCCCAAGCCCTGCTCTTTCAGCAATTGGTCCATTTGCGCGCGTTCCATCACGCGATACTTGCCGCTCTTTACCAGCGTCGTGGTGAGCATGTCCGCCATGCCGTCCCCGACGGGCTGGCCGTTCCACCAGTGATAGCGATGATCGGTTTTGTCCTCAAACACGAATACCGCCACACGTTTTTTGCCGGTTTTTTCTTGGGCGTGAACGCCGCCGGTTGCCCAACCCAAAACGGAGCAACTCAAAAGGGCCCACAGGACGACAGATCTTCTCATCTGCAACATCTCCTTGCAAATTGGTTAGAGATTTTCAATGATTGCTCGAATCCACGGTCACAGGCACTGCTTCCATGGCGGCCGCGGGTTGCTTGATTTTGAGGTCAATGCGATTCGCAGAGACGTTGGTGACCTCCGCCTCAAACGGATCGAGATCTTTATTCGCCAGCTCGCGCGCCAATTGCTGGGCATTGCCTATGATTTTGACATCGAGTGTGGCGTATCCGGCGGCACTGCCGCGTTCATAGACGTTCTTGATGCCGCGAATGTAGCTCTTCAACACGCCGCTGAATTTTTGCAGCTCGGCGTAATTCTGGTAGCCTTGCACGCGCACCGTGACGCTGTTCTCGTTGTAAAAACTCTTCTGCGCTTCTTCTACGACCTTGGTGATCAGCGTTTCGCCCGCTTTCTTGGAGGCTTTTTCAATCGCCATGGTGCCGCCGGTGAGCTCGTCAATGTGCGGGTAAGCAGCGTGCTCGCTGGCCGTGGCGACGATGCGTGCATCGCCGGCACGCACCACGCGCGCCGTGATATTGGCCTGGCAGGATTTCATGCCGCCGAGATTAACGCCGGTGGCGACTTTGGCTGCGGCTTTGCCGGTGACGATCAATTCCGCATGTTGCGCCGCGGCAATCGCCGCCGCTTTGCGCGCATCACCTTCGATGGCGCTCAAGATGGCGTCACGATCTTGATTGTTCTTGGCCTGCCCCGGATCGACGACTTCAAAGCCTTTCACGCGAAACTGCTCGATCACCGCCGTTTCCGCCGCGGTCATGTCGACTTCGAAATAGCGCAACCTGTCCGTATCGCCGATATTCTGCTCGGCGATCATCACCATCACCCGCGGGTTTTCCTTCTGCAACAGCTCGGCCAGAGCTTGATCGTCGTTTTTCAAATCGCTCAAATTCACCAACGCGCGCATTTGCACTTCGTAGGTGTCATACTGGCCCCGCCCCTCGCGCAAAATATCGTACTTCGTCACGTAGCCCGAAGACCATGCCAGAATGCGGTCTTCGACCATCTGAAAATTCTCCACCAGTGTTTCCGATTTGATGTGCGTGCCCAGCGCTTGCTGCACCGCTTTGCGCATGGCATCATCCAGGGCTTTATCACGCGCCGCGGCTTGATCGTTCGCCAAGATCGCGCCCGTGCCGAGCACGGTAATTTCCACGCCCTGCGGCTTGGGCGCGGCGCTGGTCTTGGAGGTTTGCGCCCAAAGTGGCGCCTGCACGAGCAGCAGCGCCAGCGCAAAAAGGATTTTATGTTTTTGATTCGGCACGGGATTCTCCCTCTCGCTACTTAAAAGATTCCTCGCTATCGCTGCAAATGGTCCATGCAGGGTGCGCCCATCCAATGTTGACGAGGCGTCGTCATGCGCCCATCATCGCCAACACAAGAAAACCCCGGAGGAGAGAAAAACCTGATTCCTATCCGGGCGCATGATAGGAGCTTCCTTCCCTCCGAGGTTTTTTGATTTCAAGTTCTTCAAACCTTTCGGGTCTCAAGGACCCGAAAGGTTTAGTCACATCTAAAACGTCATGCGCAGCGCGTTTTGAAAATCGCGAATAATGAGCAAGGCATCCGCGCCCGAGACTTTGCCTTCGGGATTGAATGCGCCCGTAATTTTGTCCGCGGACATGATGCCGCGATCCACCATCAAGGCGCAGGCATTATATGAAAAATGATCACTGCGCATATCGGGAAAACGCGATTGCCCGCCGACGTATTTCGTTGCCAGCGTAGCGTCGCCGGTGGCCGCGATCAAAATGCCTTCCATGGTTTTGGCGTAATTCACGCGCGTGATCTTTTGATCCGGATAAAACTTGTGATCCGGAAACGACTCCATGGCGCCGAGGCGTATGATGTCATTGATCCAATTCTTCGCCCAATGTGTGGAAATATCCGTGGCCGCGGCGAGCTTTTCCGCCTGCGGCTGCTCCATTTTCGTGGGATCGGTGGGCGCTTTGTAATCCGTGTTATAGGTCGGCTGCTTTTTCTTCTGGTAAACTTCTTCCAGCTTCAGTTCTTCCAGCAACAACACGGAAAGGTCGGCGCGGTCGATTTCGGGAATCAATGCGATCTTCATGCCGACTTTCGTGCCCGGCGCCGCGCGCTGAATTTTCTGCATGGTGGCGTATTCCGCGTCCGCCCGGCCCGCGTGCTCGCCCTTCATCGCGATCACTTTGCTGTACGCGTCCGCCGCCGGCCCGAATTGATAACCCAGCTTGTAAGCCTCTGCTTGGTAGAAATACGCTTTGTCGTTATTGGGATTCAATTTGATCGCGCGCTCGAATTCATTGGCCGCATCCTTCACCCAATCGTCGCCTTCCTTGCGCCGCATGCTGAGAACGCGACCCTTGATCACGCGCGCTTCGTAGGACTTGTCGTTTTTGCCCAGCGCTTGATCGACCGAATTCAGAGCCTTTTCAAAATCGCCTTGATAGGCATAAGCCAGCCCTGTGCCCGCGAACGCTTCGGGATAATTGGGATCGAGGGCGCGGGCGCGCTCGAATTCCTTCAGCGCTTCAGCCACGTTGTTGCGATCCAGCTCGCGCATGCCCTGGCTGAAATGGTTGTCGGGCGTGTCCAGCACGGATTCTTGCTTGATCGCTTTCGGGCCGCAGCTGATCATCGCCGCCGTCAGGGCAAGCGCTGCAATGGAGAAAATAGTTTTGCTCGACTTGTTCCTCATGAAGAGGCCTCCTCTATCGCGTATTCATTCTTCGTCGTCCCGCCCGTTGTGGGGCGCTGGTTCAAGCGAAACGCCATGGCCCAAACCGTCCCGACCTGTGGGGAACGGGGGCCGCACCGAAATCTAATCCACGACGAACATCACCTGGCACTTGTCCAAAAAGCTCTGGCTGGTCGAAGCCTGTTGCAGCGCCTGGGCATCGGCGTTCGAAATGACGAGATCGGCCTTGTTGTTGCCCGTTGCTTTCAACGCGTTGATCACCATCGCGTTCGGCGCGACCCGCTTGTTGGCACGGGCTTCATTCAACACTTTGGCATAGCCCACCATGCCTTGCTGCACCGCCCAGTCGCGATCGACCAAGCGCGAGCCATAAACCTCATTGCCGTCTTCATCCAAAATTTTCGGCGCCATGGCCGGCACCGCGCCGAGACCCTTGGCATTGATCACCACGCCAGTGATCACTCCTGCAGGAATGCTGGGCGCGGCTTGCCCCACCGGCACGCCGTAGCCGGCATTGGGATTGCCCAAATCGCCTTGCAGTGCGGCGCCCGGCGGCAACACCACGTCTGAGATGCCGGCGATCGGAATCTCCACCTCGACTTCCACCGACATGTCACTCATGTAACGGGTGTCGACGACGGTGAAGCCTTGCACGAAACCGGAAACGCGCGTGCGAATCACATCGCTTTCGACCATGGCGTTGTTGACCAGGGTTTCAGAATCGATCGCCATGCCTTTGACCGTCTGCAACAAATTGCGGAGCGCAGTGAGCTTTGCCGCTTCCAAGGCGCCGGCGCGTTGCGCACCCGGGGGCGAGTTGGGATTCGGCGCCGCCACGCCGGTCGCGCGGATTTTGCGCTGGCTCCAATCTACTGTGCCTTGCGTGCCGACGCTTTGTGTCACGGACTGGGCGAGGCTCAAGGGCACGGCGGCCAGGAACACAAACACGGCCAGCGGTTTGAGCATTTTATTGCTCCCGAACATAATTCGTTCTCCTCTCATGAAAGTAGTTCTGTGCTTCATCGCATGCCCGTCAGAGGCACGCAAAACTGCCAAGATCTGTCTGCAAAGATATTTGATCAACGGTGAAGGTGATGTCGGGGTAACGCAGGTAGGTGAATGGACACGACTGCTAGCGTGTCGAAAAATTGTGACGCTGTTTGGTGTTGCGATTTCCGTGCTCGACTCTTGGCCGCTGGCCATGTTTCATCCCGAACAGCTTGCCTGCCATTGTGCCGATCGTTTGCGGCCGGGCCGGCGTGAAGACACCAATCGTGAAGATGCCAAAAAGTGGAGCGAATGACGGGGATCGAACCCGCGACACCCGGCTTGGGAAGCCGGTGCTCTACCAGCTGAGCTACATTCGCCGGTCATGGCTGATCTTTTCAAAACCTCTGAAAATTAACCTTCTTAACCAAAAAGTCAAGCGGAAAGTGAGAAGGATGCCACCGATTTCCACCTTCATGTCATATTCGCGCCGTGCTCACGGCCAATTAAAACTGAACACCGGCTTGGTGTTCTCCGTGTCGATCAACCTGAATTCGAAGGGAATCGTTTCGACCGTTTGCTCGGCCAGGCCTTCGCGCCGGATGACATAGACCGTGCCACTGCCAACAGCATTGGCATTTTGCCGCACGACATTGACGATAAACTGGCCGGCGGTGATGCGGCCCACGCGCCATTCAAAAACCTCCGGGCCATAGCCGGCGCTAGTCAGAAGTATCACGCCGCTGCCGTTCGGCACATCACCGGGCAGGGTCTCAGAAATCGTCTGGTTCAGGGGGTTGCGGATTTCCAGATTGAAGTTGACCGGCTGGTTCCAGGTACAGGCGATCAAAACTGACGCCGCCGCGCCAGTGTAACTCAACCGGCTCGTCACCTCCCCTCGAAAAACGGTTCCCTGCCGCGCGCGCGCCTTCACGAGCGTCGTATCACCCCACAAGAGTATGGCGTTGTTGGCTTGATTGGCTCTTCCTAACGGCACCGTAACGGCGATGCCGTTGCCCTCGAAATCAAAAGCGGTGATCGTCGTGTCCAGCGCCGAGGCTTGTCCGAGAACAAAACGCGGAAGGTTCGGCTGCGGAATGAACGAAGCGAAAAACGCCACCGGCTGCAAGAAAACTTCGACGGTCGCCGTTTGGGTGGTGGCATCGAACTGGAAAACATCCGATCCGGAATAGATCAAATCGAGACGCTGGAAGGCCTGCACCTCGGCGATAAAATAATCTTCTTCCGCGGAGCGCAGCGGCACACGCAACGCGGCGCTGAGGCGGCGATTCTCACCGACAAAAATCTCGCGCCGCACCAATTCCTGGCCTATTTCCTCCAGTTGCGGAGTATATGAAAAAACCGTGATCACAAAACGATCCAGCGCTTGCGCCTTGGCCAGCCGGTTTTCATTTGCGAGGCGGAACGAAGGTGACAATGTCTCATTGCCAGCTGTTTCCGAGAAACGAACATTGATTTCCAAATCGGCGAAGGTTTCCGTTTCTTGGGGGTTGAAAAGGCTGCAGCCGCTAGTGAAGGAGAGCAAGAGGGCGCAGGCGTAAACTGATGTTCTTAGACAATGCATATTAACTTGTTTGTTGTTTTTGAATTACTCAACTTTCTGACTTGGCGTTTTAACCGCGATTTTATTGAACTTTCTTGCGGTTTTTGCTGATAGTAATTGAAAAGGCCCTTGTGGTTTGCGTA